>JAIOPV010000148.1 GCA_021413735.1 Planctomycetota bacterium
CCCGCCAGGCTTCAATTCGGCCACGGCGTTGAGCCGTGGAGAACCCTGGGCCTGGTGGCTGTGGGGGTTGTTCGCGGTGAGCATGCTTCAATTCGGCCACGGCGTTGAGCCGTGGAGAACCACCGCTTGCGTGGACGGCTACAGCAGCACGGGTGCCGTGCTTCAATTCGGCCACGGCGTTGAGCCGTGGAGAACCGCGAAGGGCCGCTACTCACAGACCGAGTAGCCGCGAGCTTCAATTCGGCCACGGCGTTGAGCCGTGGAGAACCGCCGTAGCGGTCCAGGCCCAGCCGCTTCCGCAGTTGGCTTCAATTCGGCCACGGCGTTGAGCCGTGGAGAACCCCGCTCTCGTGAAGGACGGCTATGACGTGGAGCTTCATGCTTCAATTCGGCCACGGCGTTGAGCCGTGGAGAACCGCGATCTCGATTCACGCGACATTCGCCGGGGCAACAAGCTTCAATTCGGCCACGGCGTTGAGCCGTGGAGAACCCCCGAGGATCTCACCCCACCAGTCGCCGCGTGCGTTGCTTCAATTCGGCCACGGCGTTGAGCCGTGGAGAACCCCATCCCTGTCTCTTCACTCAACCGCGTGTTGCTCGCTTCAATTCGGCCACGGCGTTGAGCCGTGGAGAACCTGGGCGACGAACCGCGTGATGCCGGCTAGTACGGGCTGGCTTCAATTCGGCCACGGCGTTGAGCCGTGGAGAACCTCCGGGCGGCGGGACAGTCGGGCCTCGACTTCGAGGTGCTTCAATTCGGCCACGGCGTTGAGCCGTGGAGAACCACGGCGAACCTTTACATTCAGAAGGGCAACGTCGGCGTGCTTCAATTCGGCCACGGCGTTGAGCCGTGGAGAACCCCCTCTCGTCGTAACGCGTTTGCTGACAGCGGTTCGTGGTCTCGCCCGCGAGCAGTGCCTTCCTCCAACCCGAGAAATGCCGTCTGTTGCGGAAGAGATGTTCACAACCCGTTGTCACATCTGGAGGATACGGTTCGCGAGCGGTGACTCGCCGCAACTCTCTTCAAAGATCCCGTGTTGTCAAAGACCTGTGACGAAAAACCGTTGGCGGTCACGGTTCATCACCCGCGCTCTCGAAGCGCATTATACGATCGCGTCCGCTGGGGTCAGGTTCGGTGGCTTGCCCACCAAGATCCGCTGACTGCGATATCCCACCATCACGCCCCGACCACAAAGATCATCGGCTGCGAGGGGGTCAGATTGCAGTTCCCGCAGACTGAGGATGGAGGCAACACCGTCGCGCGTCAAGTGAGAACTCCAGAGGGCCACATCCAGAACGTATTCGCCGCACGGTTGCCGCGGAAGCCGCGTGTTCGGACTCGCTCGCTGCCGTCTGGGAACGACGGGAACAAGGGCCACGCTTCGAGCGCGAGACGATTACACCACGCTGGCGGTGGCAAAATTACTGTAGTCGCTGTTTGCAACCTTCTCACACTGAAACCACGCTCCGATCCCAAGTTGAACCCGAGGAACAACCTGCTGGTCCTCCGCACCCAGTCGCGGGGGTTCAAGCGTACTCAGACTCGATCGTACTGAGTCGACGCCCCACACCACAGTCCACACAGGCCAAGTGAAGAATGGTCGCCGCTTGAGATTCGTGAACCCCGTGGTCACAATTTTCTCTCGTTTCGCAAAGCAAGGGAAAAACGGGATCGCCTCGAATGCGAGCCGGTTCGCACCCAAGACAGAGCCTCGCCTTGCTTTCGATTTGTCTTTGCTCGGATTGCCAAAGCGGGTTGCGTAGCGAAAGTCATCCAGCGGATCCCACCTCAACGAAAGCCCGTCCAGCGGATCGTCGTAGGTCCAAGGCGAGAACAACGCTTTCGACAGGTGGGCTTCCGTCACTGCACCAGCGATGTTTCGAGCCTGTTTCAAAAGTTTCTGATTGCCCGCAATGAAGTAGAACTCGGTCGGTTTGGTCTTCCCTGCATTCGGTCCGCCCTGGATTGTGACCAACGGGTCAGTGTAAGCCGCCAGAAAATCCGCGAACTCTCGGTTGTCTCGGGCAACGCCCTGTGCTTCCATCGCGAAACTGCGGAAGTCAGTCGCGGGGATCTTCAAGTCTTCAACAAACGACACGCACCTTCGCTCGGTGCCCGCAGTCGCGAGCAGTTCGTTGATCAGGCCAGTTGGCGATAATTCGCGCGAAAGGTGCAGAACAGGAGTCCACGCACCACGCACTTCCCAACTCATGCGAGTTCCGGGAAAGACGCGATCGGCCAAACGCAGCGTTCCCAGCGCCGCGAGGAACGCGAGCGGGTTCGCTCCATCAAGGCCAGTGAGTGGGAGGGTATGCAGTTTGGTGCGCGTCGCTTTCGCCGACAGCGATACCCACGACGCTACAACCGTGGCCGGTTCCACATCGCGTTCCTGCTCGGCCGCACTCTGTGCGTGGTCGGCAAGACGGAAGATTGCTTCACGATACGCCGCACCCCACCAACCGAACTTTCGCACGACTCGCCAGAAACGCTCTGGCAACTCCGCGTTCCACTCCTGAATCTGCTGTCGATACGTTCCGCACTCGAACGGTTCGTCGAATAGGCTAGCGAGGAAGGTCACGTCGGATTTCTCCGGCGCGTCGTTTACCGCGTTCGCAAATGGGCGAGCAGAGCCATGGTGTGTTGCGATCAAGTGCAGGAGAAGGTCGTCGTTGGTTCGTGTGGTGATCATTGCTGCCGAGAGCAACTCGTGCCTCGCACCCTTGGGATACTTGTGAATCTCGCGAGTCTGATCGCGGTCCTGCTTACTCCCAGACGATTTCGCGGATTTCGCCAGCGGAACGCCCACTGCCGTGCGTGGTGATGATTGCTTCAACATCGCCTGGAACCGCGGGTCGAGTTTACCGAGATCGTGCCACAACCCGGCCTGCGTGTAGAGCGTGACATCCAGTCCGCAACCAGCTGCGAAGCGTGCGGCGTGGTCCGCGACCCCGCGTGAGTGATCTTCGAGTGTGATCGGTTTGTTGTTCGTTCGACGGCCCTTAAACGACTCGTCGGGTTCACCATCATCAAGGGATGTCGGATCGAACTGGCGCAAGCGAACACGGTTGGTTATCACGAACCCTTTGTGCGGTTCGGGGTATCGGTCGCAGTCTCGATTCCGTTCATCCGTCAAGCGCTTTACCACATCTCCCGACCAAGCGGGAAAAGCCGCGAGAATCTTCTTGTGAACCGCCTCCGAGAGCCGAGTTTCGAAATCCTCGTCCTCGTCGGCGATTTCCAGCCCAGGCAGACGAAGCAGCGCTTTGTCGCGGGAACGCTGAAACGCTTCCTCTGCGTAATCCGTAATGCCTTCCGGAAGGAAGTCGCCAAGCCCCTCGATGTCCGGCGAGGAACACGGGATCACATACGTATCGTTCGGCGTCACCTTGCTAGGGTCGGATATCGTCTTACTCTCCTCTGGGCCACGCCAACGAAGTGCGAATCTCGCTTGTGGTTCCTCATCGCGTTCATCCGGTTCCTCCGGGGTTCCGCCACTCACGTCGGCGGTGTCATCGACCGCAAGTTTGCCGGCCATCCACTTCGTGAAAACGCTGATCGGCACGGCGACCGCTTCGGATGACGACGGCGGACACAGCGAGACAATCTCTGCCCACTGCGTTGAGTCTTCACCAAGGTCGCTGCGGAACACGACCTGCACATCGGGCACGCCCTGTTGTTTCGGACCGTGAAGGAAGAGCGCGGGATCGGGGTCGGGCGTCGGAATCGGGTGCGTCTGCACCCAGCAATCAAGATGCGCTGGGAACAGGACCGGTGCGTTCGGCGCGGGGGCGTTCAAGTCCTCCAACTCCTTGGAAGACATCCCCTCAATCTGCTGTCGAACTGCAGACACGCCGAAATCGAAGACGCCAGCGGGCGCCTTGACGTTCAGCCACTTCCAGGTGTTCGATAAACTCTTGCCGTACACCGGGTCTTCCGACGTGTCCTCAATCTGATCGCCACGAATCACGATCACCGCCTTCGCGTCCTTCCGGTTCGCGACTCGATTCAACCGCCCAAATCGCTGACGCAACGCATCGAAGCTCGCACACTCGGTCACGAGTGCGTGAAAGTCGAAGTCGGCTCCGCACTCCAAACACTGCGTTCCCACTACGAACTTCGGCGGCTGGCCGGTTGCGTTCGATAGCAGCGGTTGCAGTTTCTCCTTGAAGATGCGATCGCGGTCGAGTGGGCGCATTCGCCCCGTGAGCAACACCGCATCGTTGCCGAGTTTCGCTGCCAACTCGCGAGCCGTTGCGACGCGGTTCACGATGATGCCAACGCACGCGAACTCCTTCGCGAGTTCCTCCGCCTGTTCCTTCAGTTTTTCAACGAGCGGTTTGCCCCACTGCTTCCAGGTCTTGCCCTTCGCCTTCTCCGCGATCACGAGCGTGGTCGGCTTGCTCGCGTTGATTCTCTTTCCGAGAACGGGGTGAGCGAGATCGTCCGCATTTGCTTCTTCGCGTGGCACACCTTCACGGGGTGTCGCGGTGATAGACACAAAGCGGAACGGTGCGTTGTTCTTCTCGCCCCATTCACGGTACTTCTCGATCGCTTGCATTGTCTGATCGAACGGCTTCGCGCAGTGGGCTTCGTCGAGCAAGATCAGCGAGTCGTTCCCGACCAACCCCGCGTGAATCGGCATCATGGAAGGAGAAACACCATACCCACGAAACAACAGCCGCGAGCCCACCTGATCGACCGTCGAAGCGATGATCGTCGGTTGCAACGGCGACCGTGCCCACGCCGACTCGCGATACATTCCACCACGCAACGCATACACATCGAGCGGGCTTACCTCGAACCATTGGCGTTCATCAGTTGTCAACCCGCGAAGGAGTTTCTGTCGCTTCGTCTCGTCAGTCTCGTCTTTGATCGCCCAGCGTTTGCCAAGAATTCGAAGGCGATCAGCGGAGGACAATTGAAGCCATCCCGGTTCAGTGATCTCACGCAGTACATCCGCCGCGTTCCGCAACACACCCTCGGGCGCACGGTCCAGCACCTTCGCTAACTTCTTCGCGTGGTCGAACGCCTGATCGACCACGATGCGGCGGTCCACCACGAAGAAGATACGTCGCGGGGCGGCCTTCGCACGACACGTCAACGCGAACACGGCGATGTCGATGCACGCGGTCTTGCCCGCTGCCGTCGGCAACGCGATCGCACGCGGCCAGTCGCCAGCACACACACGCTTCGCGAGCCGCGATTGCCACGGGAATGGGTCTTTCGCCGTTGGTGACTTCTCCGGTTCGTGATCCGGTTCACGCTCTTGCCGCTCTGCAAGTTCCAACTCGGCGATGGCAAGCGTCGATGCTTGATAGAACGCTTCAAACTGATCGGGCGTAGGCGTACTCACGATTGATCCTCCTGGCCCGGGCGGCACAGACCGTAACCCGCGTAGCGACCCGCACCAATTAACACCGGGCCGCGAACCTTCGTCGGGAATTCGATTACCGCATGCGTCAGCGGTCGTGGCGGGCGACCGTTCCGCGGTTTGACGTGGAACGCACGCGAGTGCGGCACACCCTGCATCAACGGCGCGAAACTGGTTCGCACCGCGATCGGTTCCGGATAACCCGCATCGACGCACGCTTTCGCAATGACCTCTTCAGGAGTCAGATCGCGACGTGGGAACTGCGGCAACATCACTGGCGTCACGGTCGTCCACACGAAGGCCGGCGCGGTCCACGTGAACGTCTTGAGCGTGAACTGTCGGCGGCCTTCAGGACGCTCGTCGAGTTCCAGATCGAACCGCCCAATCTCGCGATTGTCGAGGTGTGGGTTCTTCACGATCAGCGACAAGAACGGCACCTCTGCTTCGATCTCGTGCAGGTTCTTGCCGTCGTGCTTACCGAGCAATTTGAAGAGTTCTTCGGTGTGCTCGAAGTCACGCGGCACCGCGACGGCAACGCCAAGTAAGTGACCGCCAGCGTGTTCATGACCCACGAAACCCAACGGCAGATATGCGGGTCGCGGTTGCTTGCTCGGCGATCCGTCGGCTGCGTGCCCCGACACCCATTCGGGCGGGTTCGAGCCGTGACGGTACATCAACTCTTTGCGAATCGCCTCGGCGACGATGCCGCATGATTCGAGCGCATAGCGTCGGTTGCCGGGCAACTCGCGGAATACGAACAACGCCGCGTCGAACGGACCGTCTTCGAATACTCCCGCGTCAGGCTTCGGTCGGGGTGGTGCGTACCCCTGCCACAGTGACGGCTGCGGGCGAAGCGTTTGCGGCGGTCCGTTCGGTGATTGCGCATCGCGGGTCTCGATGGCCTTGCGAAGATCCTCTTTCAGCTTGGTCTTCGCTTTGCCGGTCGCTGCCTGAACCTGCTGCGTCAGAAGGTTTACCTCGTTGTCGAGGGAGGAATACGTTTCGATTGCGACGCGGTTGAAGCGGCCTTCGAGATACTTCAATCGCCCTGGTCCAAAGACACGCAGCTTCATCGTCGCGCGCTCATCAACCGGAACGAGCGTGGCGTCGGGCGCTTCATCCGCAACCCACCCGCGCACGGGCGAAGCCGAGTGACCGAGATACGTCACGCCCGCACAGATACGTTCCAGCGCCGGACGTACGTTCGCGGGCACGTCGACATCCCAGCGAAGGAAGAACGTCGGCGACGCGGGTACGACTGCGGGGAACTGCCTGGCTTGTCGGTTGCGGCCAATCGGGATGCTCCCCATTGCGCCGAACGGACCCTTCGACCCCACCGGACTGCCGTCGTCGTTCACCGGAACGTAGCTGGTGAACGGCGTGCGTTTCGACGTTTCGAGTGGCACGGCGAGCGCTGCTGGTGGCAGCGTTTCGAGCCATTCGAGCGCGGCCCGCTGATCGGCGTCTTCGCCGGATTCGCCCCACGAAGCCACCAGTGCCATGAACACGCGATCGGGGTGCGGCGGCCACTCCGGTTCTTCGCGGTTGTCGATGCGAGTGATAATCGCTCGCCGCATCAGGAACTCGATTCCGAGGGCGAACATGGTTATTCCCCCGTTCCGGCTTCGACCGCGGCGAGTTCCATGCTCTTCTTCACAAGCGTGACGAGGTCGTCGGACGGCGTGAGAATGATCTCCTCAAGGTGAATCGGCAGTTTCGCTTTTTGCACAGCAGCGAGTGCGTCTTTGTAGAGCTTGATCGCGGCAGCTTTGTCGAGCGAGAACGGCTTGTCGGCGTCGCCGGGTTTGCCGAGGAGTTGCCACACGACAGCGTCTTTTGCACGCAGAATGCACCGCGACCGCAGATCGTATCCGGCCTCGACCGCGAGTGTCACGCCGAGCAACCCGAGCGCTGCGAGGTATGTGCGAGCGGCGTTGTCGCCTTCGGGCGTGGACTTGTCGCCAGACTTCGCGGGGAACCGCAATCGTCGCAGTGCCGGCAGCGACAGCACCGTCGTCTGCTCGGCATAGTCGATGGTGAAACCGCCATCGGAGATGCTCGGCGTGACATTCCCGTGGTTCGCTTCCGACGGTTTCCCATCCTTGCCGAGCTTCTTGGGTGCGTTCTTCTCTTTCACCGCAAGATCTTTGTCGAGCGTCCAACCGCCCTTCGCCTCGTACAGTAACCCGCTGTTCACGCGAATGTTGAGCGGGTCGATGCGGCTACTCGTTTTCTTCCCGCCGATGGCGTTCACGCCGATGATCTCGGACACCACAGAGCGAGCGAACTTCACACCCAGACCGCCACGCGGACCTGTGCTATCCCACATGCCGAAGACGATACAGTGCGGCGAATACTGAAGCAGTGGCGTGGCGTAGCCGGCGGAGAGCTTGTCGAGTTCCTTGCCGATCTCGGATTCGCGGAACTTGGTTGGCTTCTTCCCTTCGACGGTGCCACTATCGCGAAGGATGGCGTCGGCGATGCGGTGCGGCGCTTGAAGCGACGTGATTTTCGGAATGCCTGGGTTATTGACTGCCGCGAAATCGACAGACACGAGCGGGAACGGGAACAACCCACCGTCGTGTGCGTCTTGCAGGGCGAGTTCCATCCGGTTGGCTTGCGACGGAACAGAATCGAGCAGCACGCAGGGCACGCGCTGCCCGTTGATGTTGCGATCCTCGGTGGCGTACTTACCACCTTCGTAGGTCGGCGGGAACACCTTAGGGCTGACGGCTTCGAGTTTCAGCGTGAGCCGAAACGCCGCAGCGCTCCCCGCAACAGCGGACTTCAGGTCGTCGTAACTCAGCGTTGGATCAGTGGGCATGGGCAAGTCTCCGTGAGGGTCGCTCAATGAGGATTCGCATCAGGAGTCAGAGTCGCAGTTCGGACCTCTCTGCTATGCTACTCATCCGTGATGGAAGAGTCAAATTGTCTGTAGTTAACGCTACTCATAGCAACAATACATACACCCCTCTCTCCAAAGCGAGAGAGGGGTGTATGTATTGTCTTTAACGACACGAGCTTGACTAAAGGCGGCAAGAGGAGTACAAACGAAAAAGCCGTGGAGCGTGCTGTAACACGTCCCACGGCTTCGTGAAGGGTTTTGAACGCAACCCTTCTCAACCGGTGAGCCTTGCGGCTCCCCTTCAACCACGAGATTACGCGGGGTTCCACCGGCTGTCAATGCGTTCAATCGCCAGCGTTGAGGTGGAATATGTCGAGTTCGCGTCAGCCTTTGGGGACGACCGCTCACACGGGTCAGCGGTGTCCGGAAAGTGGCGTCTGGGTTGTCGTTGGAATACCAACAACGACTGCCCCGATTGCTAAACACAACGTCATGCCCCCATATGAGGGCAAAGCGGTCAGCTGGAAACTGATCCAGTACGCTTGATTGCTGTAACTCGTCGGAAGGCAGTGGCAACACCGCTGCCTTCCCCAACTGATCCACACGACAAGCGAATGTCCGGCAAGTCTCCGCGTTCAACCGCGGCCGAATTGAAGCGAGAGTGGGGTCTGTATAGTGGCGATGTTTCATAGTGTTTTCTCCCGGTGGTGACACCGCGGCCTATCTCAGAGCACCATCACCACATCGTTCTTGTCGTGTGCGTCAGTTGGGCGACCGATTGTCTCCATGCGTTGCAATCCTGCCTCGCTCAATGGCAAGAACAACACTTGATCTTCGTCTAGATTGATAATGTCGTACAATCGCTTTTGTAAACGTACAATGTCGGTTACGGACACACGAACCAAAAACACCGAAAGCTGTTTCCGGTAGCCAAAGTCCTCGCAGGTGCGGGCCACCTTTCGAAGTCGTTTCGGGTCCGAGATGTCGTAGCACACCAAGTACGAATCCATTGCGTCTTCCAGCCCATTGTTCTGATATTATTTCTTCTGGACGATAGTAATGATTCCAGGGCTGAAAGGTTGGCTCCGGAGGCGAATGTCTAAGTTCCGGGCCTGAAATCATGGTTCCGGGACTCTTTTGGATGATTCCGGACGTGGGGTGTGCATGTCGTCCGGAATCATGACGAGGCAACGCCTCACGCTCGGTGGTTACTTCAGGTAATCGAGATCGCAGCGCCGCGCCGCGCACGACACCCTTTCTTCAACGTACCGTGAAACCCGTGTAACTCGGGATGCTCCCACGAACGTATGCCGCCAACATGCGTGCCTGCACTTCCAGCATTCGCGAATAGCTCATGCGATAACCGTAAACCGGGTGCGTGATCTCCGTCGATTTCCGCTGTTCGTATGCCGCGAAGAACGCCTTTCGCCCCGCGTCGGTGAGTTGACACGAATCACGCCACGTCACGAAGTCGGCCTTCGTCACGATCTCGTTGTTGATGAGCGTTAGTACCACGCTGTCAGCGATCACGGGACGGAACTCTTCACAGAGGTCGAGCGCGAGCGATGGCTTCCCGTGACGACCCGCGTGGAAGAAGCCCTTATACGGATCGAACCCCACTGTGCAGACCGCCGAGAAGCAATCTTTCGCCAGCATCGTGTATGCGAAGGAGAGCAGCGCGTTCACTGGATCACGCGGCGGACGACGATTGCGTGTCGTGAAGTCGAAGCCTTTGCCGGTCGGCGGTTGCTTCAAGAAGCGCCCGAACTCGCCAAAGTACAGCGCTGCGCCTTGACCTTCGACGCCCAGCACCGACTCGATTGACGTGTGGCGGTCGAGTGTGCGAAGGAGATCGTACAGTCCGCGTGCGCCGTACTCCTTGCTCCCGCGTGTGTCGTCCTCGCGCAAGTTGCGCATCAGGAGAGTGCGCTGATTCGCGAGCTTCGCACGCACCACGGCTTTCGCGAGCTCCAGACACACGGCGGATTCGTTGAACTTCTTGAATTGCGATTCACGCAGTGAGACGTTCTTCGAGGGTGCCGGCACGAACGAGCCGATGAAACGCCCATGACCTGTGACGTAGGAAATCGGGATCTCGTTCTCGGCGAGCGTTTCGAGTGCTTGCGTGGACACCTGCACGTTCCCACAAACGACGACCTGCCGCACGGCGTGCATCGGCACGCGACTCGTTTCCTTGCCGTCCTTCTTGATGACGAGGTGCTCACTTCTCTTACCGACCGACGAACCAGGCTCCTGAAGGTACAGCACGGCACCGTCGTCGGATTGCGGGATGACTTTCTTGAGTTCTGCGGGTTGCTTCGCGTCTTCGTTCGGGATGGGGTGGCCGATCTGGTAGAGCGTTTCTTCGGGGAGGCACACCGGCGCGAGGGAACAGCCAAAGCAGCGGTGACGCAACTCCGACGGCAGCGGCTCGGGTGGCGAATCGAGCACGCTGAGTTCCCGACATCGGCTGATTGCGGCGTGGGTCTTCTCACGCAGTTCAGATGTGAACTTCAGTTCGACGCGCTCCTTGCTGCCGGCGTGAAACTGGAATCCGTGCGACACGGGTTTGCCGAACGCTTCTTCCATGAGCATCGCTTGTGCGCACAGTTGAACCGCGTCGTTGTCCCAGACGGTGGGCTTGCCGTTGTCATCGTGTGGGGCCGAACCGTGCTTCGTTTCGACGGGGTACTGCTCGCCGTTCTTCTCTTCGATGACATCGAGAATGCCAGTGATGCCGAGTGTGTCCGACGACAACGCAATCCCGCGACTGGTGGCGGTGCCGCGATCGTTGCGTGTCTTGTTCTTGAGGTCGGGATCGTCGACACGGCGATGATCGAACAACCCGCCTTCGACGTGCTGATTAACCGGCATGACGGCATCGACGTACTGGAGGTAGTACAGCCGTGGGCAGTACGTCACCTGATTCAAGGCGCGCACGGGGATCGGGTCCGTCGCAATCGCGGACATGGGCAACTCCTTGGGTTAGGAACTGAAGACGTCAGATGGTGCGAATGCACCACGCGATCCAGAACTTGTCGTCACCGACCCATTCGCATTCGTTGAGCGGCACCGATTCGCGAACGCCGTCGGCGCGAACGAAGTGCAAACTGCCTGCACTGTGCGGGGCAACGTGGTGCGTGTGAGCGACCACACACCTGCCGTTGTGTGCGATGTTCTCCATTGCCTTCGTCACGCCCGTTCCCATGCTGTAGTGTCCGAGATCCACGGCTAAATTCAGGTTGAGAGTGGCGAACGATTCGCGTGCCCACCAACTGAAGAGTTCGCCGCAGATCAAGACGCCGACACGCGAACCCGCCACTGAAACGACGCGACCGAAACCGGGAACATCTTCGTAGGCTACGTCGGCAGCGTTCTTGCTCGTGCTGCTCGTTTGTCGCCACGAGCCACCAGACTCTGTACCGCAGATAAACCCGAAATACGGAAGTCGCGGTGAACGAGCGCCTTCGCCCTTGGTCGATTCCGGAAGATCAATGCCCGCTGCAATTGTGATCTTCGCTGCGTTTGCGATATCCGCGAGTTGAGCAACCGCGCCCGGTAACTCACGTTCTGTTCGCACTGTGAGATAGCCGCCCGGCAACTGCAACAAGTCCGCGTGCTTATCCGCAGCCACTTCGAGCAACTTGCGGAGAGCATCGAGTCGGGTGGCGTTGTGTTCAGGCTTGCGGAAGCCCGTTCCGGAAACGATCGTTTGAAGCAACCTCATGGGCGATCTCTCCGAACTGTCTTGGCCCAAGTGGGCCAAACGTTACATCGCTTTCAGGAGATTGTTCCTCAGGCGATGTCGAAGTTCGACGGAACTCTGAGATTTTTGGAGGCGCCCGTTCACGTCAATCCACCATTCGCAGTTTCGCCTGACTCGGATCAATCGCCACAAGCAACGGTCTGGCAAAGTGCGGGAAACTCACCACCGCCTGACCCGGCGCCAGGTTCGGCAATCGATCCCACAACCCTTCATCGACGCCGCCCACCGTGCGCTTCAACAGCGAGATCACGCCTGGATCGTTCAGTTTGTGAAGGATGAACGAGTTGCACAGTCCGAGAACCTGCTTCGGTAAGTGTGCTGGCAGTTGTGTCACGAAGCACAGCCCGAGCCAACGCTTTCGACCGCGTTTCGCAATGCGTGCCACCTGCTCGAACAACACCGGTGTGCGGCCGATGCGCTCGTCGCTCAGGAACTCGTGCGCTTCCTCAACCACGATCAACACCGGCGTCGGCAACGCTCCCTTCTGCTGCTCGAATCGTTCGTAAGCCTCGTCCTGCGTCTCCTGAATGCCACGCAAGATGTCCGCGATCACGAGATTGTTCAACTCCGAGAAGCCCGTGTCCGACAGATCGACCACCGACACACGACCAGGCTTGATGAGGTCCGCGTAGTTCACCGGGCGTGTGCCGTCTTTTGTCTCGTCGAAGAACACCTTGAGCCGGTTCAGGCGACCGAGTCGACCCTGGAGCGCACGCCACGAGATCGCGTTGCCGGGCGGGTTCGCTGCATTCATGCGCTTGTTGAGATGGTCGGTCGCACCGGGCAACTTCAACTCACGACACCACGGCTCGAAGGATGGCGTTTCGTCGGCGTCATCATCAGCTGCTTTGCCGCGTTTCTTCTTGTCGCCCTTCGGCTCGGCACGCAGCGCACACGCACACACGATGTCGATGAGCAGCGGAACCGTCATGCGTGGATAACCGCGGTCGAACTCGTCGATCTCTAACGCGAGCCGTTCTTGTTCGGCATTGCCCTTCTGCGGGAAGATGTCGAGATCGCGAAGCACTTCTCTCGCGATGTCGTAAGCCTTGAGGAACCGTTCTTGCTGCGCTTCGGTGAGTCCGAGAATCTCCATGACCGCATACGGCGAGAGCTTCGCGAACTGAAGCGAGAAGGGGCGCAAGTGCGGATGATTCGGGTTCGCCGTGCCGCGACCGATAAGGTGGTACACGCCCATCTGATTGGCCGGCACCCCAAGCGCGGAAAGTTGGAGTTTCCGCAACCCCGCGAGCATTCCCTTGTGGTCTGTCGGTTCGTGCAACGCGGTGTATTCTCCTTCGATATCAAGCACAACAACCGCCATTCCCGCAGCACGGGCACGCGCGATCAACCCCGCAACAGTCGTCGATTTCCCGCCGCCGGTCGTGCCCAGAACAGCCGTGTGCCGGGGGAACACCGACTTCAACTGCGATGGAACCGCAACTTCCACACCCGGGTGACCGACCGCCAAACCGAGTCGCACGTCGCCGCCACACTTCAGCACCCGCGCCGCTTCCGCATCATTCAACACCGTCACGGGGCTGTTCGGCAGCGGTCGCCAGCGCGGGGGCGTGAGCTCGCCGTTGTCCAACTCTTCGCCGAGAATCGTCACCTGAATCCGACCGTGAAACGGCGGTAGATAGTCGGCGCGATGCGTGGCGACGGCCGTGAGGATGCCGGAATCGGCGCGAAGACCGTCGGGTTCCGCGAACGGTCCGGCGGTCACGACGCCGAGATAACTTCGCTTATCGGTGAGGCTGCGGATGCGCACGAGCGATTGCGCCGGTGCGTTCTGCAAGTAATCGCGACCAAGCAACACGGTCACGGTGAGATCGGAACTGCCGGGCAGGTCGAACATCGTGACGCCAACCGAGCCGTCACTTGAGGCTGGGTTTTTCGGCTCGCCAGCGAGTGCGAACTCATTCGCGAGTTGCTGCGAGATGGTTGTGGTACCGTTGGTGTCGGGCATGGGAGTTCCTTGTGGTCCTGCGGTCCTGTTGGGACCGCCGCGACATTCGTTATTCGGGGCGGTTCTGGCGTTCGCTGCCGTAGCGAAACGGTGCGCCTGCACGGGCATACGCGGCGTTCGCCACATCGCGAAGACTGTTGCCACCGTACTGGGCTTTGCACATCTGATCGGCCATGTCGATGAGCGCCGGGAAACCGCGTTCCGTCAGCAACACGCTGTCGGCGATGGCAATGCGAGCCGCAACGTGAACGTAATCGCGGTGAGCGTAGAACGTCTGTGGCGGAGCGAGCGGTGACGCGCGATAGACTCCAATCAGGACCTTCGACGCGACTTCATCGAGGAACCGCGAGACCCACAATTCCGGATCAAGTGGTTTGCCGTCCCAACGGTCGTCCACGGTGACGCGGTCTGAAAATCGCAGGTCGCCGATGAACCGTTCGATGCGATCGGAGAGCGTGCCAACGACGGCGTACTCACACGGGTGGAGCGCTTGACCGATGCTCAGATACGCTCGCTCGCCGGGTTCGCTCGCCACGAACACGAACTTCTTGTGATCTTCGATCAACCGACGCAGGAGACACACCGAACGAATCATCATGTCCGGGTTGCCGGCCCCGCTGAGTAGCTGTAACGGTGCGGGGCTGCCGTGTCCCATTCGCCACATCGCCTTCGATTTCTCGACGAGCGCCGCCACTTCCGCGTAACTCATCACAGCGCGTTCTGCAAGTTCCGAAAGGCCGTCGCGTCGGTCGGGTTGGTTCAATCCTGCCCGCTTCCCCCGCGCTTCAAACAAGGCGCGAATTTCAGCTTCAGGGTCCGGGTGCGACTCGCGCAAATCGCGGCGGAACAACCGCTGACTCCAACTGCCCCGATTCCCACCGTATGACACGAGCGCCACTCCAATCTGATAGACGGTGAGCGCGAGCGTGTCGTGAACGTTCAGTGTTCCGTCGCACGCCTCAGTGTTGCCGTTGAACAGCAATCCTTGATGAATCGCCTTGATTTCGTCGAGCGAAACGACTTCGTGACACGCTTCCCGCGGCGCACCAGGGAACGTAGCCAGTTTCTTCACGACGCGTTCGCGCACCCGTTGCTGCAACCTGGTTTCTGCGGCAACCGCAACGGCGATCTGCTCCTCCAAGTGTGCGTACTGGCGAACAAGGTCTTCGCCTTGGTGCCACGTTTCGAGGTTCAGAACCGAGTCGAGCGATTCGCGAAAGCACGCCTCGAACGCATCGGTTGTCGCGCCGACGGGGCGTGAAATCGGCAACTCAGTTAGTGTGGTGTCTGCCATTCGCGACCTCCGGAAGAGGTTCCGATCCGAACGTGATAGTTCGACGGAATTTTCTCAGATTTTCGCAAACGCAGGCCAGATCTTTTGTGAGAAATCTTGCGGAAGCAGAATTGCGGCGTATTTCGCGGCCGAAAGGGGAGGGAGGCCGAACTTGGAGATGAGCTTGGCATTGAGCGAATCCCGGTCGGAAATGGGATCAGCAGCAACGGCAGCGAACGGGGCCAGCAACTCGAACGCGAGCCGGTCGGCGGCTTCTTCTGCTTCACGGGTCGCTGTTGTTTTCGGGCGACCCCGCTCATCGCGACTCAGCAGATGCGAGTGACAATCGACTGTCACTTCCCTCAGAATGCCAGCGAGTTGTTCGTCAGACGTAGGCGGTCGTTGTCCGTCGAAGATTTCCAGAACGCGCGGACCGAACCGCACGACCGCACGGCGTCGGGGTTGGTCGTAATCGCGAAGGAAGTGTGCCAACTCGTGCGCGATTGTGACTCGCTTCTCGGCTTCGTCGTCGTTCGCGTTCACCAGGATGTGGGCGGTTCCGAAGTGTGCCGCGAAACACCCGCTGAGTGGTCGGTCAGCGACTTCGGCGGGGAATGGGACACCTAACCTCGCGAGGAATGCGGCGGCTCGCGCGAGAGTGAGGTTGGGGAGTTCGTGGATTTGGATGTGTGTGAGCCAACGTAGCGAATCGCGCAGATCGCGTGGAAACGCCGGCGGTGCCTCCTCGACGGTCGCCCAGAACCGCGCAGCGAGTTCGATCACCCACACTGGCGGTCGCGAGTTCACGAGTCTTCCCGGTCACGTGCCGCTAGCACCACACCTGCCGAATCGGTCGGCGTGTTCTCGTGTCGGAGCGTTGCAAGTCCGTACTTCGACGCTTCAGCCAGTGCCCGCGAGTTCAACCCGAACTTCTGGGCAACGCACGTCACATCTTCGCGGAACCCTGCTGGGTCGGTCCGTGGTGCGCGACACAGGCGAATCGTCGCCAGCAACTCGACTTCGCAGCCAAGACGGACCGCGAGCGCTGCATCGTCGAGTTCATACACCCGTCTGTATTCCGCGAGTCGGAACCCGAGGAAGAACGAATCTGTCGATGTTCTGCGAGCGATCCGTTCGAGTGGCGTGGCATTCATTTGGCACCTCCAACAGCTCGCGTGAGCCGTTTCTTGATTCGGTCTTTCCATTGCTTCGCGAGCGTGGCGAGTTCGTTGGGCGAGACATCTGCCAACCCTGGGATTGTCGCAAAGGCTGCGGAGCTGCGATTGCCGCATCGCATCAGTTCGAGGACCGCGGATTCGGTGGGGTCAAACGCAGCGACCTCAGCAACGAGACGGGGATCGTCCCAACTTGGCGAGTCGTTCGGGGAATGGTTCCCGTGAGCGACCGGTTCCGCGACAAATTCGAGGGAGATGATTTTGGGATGTTGGTTGTCCTTTGCGAAGAGGCTCGCCATTTTTCTCCGCGCAACCATCCGCAAGAACGCATCGAGTTCGAGCCTGTTTGGGTCGTAACGGCTGGGCCGCTTCACAACCGCGAAGATGGCATCAGCGGCAGCTGTTTCGCACTGCTCGGGGTCAGCGAATCGGGATCGCCGTTCCAGATAGTGTGTGACCGGGTTGAGAAACGCACTGAAGATTTCTCCGGGTGCGGTTGCAACTCCGGAAACCAAGTCGGTCGCCATCCGACACGTTTCGGCTTCAGTTGGCCAAGTGGAAGATTGGGGCATGTTTTGCCCTCCATTTCTTCCACAGAACGTATCGGGGACGACAAGGCGGCGCCGATGTCGGTTGCAACAAAACGAGTGCTTCTCGCCACCGTCGGGCACTCCACGCTTATTTCTGGTGTCGAACCGATTCACATATGTTAGATTCATCTTCTTGAGTCAAACTATTTCGTACTAAGCATTGCTCGTCCCCATGCCGAAGGTCAACGCGATTGCTGTTCTGGCCGACAACCTCGTGACGGATTTGGCGACCAGTCGGGCGAGCAGTACCGACTACCCTATCTGCTTGGATCGCCTTTCCACCCGACTATTACCGCGTCCTGATCAGGAGGCCTTGCTGAAGGCGGTCGCGAATAAAAAGTTCACGTCGCGGGCTATCGTGGCTGTGAAGGGCCGCGCGGACGCCCCGGTCGCGCTGCGAGAACACCTCTCCGAGCTTGCCGCCAGCCCGCTGACATTGGAAGTGGCTCTCCGGGTAAAGGGGGAACAGGGTGCCCCGCCCTGGTTGCCAAAGCAACTCGCGGGGGCGGTTCACAAGGATCTCAAGGCAGGTTTTCTGAAGGCGATCAACGAGCGGGTCGAGCGAGGCGATCTTCCCGCTTTCGCCGTCGCGGTGAGCAAAGGGAAGACTGTTGTTCTCTACCACCGGGACCGTCCGCCGCCACCGCCTCCACCGTCGCCGTCGGTTCAAGACGCGGAACGGCTCGTCGATCTCATCCGTCGGCGGTGCCGACCGGGAGAGCCAGCACCTCTCATCACCGTGGCGGCCCTGGAAACAGAGGCCGGGTTGACGCCTGCGGCCTTCAAGAAGGCGGCGAAAGAGCCGACGTTCGCCGAGGCGGTGACGCAGGTGAAAGTGAAGCCGAACGACGTCCTTGTGACCCCGAACGGGACCGGGGACGAGTTCGGACGGTTCGTTACCGGGCCGCTGCTGACTCGGTTGCTCGCCGGCTGTGCCCGGACGAGTGCCCATGCGTTTCCGACAAAGGAACTTGTGGGGCAACTGGCGGACAAGGGGCGGCAGCAGCAGGTCGCGAGTCAGTTGAACCGTCACGATCTCGCAAGCGAATTGCCCACCGGTGTTGGGTGCGTGCTCCTCAGCGACGGCAAGGCCGGGGGTCAGAATGTGTTCTTCTCGCTCGAACACCTCCGGGCCGTGCGATCGGCAGCCTCACCGTCGGCAGAATCGACCCCACGAGTGACGGACGACTTCGCGACAGCGTTCGACGCCGCGTTCGCCCGTATCGACCGCGAGCGCGGGTCCAACAACTTCGTCAGCCTGGTGAACCTGCGGTCAGCCCTTCCGAGCGTGTCGCGGGAGACATTCGACGCCGGATTGCAACAACTTCGCCGCGAACGGCGGTACGTGCTCACCTCGGACGAGCGGTACGACGGACTGACCCCGGAGCAGCAGGCTGCTGCGATACGGGAAGAGGGCGAGTTCCTGCTCCACGTGTCCCGAGGCCGGCCATGACTTCGCCTACCGCCCCGACCGCTACCTCAACCGGCAAGAAGTCCCGGCCGGTTGATGCGTTCCTGACCGCCCTCGCCCGGAGCAACCCGTTCAGTCACCACCGGGTGACCGCCACCGGGGCGCAGCCGATCGACGTGCCAAGCATTCACGACGCCGAGTTCCGCACCCTGATCTCGCTTGCTGAACGGGTATGCGATCAGGACGAGGCAGTTGGGGTGGTCGTCTGGGGCGAGTCCGGGTCGGGCAAGAGCAACCTGTTGCGCCGGCTCGCGGAGTGGGCCGCCGACGGGCGGGCCGTGTCGGTCAATTTCCTCGAACTCCAGGCAGCTCCTGACCGGCTTCACCGGGCCGTACTCACCGCCGTCGTCAGCGCACTCACGAATGGTTTCGCACCTCCGTGGCACCGGACCCCGCTTTACCTGCTGCTGGAGGGGCTGATCCGCCCGGCGCTCCCGGTCGGAAAGCAAAAACTGTCGCCAGCCGACTTGGGCCGGGTGTTCCGGGATCAGATGACAGGTCCGGTCGCGGCGGCCGGAGCCACGCCGGTGGTTCGTTCGACGGTCGAACTGTTACTCCGCTTCCTGACGGCGGCGTTGGCGGAGAAATCCCGCCGAGCGGATGGGAGTCCTGCCGACGCGATCATGCGGCGACTCAGTGGAGACGCTCTCGACGAGGAGGAGGCGAAGGCTGTCGGCGCGCGCGGGGCGGACGCTGTGAACCCACTCGATGCAGCCGACAGTACCCGTGTGCTCGCCCTCCTCGCGCAGGTGGCTCGCCTCAACCGCCGGCCGCTGATCCTTTGCTTCGACCAAATCAACAGTCTCCCACGGCAACAGATTGCCGACGTGTCCCGACTGCTCCACGAACTAAATGACCGCCTGCGGAATACCCTGCTGGTTCTCTCGGAGGTCCGCATCGAGTTGGTGAACCTGACGGAGACAGGTGTGATCTCTCAGGCGACGTGGGACCGGCTGGCGGCGAACAAGGTCGAAATGCCGCGTCTCACTGTCCCCGAAGGTCGCCGCATCCTCGAAGCTCGGCTGGAGCAATTCCTCACGCATTTCGAGGGCGAAGAAGAGGTTAAACGGCATTACACCGAGGATCCGCTGTTCCCGCTTGGCGAGGCGTGGTTCGCGAACCGTTTCAGTGCTTCCGTCGATGTCCGTCCGCGACGGATGATTGACGCTGCTCGGGAGCGGTGGGATGAACTCCAGAAGTCGCTCGACGCGGCACCCGACAAGGGGAAGTGGCTCGAACATTGGCCGAACTTCAGCCGCGTCGATCTGCCGGTCAAGACGAGCGAGCAACTGATCGACGAGCAGGTCGAGAAGGCCATCGGCGGTCGGGTCGCTCGACACGCGGCCGCTCCGAACGGTCTGCCGCCGAACGCCGACAACCTGTGCGGGCTGGTCGAGTCGCTGCTCGCCGCTGGCGGGTTTGGGCTGGCCGTCGGTCGGCCGAAACGCGGCTCGCCTTACGATCTGCTCGTCCGGTCCCCGAAATCCGGTGGCGGGGAGACGACCGCCGGCCTGGTCTTCCTGGCGACCGGCAGTTCAAACAGCATCACCAGCGCTCTTGGCCGGTTGGCCGGAGACGCGAAGCGACCAGACCGGGTCATCCTCGTCACAGACCAACGGTTGCCACTCGCATTTGGCCGTGCCGCGAAGGCTCAGGGGCGCAACCACTACGCCGCCCTGGAAGCGACGGCCGGGTTTGAGCACGCCGAACTGCCGTTCGCCGAGTACGCTGCGCTGGAAGTCCTCGACACGGTCGGTCGGCAAGAGTCGGACTTGGAGATCAGCCCACCCGGCGGCACATCCCGGCCTCTCAAGCGGGACGAGGTAATCGCGTCGTATCGCCGTACAGGGCGGTTCACGAAACATCCCTTACTCGGCCGGTTCGTTGGGGTCACTCCGCCGACTGCGACGACGCTCACCGACGTCGAGGTCCGCACGTTCGTGGGCGGTCAAGTGGCGCTCACTGTCGGAACAGACACCCACGAACTGGCCCGGCAGTTCCTCAACGGACTCCCCGCCGACCGCCGCGCCGGGCTGGACACGGCCGCGTGCCGATCCCGGATTGAAGCAGTCGCAAAGACGATGGCCGAGGCTGGAGACATTACGATGACCCGCTTGGGCGACGGCTACTTCCTCCTCCCGAAGCGCCGGCCCGCTGCCGGCTGACTCCGGCCCGACTGGTGCCCCAATGCCGCCTGTCCGCTTCAGCGTGTCGCAGGTCTGCGCGGCCGCCGCCTGCGCCCGCATCTTGTACTTCGACGCAGTCCACGCCCGGACCAATCTCCTGCCTCGACCGACCGTCACTCGAATCTGGCGGCCGGGCGACGACGTCACCGCTGCCGGGTCGCTGTTTCACGCCGCTGTGGACGCCTTCCACCGCGAACACCGCCGATTGTTCGCCACCCCACAGTTGACAGCTCTGCTCACCCCGATGCCGAGCCGGGATGCGCTCGCCGCAACACTCCTCCAAACCTTCTACTGGGAGTGTGTTGATCGCGACGCACTGGCCACCAAGGACGCGGAACAGCAGCGGGCGTTCATGGGCGTGCTCCGCAACTACACCGGCGAGTTGGCCGATGTGCTGACCTATGCTCTCGGCCGTGGCCGTGAATCCTCCATCGTGTTGGATGAACTGTTCGCCGACACCCGTCGACGGGTAGATGTGACGTTCCCGGTCGGTCCCGCCGGGGAACCAGTCCACGTCACGGGGGTACTCGACTACGTGTTCCACGACTGGCGAACGGGCCGCGATCGCATCCTCGACTACAAACTCCTTCCCCCAGCCGCTGCCGACAAGTTCCAGGTCGGTATCTACGCCCTGATGCACCACGTCCAGCACCGGACAGAGCCGTCGGCCGGAGTGCTCTATCTCCACCCGCGACGGGAACTCCACGAACTCTCCTGGGAGGAGGTTCGGGGTGGCCGAGCGACCGTGTTCAATCTGCTCGCGTCGATGCGGGAGTGGGTCGGGTACGACGAAGTCGCGAAGACTGGGTTGAAGCCGCCAGGCTCCCCTGATGTCTGCTCGCGGTGCAAGTGGCGGCACGAGTGCGTGCGGCGGCTGGGACCCGTGGATGAGGGAGAGCGACTGACGCACTGGACGGACGCAGCCGCCGACCCGATTAGGCCCGAGGTTCGCTCGCCCAGCGACGAACCGGACCCACCGCCCTCACCGGAGCGGACACAAGGCGGCCTGTGGCTCGGGCACACCGACGCTGGAACACCTGCCGAAGTTCCGCTGACGGCGCTGCCCACGCACGTTGCCGTGGTCGGGGCAGCCGGGAGCGGGAAGACGTGGCTGGCGAAGGCGGTCGCCGAGGAAGCGGTGTTGGCCGGGGTCGCGGTGCTGGCGATAGACCCACAGGGTGATCTCGTCCAGTTCCTCCGCCCGGCCGACCCGACGAAACTGTCCCCCGCCGAGCGCGAGCGTGCGGCCCGGTTCACACAAACCGCTGCGGTGCGAGTGTTGACGCCCGGCACTGACCACGGAGAGCGAATCAGCCTGAATCCGCTGAAGTTGCCAACTGCCGGCGGGGCGGATGTAGACGATCTGCTGGCGACCACCGCCGGCCACCTCGTCACGCTGGCGAAGGCGACCGGGGAAGTTGAGTCGCAGAAGACGTTCGTCTTCCAGTTGCTGCGGGCGCTGACCCGTGGCCCGGCCCGTGACCTGAGTTTGGGAGACATCGCGACCGCTCTCCGCGACCCAACCGCAGCCGGGCTGGACGACCCTGATCGGTTCGTGCGGAAGGCTGAGCGGGAGCGGCTGGCCCGGCAGTTGAACAACCTGGAGCATGGTCCGGCGGCCCGATTGTTCGTCGGCGGTCGTCAACTCGACCTGGGCTGGCTGGCGACCCCGCCGACACTTGGTCACGTGCCGCTCAACGTGGTCTACCTGAACGCCCTGGCGGACGACGCCGAGAAGCAGGGGTTCGTAGCGGCGCTGGCGGTGGAGGTGTATCGTTGGATGGTCGCGTCTGGGGGTTCGGCCGGGCGCCCGCGGCTGCTGTTCTACCTCGACGAAGCGCGTGACTATCTGCCGGCTGGAACGTCTCAGCCGCCGGCGAAGAAGCCGCTGTTGCGGTTGTTCGCCCAGGGGCGGAAATATGGGGTTGCGTGCTTGGTGTGTACTCAAAGCCCGCGGTCAGTGGACTACAACGTGTTTGGCAACTGCAGCACGAAACTGATCGGCCGGTTAGAGAGTGCCCAGGATGTGGACCGAGTGCGGGAGTGGTTCGCGCCACAGGGTCCACCGCCAGCGTGGGTGGCCGGACGGGTGGGAGCGGAGCGGGGGACGTTCGTCGGACGCTGGCCGGGCCAGCCGGGCGGAATCGATGGCGTGAGTTTCCGGAGCCGCAACCTGCTGACGGCACACGAGGGTGCGTGGTCACCCGAGCGGGTCGCCGAGGAAGTCGCCGCACGGAAAGTGTGACAGTCGGTTCGCCCCGAGGCTGGCTTCACACGGATCCATTCGGAGACCAGCAACCAGCCTCGCGTTTGTTATGAACTTGGAGGTGCAATTGGGGTCCAGCGATGAAGCAGGAGCAGCACGAAGGCAACCCAGTGCCAATCAGCGAGGGTCGCAGGCAAACGCTCGTAATCCCTCGCCAGTCGGCGGAATCGACCCATCCAGCCGTATGAACGCTCGACCACATCGTCTGGGCAACAGCACGAATCCTTTCTTTTTCGACTTCGATTTGGGCTTCTTCGTGCGGTCAGGCTTGACCACCCCAACGTGATCCCGTGGGCACCCGCCTCAGCGACCGGTTGGTTCCGGTGTCTCTGGGGGAATAATGCGAATGTTCTCGACCCGGGCCGCCGTCATGTCACGATGTGCGTTGAAGGTCAACCCCTCGTCGAAGCCGAGGCAGTTGACGAGGCGTGCTGCGGCCTTCAGGCTGAATGCTTCGTGCGGGTGCATCACCCGGTCTTGGTGGGCGTCTGAGAAGTAGAGAAAGACCAACGTCTTCCGTCCTGAGCAGCGGAGACGCGAAAGAATTTCGCACGCGAGAAGGAGCCGAATGAGGGAATCAGCGGTTAGAAGGCGGTCGTGAACGGTGAACCCGTCCACGAGATAAGGAAGGTTGGAAATCTGAACCATAAGTTCGCCGACGGGGAAGGTGAACGACTTAGTTTCGTCCCGCTTACCCGCGTTGTGGATCTGGATCTCGGATGTCATCACCCCTCTCGTTCACAGTCCCCTCGACGCAGGAGACGCGAGCTTGCGAGCGATGAGCGTCTGCTGCACGAAGTGGCCGGAATCGGGTGGGGAGAGTCGCTTGCATGGGGCGCAATGGCGTGACCCTGAAATTCGCGCAAGCGGAAAGGACGAGAGCGCTATCCGGCAACCAGCAGGCAAGGCAGGGTCGGCAATTCGTGGCAAAGCACCAAGCATTCAACGCTTCGAAGGCTCAGTGACCTTCTGAGGTTGCGAATCGTTCTTCTGAGTCGTGGCTGGCTGATCTGGGACAGGCGGCGCGGCGACTGGCTGAACTACGGGGAGCGGTGGTGGAGAAAGCACCGGGAAGTACCAAGTCGGCACGAGCAAGAGCAGAAACATCCCGCTCACGACAAGCGGTACAGTGAAAAACAGCTTGTTCGCTCCTGCGTTCTCTTCCATCTCTTTCCGATACCTGTTCGTGGTCACGGCTCGAAAGGCGGTTGCGCCCAGGCACGGAGAGTTCTCGGGAGTCGAGCCCGTATCACCGCTTCGTTCTAATCCTTCGCCGATCTTTCGGTAGAGCTCAACGTAACTCCGTGACCGGCCACCGATCCCTGCCCATATATATCCCGCGACGGCACCCAGGAGGCAGAACAGAGACATCGCCAGTTTCCCGCCGAGCGTATCTGACCGGGTGGCAAGTTGCACCCATCCGGCCGCAAGGATGGCGGAAAAGACCAGGAAGGCGTTGAAACGGCTGACGGACGTGGCTTCCGACGCCCCAATGAGGGCGACGGTGGCGGCATACTTCTCTTTTTCGCCGACCTTGCCTCCCAACGCGGCAACCAAGGGGCTGCTCGTTTGTCCTTCCGCTGTCTCGTTTGGCACGACCTTACTCCTCAAGTATCTGACCCACTATCCGATGTTCGCTCCACGGAGCCGAGTCTTTATTGCATTTCACTCGGGGCGACACTGCAACCAACATCGCGCGAAGGCCTAATAGCGCTCTCCCGAAGGCAGGAGGTGCGCAATGGAATGCTTCTGCTGTCGCCGTCGATCCGCCCCAACCCCACCACGAGAATGGTCCAGAAGTCGTAGTGAGCGTTCGTTCATGTCGTGAGCTGCCAGGGTCCGTCATCTTTAGGATTCTCACGTTGGCGGCTCGAATCTTCTCGCCATCTTGGAATCATTCGACGATCGCGACGCGTCCGTTCATCAACCTTCGGCCGAAAACGCGGCGGTGTGCCCGACCGACGCAGGCAAGGATCGCAAGGGGAGCCGATGCTGGCCAGGTGGATCGGTGCACATACTACATCGAAGCACCGGGCCCGAGTCCACTTTCACATTCCGCATGGGAATAGGTGATGGAGAATCGGGTCCGCATCATGGCGGTGGACTTCCCGTGAAGATCAACTCCTCTCGACTGCACGACCTCGCGGGTTCCATCTTTCACGCAGCTGGCTGTTCCGCGGGGGAAGCCGGCCGGCCACCTCGTCGAAGCCGACCTGATCGGCCACGATTCGCACGGCGTCATCCGCATCGGGCCCTACCTGCGCTGGCTGAAGGCAGGCCGGGTGCTCGCGGATCGCACCATTCAGATCGCGTTCGAGAACGAGGCCGTCGCGGTCGTCGATGGCCAGTTCGGGTTCGGGCAGACGGTCGGCGAACAGGCGATGGACCTCGGCATCGCGAAGGCCGCGCGGCACGGCGTGGCAGTCGTCGCCCTGCGGAACGCCGGGCACCTCGGCCGGATCGGGGCATGGCCGAGCATGGCCACGCGGGCCGGGAAGGTGTCCGTCCACTTCGTCAACACGTCCGGGGCCGGCATCTTGGTCGCCCCGCACGGCGGCATCGACCGCCGCCTCTCGGCCAACCCCATCGCGGTCGGAATCCCTCGCGCCGGTCAGTCGCCGATCGTTCTTGACATGTCAACCTGCACCATTGCCGAGGGGAAGATCCGCGTGGCGTTGAACCGCGGGGTTCCCGTGCCGGAGAACTGCATCATCGACGCGGGCGGCCGGCCGACCACCGACCCGAACGTGTTCTACGCGGACCCGCCCGGCGCGATCCTTCCCATCGCCGGTCACAAGGGGTACGGGCTGGCGGTGCTATGCGAGGTGTTCGCGGGGACTCTGACCGGCGGCGGGTGCAGCGACCCGGCGAACGCGGGCCGGCTCGCCAACGGGATGCTGTCGATCATCCTCGACCCCTCGGTTTTTCAATCCGATGCCACGTTCGCCGCCGAGATCGAGCGATTCATCGCGTGGGTGAAAAGCTCGCGCACCGTCTCCGACGCCAGCGAGGTTCTGATGCCGGGCGAGGTCGAGGACCGCACGAAGGTGGCCCGCCTCCGCGACGGGATAGACCTCGACGCTGCGACATGGTCGCAGATCGTCGAGGCGGCCGCCTCGGTGGGAATTGCTGTGGAGGAATGCCGGCCCGAGTGAGGCTGGGCGCGACGCGAGGGCGAAGGTGGCGTCGGAAAGCGTGCCGGTGCTGTCGGCGAACGATTCTGCAGGATGTTCAGCGAGCGCTCGGCGAGCCTGATGTCTTGCCTGCGACGGTCACATCGACCGACGCATCGATCAGCAGGTGGAACCGAATCGACTGTTCGTTGCTGAAAGAAACGCCGCAGTGGCGACCGCCCCAATGCGCATCGATACGTTGGGAAGCCGCGGATCACCACAGTCACACATCCTCCACTCTCGGTCCTCGGGTGACAACCACCACCGCTCATCCCGAACTTGATGGGACAGGGTTGGCTTCTGCAGAAGTGTAGCCCAGTGTAGTTAATTCCTCTCAACCCAACGTAAATCCCAGAGTCGGTCAAAAGCCCTGAAGGCGATTTCCGCATATTTTCAAGCTAATTCACGCTCTGGCAGTGCGAATATCGCTGCACTTAATCCCTATCGTCCGCGAGGATGACGACGATGTTTGGCTTGTCGGCTGCGCTGGCGGGAGCCGCGAACGCGAGCAAGAGTAGGGTAGCGAGAATGCGAATGCGTGGAGACAACATGGCAGCACCTTTGGAGAGTGTGCCCTATTTTGCAGGCGACTCCTCAAAGGTGCAACAGCCGTTTTCGGTCAATCGAAGGCAGGCGGCGGACCCGGTTCGGGTGGCGGTGCCTGCGGTGGATTCACCGGATACGGCACGGCGGGTTGCTCGGGTGCTGTGCCGGGTTGCGATGGAGTCACTTCCGACGGCATCGGTGGCGGTTTCGTCGGCTGCGGCGGAAGTGGCGAACCGAGTCCTGTTGGAGCTGTATTGCGAACACTCATGTAAGTTTCTCCGGTTGAAAGGCGACCGGAGGAAAGGGTTGCAAATCACGTTCCGTGCGGGAAGTCCACCGTCGGCGGGACAGGATCAATCGTCGGCTTCGGAGGCAGATCCTTCGAGAGCTTCCCGATCATGTACGCGAATACTGGCGTCAGCACGACGCCGAAGAGCGTGACGCCAATCATGCCCGAAAAGACTGCGATGCCCAGCGTCGCACGCATTTCGGAGCCAGCCCCAGAAGCCAGCACCAACGGTACGACACCCAGAATAAACGCAAGGCTCGTCATCACGATCGGCCGCAATCGGGCGACGCTCGCATCGAGCACGGCTTCCCGTAGTTTCTCTCCCGCCGCACGCTTCTGATTCACGAACTCCACAATCAGAATCGCATTCTTCGCGGCAAGCCCGACCAGCACGACGAACCCGATCTGAACGAAGATGTTGATGTCGAGGCCGACCGCTCGGATTCCGACGATCGAGGACAGCACACACATCGGCATCACGAGAATGATCGCCGCTGGCATGGCCCAACTCTCGTACATCGCCGACAGCACCAGATACACCAAGATCACTGCCCCGAGGAACGCGTAAATCGCCGCGTCCCCTTCGAGCAACTGCAGGAAGAACAGTTCCGTCCACTCGTAGGTCATCTGTTTCGGCAACGATTCCTTCGCGGCAGCGTTGATGATGCGAATACCGTCGCCAGAGCTGGTACCCGGCGCGAGGCTGCCGTTGATCGCAGCCGCCGGATACATGTTGTAACGCTGCACGAAGCCCGGCCCGCTTGAGTCGCGGATTGTCGCCACCGAACCGAGTGGCACCATCTGGCCCTTGTAGTTCTTCACCCGCAGATTGTTGACGTATTCCGCGTTCGACCGGAACGGTGCGTCGGCCTGCACTTTCACCTGCCAGGTTCGGCCCGAGAAGTTGAAGTCGTTCACGTATGCCCCGCCGAGATACGCCTGCAATGTGTCGAACACATCGGACACAGCGACACCCATCTGCAAGCATCGCACGCGGTCGATGTCGGCGTACAGTTGCGGAACCGCCGAACGGAACTGCGTGGATGCACTCGGGACGCCGGGCGATTTCATCGCTTGCAAAGACATCGCATTCGCTGCTTTTTGGAGTTCGTCGTAGCCCATGTCGCCGCGGTCCTGCACGATCACCTTGAAGCCGCCCGCCGACCCTAACCCATCCACCGGCGGCGGTGGCAGCACCAGCACAGACGCGTCCTGAATCTCACGCTTGAGCTTGCTTTGCAGTCGAAACAGGATCGCGAATCCGTTCTGCTGGGGGTCGGCTTTCCGTTCGTCGAAATCCTTCAAGATGATGAAAATGCTCCCGTAGTTCGAGCCGTTCGTCCCGAGGAGCAGTGAGAAGCCGCCGATGCCGAGGGTGTGATCGACGCCCTTCTCTTCGCGGCACATTTTTTCCACGGTTGCCATGACATCGTTGGTGCGTTGGAGCGAAGCCGAGTCCGGCAACTGCATGCTCACGACGAGATATCCCTTATCCTGAAACGGCACGAAGCCGATCGGCGTGCGAGTAAGCCCAAGGAATGTGAGCACGAGCAGCCCACCGTAGACAATCGCCACGAGCAGCGTGACTCGCAGCAAGCCCGAGATGAGCCGACCGTAGCCACGTGTGATGAGGTCGAAGCCTTTGTTGAACCACTTGAAGAACCACGCCAGCCCGTGATTGATTCGCACCGCCGTGAACCAGCCCACAACCACGCCAGGAGCGAAGCACGCGACGTTCACCGCATATGCTTTCCAGCCCTCCGGGTGTCCGAATAGTGGGCTTAACAGCGACATCGTGAGCCAGCCGAGCAACGCACAGATACCCCACCACGGCAACGCTTCTGCTCCGTGACCGTGGCCCCCTTGCGCTGCTGCAATCTTGCCACGAGCCGCGAAAATCGCGACGGCTCGCGCCGGCGTCATGGTCATCGCGTTGACGGCCGAGATCATCATGGCCGCCGCGATCGTGATTGCGAATTGTTTGAAGAACTCGCCCGTGATACCCGGCAACAGAGCGCTCGGCAGGAACACCGAACTCAGCACGAGCGTGATGGCGATGATCGGCCCCGTCACTTCGTCCATCGCCTTTATTGTCGCGCTGCGGGGGTCGTAACCCTTCGCGATCCACGTCTCGATATTTTCCAGCACGACGATCGCATCATCGACCACGATGCCAATGGCGAGCACCAGCCCGAACATTGTGAGGTTGTTCAGGCTGAACCCAGCCAAGTACATGACCGCGAACGTGCCCGTGAGCGCGACTGGCACGTCGATCATCGGCAGAATCACGGCTCGCCAGTCTTGCAGGAACAGCAGCACGACGATGGCGACCAGGATGATTGCATCGCGGAGCGTGTTGAACACTTCCTCGACCGACTGCTTGATGAACGGCGTCGTGTCGTAGCGAACGGCGTAGTCGATTCCATCCGGGAACCGCTTCGATAAGTCCTTGATCTTCGCTTTGACGTTGTCGGCGGTTTCGAGTGCGTTCGAGCCAGGGAGTTGGTAGATCGCCAACCCGACTGCTGGTTTGCCATCGAGCGTGTTCTTCTGATCCATGCTTTTGGCGCCGAGTTCGATCTTCGCGACTTCGTGAAGTCGAACCGCAGCGCCGAGGGTGCCGTCGTCCTTGGTTTGTCCGGCCTTCACGACGATCTGCCCGAATTCCTCGTCGGTTATGAGTCGCCCTTGCGTCGTGACCGTGAGCTGCAATGCCTGCCCCGTGGGGGCTGGTTCCTGCCCGATTTGCCCGGCCGCGACTTGAATGTTCTGGGCCTTGATGGCGTTCACCACGTCGTTCGTGGTCAGCTTGAAGGAGTTCATTTCGTCGGGGTCAAGCCAGACTCGCATGCTGTAGTCTTGCTGGCCGAGCAGGGTCACGTCGCCAACGCCGTTGATGCGGGCGATTTCGTCGCGCAGTTGGATCGTGGCGTAATTGCTGAGATCGAGCTGCTTTGTGCCGTTTTCGCTGTACAAGCTGATGACGAGCAAAATGTTCGGCGACTTCTTCTTGATCGTGAGTCCCTGGCGCTGCACTTCCTGTGGCAACTGCGCCGTTGCGAGGTTCACGCGGTTCTGCACGAGCACCTGCGACATATTCAAATCGGTGCCCAGGGCGAACGTGACCGTCAGGTTGTACGAGCCGTCGTTGCCGCTGGTGCTCGACATGTAGAGCATGTTCTCGACGCCGTTCACCTGCTGTTCGATTGGTGCCGCGACCGTGTCGGCGACGACCTTCGCGTTGGCCCCCGGATACGAAGCCGAGACCTGAACCGTCGGCGGCGTGATATCCGGGTACTGGGCGATGGGCAGCGTTGTCGCGGCGGCCAGCCCCGCCAACACGATGACAATCGAGATCACCCAGGCGAACACCGGGCGGTCGATGAAGAACCGAGCAAGCATCGGAATCCTTCGCAAAGCCGGGTCGTAAAGTCCGAACGTCGTAAAGTCGTAACGTCAAGACGAGGAGCCGCTGACGTTACGACTTCTGACGTTCGGACTTTACGACTCACGGTGAGGGATAGTTGATCGTGCCTGGGTCGGTCTCGACGGGTTCGCCGGGTTGCACCCGCTGTACCCCGCGAATGATGACGCGATCGTCTTTCGTCAGTCCCGATTGAACGAGCCGTAATCCATTGCTGAGCGGCCCCAGCGTGACCGGCTTCGAGACCACCTTGTTTTCCGCGTTCACGACATACACGAATTTCTTGCTTTGTTCTGTTACCACGGCACTGTCCGGGATCAACAGCCCATTCTCAAGAGGCACCCCGAGCGGCACGCGACCACGCACGTATCGGTTCGGAATGAGCAAGCCGTCCGGATTCTGGAACACCGCACGAACTGCCAGGGTGCCCGTGTTCGGATTGAGTTGGTTACCCGCGAAGTCGATCTCGCCGTGACGGGTGTACTCGCTTTCGCCGAGCAACATGATGTCCACTTGCATCTTCCCGCCCTCTGCCGCGGGCTTCAATTTCTTCTCGTTGAACAGCCGCTGATAGAACGCGACCGTTTGGTCATCCACATCGAAGTACACATACATCGGGTCGGTTGAGACGATGGTGGTGAGGATGGTGCCTTGCGTCTCACCGCCAGTGATGACGTTGCCCTTCGTCTGAAGTGCTCGGTCAATTTTGCCGGTGATCGGGGCACACACCGTCGTCCAGTCCAGATTTTGCTGGGCCTTAATGATTGGCCCCTGGGCTGCGTCCAGATTTGCCTTCGCGACCTTCGTTTGGGCGATGTTCGCATCGTATTCTTGCTTGCTGGAGACGCCTTTGTCGAACGACAACTTCGCCCGCTCTTCGTCTTTTTGGGCCAGGTCGAGTTTAGCTTGGTAAACGGCGCGATCTCCGATCTTCTGCTTCAAATCCGCGTCGTAGGTCACCGGGTCGATCTTGAACAGCGGATCCCCCTTGTAGACCTCGCTGCCAAAGAGGTGGACCACGCCAATGACGGTCTGCCCTTCCTTGAACAGAACCTCTTTGATGAAGCCGCTGACGCGGGCCCGCACTTGAACGGACTCGGGGGCGATGATCGTTCCCGTGATGTCGGTGAAGAGAACGACGCGATCCGTCTTTGGGGTGGCGACGGTGACCTTGAGTAATCCAACATCGGGGCTGGGCTTGGGTCGCTTTGAGCAGCCGATGACAGTCGCGAGGCTCGCCACCAAAACGGCAAACGTGGCGAGGAATGGCCGGCGTGGCTTCACAGTCGGTCCCGCTCGGGTAGAGTTGAAGGTCGCGAGGACAGGTTAGGCCACACCGCGAACGACGGCAACAGTTCACCCACGCTTCGCCATGCGTTTTAGCACTTCGATGCCGCGGTGCAGAGTTTCATCGGGGGCGGCATACGAGATGCGGAAGTGCGTGTCGCGCGAACTGAACACGCCGCCGGGAATGACGAGCATGTTGTGCTTGATGGCTTCCGTCGTGAACTCGGTGCCGGTGCCCCAAGGCGACTTTGGGAACAGGTAGAACGCCCCGCCGGGTACCTCAAACTCGTAATGGCCACGCAGACCATCCGCCAGCAGATCGCGTTTGCGTTTGTAGTCCGCGACGATTCCTGACACTTCAAAATCCGTCGCGGCAACGCCGGCCCATTGCACCATGCTCGGAGCGCACACGAACGTGAACTGCTGCATCTTCGCGATCTCTTGCATGAGTCGCTTCGGACCGTGTGCCCAGCCGAGCCGCCAGCCGGTCATGCCGTAAGTCTTGCCGAAGCCCTCAATGACGAGCACGTTCTCGCCGAAAGATGCGGGGCTGCTCGCCGGGCCATCGTATTGGAACGCCCGGTAAATCTCGTCGCTGATGACGAGGATGCCGCGTTCCTCTGCGAGCTTCACGATCGCTTTCTGTGCTTCCGCATCGACGACCGCACCTGTCGGATTCGACGGCGTCGAAATCATGATCGCCTTGGTGCGTGGCGTGATTGCGGCCTTCACCTTGTCGGGATCGACCCCGAACTTCGGGTAGCTATCAACCGCGACCATCTTGCCGCCGGCGAGCGCGATCATGTTCGGATACGCGACGAAATACGGGTCGGGGGTGATGACCTCGTCGCCGGGGTTCACGACTGCGAGCAACGCCAGGAGCAAGCCGCCGCTGGTGCCACTGGTGACGACGACATCGCGTTCCTGCCCAGGGAACCGCGTGCGTGCGTCTGCGACCAACTTCTCGCGCAGTTGCGGGATGCCCTGTGTGATGACGTAGCCGTTGTGCCCCGCGTCGATGGCGTTCTTGGCAGCGGCCTTGATGGATTCGGGCACGTCGAAGTGTGGCTGCCCGATGCTGAGGTTCACGGGGTCTTTGAGCGACTTGCCCAGCTCGAAGATCTTGCGGATGCCGGAGATTTCGATGGCCTTGGTGCGATCGGCCAGCAGCGATTCGGGGAACATGGCAACAACCCAGAGGATTCACCGCAGAGGACGCAGAGAACGCGGAGTTAGAGACAGACTATGAATTCTGCTTTCTCTCTGCGTCCTCTGCATTCTCTGCGGTGAATCCTCTTCAATCAGTCTGAGTGCGCGTAGCGCTTCCACAACTGATCGAGTTGCGCCTGAGCTGCCGTGATCGGAACCGCCTTGAATCGCCCATCCGTTTCCGTCGCGATGCCAGCCTTGACCAGCTTGTTCATCGCGTCGCCGATCTCGAAGTCGATTTCCAGCTTCAACCGCCGTTCCAGATCAAGCTCGATGTAATCGTCGATTTCCTGGGATGTCCAGCCTTGATCGCCCGCGTATCGCCACAGATAGAAGTACGCCAGCAGCACCTCGCGAACTTCCTGCTCCTCGGTTTCATCCAGCAAACGGAACATCACGCCGCCGTTGCTGTCGAGGTTCTGGTAGTAGAGGCTCTGTGTCAGTTGCAGTGTGTACGTCTGCCGCGACACCTGGAAGCTGTACCACGTCTTGTAACCGTAGCCACCGATCAGCACGATCGGGCCATACAACGCCATGATGCTGCCACTGAGGATGCCGACGCCAATCGTCGAAAGGCTATCCCACAACTTCCAGGCCACGTAGCCCACGGTGCTGGTGATCGACCCGCCGAGTTTCAACCGATCCAGGCGAGGCATCTTGATCCGACCGCCGGGCAACAGCATCTCGATATCGACCTGCGGAATGTCCTTGAACAGCTTGAGGAACACGCTGTTGAGGTCCGCTTCTGGCCCGAGGCGTTTGTGCTCCTTCTGCTTGAAGATGACAGCAACACGGGCGAACGTCGGCACCTTCACTTCGGACTTCTTCCACCAGAAAATCGGGTGTTTGTGGGTGCGCTTGCCGAAGCCTTTGCCGCGATAGAACACCTCGACCTTGTCGAAGGCGTCCCACGGGATGTCCATGTCGATGCCCCATTCGCTGGCCCCCGCCATGACCTGTTCCATCTCGTCGCGGCTAAGCCTGACGTAGTTCGCCCGTTCCATGAGATGAGTGAACGTCTGGAACAGTTTGCCGAGAACGATTGCGCGTTCTTCGGGTTTCGGTGGCGTCAACGGCTTCGGGTCGGCGTCTGGGTCGAACGCCGCGTAGGTCTCTTTGAGTTGCCGAATCTCGGCCTGGTATGTGGCGTGAACGTGTCCGAAGACGCTGCGTGCGAACTGCTTGAACGTGATCTGTTCGTCGGGCGTGAGTGCCTGGGTGTGGAGCGGCCCGGTATCCTGGCAGAGATAGTTCACCAGATCCGCAGCCCGGATCGGGATGAAGTGTTCGCGGTCGAGGAATTCGGACATCGTTAGCGCCGCCTGCGGTTGGGGAACGCAACCCTGCTGGGATAACTATAGTTCGAAGGCGGCGAGGGGCGATTTTGCCGAATGCGAACGAATCGAATTCTGTCTCACTTCAGAAGGGCAAGTTGTCTAGGACAGTCAGGCGTTTGCCAAGAGGGGAGGCGGCAAAGGTGTGGGCCGAATCATTGAGTGGGTTGTCGGCGAGACGCAGCACGAGCAAACCGGGAAGGTGCTCCGATTCGCCCAGAACCTTCGCTGCAATGGTTCCCAAACCATTCTGACTCAGGTCCACGTCCATCAAGGAGTGCGACGCCGCCGACCCGGCCAGTAGCGCGGCTCCTTCATCGTGGAGGTCGTTGTTTCGCATGTGAAGCGTGTGAAGCGCCTTCGGCTTCCGGCTCAGGAGGTTGCCCAGCCCAGCAGGCCCGAAGTGATTGTGACCGATGTCCAGTATCCGCAAGCCGTCGAGGAAGGACGCTTTCTTCGCAAACAGACGGGCACCGGTCAGGCTGATCTCGCAACGGTCAAGCCGCAGCGACTTCAGTTCGCGGAGACAAGGGACGAGCGCGACATACTCCGCACCGACATCCTTCAAGACGTTCTCACCAAGGTCGAGCGTCTCCAACTGCAATCCCTTCGCGGCGGTGTCGAACTCGGCCATCGACTGACCATCGAGCCGACACGTCCGCACCGACAACTCCTTCAGCGAACTTGCGTACTTCGAGCGAAGCAAAGCCTGCAAGCCAACACGCCCGACATCGTTGCCGGAGAGGTTCAGCGAACGCACGGTTGCCAGCCCCGGCCAGCTAGCCAGAGCCTCCATGCCGGGCGAACGCACGAGCGGGTCTTCGCTGTATCGCTCCGACACGCCACGCCCCGAGAGGTCGAGCTCTTCCAGCGAGATCAGGGACGACGCCCGTGTCAGCACGAGGATACCAGCGTGCCCCAGATTACTGCTCGACGGCATTCGCAACGATTTCAATTTCGACAAGTGCGGCGACGCGACGAGGCGACGCAACCCTTGCTCCCACAGCCCGCGAGCCGTCAGGCAACGGAGAGTCGCGAGTTGCGGTGAATCTGCCAGCCAGCCGATTTCTTCTTCGCTGCTGGCACGCCCCGTGAGCGTCAGTTCGCGTAACTCAGCGATCGGAGGAACGTCCCGGCGACCCTCACGACGACGCGGCCAGCGAACGGTTACAGCCTCGACGGGGGCGACCGCTCGGCAAGCGTGGGCGTTGGCTCGCATCGCCTCGAAGTCGGTGAACGACACCTCCGCGACGATACCGCGACGGAACCCTTCCCATCTCGCCCCTTCGACAGCCGGCAACTCTGCCAGCCAACTCTCCCCGTACTGCTTCAGCAGTTGCTGCTCGCGGAGACGCAACCGCACCTGTGCGGCGTCCCAACTCGGCAGGCGTGCCCGTTCGACCTGCACGCGGATGAACTCGCCGCGATCTTCCTGGCCGTTCTCCGTCAGCCAGTCGGCATAGACGAGTCGCGGCGTGTCTTCGTCGATGTTTGCAACGATGTCATCAAGGAAGCACTTGGCCATTCCGCTCATGGCAAATCCTCCAGAACAGAGGCGAGACGCCTCGCAACCTCTTCAGCGACACTCACCAGATCGGGTGGCACGTCCTTCCCTTGCGACGCATTCACGAAGTCGAGCCAACGGGCCGAAGCAAACTTCCGATCCCACCAAGAGGACGGGCCGAACAATGTTCGCGCATCGGCCTCAGTGCCGCCGACGTCCGCCAGATACGTTGTGATCGCCCCACGCAAATCGACGGCATCCATCGGCACATGAGCCAGGAGCAGGCGGATGTCGTTCAGGTCTTTCGGTCGCCAGCCCAACATGCCTCGGTGCCACAGCGCCTGGATTTTGTGCCCGACGACTGCCTCGGGTCGGCACATCCACAGATTCGCCGACTCGCCACACGCCGTGGGGAGTGTGCTGAACACCGCAGCGGGTCGCGGCATTGGGCCGAAGGTGATATCGACGTGGAAGTCGATCTCGATTCCGTTGGCGACGCCAGTGGTGAAGACACGCACGCCGGGGTTGCCCGATTCCAGCCAGATTCCCTCGGGCCGCGTGGCATCGGTGTCGAAGGTCACCCCGTCGGTCACGGCGTTGTCGGCGAACACGGGAAGAAAGCGACGAGTTGCTTCTTCGATATCGAAGGGGAACGTCGCCACGAGGTCGAGATCCTCGGCAGGCCGCACGAGGGGTTGGAACCAGTGCCGCATGAGCATTCCGCCCCGCAGGATGAACTCGCGGGCATCGGGTCGTCGGGCGAGGCGCAGGAGAACCCCTTCAAGCAGACGGTGACGGATCGCGTCCGGAGTGGTCGCCTCGATCTTCATGCCGGAAAGTTTAACCGCGGGGTTTGGAGCGTGCCAGCTACGCAGCTTGAAATGGATCAGCCCGACGCGAGAATGTCCCCAACGTCAGCGAGGAGGTAGATATGCAACTCGCACTGTTTCCTGAGTCCAACTTCACGCGGCACAAGAGCCAGCAGGACGCCTCGGTGAACTGGGATCGGCCCGCAGACGTGGGACGTCTCGAAGCCCGTTACGTCCGTCGTTGCGCGGACTACTTCGTGGTCTACATCTCATCGCAGACCGGTTGCGTCCAGGGTTGCCGCATGTGCCACCTCACGGCCACCGGGCAGACACGCCTCCGCGACGCGACCTTCGACGAGATGATCGAACAAGCTCAGATCGTGCTGGACTACTACCGTCATCAGGCCGAGCCGGCACGCACGGTCCACTTCAATTTCATGGCAAGGGGCGAGCCGCTGGCCAACCAAGCATTGGTCGCCGACGCCGACGGTCTTCTTGGAGAGCTGTCGCGGTTGGCCGTCGCTCTGAGCCTGCGACCGCGATATCTGATCTCGACCATCTACCCGAAGGAGTTGGGCGATCGGCCGCTGGAAGACATCTTCGTCACACATCAGCCCGACCTGCATTACTCCATCTACAGCATGAGCGATCGATTCCGACGTCGCTGGTTGCCGAAGGCGGTGCCGGCCGAGGTCGCGTTGGATCGGCTCACGGCATGGCAACGGAACACCCAGAAGATCATCACGTTGCACCATGCGTACATCGCCGGGGAGAACGACAGCGAGGGCGACGTGCATGCGATTTGTGACGCTCTCGAAGAACGCGGGCTGTCGGTTTACATCAACATCGTGCGATACAATCCACACGATCCGTCACGGCACGGCGTCGAACCGCCGGAAGAAGTCGTCATGCGGAACGCAGCGATCTACCGCGAACGGTTGCCGAACGCACGGGTCGGAGTGATACCGCGGGTTGGGTTTGATGTGGCCGCGTCGTGTGGGATGTTCTTCGGCTCCGACGGCCCGGTCTCGAACGTGGTCCCGCTTGGGACGGCTTAAAGTGGTAGCTGGCTTCTCGACGACTCAACGCAGCCCATTTGTCCGAGTCCGAGCGCCAAGCGAGGGACAAGCTAAACCCTCGCTTGGCGCTCGGGCTCGGACATACTGAAAATTCTGCATCACGGGGGAAGTGGCCGATCGCTGAGCAGATACGCGATCACGTCTCGCAGTTCCTGCGGCGTCTTCACCAAACCGGCTGGCATCGGTGATTGCGCGACCGGCTTGCGATCCTCGATCTCCGCCAACTTCACGACAACCCGCGTTGTGTCCGGCAGGAGAAGTTCAATCTCCGACGCCGCTTCGCGAACCACAAGCCCGATCACGACGCGGCCGTCGGCAGTGGTTACTCGCGTTCCCCGGAATTCAGCCGCGACGACGCGATCCGGCAACAACACCGACTCGGCAACGTGAGCCGCAGTGAACCGCTTTCCGGACTCCGCGAGACTTGGAGCGCCGCCGCCGGGTTGGTCCGCCGTGACGGCGTGACACTTCGCACAGCCGAGCGTGCCGAACAGTTTCCGCCCCTGAACCGGGTCGCCCTTCTTGAACTCTGTCGCCCAATCGACTGCGAGAAACTCCGCTGGCACAGCCGCACCCTTCGCGGCTTTCAACCGTTCGGCGAGTGTCGCTCCGTCTGACTTCTCGGGCAGTTCGATCGACGGGGCGGTCTTCGCTCGAACCGCGAGGTTGAGCGCCGACGCACCGGATACGCGAACCAGCAGATCGTTCCCGCCGGGTTGCAGGTCGAGCACGAACGCTCCGCCTTCCGCAGTCACCGGCCGCCCGTTGTGCCAAACGCGAACCGGGCCGCCGTCCGCGTTGAACAGAGCCGTCTGTCGGTCGCGGCCCTGCACCCTGAAGAAGAAGTAGCCCTGCCCGGAGGATGGTACGTTGCCCTTCTCGGCGACCATTTCAGTCCAAGCGAGCTTCGCCGTGCCTGCTGCATGCGTCGCGGTCAAGTCAATGAGGCCGTTCTCGATGGGGTGCTTATCCGCGATCTCGGGGAACGGACCGATTCGCCAGACCTTCGACACGACGACCGGCGGCAGATCCTTCAGCCCGCGAGTTTTCGCTTCGAGGCGAACCCTGGCGATCACCGGCTCGGCACGCACATCTCGCAGCAACCCGAGGAAGAACGCCGCCTGATTCCGCACGGGGTCGGTTTCGTCTTCGAGCGCTTTCAACAGCAGTTGGAAGAGGCGTTCTTCGTCGGCAGTCGGCTTGACCGCAGCCCATTTCTGAGCGGTCGTGTAGCTGCCAACCGGCCCAAGCGCTGCGAGTGCAATCGGCTCATTGGCGTCTGCGAAACGGAGCTTCGTGCTGAAGAATGCGGAATCGTTCGGGAAGTGGAGTTTCACTCCGGTCGGTGCGGCTGCGTGCGGAGGCGGAAGCGTCAAGCGACTGCCGACCGCGAGGACACCCGCGAGCTTCGTCGGTGAGTCGGCGGCGGTCGTGAGCTTCGCGAGTTCGTCGGCGCTCGCACGACGAGCGAGGAGAGTGACAGCGGCTTGTCGCAGCACGAGATCGGAGCCGCCGGCGAGCTTCGCGACTGCATCGACGGGCACGGCAGCGTCCGTTTCGAGGAAGTGCGCCAACCCCGCGAGGCGAACGGTAGCAGACGAATCCGCGAGTGCGTCGGCGAACAATTTCGCTGGCGGCTTCAGGTTCGGGAACGCCGTGAGTGCTCGCAGAGCGTGAAGGCGAAGCGTCGGTTTCGCAGCATCCGCAGCGAGCGCTGCGAGCAAGTCGGCAGCTTCATTACCAGCAGCGGCAGCGAGCCAGGGCAAGTGTGCGGCGGCTGCATCGGTGTCTTTCGCTAACTTCAACCGACGCAGCGAATCGGCAAGCACGGCTCCATCGCGACGAAGAATCTCACCGTGGGCACGTCGCCGCATGTCCCACGAATCCGATGCGAGCGCAGCCCACAGTTGCTCGGCGTCGGCGGTCGTTTCATCGAACAGTTTCACCGAATCGGCATCGGCCAGCGTGAGAACGCTAAGGTCGCTTGGGCACTTCGGAGTGACGACATTACCGGTGAGATAAAGGCTCGTCACGAACACGCGGCCACTTCCATCCACCGTGATGCCGGTTGGCCGGGCGTTGTTGCTGCCCTGTGCGAAGACGTGTTCCGTTGCGGTGAAGCTCGCACCGTTCGGCGTGAGCGGGTAGCGAGTGACGGCCGAGCGATCCCACCGGCACATCAGCAGGTTGCCGCGAAGGCTGGCGTTCGTGGGTTCGTCGAACATGGCGAGATCGCACGGCACCCCGCGACCGAGCGACCCGTGGATGCAGTCGATCAAATCCGAGCGGTCCGGCGTCTTGCGGGCCATCCAGCCGCGAGGCCAGCCGAAATGAGCCTGTGGCGTGACGTGCAGCAGCTTCGCCGGGGCATAGCGATCGGCCATGCTCTCGTGGTCGTTGTCGTTTGTGAACAGATTCCAGTTGCGGTCGAACGCAAGCCCGACCGGCCCCCGCAAACCGCCCGCCACGACTCGCAGGTTCGAGCCATCGGGCCGCACGCGCAGCACAGCGCCCGCCCCAGTGTAGGTGAATTTCTCGCCAGTCGGTCCGGCGAACAGAGTCCAACAGCCGTGGTGGTCGGGGCGTTGCCAGTCGCCGTAGCCGAGCAGTGGGTCGCCGTGGTCGAGGTAGAGGTCGCCCTCCGGCCCCCACGCGAGGCAGTGGAAGCTGACGTGATAATCGAGCGGCACGCCCCACAGAATTCGCTTCGGCGCGAGGCCATCTGTCTTCACGCGACCGCCGGGGACGAGATACAGCCCGTGTGCCGCGAGCACGTACAGATCGTCGCCACGGAATTCGAGGCCGATCACGATGGAGTCCGGCGGAAGACGCAGCAACTCTCGCCGCTTGAAGCTGGCCCCATCCGGGTCGAACCGAAACACCTTCTCGCGACCGCCGACGAACACGCGGCCGGTGCCGTCGACCTTCACCGCCATGTACGCTTCATCCGGCGAGCGGTCGATCAGCGTCGCCTTCCATTTCAGGTCGGCGGGAGTCAGATTCGGACCGAGCGGAATGGTCAGTGACACCGGGGTGTCACTGGCCGCTGGCTTCGCGGGGTTCTTGAGCTTCGACGTGTCAGCCGCTTCGGTTCCGGGCTTCGCTAACTCCCAACGTCCAACCGTGGTATCGTCGGCGGTCAGTGGGTCATCGACTTTTGCTGGCTCGCGGACACCCTGGGAAAGCCGCACTTTCGTCACGCGGCCATCGCAGCCGATGCCACCTTCAACGAGCCGACCAAACGCGAGACCGCCAGCAACACCAGCCTTCCCAGCCGGCTTGGCGTCCGCCAACGCGACCTCCTTGCCGTCCACGAACAGCCGCACTTTCTCAGCCTCGAGAATCATGCCCACTGCGTGCGGCTTTCCATCGCAGATGTTCGCCGTTGAGTTCACATGATCGGGTTTGCGGCCGGGAAGGTACGCCGTGAAGTGCCCCGACTCCGGCATCGTGAACAGTTCCCAGTGATCGCCGGATGCCTTCGTGTCGGATGCGATCAGGATGTTGTACCCGCCCTTTCCCGTCAGGGCCGCGACGCATTCGACTGTCAGTGGCGGCGTGCGGTACTCCTTCTTTCCTTCTGCGACCCAGCCAGCCGTCGGTGTCGTTGTGGGTGCAGCAGACGCTTTGTAAGTCTTCGGGGTTGGCTTCGGGCCTGGCTCCTTGCCGCTGAGTTGCGGGAGCAGCCAGTTGAAGCCGTCGAGGTTGTCTTTCAAGCGTTCCTCAGCGTCGTCGGACGTGTGCCCGAGAATACCAACGGGACCGGTCCAACCGCTGTCCGCGAGCAACTTCATGAGCTTGAGGTCTTCGCTGCCCTGGCCCAGCGGGATGATCTTCTTGCCCTTGCGTTCGCCGTCCGGGATCATGCCGTTCAGGTTGAACGCGAGCAGGTGCGGCTTCATCTTCTTGAGCAGTTCCGGCAACCGGTCGAGGTGGTCGTGGCCGTGGTGAAGGTTGTACACGATGCCGACGTTCTTCAGTTTCAGTTCTTCGATAATGGCGACCTGATTCTCGGGTTCCCCGAACCAGCCGCCGTGGTTGTACAGCGCGACGGTGCAGCCGATCTTCGCCGCTTCGTCGGCGATTGGCTTGATGGCCTTCGCGTGATCCTGCACCTTCTTCGCCTGCTCCTCGGGAGTCTTCGCCGCTCCGCCGCCGTTCATCGTGACCCAAAGTTGCGTCTTGATTTCGTGCTTCTTCAACGCTTCGAGCAAGACCTTCGCGTCGGCGTTCAGACCGCCAGGGAACCACACGGCCGTCAGCTCGATGCCTTCCTTTTTGAGTGCCGCAATCTCTCTGTCGAGGGTCGGCAAATGCTCAGCCCGCCAGTCGTAGGCGAACTTCTTGAAGCCGAGTTTCTTCATCATCGCGGCACGGTCCTCGGGCGACCGCTTCTTCGCGTCGAACGGAACGATGCACCACGCGACGAGGTTATCCTGGGCGTAGATCGCGGGCGGTTTCGGATCAGCAGCGGGCACGCGACTCGCACCCGTGAAGGCGACGATCGCAACGAGCAGGGCGAAGCGAGTCACGAGTGCGTCTCCGGTGTGGGGTAGAGTTCAGCGAGGACGACACGCTTTCGGATCGCGATGTGATCGGCCATTGCGGCACGAGCAGCGACGGGATCGCGAGCGGCCAGCGCGGCAAGGATTCGCTGGTGCTCGGCGAGAGCGTCCGAGAGGTTTTCTTTCCGACCGGTGCTGCGGCAGAACGCACGGACCAGCATGCGGTACTGACGCACTTGCTCGCACAGTCGGCTGTTCCCGGATGCGGCCGCGAGGATGTCGTGGAACCGGATGTCGAAGTCGATCGCTCGTTCAGCCCACGATCCAGTACGCGAGCCAGCCGCGAGCTTGTCGGCCTCCGCGACGAGCGCTTCCAGTTGCTCGGGATTCAGACGCGTGGCGGCACGAGCAGCGGCCTCGGACTCGAGCAGTTCCCGCATTTCGTAGAGTTCGCGAACCTCATCGCGGTCAAACTTCGCGACACGGGGTTGCTTCCCGGCTGGTCGGTCGATCAATCCGACCGCAGCAAGTTTCTGGACTGCGTGAGCAACCGGCGTGCGGCTGATCCCGAGGTCGGCGGCCAGCGATACCTCGCTAACTTCCTCGCCGGCGGGGATGCGGCCGGAGAGGATTGCATCGAGAATCGCTTCATATGCGGTGTCGGCCAGCGACGTGCGGGTCACCGGGCGAACACGGGGGACTGAGCCAGACATAAATATCCTCGTTTACCAGGCGCTCGCGACTTCGCCACCACTCGGCGTCAGAGCGGACCACCACGTTGAGGGCAACACACTTGAGGGAACAGAACGGATGCTTCCATCCGCGAGACTCACCATCATCCCGCTGTCGTGCGGCGTCTGCGCGACAGCCCAATCACACACCGTGTCGTAAGGATCGGGCTTCACCTGGAACATCGCCGAGTTGCCGACCTTCCCCAACGCCGGACCCCAACCCGAAAGCCCCTGAGAGGTGTAGCCCGTCGTTCCGGCCCGGTTGCCGTAAGCAACCATCGGCATGTACTTCACGATGTAGTTGCCGTGAACCCAGATGTTACCGTGCGGCGTGCCCGCAATCGCACTCATGCCGCACATGCCGTACTTCTCCGTGTACAGAACCGTGTTCGATGTCCCATCTGAGAACGAGTTGGTCAGCGTTGCTTTGCCATCCATGTTGTTGAGGTTGTCGCCCGCGTCGGGGTTGCCGAAGACCTGATAGTTCGCCGCGTAGTGACCAACCGCCCACCACGGATCCTTGTACATGCCATTGGCGGCCACTGTCGCGGAGGGGCACAGGAACGTGCGAATCACCGTCGAAGCCGCGAGGCTGCCGATGCCCTTGCCGCCGGCCTGTGCGTAGAGGCTGCCCTCTTCGATGTACGGGAGCACCGCGAAGAACACCGTCGAGTTATTCGCAGACGCGGCTGCGGTGTGGTCGGTTCCGCTGCCAACGTACATCGGCGGGAACCGGCCGTTGGAGTCGTGGTAGTTGTGCGTGGCCAGCGCAATTTGCTTGAGGTTGTTGGTACATTTGAGCCGCGCGGCGGCAGCACGCACCTTTTGAACTGCAGGAAGCAATAGACCAATCAGGATTGCAATAATCGCGATCACGACGAGAAGTTCAATCAGCGTGAAGCCCATTCGATGAAGTCGCACTCGGCACATGGCGTCCTCCTGCTGGATGATGGGCAGCGGTCGGATGAAATGTATTCTGCATGCAGCATGCTCCACGCGGCAGATCTTAGACGGCTCTAGTTGGGGTGTCAAGAGGCTGGCAAAGTGTTTGGATGCGTCAGAGCGTTAGCTCAGTCGGCCCCTTGACCGAGAGCGAGCGTGACCGGAAACTGATGCGGTGCCAACACCGTCACCGCTCTCAAGAGACTCCGCGATGCGATTCCTTGCCCTGATCGTCGTGGGCGTCTCGACACAACTGGTAGCCGCACAGCCGAAGCCGCACGAGCCAGTGAAACCGACGATCACGAACATCAGCCACCAACCCGTGCAGCCGAAGCCGGACGTGCCGGTGTTGGTCACCGCCCGACTGCTCGACGGCACAACCAAGGCCGTGCTGAAGTTGCAGGCCGTCGCCCCGGGCAAGTACGTTCGCAAGGCCGACGCCGAGTACGCGAAGGACTGGACCGACCTGCCGATGCGAGACGACGGCAAGGAAGGCGACGAGAAGGCCGGCGACGGCATCTACAGCGTTCGCGTTCCCGCGACTTTCCAAAAGCATCGCTGGTTACTCCGCTATCGGATTGCTGCCACCGATGCCGTGGGCAAGGCCGTGCTGGCACCGTTCGCCGATGACACCTGCCCCAACTTCGCGTGGTGGTGCGACTCTGGCCCGGCGGCATGGACTGGCTCTCGCGAACCCGGCAAAGCTCCGCCCGTCGTGTATCCGTCGGCGTTCCTTGGCACGCTTCAATCCATGCACCTGCTGGCCAAAGCCGAGGACGTCGCCAAAAGTCAGTGGGATCCTGGCGCACACAAGCAGAAGCAGCAAGGAACGCTCGTGTACCGCGGCGTGGTGTACGACCACATCCAGTACAGCAATCGCGGGCAGGGTAGCGCTCACATCGCTGGCAAGAACAAATGGGGGATGAAGTTCAATCACGGCCACGACGTGCCGCTTGTCGATCACGACGGCGTGCCATTCCCGGCCGCGTGCGACCGCCTCAACCTGAACCCCGGCGGGTCAACGCCATACCTTCCGGTGCATCGCGGCATCTCAGGCCTCGACGAAGTGCTCTCGATGCGAGCATACCGGCTCGCTGGCGTCCCGAGCGTGCCGGTGACATGGGTTCAGTGGCGTGTGGTGACCGGTGCCGAAGAAGTGTCGGCGAAGGATCAGTACGAGGGCGACCTGTGGGGGCTGTATGTGGTGCTCGGCGACATGGAACCGAAGCTGCTCTCCGACAAGAAGCTGGGCGACGGGCTGACGGTCAGCGCTCAGAGTGGGATCAAGCACACGCCCAAGGGAATGGCCGAAGCGCCGAAGGAGTGGGAGAAGTTCCTCGGCGGAATGCGATCCGGGCCCAAAGAAGCGTGGTGGCGGCAGAACCTCGACCTGCCGGCGTACTACAGTTTCCACGCGATGAACCGGCTTCTTGCCAACGTCGATCTGCGACCAGACGGCAACCACGGGTACTATCGCCATCCCGACGGCCGTTGGGCACCGATCCCGTGGGACAACGACATGATCTTCGTCCCCCGACACCACCAGCCGGGCTACATCGAGGCGATCGGCTGCCTTCAACAACCGGCCATCGCACTGGAGTACCGCAACCGGGCACGAGAGATCCTCGACCTGTTCGCAGCCGACGACAGTGATCGTGGCGGGCAAATCGGTCAACTGACGGCGGATCTCGGCGCAGCGCTGACGCCGAAGGGATACGCGGTTGACTGGCCGCGACTCGACGAGGCACGATGGAACTTCCACCCGCGGATCAACCCGAAGGGCGGTTACTTCGTGAATCCAACTCAGGGTGGCTACTTCGGTGGGCAGTTCAAGCGGACGCTGGCGACCGCCGACTTCGCAGGCTTCCAAAAGTACATCGTGGACTTCTGCACCGACTCGCGACCGATGAAGAACTACGCTCCGAATGATGGCGACCAGCGTGGCTACGGCTGGGGCTACCTGAACCACGAAGCCAAGGACGACAAAATTCCAGCGACGCCCACGGTGGAACGGCCCGGCGGTAAACTGCGGTTCGAGGCATCGGCGTTTGCTTCAGCTGCCGGACACAAAGCAGCAGCGCTGGAATGGCGGGTTGGGCGGGTGGGTCAACGAGGCTTGTACGAACTCAGCGACCACTGGCGAAGTGCTGTCGAAGCAGGTCGCGCGATTGACATTCCAGCCGAGGTGTTGAAGGAACCGGGTGAGTACCGTGTTCGAGCACGCTGGCGTGATGACAGCGGACGCTGCGGCCACTGGAGTGCGCCGGTTATCATCATCAGTGCGTGGTAACCGGCACGCTGGTCGAAACTCAGCTCACAGCAGCGTCGCGACTCAGAGCGTGCCACCGCGGCTCACGCTGGGTCTGTATCTTGCGGGCGACGATGCGGTTGATCAGATTTTCGCGGTTCTGACGATAACCGTCCGTCTGTTCAGGTGGCCAAGGTGGGACTTGAACCCACACACTTATTAGGTGCTCGATTTTGAGTCGAGTGCGTCTGCCATTCCGCCACTTGGCCAATCAACCCAGAATAGACCCTCACCCCGCAAGCGGCAAGACGGATTGCTCATCCCTGCAAGCCAAATAGCTTCCTCAGAGCTTCGCGGAGGGTGCCGCTGTGACCCGTGCGGCTCGCCTCCTGCAACGCCGCAATCGGGCCGTGCAGCAACTTGCTCTGAAATAGACGAAACGCACCCTCGATGTGCTCCAGTTCCGCTGGCGTCAGTTTACCCTTCATCTTCGCCAGCAACGGCAACACCATCGACTCCCGTATCCGGTCCACCTCGACCGTGAGTTGACTGATTACCGGACCGTCCTTGCGGCGGTTCCAGTCGTGAACGAACTTCGTCACTTCGCCCGTCACGATGGCATCGGCCGCGGGAATGTGCTTCCGACGCTCGGCGGCAGCCTCATCCGCGACGCGGTTCAGATCGTCCACGTTGTACACGAATACACGATCGCGATCGTCCAGCCGCGGGTCGAAATCGCGCGGCACCGCAAGGTCGAACACAGCGAGCATTCTGTTGCCACGTCGCGGACGCACCTTTGCGTCGAACCAGCGGCGTTCCACGATTGGCTTCGGCGCTCCGGTTGTGCTCAACACAATGTCGGCTTGCACGAGAGCGTCGTCGAGTTGCTCCCACGGGATGAGTTGCCCGCCGTACTCAGCAGCAGCCGTCGCTGCACGCTCAGGGCTGCGGTTCGTGACCAGTACGCGAGCGGGGTGCAGTTCGCGAATGTGATTCAGCGCGAGCCGACCCATTTCGCCGGCACCGATCACAAGCACCGTCTTGTCCGTGAATGTGTCGAAGATCGGTCGCAGGTAGTCCACGGCAGCGCTTGAAACGGAAGCGTGGCCGTCGGTGATTTTCGTCTCGGTTCGCACTCGCCGCGAGACACGGGTTGCCGCCGGGAACAGCGCGTTCAGCAGCGGGCCGGTCGCCTCGGCTTTCTGTGCCGCGTCGTAGGCTTCCTTCACCTGTCCGGCGATTTGCGTTTCGCCGATCACAACGCTATCGAGGCCGGAGGTCACGCGGAAGAGGTGCCGCACGGCGTCGGCGTCGGCGTGTTCGTAGAGATGCTTGCGAATCTCGTCGGGCGAGACTCCGTGAACTTCACCCAGGAACTCCGCGATGAGCGGCGAATGCACGGGAGCGTCTTCCTCGGTGCGTGCGAGGTACAACTCGACGCGGTTGCAAGTGCCCAGCACCACTGCCTCGGTTCCGTAGCGTGCTGGTAACTCGGTGAGGGCACGAGCCAGCTTCGTGGCATCGAACGCCAGCTTTTCACGGAGTTCGACGCTTGCCGATTCGACATTGCAGCCGATTGCCCGGAGGTTCACTGTGAGCCTCCCGTGGCAAATGGGTGGGCAGTGCCGAGAGCAATGAGCATTAGTCCGAACGCGACGATGGAGAGCATCGCGAGCCGTCGCGGCGGCACGCTCGTTCCGTACCGCAGATACGTCAGCACGAGGAACACGACCCACAGCCCCGCGGTTGTGAGAACTTTCGGTGACAACCAGTTGTCACTGAGCGAGTGATCGTGTCGCAGGAGAAGCGTGCCGACGAGCAACCCGACGGTGAGCAGCGGGAACGACCTGGCCACCGCATGGCGGTTCATCGCTTCAAGCTTTTCGAGGCTTAGCAGCGGCACGACCTGTCCGGGGTTCACCCTGTTTCGCAGTCGGCGAGCCTGAACCAGATACATGACGCTCGCCACGAATCCGACGCTGATGCCGATCGCGGCGAACAGGATGAGGAAGCCGTGAATGGCCCCCCAGAAGCGGTCGCCGCTGGCCCACGTCGGAAAGTCAAAACCGGCACTCGTGGTTTCGGGACGCGACAGGGCATGCGACAACGCGACGAGCAGAATGACGACCGGCAGCACGAACACGGCCCACGCTTGTTTCGCGTGCTGGATGGTGCCGTGGAGATAGAAGCACGCCAGCACCCACGAAAGCAGGAGCATCGACCCCGACGGCGTGGCGGGGTCGGTCTTGTGAACGAGGATGTAGAAGGTATGCGCGGCGAGTCCGAGGACGCCGAATGCGAGTCCGGTCGCTCGCCAGGCGGCTGCTGGCCGCGCAAGGCGACCGAGTTCGAGCAGCAGCGCGACGAGGTAGCTGAGGCCGAAGCAGGCGTGGTAGATGCCTTGCAGGAGAAAGACCGTCATCGTGCGGTGAGCCTCGCGGGGGCGGTTCAGGCATTATACTTCGTGTGGCGGCTCTGACTCGCCCGGAGAACGCAATGACCGAAACAGAATGGCTGGACTGGGAAGAACCGGACCAAATGTTGCGGTATCTTTGGCCTCGTCTCTCCCATCGCAAGCTCCGATTCTTCATCATCGAGATGTACTCACCGTCTTGCGGGATCGGTAACAACGAATCCGGAACGCAGCCGTGGCCAAAATTGGACGAGGTCTTGGCCGAAATGCGATCTTGGGCGGATAGCAGTACCGCGATGGCCGACGTTCCGAGGAGCAACCCAGCGTGGTGGTTCTTATCGAAGCTTGAAGCGTACACAGCACGTTATCGCGAGTTCGCACCGTCTGACTGGGATTCCGAGTGGCTCTGTGCCTATCGATTCTTGAAGGCACCCGTCGGCCGCACTCGATTAATGAAACGGCGAATGGGCCGACCGCTTGCCGAGATCGCAGGCAATCCATTTCGGCCAGCGGCGTTTGATCCACAATGGCAATCCTCCACGGCAGTGGCCATTGCCCAGGGTATTTACGAGTCACGCGACTTCTCAGCGATGCCGATTCTCGCGGATGCCCTCCAAGATGCCGGCTGCGACAACGACGACATCCTCACGCATTGTCGCGACGAAACCCTCACGCACGTTCGCGGTTGCTGGGTCGTCGATCTCGTGCTGGGGAAGTCGTGAGCGTCGAGGCGTAAGACCGACGGTGTTCGCGTAGAAGAATCAACCGTCGGCCTGACGGCTCGACGCTCACAAAGTTGTCTGGAACGAGGTTCGCATGGCCGCTGAACAAGCTCTCGCACTCGTCGTTCGCGGAACCGACTGGAGCGAAACCAGCCGCATCACCACGCTCTTCACGCTCGAGTTCGGCAAGATTCGCGCTCTCGCCAAGGGCGGTCGTCGCATCAAATCCAACTTCGATTGCGCCTTCGACCTCCTCACCGTTTGCCGCGTCGTGTTCATCCGAAAATCTGGCGGCCTCGATCTCCTCACCGAAGCTCGCATGGAAGAACGCTTCCCCATTCTTCGCGAAAAACTCCCCGCACTCTACGCAGGTTACTACATCGCCGAACTCCTCTCCGACGGCACACAGGATTACGACCCACACCCGGAACTCTTCGAGGCTGCTCTGCGAACTCTGCGGGAACTGGGCAACGACACCGACCCACGCGATGCCGCCACAACATTCGAGCTTGTCTGGCTCCGCGAACTCGGATATAGCCCGCGACTCGATGCGTGTGCAACGTGCGGGGGCGAAGTGATGCCGGAGAACACCGCAAGAGCGGTGTTCAGCCCGTCGGCGGGAGGGGCGTTATGCCCAGCCTGCGGACCGGCTGCTCCGGATCGAAGATGGCTGTCACCGGCTGGGCTTGCTGCCCTTCGCGATCTGACAGCCGCGACGGAGAGTGACACACCGGTGTCACTGAAATTGCCAGCAGGCGTTCGGGGGGAACTCCGGCCGCTTCTCGGGCAAACCGTCAGCTTCGTGCTCGGACGTCGTCCACGTTTGCTGGGATATGTAGACGGGTGAACGGGTAGGGGGTTCGCAAGATGGCGAGTTCAGCCGAAACGACGTTCCGAGCGACACGACAGTGGCTTGTCGTGGCCTTCGCGGCGTTCGCTTTGCTCGCCCCAGGATGCAAAGCTTGGTCGAGCTTCAAAGAGCGGTCGAAGACCATTTCGACGACGTTCTTCGAGACCGGCTACGAAGACCCCAAAGTCCCAGAGAAGATGACCGAGGCGCAGGCGCTTTATGCCGAGGGCAAATACGAAAAGGCGTTGAAAGCGTTCCGCGAGGTCGCCGACAATACCCAGAACCCGGCAGGCACTGCCGAAACCGCTCGCTTCATGATGGCGGAATGTCGCTACGCTCGCGGGCAGTATCCCGAAGCCGTGGACACCTACCACAAGTTGCTGAACGACTTCCCAACCGGAGCGCATCGCCGTGAATCGTGCGCTCGCATGTTCGAGATTTGCGATTACTGGCTCGACGACTTCCGTGCGGAACTGACGCGGCGTTCGGGTGAAGAAGGCGTGTTGCGCTGGCACCCCGAATGGAAGAACCCGCTCGACAAGACGCGGCCGTTGGTTGGTCAAGAGGGGCGAACGCTCGAAGCACTCGACCACATCTGGACACACGATATGACCGGCCCCACGGCCGACAAAGCGCTGTTCTGGTGCGGGTACGTGAACTACGTGCGAGGCAACTTCCAGGAAGCCGACCACTTCTTCAGCACGTTGGTTGAGATGCACAAGGAAAGCCCGCTGCGACCGCAGGCGATGTCGTATGCGATTCAGGCGAAGAACAACGCGACCGGCGGTGCGGAATACGACGGCCGCAAGTGTGCCGAGGCGTTGCAACTTGTGTACGTCGCCGAGGCCACGCTGCCAGAACTGACGCAGGTTCCGGAGATGGCCGACAAGCTGACGCGAGCGAAATTCGCGATCCGCTATCAGCAGGCCGAGAAGGATTTCCGCATGGCCGAGTATTACGAGCGAACGGGGCATCCGGGGTCGGCCGTGTTCTATTACGAACTCGTGCGTCGTCGTTACGCGGCCACGCGGTACGCAGAGTTGGCGACCGATCGCAAGGAGCATCTGGTTGCTCTGATGAAGGAAGGCAAGCCTGCTCCGGGTCGCGATCCGTTCGCCATCGTGCAAGCGAAGTGGAAGGAAGTGTTCGGCAAGCCGTCAACGTTGCCGGCAACGGCCGACGAAGCCGAGAAGAAGGAGCCTGTGCTGCCCGCCGCGGGGACAATGCCGGTACAGCTTCCGGCAGGTGCGGTTCAGACGGGACCGTGAGCGAAGTGAGAGAAGACAGAATTAGCCGCACGATCGAAACCCGATCAAGACACGATCAAACCCAAAGTAAGACCGAGTGCTGAAAAGCTTGGTTCGTTGTCGTTCAAAAGGAATTCTCCTGGTTTTGGTCTGATCGTGTCTTTCATCTGTCTCTGATCGTGCGGCGATTTTGCCTTGGTTTTAATGCGGGACGGAAGGAACCAATGCCAGCACTCTCGCGCCGCCGGTTTCTGGGACTCGCCGCACTCACGCCATTCGGCGGATTGCTCGGCTGCAAAGGCACTCCGACCTTCCTCGGCTACCAACTCGGCGCCGACGCCCTCTACGATTGCAACATCAAGACGGTCTACGTTCCCACTTTCGTGAACCGTGCCTTTCAGACGAATCCGTATCGCGGATTCGAGAACGACATCACGAAAGCAGTGATCGACGAGATCGGCAAAACGACCTCATTCCGTGTCACGTCGAACCCTGACAAGGCCGACACCGAGTTGATTGGTGTCGTCGTGCAGATTTACAAGAACGTCAACAACCGAACGCAGCAGAACTTGCTTCGCGAAGGCGAACTTGTCGTGAACGTGGATGTCGTTTGGCGTGACTTGCGAGACGGAACGATTCTGTCGAATCAGAAGAACATCAAGCCGGGAGCAGTGGACCCGCACGCTCCGCCGATCCCGTTCGATCCGTCGATTGAGCCGGTGCCGCTGGCAGCAGACCCGGCGAAACCGACACCGACGCGAATCACAGGCTGGGGTCGCTTCTTGCCGGAACTTGGTGAAACGAACGCATCGGCGATGAACAAAGTTCAGAACCGCATCGCCGTGCAGATCGTTTCGATGATGGAAAAGAAGTGGTAGGTTCGAGAGAAGCCAGGGCCGCCACGGAGGGGCCGCCCTCTGTGGCGGCCCACAATCGCTCACACCAGCGAAACGCGTCGGTACATATCGTCCACAACCCAGTGGAACGCGGTCAGGTGAATCGACTCGACGATGCCCATATCGTCGAGCGGAACGTGCAGGTTGTGATTCGCCAGTCCGCGAAGTTTCCCGCCGCCAAAGCCCGTGCAACCGAACGTCGTGACGTTGTGCGCGTTCGCCCACTCAACCGCTCGCAGGATGTTCGGGCTATTCCCGCTGCCGCTGATGGCGATGAGCAAATCGCCCGGCGACGCAAGGTTCTTGAGCTGTTCGAGGAACACGCGGTCGAACCCTTCGTCGTTGCCCCAGGCGAGAATGTACGGCGAATTGTCCGTGAGGCTCAGAACCTTCAGACGCTTCTTGCTGTCGTCGTCGAAGAACTTCCGGTGGAGGCTACCTTTGCCGAGGTCTTCGCAGAGGTGCGAGGCGTTCGAGCCGCTGCCGCCGTTGCCGATGATGAAAACGAATCGACCCGCGACGTATCGCTCGTGGATGAGGTCGGCGAGCTTCTGGATTTCCTGAGGGTCGATGCGCCCGAGTTCCGCGGAAACACGGTCGAGGAACGCACGGGGATTCATCGTACTGCCAATCATTTCAAGCCTCGAAGTTCAATAGGGCAGGAGAACGGTCAATCCGGGTACAGTGGCAAAGCGGTTCGGGTTGAGCGCGTATAGAGGTAACTTATGTTCGATCGCGGTCGCGGCGACGATGGCATCGTCCGCGGTCAACCCGCACGGCGGCGTCAGTCGGTGAACGATTCGGTAAGCACGTTGGGAGATCCGAGCCGTTACGGAATAGCTGATTGCCGCATAGAAGAACCAATCCAAACTCACCAGTTCCGCCGGGTTTAAACAGTTGCAGATCAAAGCGATCGCCGAGAGTTCGCTGAATTCGGGGTCGCCAAGCAATCGGATGGCTGTCAGGAAGTCGAGCGAGTTCGGCTCGCCTGTGCGATACGCCAACAAAATCGGCGTGTCGATTAGCCCGCGGCTAATCGTTGGTGGGCTGGCTTCCATTGGTCTCCATATTTTCTGACCAGCTTGGCCTCGAACTCAGGCCACTCGCTGTAGCTCCGTTTTTTGGTGATAAACGCGGTGAGTTCCGCGAACTCCTCGTCCGTGATCTTGAGGCGTGGACCGATAGGTCGCGGGTCATCGTCTGGATCGTAATGCATTACGGTGACAACCGTGCCGTCGGGCAAGTCCAGCGGAGTTGCGAGAACCACTTGCCCATTCTTCACGACGCCCTGAAGCCAAAACTCTTGCATGTCTCGCTCCTCCGTTTGCGGCTCGCAAGCGTAATCGCCTCTTGCAATCAGAACCACCCCAAGCGGTTTTGGATTCCTCCAAATCGGCAAAATTGTTGCTGTAAGTTCATCAGGTTTGTCGGTGATTGCCGCAAGGGAATTGCCGTGACTGAGATGCGTGCAAACCGTGAATAGCGGGCGATGCTCTGATGAACTTTCTTCCGGACGAATGGAATGGTTCCGGGTCTGAAATGCTGGTTCCGGGCGTGTTTTGGATGATTCCGGGTGTGGGGTATGCGTGTCGGCCGGAACCGTTTGCGCACTTCGTTATACCGCTCAACGGCTGGGGTTGATCCCATTTACCCCCTCTGGCATAGTCAGCCCGATTCCTGGTCAACCACGGACGGTTCCGGCCATGCCATTGACATTGCTCGCAGATGCCCAATCGCCGATCACCGCAGAGGCCACAGCCCTGCAATCGGCTCCGCAATACTTCCAGTGGCTGCATAGCTGGTTGCCTGCGCCATTCTTCCACACACAAGCATTCCTGCTGTTCTTTGCTGCGGTGTTCTGTCTGTACTGGATGATCCCGCGACGCTGGCAGATGACTCGCATTTGCGTTCTCGTGGTCGCGAGCTTCCACTTCTACGCAGCGTGGAGTTACGAACTCGCGTTCCTTGTGCTGGGCACCACGTTCGCCGACTACCTCTTCGGTCGAACGATGAACCTGATCGAAGGCAAACGCTGGCGGTTCGCGGTGATGCTCACCAGCATCACCATGAACCTCGGCATTCTGTGCTACTTCAAGTATCGCGGTTTCTTCCTGAACGAACTGTTCGACGGCCTCACACGCCTCGGGTACCACCCCGGCTATCAAAAGCTCGATCCGCTGTCGCTGTTCATCCCGTTTGGCATCAGCTTCTACACGTTCGAGGCGATCAGTTACGCGGTCGATGTGTACAAGCGAAAGATTCCCGCCGAGAAGAGTCTGCCGCGGTTCCTGCTGTTCATTCTGTTCTTCCCGCACCTGGTCGCGGGACCGATTGTTCGCGCTGGCGACTTCCTCCGACAGACGCATCGCCCGAAGCGATGGAACTGGCTGCGTGCCCAGGTTGGCGTGCAGTTGTTCCTGATGGGTGCGTTCAAGAAGATGGCGATTGCCGACCGCATGGCACAGTTCTGCGACCCGGTGATCTCGAACCCGGAAGCTTACGGCACTGGCACCTGCTGGCTCGCGGTGTTGGCCTACGCGATTCGCATCTACTGCGACTTCTCGGGTTACTCCGACATGGCTCTCGGTCTGGCTCATCTGCTCGGCTACAAGCTGACGAACAACTTCGCGATGCCGTACTCGTCGATGAACGTGACCGAATTCTGGCGACGCTGGCACATCTCGCTCTCGTCGTGGCTCCGCGATTACGTGTTCATCCCGCTGGGTGGAAGTCGGGGCAGTCGGTTGTTCACGTATCGCAACCTGATGCTAACGATGATCCTCGGCGGGTTGTGGCACGGTGCCGCGTGGGGGTACATTCTGTGGGGCGTCGCTCACGGCCTGATGCTCGTGATCCACAAGCAATTCAAGGACTTCTGCGAAGTTCGTCCGCGGCTCGATGCAGTGTTCAGCTCGAAGGTTGGCACGCTCTGGCGGGTGTCGTTCACGTTCTTCTGCGTGAGCCTGTGCTGGGTGCTATTCCAGCCTGATCTGTCGAAGGCACTGCAGATGTACGGGCAACTGTTCTCGGTCCACAAGGGGCTGGCGCTACCGCTGGCGAACAAGAGTCTGTGGGTGCTGGCCATCTTCGTGCTGTTCTGTCATGTGTTGGTGCGGTCGGGTGCGTGGGCGAAGATTTACGCTCGTCTGCCGGCTCCGGTACTGGGAACGGGCTACGCGGTGTGCCTGTGTACCGCGATGCTGCTCGCTCCGGACGCTGGCACCACCTTCATCTACTTCACGTTCTAACGCGGGCTGACCGACTGTGAACGTGAGTCTTGCAACACTCCGAACTCTGGGCAGGGTGGCGATCTTCCGATCGCCACCCGCGTTGAACCACCTCTCCACAAGAAGCCATGCGAAGACAGCCGTTCTCGCTGGCATCACGATCGCAATCCTCGCACACCTTGGGCTGAGCGCTGCCGCCGAAGTCAGCTTCATGATTCGCGATCCTCTCTACGGAGATTTAGAGGCGAAACTGACGGCAGTTGAATGCGATCGACCCAAAGGAACGCCGGTCGTCGTGCTGCTCGGGACTTCGCGAGCGGGCACAGGCTTCGACGCTCAACGGATCAGCGGGCCGGTGGCGGCGTTCAACTTTGGGGTGCCCGGCGGCGGACCGATCATCCATCAGATTTACCTGCGGCGTCTGCTTGCTGCGGGACACCGACCAAACCTGTTGCTTCTGGAACTGCTGCCGACATCGGTTGGCGATCTTAAAACCGGACCGCCCGAAGCTCCGCTGCTGAACGGGGCACGGTTCGTTCACTCCGAGATTGCACTGCTCGCGGAATATGGCCTGCCGGAGAATCGCCTGCGCGAGCAGTGGCGTGAAACGGTCAACACGCCGTGGCTCGGTCTGCGGTATCAACTCCTCGGGCGAGTTGCACCAACTGCTCTGCCATGGCATCGACGACACGACGAAGGTCGCACGTCCGACGCCCACGGTTGGCATCGGCTCATGGAAGAAGCGTTCAACCCCGAGATGCTCATCGACGGTGCCGCCCGCACTCGCCGCGAGTACGCCGACAACCTCGCGAACCTGCGTCCTGGCGGCTCAGCGGGGCTGGCGCTCCGCGATACTTTGGTGCTTGCCCGCGATCACGGCATCCCTGTGCGATTACTGTTGATGCCCGAAGCAAGTTGGTTCCGCGAAATGTCGCCACCGGAAGTCGCCGCACGATTTAATGGGTGGGTTCGCGATCTCGTTCAGGAAGTTGGTTGCCCGCTGACTGATGCTCGCCAGTGGATTCCGGATTCCGGCTTCGCCGACGGACACCACTTGCTTCCCGGCGGTGCCGCTGCGTTCACGGATCGCCTCACGAATGAAGTCATCGCTCCACACCTTGCGACCACAACCGGAGTGAAGCCGTGACGCTCGTCGGCACAATCCGAATCAACCTCGCACGCCTCTTCCGCCCTTCTGCCGCAGGCGGGAAGAGTACACGTTCGATCACCGTCCGCAGTCAGCGTTTGCCGAGCCGTCGCAAGGGGCGAGCGACTGTGTTCTCGTTTGTTGCTGCGCTGCTGGCGATCCATGCCCTGATGTTCGTGGTGTCGGCCGATGCGAGAGTTCGCGATCCCGAGTACGGTCGGCGAGCGGCTTCGCTGCGTGAACGCATCGCGGAGAATCCTGGGCGTCCCGTGACTGTCGTTCTCGGAAGTTCGCGGGTTGCGATGGGCATTCGACCGACCGCTTGGGAAGATGTGCGGCCTGCGGATGCGACCCATCCCGACCCGCTGATCTTCAACATGGGTCTCATCGGCAGCGGTCCCGTGATGGAACTGATGACGCTCCGCCGGCTGTATGCGGACGGGTTTCGGCCAGACGTCGTGCTGCTCGAATTCTGGCCGCCATTCCTCCATCAAGAGGGCGTGTGGACTGAGACGAACCGCATCGCCACGGATCGGCTCATCGAGCGCGACCGGCAGATTGTTCGCGAATACTTTCCCGATCCCGAGCGAGTCGAACGGGATATGGATTGGCGACGACGCAACCCGATCTTCGCGAATCGTGAGCGGTTGCTCGTGCAAATTCTCTCGCGGTGGCTGCTCCCCGAGAAACGCACCGACTGGCTGTGGGACGATCTCGATACGTGGGGTTGGAAACCCGGCAACGACATGGAACACGGTTTGAGTTCGATGCGATCCGACGCACACGCACGCTGTGCGGAAATCTACAAGCCGCTGTTTGCGACGCACAAGATCTCGCCCATCGCGGAGCAAGCGTGTCGCGAGTCGGTCGCACTCGCACGACAGCACGGCGCGACCGTCGGCTTTGTGTTCCTTCCTGAGTCGAGCGAGTTCCGTCAGCTCTATTCCCCGGAGTTGAACCAAGTCGTGCGTGCTTACCTCGACCGCTTGTGCAGCGAACTCGACATACCCGTGATCGACAGCCGCGAATGGGTCGACGACGGGTTCATCGTCGACGGCTTCCACCTGTCGCGAGTAGGCGCTGCCGAGTACACGCGAAAGCTCGGGCCTTCTGTTGCCGCGACATTTCCGAAGGCTCGCGAACGGGGGAAGCCGTGACCGTCGCGACACTGGAACCAGTTGAACTGGCGAGCAGGCGAATACCAACTCGCCGACCAAAACACGTCCCGAATCGACGACAATCCGCACGATCGGCGCTTATCTCCGGGCTACTCGCGTTTCTCGTCGCAACTGTCGCATTGAGTCTCGCCCTCGAAACGGTTCGCCCCGAATGGCGAGAACCCGAGTTCGGTCACCGCTTGGCGTTGCTTCAGCAAAAGCAGCCGCGCGTATTCGTGATCGGCACATCTCGAACGCAGAACGCGATCGCTCCGCATGTCATGTCGGGATCGGTGCGAGTGTTCAACTTCGGGCAATCGGCTGCGACGCCGCTCAAAGAATTACTGACCCTCCAACGGCTCCTCGATGCAGGTGTGCGGCCAACGGCGGTGGTGGTCGAGTTGTTTCCGCCAGCCCTCGCCGTGAACGGAACCGATGAGACAGAACTGCGTGATCGTGCGGCGCGATTGTCGGCCACTGACCTGCAACACCTCAGCGCCGACGGGGCGTTTTGGCAGCGGTGGCTTGCGGCACGCGCCGCACCGTGGCACGCGCAACGACAGGTGATGATGAGCCATTGGGCTGCGCGATGGCAGCCGTGGGAAGAACGCATCGACTTCCAGTGGACGACACTGGACGCGGGCGGATTTCAACCAGTCGCAGAAGTCACTTCGGAACGACGAGCCGCGCTCACGGCACTCGCTCATCGAGAGTGGAAAGATGCGTTCACCGGCTTCCACGCGGGTAAGTCGTCGGTGCGTGCCGTGCGTGAGTTCGTCGCGCTTTGCCGAGCGAATGCGATTCCCGTGGCGTTCGTGATTCCGCCAATCTCGCCCGCGTTCCGGGCCAAATTTGCTCTAGGCGTTTTGACATCGGCCGAAAGTTTCCTGCTCAGGATGTCGAATGAACTAGAGGTTCGCGTATTTCCGGCGCTGACCGACATGACAGAAGACGAGTTCATCGACGGACACCACATGCTGAAGCACGGAGCGGAGCGATATAGCCGATGGCTCGCCCACACGCACATAAATCCCTGGGTCGAGGTTGGTTGGCCGTGATCTCGGATCGGCTGACGCTGCTGAAGTTTGCCTTCGCCAGAACACCTCGCTCTCGCATTTCTCGCAGCTCCAACTCCAATCGCAGTCGATCAGCGAAACGCTCGCTCGCTTGGGGTTTCATTGCGTTCGTCAGTTTCTCTCTCGGGTTTGCCTGGGTGCTCGATGACGTTCGCCCCGAATGGCGTGATCCTGAGTATGGACATCGGCTGAACCAGATTCGTGACTGGAAAGCGAAATCGCCGCAGCGTCCACTGCTGCTCATTGTTGGATCATCGCGCATACAGATGGGCATCTACCCCAAAGCGATGGACTTCGCGGACGAGCCAGGTTCACCTGTGCCTTACAATCTGGGGTATCGCGGCGCACCGCCATCAGGCTCCGCACTTCATGTGCTGCGCATGATCGACGCCGGGCACATCCCCGGTGCGGTTCTGTTTGAATTCTGCCCGGTTGCGCTCATGGCCGGTGGACAGCCGAAGATATTGCCGGACCTCTGGCCAGGGCGGCTGTCTTACAGCGATATGTCACGGATACGCAAACTCGGCACGAGCGCAGATGGGGTTCCCGGTCCTGTCGGAAGTCGAACGGAATGGGCAAGAACACTGGTCCCCTGGACGACTTGCCGCTTCACGCTGTTGAGTCACTGGCAACCAGATTGGATACCCCCGAACCGGCTCACGAACCTGAAGAGCGAACGGCTCGACGAGTTCGGGTTCCACTCTTGTCCGTGGGGCACGCCAACCCCCGAACAGCGGCGCACGTCGCTTCAGATCACACGAGACATCTACGCCGGCTTGCACAGCGCGACTCAGATCGACCCAGTGACCGACGCGGTGTTGAAGGTTCTGGTCGCTCGGTGTCAGGAGTTGGGGATCAAGTTCGCGTTCATCCGGATTCCCGAGTCGCCAGCGTTTCGGAGTTGGGCCACGCCAGCGAACGTTGCAGCCGGAAACGCCTACGCCGAGCAAATCACCAAGAAGCTGGGGGTCCCACTCTTCCCGGCGCTCGATAGCCTTGAAGAGACGGACTTCATTGATGGGTACCACATGCTGAAGCCAGGAGCAGAACGCTACAGTCGCTGGCTCGCCGACACTCACATCAAGCCCTGGCTCGCGGGTTCACGTTAAGGTATACGCCGCTTGCGGCGTAGCGCTCCGGGTTCGCGCTACGCCGCAAGCGGCGAATACCGGAGACTCCATTCGCGTCTGTTCCAAATCACCAAGTCAGCAAAATGGTTGAACCGCCCCAATATGTGGTGGTACACTGACTTTTCCTACCGGCTCGCAATCTCGGATCCGTCGCCTCTCCACCTGGGTTCGCATCCATGCTGATTCGCGTTTCGTTGTTCGCTCTGCTCACCGTCGGGTTCGCGGGTTCTGCCGCAGCCGACGAGCCTGCAAAGGTGAGCTATTACAAGGATGTACGCCCCATCTTCCAGCAACACTGCAACGGCTGTCATCAGCCCGCGAAGCCGATGGGCGGCTTCGTGATGACTTCGCACGCTGACTTGTTCAAAGCTGGCGAACGCGGCAAGGCTGGCGTTGTCGCCGGGAAGCCAGCCGCAAGTTATCTCATCGCGCAAGTGGCAGTTCACGAGAACGGCAAAGCCGAGATGCCGCGTGGCCGTGACCCGCTGAACGTGATTCAGATCAAGACGCTCACGGACTGGATCACGCAGGGTGCGATCGACGATACGCCTGCCAGCGCAAAGGCCGTGGCGGTCGATGCCGCGAACCCACCGCAGTATTCGGCGCCGCCGGTTATCACGTCGCTGACGTACTCGCCGGATGGCAAGACGCTCGCAGTGGCGGGCTACCACGAAGTGCTGCTCTACGATGCGGAGAAGTATGCCCTTCGCGCTCGGCTTATCGGTATTTCCGAGCGAGTCCAGTCCGTTGCTTACTCGGTCGATGGCAAGAAACTCGCGGCGGTCGGTGGCGCTCCGGGTCGTTTCGGCGAAGCGCAAATCTGGAACCCGGAGACGGAGAAACTGCTCGTCTCGGCACCGGTGAGCTTCGACACGCTGTATGGCGTGAGTTGGTCGCCCGACGGTAAGGCGATCGGCTTCGGCTGCGCCGACAACACCGTTCGCGCGATCGACTCGGTCAGCGGCAAGCAGATCCTTCAGATGGGCACGCACTCTGATTGGGTGCTGGGCACCGCGTTCGCCCAGGATGGTTTGCATCTCGTTTCGGTTGGTCGCGACATGAGCATGAAACTGACGGAGGTGGCGACGCAGCGGTTCGTGGATAACGTCACGAGCATCACGCCCGGAGCGTTGAAGGGCGGACTGATGGCGGTGGATCGCCGCCCGATGAAAGAAAAGAAAATGCAGCAGGTGCCAGCCGACACGCCCGGCGCGAAGCCGAACGTCTACGACGAACTCATCATTGCCGGGTCGGACGGCAAGCCGCACCTCTACAAGATGCACCGCGAGAAGAAGCGAGAGATTGGCGACGACTCGAACAAGATTCGCGATTACGAACCGATGCCTGGGCGTATCTCGGCTGCGGCATTCAACGCCGACGGCTCGAAGTTCGCCGCCGTGAGCAGCCTTGATGGCAAGGGCGAAGTTCGCGTGTACGTCACCGACACCGGCGCGAAGGTCGTGTGCGAAAAAGTGACCGGTCCCGTCTACGCGGTCGCGTGGCACCCAGACGGCAAGTTGATCGCGTCGGCAGGCTTCGATGGCACCGTGTGGCTTCACGATCCCGCAACCGGCAAGCTCGTGAACAGTTTCGTCGTGATGCCGAAGGCAACCGCAAAGAGCGGGGCACAGTGAATTGTCGCACCCCTTCAGGGTGCATTCGGTGTGGGCACCAGAACCCAGGGCGTTGCCCTGGGCTAAGTTGTCCCACCCCCTTCGGGGTGAAAACTGAAGGCATCGTCGGTGCGATCGTTGTTGTGACCGAACTGCTCGCTTCTTCACCCCGAATGGGGTGGGACAACTTAGCCCAGGGCAACGCCCTGGGTTGCTCACCGGAATGAATTTGCACCCTGAAGGGGTGCGACAATACCCGCGAGACTTTCTCCATGACGCTTCACCGATATCTCATTGCCGGCGCTCTCCTCTTCGCGTGCGGCGTGCCATCGTTCGCACAAGAAAAGCTCCCCGACGGAACGAAAGTCGCCAAGCTCGACGTGCGACCCACGCAGATCGACCTCAACGGTCCGTTCGCGTATTCGCAACTCATCGTTACCGCCACGCTCAATAACGGCGAAACGATGGACGCGACACGCATCGCCACGATCACCACCAAGCCTGGCCTCGCGACACAAACGAACGGCCTCTTCCGACCAGTTGCCGACGGCAAGGATGACATCGCGGTGTCACTCGATGGACAATCCGTGAAGGTGCCGTTGAACGTGACGGGGTTCGCGGGCCAGAAGCCTGTCAGTTTCGTGACCGATGTGCAGCCGGCACTGTCGAAACTCGGCTGCAACGCCGGAACATGCCACGGAGCGCAAGCCGGCAAGAACGGCTTCAAGCTCTCGCTTCGCGGTTACGACTCCATCTACGATTTCCGTGCGCTCACCGACGATCTCGAAGGTCGCCGCTTCAACCGGGCCGCTCCCGAAAAGAGCCTCATGCTGATGAAGCCCGCCGGTGCAGTGCCGCATCAGGGTGGCGTCGTCATGCAGGCTGGCGACCCGAACTACGAACTGATTCGCCGCTGGATCGCACAGGGCGTGAAGCTCGACCTCGACGCCGTGCGGGTCGCCAGCATCGAAGTGTTCCCCAAGAACCCGATCGTCTCGCGGTTGCTCCAGAAGCAGCAATTCGCAGTGCTCGCGACGTACACCGATGGCCGCGTCCGCGACGTGACCGCCGAAACGTTCCTCGATAGCAGCAACACCGAAGTCGCTACCGCCGACAAGACTGGCCTCGTGACCGCGTTGCGTCGTGGCGAATCGACCATGCTCGCTCGCTACGAAGGTGCGTATGCCGCGAGTACCGTCGTTGTGATGGGCGACCGCACGGGGTTCACCTGGGAACCGCGACCGGTCCAGAACTACATCGACGAACTCGTTGACGCGAAACTTCAGAAGGTGAAGGTGCAGGCCAGCCCGCTTGCGAACGACTCGGAGTTCATTCGCCGCGTGTATCTGGACCTCACTGGATTGCCGCCGTCGGCCGAGGAAGTGCGGGCATTCATCGACGACAAAAGGGACACGAAACTCAAACGAGATGAACTCATCGACAAGCTCGTCGGCTCCGATGCGTTCGTCGAACACTGGACGAACAAGTGGGCGGATCTGCTGCAAGTGAACAGCAAGTTCCTCGGCGGTGGCGGTGCCGGGGCGTTCCGCAAGTGGATTCGCGACCGCGTGGCCGAGAACACGCCATACGACAAGTTCGCCTACGATATCCTGACCGCGAGCGGCTCCAACATGGCGAACCCGCCCGCGTCGTATTACAAGGTGCTTCGCACAGCCGACGCCGCGATGGAAAACACCACGCAGTTGTTCCTCGCCGTGCGGTTCAACTGCAACAAGTGCCACGATCACCCGTTCGAGAAGTGGACGCAGGACCAATACTACAGCCTCGCGTCGTTCTTCGCGCAGGTGACACGAGCCGAAGACCCCAAATACAAGGGGCAGCGAATCGGTGGTACCGCTGTTGAAGGCGCGTTGCCATTGGTCGAAGTGGTGACCGACGCCAAAGCGGGCGAGATCACGCACGTTCGCACCAACGAAGTGGCGAAGCCGAAGTTTCCGTACACCATCGCGGCTCAGGTGCCAGCAACCGAACTGCGTCGCGTGCAGGCGGCCAAGTGGATCACGTCCGCGGAGAACCCGTACTTCGCGAAGAGCTACGTGAACCGGCTGTGGGGTTATCTCCTTGGCGTTGGCATCATCGAACCGCTCGACGACATTCGCGCCGGCAACCCTGCGACAAACCCCGCGCTGCTCGACAAGCTCACCGAAGAGTTCGTGAAGTCGAAGTTCGACGTGCGAGCCACGATCAAGTCGATCTGCAAGAGTCGCACATATCAACTTTCGATCGCGACGAACAAATGGAACAAGGACGACGACATCAACTACTCGCACGCCTTCGCTCGCCGCCTGCCTGCCGAAGTGCTGTTCGACACGATCCACAAAGCGACGGGTTCGATCAGTCGTCTCCCAGGCTTGCCTGCGGGTGCTCGTGCCGCCCAGCTCGTGGATAGCAACGTCGAACTGCCGGGCGGCTTCCTCGATCTGCTCGGTAAGCCGGTCCGCGAGAGCGCTTGCGAGTGCGAACGAACCGGTGGTCTGAACCTCGGGCCGATTCTGGCGATGGTCAACGGGCCGATCGTCGGCGAAGCGGTTCGCGATCCGGGCAACCGCATCAACAAGCTCACGCTCACAGAGAAGGACGACGGCAAGGTTGTCGATGAGATTTACCTGTCGGTGCTGAACCGCATGCCGACCGCGAAGGAACGTGACAATGGAATCGCGGCGATTCGCGGCGCGGCTGGCGATCACGCGAAGATGCTGGAGGAGTACAAGCCGAAGGTGGCCGCATTCGAGGCGTATCAAGCGATGCTGAGCGACAAGCAGAAGGCGTGGGAGGCCGGGCTTCTCAACCTGAAGCCGACCGCGTGGACAACGCTCGACGTCACGAAGGCCGAGTCGAAGCACGGGGCACCTGCGGCTGCGAAGGCCGGCGCGACGCTCACCATCAACAAGGACGGCTCGATTCTCGCGAGCGGGCCGACTGACCCAATTGACATCTACACCGTCACGGGCAGTGCGAAACTCGACAAGCCGATCACCGCGATTCGCCTGGAAGCGCTGGCCGATCCGTCGCTGCCGGCGAAGGGTCCGGGCCGCGCCGAGAACGGCAACTTCGTGCTGAACGAATTCCGTGTGACGCACAAGCCGCTTGACAAACCGGATGCCAAGGAGACGAAGGTCAAGCTCACGTCGGTCGGGCAGATCTTCCAGCAAGATGGGTTCCCGGCTGCGAACGCCGTTGATGGCAACCCGGCAACGGGTTGGGCAACATCGCCGCACATTGGGAAGGACAACGCGGCTCTGTTCAAGTTCGACAAGCCCGCAAATCACACTGCGGGCGTCGCGTTCACGGCTGTTCTCGATCACCGGTTCGGCATGAATCACATCATCGGGAAGTTCCGCCTGTCGGTGACGACGGACCCGAACCCGAAGCTCGGTAGTCCACTGACGCCAGAGCAAGCGACGCTGTTGGAGGTTGCCGAAACGCAGCGAACGCCTGAGCAGAAGGCTCGGCTGCGTGCGATGTACCTGGCGCAGGACAAGGAATATCAGCGGCTCGCGGCCGAGGCAGCAAACGCGCCACCGGCCGATCCGCGAGTTCTCGGAGCGCAAGACTTGGTGTGGGCGCTCATCAACAACCCCGCGTTCCTGTTCAACCACTGATTGTTGGCGTTTTGCCGCTTGCGGCGTAACGCTCCGGAGCGCTACGCCGCAAGCGGCGAATACCAACACCTGTAAACCATGTCTGTTCTATCCATGTCCGAGAAGTTCCGTCGGTGGCTTGAATGGGCCGTCCAGGTCGGAGCGTCCGATCTGCATGTGATCGTGGGGCATTCGCCAACCATCCGGCTCAACGGCAGCCTCACGGAACTTGCCGAGCCCGCGCTCACGCCCGATGAAGCTGGCCCCATGTTCGAGGCGATCTGTCCGCCGGGAACGTTCGCCCGCTTCCAAGAAACTCGCAACGCTGACTTCTCGTTCACTTCAAGTGTTGATGGCAGAGCAGGGCGGTTCCGCGCGTCGCTGTTTCACGCGGGCAAGCATCCTGGCGGGTGCTTTCGAGTGATCCCAAGCAACATCCCGAGCTTCGAGTGGGCAGGGTTGCCGGTGCCGCTTGTTGCACGTCTCGTGAGCATTCGCGACGGGCTCGTGATCGTCACCGGCGCGACTGGTTCCGGCAAGACAACGACGCTCGCGATGATCGTGAACGAGTTGAACCACGGCGGCGGGTGCCGAATCATCACCGTTGAGGAACCGGTTGAGTATGTGTTCCCGCGTGCGGTGAATTCGGTCGTCACGCAGCGGGAAGTCGGCCTTGATGTGCTAACCTTCGCGGACGGCCTGAAGTACGGACTTCGCCAGGACCCAGACGTGATTCTCGTGGGCGAAATCCGCGACCGCGAGACCGCTCAGATGTGCCTCAGCGCCGCTGAAACCGGGCATCTCGTGTTCACAACGCTGCATACACGAGACGCCAAAGGTGCGGTCACACGCTTCCCGGATTTCTTCCCGCAGGACACGCAAACGGTGGTGCGGGCGCAACTCGCGATGAGCCTGCGGGCAGTCGTGTGTCAGCGATTGCTGCCTGACACGGAACGCGGCGGCAAGCGTCATCTGGCGTTGGAAGTGCTGTGGAACACGCACCCAATTGCAAACGCGATTCGCATGGGCAAGACCGAGAGCATCGACAATTATTTGCTGACGGGCCGCGATGAGGGGATGTTGAGCTTCGACGAATCCGTTCGGCAACTGCTGCGAGCAGGCAAGATTACCCGCCCCGTTGCCGAACAGAATGTGAACGACGTGACCGTGCTGTATCGCTGAAATCCGTCGGAGCCCGAGCGCCAGCGAGGGAACGGCTGAACCCTCGCTGGCGCTCGGGCTCAGACAATGAATACGATCAACTCTTGGTCAGTTCACACGCTTCCTTGTACCCCGGTGCCGGGTAGCCATAAGCACTGGCAGTCACGCGAGCCAACGCGATCAACTGACGCCACTTGAAGGCCGCACGGGCCGCCGCGAATTCATCCGAAGTCGTAGCGTAATACTTCTCCGCGTGCAGAGCGCCATCCTCGCTGATCGCGTACCCCCGGAACAGCGAGAACACATCCTTCGCGGCGTCGTGGTTGTCAGCACCAATGCGGGCCGTCAGCGCCGCGGCTCGGGCCTGATTCTTCTCGCGAATCGCTCCGTCGAGTTCCTTAATGAGCGAGTCCGCGGCAATGCCCTTCACCGCGTCCCGTGCGTCGGCTCGCGGATACGCTTCCCACGTCTTGAAGTCGCCCCGTGCGTCGCGATCCCTGGCAACCTGATAACCTGCCAAGATCAGACTCGTGACCTGTGTTCGGCGATCGCCGGCTCGGGAGAGGTTCCGCCACGCATGGACCGTATCGCAGGCGTGAACGCCAACCGAATCGCCGTGAATGCTGCCGATCGGCTTGCCCTCGGAGACCCAATTCTTTGGTCGCCCTTCGTCACGCAACACGAGCTGATTTGCAGCCAGTGAGAGTGCTTCGCCAATCGCCTCGGCGCTGATCCCTTCGGCCAACGCCGCAGCAACCGCATTCCCTGCGTCGGTCGGAGACGCCGCGAAGATGGTGTTCGCGAACTTCTCGACCCAGGCATCGTCGGCGCTCTTGGTGCCGGGCTTCATCCCGATGAGCTTGTACTCATCGAGCAGCTTGGGCAGCATGTCGCGCACAGGTTGGTTGTACTTGATCTGGTTCGGTTGTTCGGCCTTCACGCAGTAGTGAACCGATTGGCGGAGCAGGGTGTGCGCCCGCTCGGTGCCGACGAAGTTAATCAAGTCCCACGCTCGGGACACGAGGACGGTACGGTGAACCTCGTCTCCGTCGTCCACCTCAACCATCAGCGCATTGAGAGCGTCTTCGGGCTTGCTATGTGCGCAGATGGCAGCAAAGGTTCCCTCAGCGGCGGCAAGATCGACCTTGCGAACGTTGTCGCGGAGTTGTTCGCCAGCCGGCTTGTCGGCGGCCAACTTCCCGGGTTGCACGGGCTTGAGAACCTCGGCTTTCTTGCCGCCGAGCGCCTGAAGGCGGGTGCTGTTGCGAACCAACACCTTCATCACCGGCAACGCCCGACGCTCGGGCCGCGTTTCCTCGTTGGCCATCTTGAAGGCCGGCGTCAGCGCCATCAACGTGTGGAACCCGATGTAGTCTTCGCCACCGAAGGCACGGGCATTCGCGAGAGCGGCGGCCGCGACGAACGTCTTCAGATCGGTGCCCGATTTGAGTTTCTCGGTGACCTTGGGCAACAGTTTGTCGGGGGGCGTTTCTTGCAGGAACGAGACGAGGGGTTCGAGTTCGCCAAAAGTAATGTGCCCTGGATCTTCCGCGGCGAAGACGAAACCCAAATCCCCGGCAAGACTGGATCCGACCGCGGCAGCGATCATCCCCTTGCCAAGATCACCGAACATTTCACGGCGTGTACGTTGCGACATCGACGATTCTCCCGGTGAGAGATGAGGCGCGGTTGGTGGGCGCGAGCACCGCGTCGGGAGTAAGTAACGGACCTGCGTTACAGGTTACCGCGCCGTAGCAATGTGGAGAACTGGGAACCGCGAACTTGGTATGTCGTCGAACTGCTTTTTGCGAGCCACGGAGATCAACCCCGTGGCTTGCAAACCGACTCCGCGTCACTCCTCGATCTTGCCATTCGAGTAACGCTTCACTTCGACTGTCTTCGCTGGCTGGTCGAGCAACTTTCGCCATGCCGCGGCGGTCGGCGCGGTGTCCTTTCCGGTGATGTCCCGCAGGGCCGCGAGCGCCGCTCGATGATACGGCGACAACACCCCTGCTTCCTTCGGCGTCAGCTTCTCGCGATACAACTCGGCTTCGGTTGACGTCACCAGTCGCTCACGCACAAGGAAGTCGAATCGTTGCATCTCGGGCCACGGGTTGGAGTCGGCGACCGCGAGTTGAACCGAGAAATCTTGTCGGAGATACGTCACGTCCAGGCGAATCATCAGGTCGGGCGACGACTGCCGATACCCCTCGGCGGGAAGCGGAAGCGGCACACCCTCTATGGGAACCTCGACCGTGAGTGCCGCCGTCGTAACGGTGCTGGGGTTCCCCGGAGCGTGACACATCATGCAGTTGCGGTTGTGGTTCACCTTCACCATCTCGCGCACGACGTTGATCTTCGTGCCGCCGAACAGCTTCTTCTCTTTTGGCATTCGCGGATCGGCCTCTTCGAGCACGCCGACGAGTTCAGGAATCAGGTCCGTGCGACCGATGCGAGCAATCGCGTCGGCGGAACGCTTCGCCACGGCCGGGAACGGATACCGAAGCCCCTTCACGAGAATGTCGGTGTAGTCCTTCTCGCGGCGAACCTTGAGCGCATCGACAGCCGCGATTCGTACCTCGTCTTCGGCGGAGAAGATCGCCATGCGTGCGAGCGCTTTGGTCGCATCGACGTGCGAAGTCGCTGCGAGATGTTTCACCAACCCGAGACGAAGTTCCGGCGACTTGTCGGCGAGCATCTGCATGAGCGCCGCGATCCGGGCAACAGTGACGTGTTCGCAGAGTGCCTTGTCGGCGCTTGAACGCAACTCGTCTTCGCGGTCGCACGCAGCGGGGTGGGATTGCCAGAACGCGGAACTCACGGCCGCAGGTTGTGGTCGCGGAGTGAAACCTCCGTTGACGATGGGCTGAGCACTGCTTCGCTCAAGCGTCTGCCGGACCAGAATAACCGCGTGCGTGAAGTGCTTCGTGTGTTCGCCGGAAGTGCGACAGTCATCGCCCATCTTGAAAGGCAAGCCCGCAAGGTCGGGGCGATTCTCCAAGAGCGTCGTCATGAAAGCGTCGGTCTTAGTTGCGTTCAGGTGGTTGATTTTGGCGAGTTGCATCGCCGTCTGCTCGACCAACTTCGCGTTCGGGGTGATTTTCTCGGGGCGTGCCTGGAACTGAGCCTCGGGCACTTTCGCGAGGTCATCGGTCAGCAACGGGCCCGTACTCGCGACGCTCTTTGGAGCAGCCGGGAGCAAGGTCTTGGTGGGCGTGTTTGGCAAGATTTTGAAGCTAAACCGCCGCGGGTCTGGCGGGGGAAAGATCGCTTGGGGAGGTGCGGGTGCGGGGAGGACAGACCCCGTATCGAGTGGAAGAGGCTTGGTGACAGGCGGCCCAATTGGACCTGGCTGCCCGACAGGGCCCTGAGGAATGCTTGGAAGGGGCGGGATGTTTGGGGAAGGGTTCGGCAATTCCACCGGTGGCAGTTGAGCCAGAGCATTTCCCGAAAGCATCAGCACCGCGATGACAGCGAAACGTGACGGTCCGGTCCTGCTCACCATGACGTGTCCCTCCTGGAGCGAGTGATTCCTCACGCTTTGTGCCGCATGAGGTCGCCCAGATTGTACCCTCGTCAGAATGGCAAAGGCAAGCCACGCTCGGCGGCAGTTACTTGTTCAACTGCACAACACCAATCGCCGCGAGGCCGACACACAAGAGCATCAGCGCCAGAAACCCTGCTTTGTCTTGCGGGAAGGGCAGCTTTCGCTGAATGTACTGACTCCCATGCTCCCACAGAAAAAGGATGGCGAGCAACGACAGGAGCTGGAGTGCGATCCACGGAACCCAAACCGCCACCGTGATCGTGGCTCCGATGTTCGCGAGCCACCAAACGCCATCGAGCAACTCACCAACCCACGAGTAACGCCACTTCTCACCCATCGTGGTTTCTCTTCATCGGAGCGTTAGTTCTCTTTGCTCTCGGTGATGGCGGCCTTCGTCGCGCCGACAATCTTCATCAACTCGTCGATGTCGGCCTTCGCAACCTTGTTCTTTTTCAGCGTCTCCACCAGCAACTCGCCCAACGCATCGAACTCGTCAGACGTGATCTTCATGCCCGCGTGTGCCGTCTTCATGTCCTTGCCGGTGTACTTCAACGGCCCGCCCGTCACTTCGCTCAGCATCTCCAACAGCATCTTCTTCAGATGGGCCATGCCCTTTGCGTCGAGCTTGTACTTGCCGTCGCGAAGCAGATTCACCTTCTTGTCCTCGATCGCGACCGTCAGCAGATCGTTGATGACCTTCGTGACGCCGGTCTCGCCGCCGAGCCGTTCCCACAGCGTCGATTTCTTCGGCTCGACCTTTGGTTCAGTCTTGGGGTCGGGCTTCGGTCCAGGCGCGATCTCGTGCTGAATGTCGTCGAGCGCTTCACGCAACAGGAACGCACCCTCCGCAGCCTTCACGCCCTTCGCCTTGTCCATCTTCTCCTTCACGGATGCGGCGAGCTTCGGTCGGTGATCCAGCATCGGTAGCACGGCCAGCAGCGTGCCGCGATACATTCCCAAACACTCGTCGTGCTTGCCAGCGTTGAAGACTTCCGTGCCGAGCAGTGCCGACTCGTACACGATCTTCACGACACGCCGATCCAGTTCGCCACGATCCAACGGGAGCGGTTTCCCCTCAGCGTGTACTGTTGCGCCGCACGCCAGGAGCAACACAACCGCTGACAAAATCCTCGTGCGCATGGGCACCTCCGCGAGTGAATGGATCGGAATTCGCTTCAGTTTACCGGAAATCGCTCCCCGGTGTCGTCGGTTTTGGCTTCGCGAGCTTCCTCCCATGTGAATCTTTCCCGGGGTCCGGCGTATCGTATCTATGGGGAGGTTTACAACGCCATGAACTATGATCGCTACCCAGATGATGACCGTTCTCATCATCACACACCAAGAGCAAACCAGGTCAGGCTTCTCGGGTCATTGTTTTGGCTCGTACTTGGAGCCAGTGTCGCGGTGAGTGTCTTTCTGGCTCTGGAACGATATCGAGCCAGGAACTCGCCGTTGACCAATCCGGAGGCCAAACTCCGCGATGCAACACCACGCCCACCGCTCGACTCAGAAGAGCGTGAGGCCGTTGATCTTTTCAAGAAGCTCAAGCCGAGCGTTGTGAACGTGGATCTCATGCAACGGCAACGAGTCGGCTGGCAAAACCAGATTGCTGAACGCAAAACCGGAGCAGGATCGGGCTTCATCTGGGACGACGACGGCCACATCGTGACGAACTATCACGTCGTTGCGGAACTGGCCAAGATGCCCAACATGCTCGTGCGAGTGACGCTTGGCGATCGCACGAGTTGGGATACCGTGGTCGTCGGAGCAAGCCCCGATCACGATCTCGCCGTGCTGCAGTTCGCCCCGCACAGCCGACCGCCAAGCGACACAATCCGAAAGATCGAGCTGGGAACATCGAGCGATCTCGAAGTCGGGCAGAAAGTCTACGCGATCGGGAACCCGCTGGGGTTGAGCCTGACGATGACGAAGGGAATCATCTCGGCCCTGGAGCGGCCGATCCAGTCGCCATCGAACGCCACCATTGCAGGCGGCATCCAGATCGACGCCGCGATCAACCCAGGAAACTCCGGAGGTCCGCTTCTGGATAAGTCCGGCAGGCTCATTGGGGTGAACACGGCCATTGCCACCATCGAGAACGGCGGGAACATCGGCATCGGCTTCGCGATCCCGTCCGATCTTGTGAACCAGGTCGTGACGGAGATTATTCAACATGGCCGCGTGCTGCAACCGGATCTCGGCATCACGCTGGTCGATCAGCAGAAACTTCGACGCGCACGGTTCGATCACGGTGTGATGATCGACAAGACCACACCGAACGGCCCTGCGGCAAATGCAGGGCTTCGCGGCATCGCCGGCTTCAATCAGGTGGAGCAACTCGGTGATCTGATTGTCGGCATCAACGCGGATCGTGTGGACACGGTCGCGGACTATGAGAAGGCTGTTCGCAAGCTGAAACCCGGGGAGCAAGCCAAGGTGCGGATTCACCGGCTTGAATGGGCTGATGAGACTGGACAAAAAATGCCGAAAGAGAGGGAGCGGGAGGTTGTCGTGATTGTCGGGGGAGCGTGAGCCCGCACTCCTTCGCCTAATTCACGCACCTTGCGGAATCGACGAAGCCGGAAATTCCAA
>JAIOPV010000149.1 GCA_021413735.1 Planctomycetota bacterium
CGGCCAGAAGCCCAAGGATGTGTTCTCCTGGCTCCTCGAACGGATGCCCGACCTCCCTCGTCCGGCTCGGAAACGGCCGCGACAGACCGCAGAGAGCTACTCCAAGGTTGGGTGACGCTGGCTAAACCGAAGGACACAGCCCTGGATACGAGTCAGCGAACCGACTATCGGGGCCGGCACATCCGGAACATGGTCGTCTGGCGATGCAAAGAAAACGAGGAGAAAGAAGTCCGCGGGCTCGCAGTACTCGCCCTGGAGGATCCGGCGAAACTCACGAAAGCGGTGGATGAGGCCGTCACGCGAGATGACCAATCCCCCTCGGGATTCACGGTAGACTGGGAGCGGTTAAGCTCGATTCGCGGGGGACCGATTGCCCAGGGTCATGTCAGGCAGGCTTCAGACACCTGCCATGTCGCAAGGAACTCGGAGGAACGGAGGGCCGACCTCGCGAAGGAGTTGAAAGCTGGACCGGTGCCACTGCGAGACGGTCCCCTGGTTATCGTGACGGGGAACGTGGGACCAGACAGGCTGGACGACAAGGGCGTCTGGAGGGGGCTAACGTCCCTGGTGCCGTCCGAAGATTGGGTGGCCCCGGAAAAAAAACGACATTCAGGAACCGAACGCTACCGAGGCACTTCGGGGTCTTCGTGATCGTGTTGGGGCTCGTCTCCGTCAGTGGGTTGGCTCTCTGGTCGGTGGACAGGCTGCCGGGACCCGCGAACCGGATGCCCCCGCGGGTGAGCGGCCTCATACTCAAGCAGGCCCCCACACAACCAGAGGAAGCGTGGAACCGCTGGACCCCAATGGACGGCAACATGTGGAGGATCCCCCGCCCGCGGGAAGCAACGGAGCTAACGGTGGCGTTTGACGCACCGATGGACGTGAACACCACCCCGCTGGTTACCATTTCGGTACCTTCCGTCCGCATCGCGTCTGCCGGCTGGTCTGGCGACGGGGCCCTGTACACAGTGCGGATCAACTGTGAGGAAGGGGGTAAAGTCGAGGGAGTGGTGTACACGCTCCAGGTTTCTCGGGCGAAAGACCTTCGGGGGAATACGATGGCCCCGCTGAATGTGCCGGTGGTAATGGTCAGAGACTGAAAATCGGTCGCCGGCCATACTCGGGAACCTTGATCATCACCTCATCTGTCCCATCAAACACTCCTGACGGTTTCGACGAGTCCCACGCTCTTTGATACGAACTACCCGTTCGGCACAGCCACAACACCCATCCGTTACACACACCGTCGCCGGTCCTTCTCGGTCAACGAGAGTCGTACGAACAGACTTGGTGGTTCGCATAAGCACGGGAGCGATCATCACTTCACGGCTTTGGCGATCTGACGGGCAAGGTAGATGGCCGCATCCTCCGACGATTCCTCGGCATTCTCAAGCGACCATTCCCGACAGCCTGGAAAGAACCACGCGGCTGGGGATTCTTCCCCGTCTTCGGATTCAAAGGTGCCAGCTTCGATCTTCTCCAGAGTCGGCAACGTGATCGGCAGGTCCGACTGGTCCTCGATTTTCTGCTCAAGGGTCAACGCGACAGCAATCACAGTCCCGAACTCAAACGCCTTCACGACCCACTGATCGGGGCCAACGTGGGCGGGCAAGTGCCTGGTAATCCGATCCCGCCATTCGTCTTCAAGTTCTTCGTTGAGTTCATCATTTTCCAGGCTGTCGATATCCATCTGATTCACTCTTGAGCGATATCTGGCTGCGAAACGGTGGATGAGATGACCACCGGCTCACCCTCCGATCATCCGCAGGTAACGGTCGGCCGAGCGATTCACAGCTCCCTTCACGTCTGCCGACACCACCTGCTCGGGGAATGCACCATACAGTCGGTCGAAGTTGAACGGCTTGAGACTCTTCACCACGCCACGGATCGCGGCAGGGCCGAGTGGGATCATGTTCGGATAGCTCCACATGAAGCTCACCCACTTGCGGTCCATGCAAACGTAAGGTTGGTCGCCGGAGAGGAGCACTCCCTTCCCGCCGACCCCGGCAGGCCAGTGCAACACCTAGAACCCGTCGAAGTGACCGCCCGTCTTCACCAACGTCAGCCCGCCGAACAACGACTTCGTTTCGCCCTGCCAGAACTTGACCGTATCGTCCGGTCGCATCACCCACTTCGTGTCCAGCTTGTGAACGTGAATTGGGATCTTCCCGAACGCATGACTCCACTCGACCATCGTCGTGTAGTAGTGCGGGTGCGACACCGCGATCGCGGCCAGCCCACCCAGTTTCTTGACGGCCTCGACCGTCGCGTCGTCGATCGGCGGGACGCAGTCCCAGAGGATGTTCCCCTCTTTCGTCCGCAGTAAGAACGCCCGCTGACCGATCCCGGCCTTCGGTTGTGGGTGAATGGTGTGGAGGTCCGTTTCTTCCTCGGCGAACACGTTCTTGTGCGTCTTGCGATACTCGTCGAGGTTGGTCCACTTCTGCCCGCTGCGACCGACGTACTGCCGCTCGTCCTCGCAGATCGGACACCGATCCGGTTCCTTCTCGGTAGCTGCGAACTGGGTGCTGCACGTCACGCAGATGAAATGCTTCATGACGACTCCTCCTGCGGTGAGAGGGACAGTTGACCCAAGGGCAGCAGTCCCGGCGGCCGAGTATTTGAGGAAGTTTCGACGGGTGTTTCGGGACGGCACGTGGGATGCTCCGAAGGTGCAGACCGCGAGGTCGGGAACCGTTATTGTACTCGGCGTGATGGTGCAGACCGCGAGGTCGGGAACCGTTATTGTACTCGGCGTGATTGGGGAGAACGGGTCATGGCAACGGAGAATCCGGCACCTACGTCACGCCTGCGAGCGATGGGCCGGGCATTCGCAGACCGCAATTACCAGCTGTTCTTCGTCGGACAGGGGATCTCGCTCGTCGGCACCTGGATGACCCGCCTGGCCACCGGCTGGCTCGTGTTCCGTCTCGGTGGCCCGGACGGAGCGTGGTTTCTCGGTGTGGTGAGTTTCGCCGGCCTCGCTCCGACGTTCTTCCTCGGTCCGTTCGCAGGCGTACTCGTGGACCGGTGGAATCGGCATCGCGTTCTCGTCGTCACCCAGTTGCTGTCGATGGTTCAGTCTGCTGCTCTGGCCTGGGTCGCGTTCACGGCAGAGTCCGGAACAGGCACCATCTGGCTGATTGCCGGCCTGAGTGTCTTTCAGGGGATTCTGAACGCCTTCGACATGCCCGCTCGGCAGTCGTTGCTCGTGGAGATGATTGCCCGACGTGAGGACTTGCCAAACGCCATCGCCCTGAACTCGTCTCTGGTGAACGGATCGAGGCTGGTCGGACCGGCCCTGGCCGGATTGGTGATCGCCACCGTCGGGGAAGCGTGGTGCTTCGTAATTGACGCAATCAGCTATGGGGCCGTGGTCGCGGCTCTGCTGGCCATGCGTCTGGCTCAGCGAGAGCGGAAGCACACGACCGCGTCGATCGGTCAGCACCTGCTGGAAGGGGTGAGGTATGCGTTCGGGTTTGCCCCGATCCGTGCTCTGCTGCTACTTCTCGCCCTGGTGAGTTTCGCGGCGATGCCATACAGCGTCCTGCTGCCGGTGTTCGCCGCAGACGTACTGGGCGGCGGACCGCACACCCTCGGCCTGTTATCCACCGCGTCCGGGCTTGGAGCGTTGACCGGTGCGTTGTATCTGGCGTCCCGCTCAACGGTTCTCGGTCTCGGTCGGGTAATTGTCGTTGCCACCACGGTTCTGGGTCTCGGGCTGGTCGGGTTCTCGCAGTCTGGTGCGATCTGGTTGTCGGCTCTGATGCTCGTTTTCGCCGGGGGTGGGATGATGGTCCAGATGGCGTCCGCGAACACGCTGATCCAGACAATGGTTGACGAAGACAAACGCGGTCGGGTGATGAGCTTCTTCGGGATGGCATTCCAGGGAGCGGCACCGTTTGGCAGCTTGCTGGCAGGGTGGCTGGCCGGGGAGGTTGGAGTTCGGGCAGTGGTTTTCGGCTCAGGTATTCTTCTTCTCGTCGGTGGAATCGCCTTCGCCACCCAGTTGCCTCGGCTGCGGCGACATGCTCGGCCGGTCTACACTCGCCTTGGGATCATTCCGGAGGTTGCCAGTGGAGTGGACGCGGCGACTGAATTGACTCCCGAAGCACGCGGCTGACGGCCACGATTCACGAGAACCTCACGCACCCGTGCATTTGTCTTTCACCGACCGTGCCCTGCAATTACACTGATTTTCCGTTCCCAGAGCAATCGCCTGATCCCCACCGGAGGTGAGTCGCCGTGTTCACTCGCACGATGTTCGCCACCTTGGTGGTGGCCATGCTGTTTGGCCAACCGCTTGCCGCCGAGGTGACGGTGCCGAGCGTCTTCTCCGACCACATGGTGCTACAGTCCGGTGTCGCGGCTCCGATGTTCGGCAAAGCCGCAGCTGGCGAGCAAGTGACCGTCGAGATCAAGGGTCAGAAGAAAACCACGACTGCCGACAAGGACGGAGCCTGGCTACTCCGACTCGATCCGCTTCAACCCGGCGGCCCGTTCGAGCTAACGATCACGGGCAAGAACACCATCACGGTGAAGGATGTTCTTGTCGGCGAAGTCTGGCTCGCTTCGGGTCAGTCGAACATGCGATTCCCGCTCAACCGCACGACGGGCGGCAAGGAGACCATTGCCGCTTCTGCCAATCCGCAGATTCGTTACCGTCGGGATGTCGGCAAATGGACCGAGTGTGGGCCAAAGACAGTGGGGGACTATTCGGGTGTTGCGTATCACTTCGCTGTCGAGTTGCAGAAACAACGGAAGGTTCCGGTTGGCATCATCGAGAATGCGGTCAACGGAGCAGTCGGGCAAGCGTTCATGAGTCCAGCCGTGTTCGAGGCCGATCCGGAACTTGCCGCACTGGTCAAGAAGCACGGCGAGCCGACGAGCGAGATCTGGAAGTCGTCCTTCGTGCCGATCATTCCATACGCGATCAAGGGAGCGTTGTGGTATTAGGGTGAAGGCAACCGCGATTACCCGGTGACGTACAGGCGATTGCTCACCGCGTTGATCGCCGACTGGCGAAAGCACTGGGGTCAGGGTGATTTCCCGTTCCTGATCGTGCAACTCGCCAACTACCAGGAGCGGAAGGCTGATCCTGGGAAGGAAAGGACTGTGCCCTGCGGGAAGCTCAATTGAAGACCGCACTCGCGGTGAAGAACACCGCCTTGACGGTGACCATTGATCTCGGCGAGGCCAAGGATGTGCATTATCCGGACAAGAAGCCGGTCGGGCAGCGTCTGGCTCTCGCCGCCCGAGCAATCGCCTACGAGGAGAAGATCGAATACTCCGGTCCTGTGTTCGAGTCGGCCAAGTTCGACGGCGGAAAGGCCGTGGTCTCGTTCACGCACCTCGGCGGCGGTTTGGTCGCCAAGGGTGATCGGTTGACCGGGTTTCTAATTTGTGGTGCGGACCGGAAGTTCGTCAGGGCCGAGGCGGTGATCGAGGGGAACACCGTGGTGGTGCGGAGCGACAAGGTGCCGAATCCGGTGTCGGTCCGGGATGCTTGGGAGCGGAATCTCGAGTGCAACCTCCAGAACAAGGACGGCTTGCCGGCGTCACCGTTTCGCAGCGACGACTTCGTGAACTTCTTTACACGAGACGGGGGATGATTCATTCGCCGCGTTCTCGTCCCTCGACGTGATCCGTTTCCGAGCAGTTTGTACTTGCTCACTCAACTGCTCGGGGAGCCGCGTCGTGTCAGTAGCTGTCTGGAATGTCGCCTGCCGCAGGGGTGAGGAGCCGCCACCACACGGTCGTTGGGTTTATGTTCCCCGTCAGGGATTCAATGTGCCCATCTGCGAATAGCGTGTTCATGGCGGTGTGCGGAGTGATGGCCAGTGCCGAGTTGCAGGTCGTGGTCCAAGGCGATGGCTGGACCTGGAACATGTGCGGTACTGGCACGGACTCGTATGTCGAGAAGGCCTGTGTCACGGCGAAGATCGGAGCTAGTTGATTGAAGCCGTTGTTGGCCCAGGCGGACCCATTCGCAGTCACACCGTTGTAGACATAGTTGCTGCCGACCGGACAACCGCCGTATTTCTCGGCAACGACGACCGTACTCGAAGTGCCATCGGAAAATGAAGCAGGCAGTTGAGGCCAATTCTGCCACGATCCTATGCCGTTAATCCAGGGACTTCCAAACACCTGGTTGTTCATCCCGTACGACGACGCACCCATCCAGTCCCGACTGAAGCAGTAGCCGCCGTTGACGACCGATGGGTCGGATGGGCAGAGGTACAGTTTCATCGGCGTCCCGATGAGCGGGTCCGAAATGTGACCCGTGAAGTTCGTAGCAAAGGGGTCGGTGACGAAGTTGTAATTCTGCACGAGACTCGACTGATACAAACTGTTCTGCTCCACGAATGGGAGCAGGTGAAATAGAGCCGGTCCGTAGCCGCCGGGGAAGTAGCCCAGGGAGGGCGGCAGTTTCTGGTGAGTGTCATGGCAGTGATGGAGAGCAATGCCAATCTGCTTCAAGTTATTCTTGCACTTCGCACTAGGAGTCTGTCCGACAAATCGGTGTCGTTCGGTAGACGCACCGATTGATCTTTCCGGGTTCGACTGTTCCAGCGATGCTTGTGGTTGCGTACCGCGACGGCAGGTTGCGAAGGAACCCGGGGTCAGGGATCATGGACG
>JAIOPV010000150.1 GCA_021413735.1 Planctomycetota bacterium
CGCCGCCAGTCCCGATTCATCCGCTGGCAACGACTCCTGAAGCGAACGAGCACCCCATCCGCGAATCACCCCGAGCCAGCCGAAAAACGAACCCCGCCAGCCTTCTTCCAGTCGCGTGACGCCAGCCCCCGACTTCTCCACTCGCAACGTCGCCCTGATTCGCTGATCGAGCAGATACGCCTTGAAATCACGTTCGCCAGCGTTCGACGCAGCCGATGACTTCGCGAGCCGCCCGGTGAGTTCGAGAACGTCGCCGTGGTGCAGGCCATCGAGTTGCCCTTCGACTGTGAGCCGCACTCGCCCAGACACGGGAACCCATCCGTCGCGTGCCTCGATGGCACTCACCGCCAGCACCGTGGACGTCGTTTCGCCTTTCTGTTCGGTCACCAGGGGATCAGGCTTCGGCGGTCGATATCGCACCGGTTCTTCATCGAGGGTTCCGCGAACGCGCACGGGTGTCGGCACATCTGGGGCGATGTTGCCGATGTCGTTCGACTCGAAAGAGTGCAGGTGATTGTGGTGATGCGCTGCTGCGAGGCCCGCAGCCGCGATTGCGAGCCACATCGGAGCCGACGGTCGCGAACGCCCCACGACCCACGCGACAAGTGCGGCCAATCCGACGGTCAACGCCGCGAAGCCGGAGATGTCCGCGTAGCGGTCCGCGATCAGCCCGAGCGTCGCGGCAAGTGCGATGGGAACCAACGGTGCGCGAGCGAACTCGCGCCACGCCGGTTCGGGCGGCGGAGTTGGCGATACATAGGGCGGTGGCAACGATGACATGGGAAACGGTTGGTGGCGCTCGTTTAGCGTCCGCTCCAACGGGGCGGCGTCCGATGTTCGCCAGGATAGACCCAAGCCGCACGCATCGCCACGGAATAGATTGCCTCTATGCAAACTGTTCGCGTCAACCTCGGCCCACGCTCCTACGACATCGCCTTAACCGCCGGTGATTCCGCTGGCATCGGTCCGTTCGCACGAGCCGCTCTTCCGAAGTCCAAGCTCGCGTTCATCGTGTCGGATGCGAACACGCAATCGCACGCCCTGGCCGTCGAGCAATCACTCAAGGCCCTCGGGTTCGGCACCGCAATTGCAAAAGTGCCCGCAGGCGAAGAATCGAAATCGCAGGCCGAGCTGTCGAAACTTTACGACGCGCTTTACGAAGTCGCGGCCGACCGCAGCACCGTTGTCGTGGCGGTTGGTGGTGGCGTCGTTGGCGACCTCGCGGGGTTCGCTGCTGCGAGCTACAACCGCGGCCTGCCCCTGCTGATGGTGCCGACGACGCTGCTGTCGATGGTCGATTCTTCGGTCGGTGGCAAGACCGGCATCAACCACGCGAAGGGCAAGAACCTCATCGGGGCGTTCCACCAACCGTCGGGGGTGTGGATCGACACCGAGTTCCTTCGCACGCTCCCCGAACGCGAGTTCCTGAGCGGGTTGGCAGAAGTCGTGAAATACGGCGTCATTCTGGATGTAACCTTCTTTGAGTGGCTCGAAGCGAACGCGGCGGCGATTCGTTCACGAGACGCGAAGTCGCTCATCCACGTCATCGCGCGATCGTGTCAACTCAAGGCCGACGTCGTGGAGAAGGACGAACGCGAAGAAACGGGACTGCGAGCTGTGTTGAACTACGGCCACACGTTCGCGCATGCTTTCGAGACGGTCGGCAGCTACGGTGCGTGGCTGCACGGCGAAGCGGTCGCGGCTGGCATGGTCTGTGCGAGTAAGTTGGCCGTGAAGCTCGGCATGATCGCCGCGAGCATCACCGAACGGCAGGTCGCGTTGCTGAATTCGTTCTCGCTTCCCACGGCACCGCGACACGGCTGGGACACTGACAAACTGATTGCAGTCATGCGACGCGACAAGAAATCGGCAGCGGGGAAGCTGCGGTTCATCTTGCCGACACGGCTCGGCGAAGTGAAGCTGGTCGGCGACGTGCCCGAGGAATTGGTTCGTGACGTTCTCGAAGGCCGCTGATCCAGATTGTGGTCCGCTCGCTCCGCGAGCGGTTCTTGCCTCGAGGGAACCGCAACGCAATAAAAAGCGGCCAACCGCTCGCGGAGCGAGCGGACCACAATCTGAGCATCCGAGGCGCAGCACTGAACAATCGGTGGCTGTTCGGTTTGTTCGGGCGAGTGAGGCCGTCGTTCTGTTGATCCGAAAGTTCGCGAACTTGACCGAACCGGCGAACCTCGGACAATTCATGTAGAATTGGTGTACCCACCCCGTCCTCCTCTCCTTGCGGACGTCTACAGTCATGGTTCAGCGGCGTGTCGGATTGTGGTTCATCGGTGCGTGCGGCGGCGTTGCCAGCACGTCGGCCCTCGGTCTGTCCGCCCTCGCCAAAGGACTGACACCAACCACCGGACTCGTGACCGCACTTCCGCTGTTCAACAGCCTCGAACTCGACGAACCGAGCAGTTTCGTCGTCGGTGGTCACGATATCCGGCAAGCGACGTTCCTCTCGGCAGTCTGCGAAATGCGGGCACGGGCAAACGTGTTCGACGAACGCACGATTGCCGCGTGTGCAAGCGATCTTGAAGAGTGGTCGAACAACCTTCGCCCCGGTGTTGTGTACAAGCCGAATGCCGCGATCACGGCACTCGCTGACCGTGCCGACGTGCGGCAAGCCCGCACCCCACGCGAAGCGATCAACCAGATCCAGACCGATCTGCGAGCTTTCAAAACAACGCAGAAGCTCGATCAACTCATCGTGGTGAACGCTGCTTCCACGGAGCCGCCGTTCGAGGCCACCGACGAGCAAAGTTCCCTCGAACGCCTGCTACCCGCGTTGGAACGCCCTGCTCCCGCCGCTCTGCCGACGAGCAGCATCTACGCCTTCGCCGCGATGGATGCGGGCTTCCCATACGTGAACATGACCCCGAGTCGAGGGGCGACGCTGCCGGCGCTCGATGAGCTGTCACGCAAACGCGGGGTGCCGCACGCCGGGCAAGACCTCAAGACGGGCGAAACGCTCGTGAAGTCGGTGCTGGCTCCGCTGTTCGCACGCCGCAACCTCCGCGTGCTGAGTTGGGTCGGGCACAACATCCTCGGCAACCGCGACGGCCAAGTGCTAAACGACCCCGAGAACAAGGCGTCGAAGCTGAAGAGTAAGGATGCGTTGCTCGCTGAGATGCTCGGCTACAAGCCGCAGTCGATCGTGAGCATTGAGTATGTGGAATCGCTCGACGACTGGAAGACGGCCTGGGATCACATCCACTACGAGGGCTTCCTCGGCACGAAGATGATGATGCAGTTCACCTGGCAGGGCTGCGATTCGTTGCTGGCCGCGCCGCTCGTGATCGACCTGGCACGGCTCACTGCACTGGCCCAGCGTCGGGGCGAATCGGGAACGATGCCGCAGTTGGCGTGCTTCTTCAAGAGCCCGATTGGCGTGAAGGAACACGACTTCGGCAAGCAGTTCGGTATGCTGGAGGAATACACAAAAACGAGCCACGGATGAACACAGATGAAACACGGATAAAGCAAAGACAGATGAACTAACCACAGAGGTACCGAGACACAGAGAAAACCGAAGAGAGATCATTCTTCAAAGAACTGACTTCCTCTTGTCATCTCGGTGTCTTGGTGCCTCTGTGGTTCAATCTCTTCTGTCTCATCCGTGTTTCGTCTGTGTTCATCCGTGGCTCTCTTCTCGGGTTTCCAATGCAACTGGCTTTCTCAACCAACGCCTACCTTCACCACTCATTTGCCGACACCACCGCGAGACTCGCTGGCCTTGGTTATCGCGGCGTCGAGATCATGGCCGATGTGCCGCACGCTTGGCCCGCGTATCTGCTGCCCGAGCAGAAACAGGCGATCCGCGATTCGCTGAGCCGCAACAAGCTCGCCATCTCGAACATCAACGCCTTCATGATGCACGCGGTCAACGACCATCGCCAGAAATACTGGCACCCGTCGTGGATCGAACCAGACGTGAACTATCGTCGCGTTCGCATCGACCACACGAAGCGAGCCCTCACGCTGGCGAAGGAGCTGGGAGCGAAGTGCATCACCACGGAGCCGGGTGGTCCGCTCGAAGGCCGGCCGTGGGCGGAGATGCTGAAGCTGTTCGTCGAGATGTTGAAGCCGGTGGTCGAACACGCCGAGAAGGAGCAAGTGCTGCTTCTCGTGGAGCCGGAGCCGGATCTGCTCATCGAAACCGCCGATCAGTACCTCGAATTCGCGAGCAAGATTTCGTCGCCGTTCCTCGGTCTGAACTTCGACATCGGGCACTCGTACTGCGTGAAGGACGACCCCGCGGAAACCGTGCGACGCCTCGGCAAGCTCATCCGTCATGTGCATCTCGAAGACATCGCATCAACGCGAGTGCATCACCACTTGATCCCCGGCGAAGGGGTGATCGACTTCGGTTCGACGCTCAAGGCACTGAAGGAGATTGGCTACGAAGACTGGGTGACGATCGAGTTGTACACCTGTCACGAGAACCCGGACGGTGCCGCGAAGGTGGCCCGTGAGCGGGTGCTGAAGATCGCCACGGGTGCGGGCGTCGAGTTGAACTGAGATGCGAGCCACGGGGTTTATCCCCGTGGTCCGTTCACGTCCCAAAACCCACGGGGATAAACCCCGTGGCTCGCCAGATCACTCCTTCGTCACGAACTCATCGAAATTCAGAATCGCGCGTGCGGTGGCGGTCCACGCGGCACGCTCCGCGGCGGGACCGCTCCCCATTCCCGCAACCGCGTCCGCTCGCTCCGGATCAATCGCGAACCTCGCACGCTGTGCCTCGTAGAACTTCGCGAGTCGGGTCACTTCCTCGGCTGTCGGCGTCCGGACCAAACACACTCGGAACAGATACGTCACACATGCCTCGGGCTTCCCCTTCTGTGCCATCGTTCGCCGTGCGAGCGCCTGCGACGCCTCCAACAACACCGCGTCGTTCAGCATCGTCAGCGCTTGTAGAGCGCTGTTCGTAACCTCACGACGAGCCACACACGCTTCACCACTCGGAGCGTCGAACGTACCCGACATCGCATATGGTGCTGTGCGTTTCGCGAACGTGTACAGCCCACGACGATACCGGTCTTCGCCGTCGCTGACCTTCCACTGGAAGTTCCCGTATGAGGTGTCGGTCGCGTTCGCGGGCTGCGGCGGAAACACACTAGGCCCGTACATCTTCGACGAGAGCAACCCGGCAGCCTTGAGAGCCGAATCGCGAATCTGCTCGGCTTCGAGCCGCACACGCGGCCCCCGAGCGAGCAGCTTGTTGTCGGCGTCTTTCGCGAGAAGTTCTGGCGTCATCCGCGACGTTTGCCGATATGTGGCAGACGTGACGATCAGCTTGTGGAGCTTCTTCACGGACCAACCACGCTCCACGAACTCCGCCGCGAGCCAATCGAGTAGTTCGGGATGCGTCGGCGCTTCGCCCTGATAGCCGAAGTCGTCGAGCGTGCGAACGAGACCACGTCCGAAGAACGCGTGCCAGTGACGATTGACTGTCACTCGCGCCGTCAGCGGGTTCTCGGGCGAAACGAGCCACTTTGCGAACGTGAGGCGGTTCGCGGGTGCGTCCTTCGGCAGCGGGGGCAACCACGACGGCACGCCGGGCGTCACCGCTTCCTTCGGCTGAAGGAACTCGCCGCGATGATGGCGGAATGTTTGCCGTGGGTTGTCGGCGGGTCGTTCCTGCATGACGAGCGTTGTCGCCGGCTGCGGGAGCTGCTTCCGCAGTGCGTCGATCTCGTCGCGTGCAGCCTTCAACTCCGGGGCCAAGGTTACCCAATACTCGAGTAGCACCACCAACGCTTTGTAACCCCATCCGTCGAATGTGAGTAACCTCTCGATCTCCGCTGGGATGTCGCGTGCCTTCGGGTTTACTGCGGTCGTTGTCGAGACGCGGAAGTGTCCCAGGCTTGCCGCGTAATGCCGCTCGAAGAGCAGTTCCAGTTTCGCGGCCTTCGCCGTGAGCGGCTTCTCCAACACGAACACTGCTTGGCTGGCCTTGCCTTCGTTGCCACCGCTCGCCCAACCGGTCTGCGAGTTGCCGTCGAGTGCCTTCATCGCGGGCGTGTTCGGTCGTGCGGGTGCTTCCGTGGCGCTGACGATCTTCACGGGCTTGTCGTCGGCGGTCAGTGTGATTTCGCCCAGGAGGAAGTCGCCCTTGGGCCCCTCGTAATACGCACGACCGGGACCGTGAGCGGGCAGTGAATCGTGTGGCAGCGCCTCGATCCGAATGGCGGTTGTGCCGGCTGGCAAGTCGGTGAGCGTGAGCGTGTAGCGGTCCTGCTTCATCGCGTCGCCGGTGGCGAGGATCGACGAATCTTCGGTCAACGCCAGTTTGGTGTGTGGGCCGCCGTCGAGTTTCGTCGGACGCTGAACGGTCCATTTTGTCGCGATCTTGTGTTCAGCAGCGCACCACGCATCGAACAGCTTGGTCCGCTGTTCGTGGGGTAGTCGGTCGAGCAGCTTAGCTTCCATTTCCTCGATTCGCTGTTGCAGTTCCGCTCGCTTTTTCGCTTGCTCGGGTGTGGGCACGGCCAATTCGGGTTCGTCGGCGTTATTCAGGAACGCGAACAGCTTGAAGTATTCGGTGTGCGTGATCGGGTCGAACTTGTGCGTGTGACACTGAGCACAACCGGTCGTCAGGCCGAGCCAGGTCGTGCCGGTCGTAGCGATGCGATCCACCATCGCGTAATAACGGAACTCCAGTGGGTCGATGCCGCCTTCTTCGTTCAGCATCGTGTTGCGGTGAAAGCCGGTCGCGGTTCGTTGGCTCAGGGTCGCATTCGGCAGCAAGTCACCGGCGAGTTGCTCGATGGTGAACTGATCGAATGGCATGTCGTCGTTGAGTGACTTGATGACCCAATCGCGATACGGCCAGACCGAACGCCGACGGTCCTTCTCGTAGCCGTTCGTGTCGGAGTAGCGGGCAAGATCGAGCCATTTGCGTGCCCAGCGTTCGCCATACTGCGGCGAGCCGAGCAACTTCTCGACCATCTTTTCGTAAGCGTCCGCGTCCTTGTCGTTCACGAACGCATCGACCTCTGCGGGCGTCGGCGGAATGCCGATCAGGTCGAGATACACGCGGCGAATGAGCGTCTGCCTGTCGGCCTCCGGCGAATGCGTGAGCCCTTCCTTGTCGAGTCGTCCCCGAACGAATGCATCGATGGCGTTGACGCTCCCCTTCAGATCGCGGTGGAGCCAGGGAATCGGACGTTTCACGGGAGCGAATGCCCAGTGCGATTCGTACTTCGCGCCTGCGGCAACCCACGCTTTCAGCGTGTCCTTTTCCTTCGCGGTGAGTGGATGTTTCACCGCTGGCGGTGGCATCACTTCCTTGTCGTCGGTCGCGAAGATGCGGCGAACGAGTTCGCTGTCGGCGACCTTCCCGAGAGTGGCTTCGGCACCTTCGCGAGTGTCGAGGCGAAGTTTCGCTTTGCGGGCCGCGTCGTCGGGACCGTGGCACTTGAAACAGCGTGCCGAGAGGATGGGGCGGACGTCACGGTTGAAGTCCGGGGCATCCGCGGCGTGGCTGGCAGACGTGGAAAGTGCCACAGCGAACGCGATGATCCAACGCATCTCGTTTCTTCCTTCATTCGGGCGGGAGCGGTAGACGTTCCCAACTCGCGGCAGTCACTCCAGGTTCGATCATCAGGCGGTTCACGATCTCTTGCACTTCCTTGTTGTCGGCCACGTCCGCGTGAATCTCGGCAACCATCGTCATCAGCTTTCGGCCCTTCTTCTTGTTGGCCTTGATGCCGGTCATCGACATGCCGGGGTGACCGTTCGCGTGCCTGATCAGTGCCGTGCGCACAACTGCCTGTTCCTTCGGTACACAGGCCACCCGCACACGATAAAGCCCCTCGCGGACAACTCGCCGTTTCTGTGCGTGATCGATGCCCTGCGAGAGAGGCCGCAATCCAACCACCACGAAGAGGATCGACGTCATTCCAATCATTGCGTGCCAGCCGAATCCGGCTCCCGCAAGCGTGCCGACCGCAGCGGAACACCACAGCGTCGCAGCCGTCGTGATGCCCCTGACACTCGCGCCTTCCTTCAGAATGACACCGCCGCCGAGGAAGCCAACGCCGCTCACGATGTACGAGGCGATTCGGCTCGGGCTATTCGTGTCGCCCATAAGCCGCGACAGCGAGACGAATAGCGCAGCACCGACAGCGACGAGCGCATTGGTCCGCAATCCGGCCGGATGCTGCCGCCACTGACGTTCCGCTCCGATGATGGTTCCGAGCACCAGCGCCAACGCGACGTTCCCGGCGAAATCGAACAGTTCCAACGCAACGCCCTTTCTCGCTATTGTTGCCCGTTCATGTACGCACCAATGAGTAGAACAAGGATCGTGGCACAGATGGAAAGCCCAAACCACGCGAGCCAGACCGGTCGTTCGCCGCGACTGATAGCGAGAACCCCGGTGACGACGCCACCGAGCGCCGCAAGCCCCGCAGCAACCACTGCGGCCACGAATCCCATCACCAACCGTCCGAGCCACCCCCACGCTTCACGCTGTGCTTCCGGTCCCGATGTCGGAGCCGGTTCGCGTGCGTTTTCGGCTCCAACAAACAAGAACCCAATGACCAACGGCGAGAAGACAGCGAGGAATGCGAAGGCCAGGGTGAATCGCCCACAAATCGGTCGCGGAGCGGTGGCTTCGGTGGTCACATGGCACCTCGATGGGATTGAGGGCGACTTCACCGATTGGCAGCCAGTGCAAACCGCATTCCGACAATACTTCACGCTCCGTGTGTAATAACCCGCTGTTCCAGGCACGTCCGCGAGTAGGACTCTTCCAGGGCGACTTCGAGGCACAATCCACCCGGCAACCACAGCGGAAGCGTTGGGAGTTCTTGCCCGAGCGTCAGTCGCTTGACCCAAATATCGACACTGGAGCCGGTCTCTCGTTCCGCACGCCGGTAAGCGGTCGCGTACAACCCAGGGCTGGCTGTTGTATCCGGGCTCCCGAGCCGAGAAATCAATTCCGCGTGAAGATTCGTGTGTCGGTCAGTCACGACATCAACCATCAGGAGTCCCACCGGCAGCGAGAGATACGCCACGCATTTCGAGATGAACGCATCTCGGGCCGTTTGGCGATCCACATTCGATGGGCTGACGAGTTCGATAGCGCCAGCAAGCCGTGGCCCATCCGCCTGCTGGTAGATGAGCACCTCGACATGTTCGGTTGTGTCGGCGTACGGAATTGTGAGTGTCGGCGCTGGCGGAGTCCAACCCGGCGCCGCAACGCCTCCGGACAGACTGGTTTCGTCATAGGTTGCAATGTCGATCTCGATGCCGAATCGCACGTTTGCCTCGGCGAGGTAATTCGTCGGCAGACGCTTGTTCAGATCTGCCGCGAGGTCCGTCGCCCAGGAATTGTGGAACGAATGCCAGTGCCGCCGGATACTCAACGGCGGTCGAAAGTGGTCGAACAGTGGCATGATCCCACCCTCACATCTTCGCGACAATTGCCTCGGTGAACTGCGTCGTGGTTGCGGTGCCACCGATATCGCGTGTGCGAACCTTACCCTCGGTCAGCACCGCATCGACCGCCTTCATGATGCGTTCCGCTGCCGACGCTTCACCCAGGTCTTTCAACAACTCCATCGCAGGCAGAATCAACGGCAACGGGTTCGCAACATCACGCGGAACGGCCTCGTGCGACGCTCCATAAACCGCTTCGTAAACCTTCACGCCGTCGCCCTGGTTGATCGCTGCCGTGCAACTCACGCCGCCAACCAATCCCGCCCCAAGATCGGAAAGCAGATCACCGTACAGGTTCCCTGCCGCGAGCACTTCAAACTGAGTCGGACGACTCACGAGTTGCATGCAGGCGTTATCGACGATCATTTCCTTGGGAGTGATCTCCGGGAAGTCAGTAGCCACTTTGCGGAAGCAATCGAGGAACAGGCCGTCGGCCATCTTCAGGATGTTCGCCTTGTGAATGCAGTGGATCGACTTGCGGCCGGTCTTACGAGCCAACTCGAACGACAACCGGAAGAAGCGCATGCACGCCACTTCGGTCACGATCTTGAAACTCTGCACGACGCCCGGCACGATCTCGTGCTCGCTGGCCGTGTACATATCTTCGGTGATCTCGCGGACGAGCAGGAAGTTCACGCCGGTGAATCGACTCTTGATTCCAGGCATGTTGTGAACTGGCCGCACCGACGCAAACAGTCCAAGGCCGCGTCGGAACGCGACGTTGAAGTTGGTCGGCACCGTGGGACCGTGAGCGGTCGGCGTGCCGGCACCCTTCGGCTGAAGGAGTTTCGTCTTGAGAGCGATGCCGCACGCTTTCACGGCGTCGAACGTTTCTTTCGGCAAGGCACCGCGAGCCTGATCGAGCGCAGCCCGACCCGCGACGTGCACCTCGAACTCGATCGCGACCTTCGCGGCCTCAAAGAGTCGGCGCACCGATGCTTCTTGATCCAACCCGATGCCGCCACCCTGGACAAACACGACCTTCCGCATGCGTTGCACCTCGTCGCCGTGGGACGCAATCATCTTATCGGAGTGAGAGAAGAAGAAGAGTAGCCACGGATGAACACAGATGAAACATGGATGAAGACAAGAAGGCAGGATTGAACCACAGAGGCACAGAGACACAGAGAAAACAAGAGAAAATCAGTTCATTGAAGAATGATCTCTCTTCGGTTTTCTCTGTGTCTCTGTGCCTCTGTGGTTAGCTCATTTGTCTTGGTCTTATCCGTGTTTTATCTGTGTTCATCCGTGGCTACTCTTCCGTCTTCACAGCCGATGTCGGATCGCCCACAGGTCCGGGAACACCGGCAGGAACAGCGAGCGTTTCAAGAACTCGACGCCCAGCGAACCGCCCGTGCCCTTCTTGTTGCCGATGGTGCGTTCCACCAGTTTGATGTGCCGGTAACGCCACTCTTGAAAGCCTTCGTCGAAGTCCGTCATCAACTCGAACAGAATCTCCAGGTTCGGCTCACTCTTGTACAGACGCAGAATCCCCTCCTCGATGGTTTCATCCGCGGCGGTTGGCAACGTCAGGTCGCGATTGAGCAAATGATCCGGAATCGAGACGCCCTGCTGTCGCAGAAACAGGTAGAACGCATCCATCAGAGAGGGCTCGTTCAGCCGACGAGTGAGGCGTTCGTAGGCGGGGGTGCCGGCTTGCTGGTACTTCAGCATCTCGGCGCGTTTGAAGCCAAGGGTGAACTCCATCTCGCGGAACTGCGTGGATTGAAAGCCGGAAGCGTGTTCGAGTCTGTCGCGGAAGCTGTTGAACGACATCGGCGTCAGCGTTTCGACGATGTCGACCTGCTCGACGGCGACCTTCATGATGGTGCGGAGTCGCTTGAAGGTGCTGATCGCGGGATAGAGTCGCCCGGCGACGAAGTCGGCTTTCACCTTGTCGAGTTCGTGCAGCATCAGCTTGAACCACAGTTCGTAAGCCTGGTGCACGATGATGAAGAGCAACTCGTCGTGTTCGGGTGGATCGGACCGCACATGCTGGAGGCGGAGCAATTCCTCGACGTGCAAATAGTTGGCGTAGGTCAGTTCCATCGCAAGCCCTCACGGAACCGCGATCCGAAGCAGAACGCGGCACAGTGATGCTACTTTTTCTCCGCGATCTTGATGAGGTGCCAGGAAAATCACGGCCACGACTGAAAGGAAGTGAGTGGCGAAATGAAGGGCGTCGTCGAAGCCATTTGCGGCAGAAATTCCCCTCATCCAACTTGATAAGCGTGCCGGCAAGGGCAGGAGTGGTTCTGGAACCGCCTCCCGTGTCGGTCCAAGCCCGACGAGGATCACAACAGCATTTTCGTCTTTACGTCATCGTGAGGGAGAATTAGTGGTTGACGAAGAGGGAGAACAAGTAGAAACTAGTCTACTGTTGAGACGAATCCATTCTGCGCCAGTCCGTAAGGGCTGACGATAACGCGATATTCCTAACCTCCCTTACCACCCCAACGATGGGGTCAGCCCGAAGGAGACGGCCCGTGAGTGAGAAGAAACCAGAACCGGCCAAGGCGGCCGCTGCTGCCGGTGGCGGCGCAGCGGTGATCCGCCGCCTGGAAGCCTCCGAGGAGACTTCGCAGGAACGTCTGATGAAGAAACACGTTCCGGCGTGGGTCATCAGCGGAGCGGTTCACGTCGGTCTGATCGCCATTATGATTCTCCTCTTCGGCACAAGAGGAGCCAACGCCAAGATGGCCGAGAAGGTCGTCACCACGACCGTCGAGAAGGAAGACGAACAACCCGAGAAGGATCTCACCAACGAAGATCCTGGCCTTCAGTCGAACCTCGAAGCCGCTCTGCC
>JAIOPV010000209.1 GCA_021413735.1 Planctomycetota bacterium
ACCTGGGCGAAGTTCTTTTTGACCAGTCAAGGCAGGACTGTGATGTCATCGAACCGTCCGTGGCTCTCAGTGACGAAAGTCGAAACCAATTCAACACTTCAGACAGTTTACAATATCGAGTAATTGTGGGTAATAGATAGCCCTTTCAGGGTGGATCATGGGATTTGTGCAGCTCCCAGGACTGCGCCCGCTTCGCGGTCTTGCCCTGGGCTATGTTGTCCTGCCCCTTCGGGGCAAAGACATGAACCTTTCTCAGCGGTGCAACTTCAACACTTTGCCTTGGGCTACTCCGTCGCAACGGTTCGTTGGATGTTGTGCGTCGGTTGGGTGTGACCGTCGATTCCGACGAGCAGGTGGCCCGTGCGGTTGCTCCGGTAGTACGTGAAGGCCGTCCCGTAGATGGATTTGTCCACGGGGTGCAAGAGGATACCGAGGGCTCCCCACTTCCCTTCAACCATCACCGGTTGCCCCTCAGTGACGTAACGGACGATCGCGGTGTGCGCGATACTCCCGTGCTGGTGATACACCACCACATCACTGGGCCGGGGGTCTTGAACTTCGTGATATCCGTTTTCATTGAGGATGAGTTCAACATCAGCAGGAGCAAGGCGAAACTTGCCACCGGAGAAGACCCAACCGTGACAGTTCGCGTACTCGCCACCCGAGCCACGCCGAATGACCTGATCGGACAACTGGACCGACGCGAGAATCTTTTCCTCACTCGCCACCCAGTCCCGGTCCTGCTGAGTCGGAGCGGGTTCCTTGAGAGCGACGGTTGTGCCGAGGTCGGTGGTTGCCGTGGTCTTGGAGATGATCGCTGATGCGGGATCGTTGGAAAGTTCCAACCCATCCAACGAGTTCGCGGTCGCTTTCTCGTCTGCCATCTCGAAAAGGACGACCGCCCCGATTGCAGTGCCGATTCCCAAAGTGGTCAGCACCGCGAACATCACTGTCGGCCTTTGAAGCGCGAGAACTCCGAGCACGAGCCGACGACTGCTCAGACACACGCAAGTCACCAGCACCACCGCAAGAATCTTGAGCGTTCCCGACACGGCTCCCGCGTAGCCGGTGGCAGAAGCAGCCCAGACCGCGAAGCACAGAGCGAGGAGCGTGGCCGCGATTCGGACACCAAGACCGCGTTGAAGCAACAACAGATTTGTGAGGCCGACGAGGAATAGGCCGAAACCCGCGCAAATCGTGGGGAAGAACTGTGTGAAGTGCTCGGTGGACATCGTAAACTCCGACAAAAATCTTCCCGTTGCTCGCGCCGCGGGCTCTGGTGAATTTAACCCCAATCCCGTGAAGAGGTAGTGTGGTACTGATTAAAAATTGCTCACACTTATCAGCGATCAGATCGCGTTTTTCTGGGGTTGCTGACCAGATTTCGTTCAGTGTTTTGAAAGATTTAAGATGGGTGAAGATTTTTTGATTGCGGAAGCGGAAATGCTTTGTGATGTGGTAGTTGTGGTGAAAATACAAAGCCGGCCTGCTGACGACCTCTCCCTTCGTCAGCAGACCGGCTTCGGCTCTCGCCACTTCACCAATTGCACGCTGCGTGCCATTCATGGCATACGGCTCTGAAATCCAGACTTCGCAATCGTAACGCACTATTTGATAAGGATATAGGAAAACGTAACGAGACGGGTGCCCACACAGTTGGCGTCGTTTGCCCGATTGTTAGACGCCTTCGTGTTAAACATTTAACGCTCAGAATTAGTGCATAATGCACTAATTCTGAGCGTTTCAGGACTGGAAGGTTGGTTTGGAGTCAGGGGCTGCGGTTACTTCTTCTCCAGAATCAGCCACACCTTTGACATCAGCGGCGGAATTCGGTCGGTCTTCGCCTCGAACGTGAGCTGTGCGTCATCCTTCGAGATCTCCGATGGGATCTCCAGCATCGAGTACGGGAAGTTCGAGATGCTGATGATGTCGCCGCTGTTCGCCGCGTAGAATTTCTTGCCGTTGCACGGGTCGGTGATAATCATGCTGCCCGCGAACACCCAACCGTGCGCGATCGGCGCTTTCCTCTTCGAGTCCCAGATCCAATCCTGCGCCGGATGCGTGTACGTCTTGCCGTCTTTCGTGTAGTGAACGCTGACGTCGATCTTGCTGCCGGTTGCCGGCTTGTACTTGGGCTGTTCGGTTTTGGGATCGACGAACTGCGTCGGCTTGCCGGATTCCGCTCCGGAGAGCAGCAACAGTTCATGCAACTTCTGCGCGTCGATATCGACTCTCAAAATCGCCTCGTGTTCCTTCGTGCCCTTTTTGCAAAGGAACACCTCGAGCGCCCCTTCCCGCAGACAAACCTCCGTTGCAAGTAGCAAGCGACGCGACTTGTCCGGCATCACTTCAATGATGACGTTATCGAGATTCGGTGCCTTGATATGGACTGATTTGGGGTCGGCCTTGGGCGCTGGCGGAAGCGCCTCGGGATCTCTCTGCTTTTCGGTCTGACGCGCCGGGGCGGGAACACTCGCGGCCAGCCCAATGGCGCCGGCCAGCGCAAACGCGAACAGTGACATCTTCATTGTGGCGGTTCTCCCAGGAGGTCGGCGCGTGTCTTCACATTACAACGCCCGAGGCACTGGATTCAAACACAAAACCCACGGACAAGAGTCCGTGGGCTTCGTGCTTTAGCAACCGTCATGCCAGCTTACTTGCAAGGCGTTGCACAAGGGGCTGGGCAACCGGTCGTGCAAGGAGCAGCCTGGCAAGGCGTGCAGGCACACCGCGACGAGCAGATCCGGGCGAACAGATCGCGGATCGGGTGCGATTTGCCAGCATCGCAACCGCACGACGAGCAGGCGTTGTTCCCGCAAGGATTGCAGGCGTTTCCGCACTTCGGGCCGCATGGGCTACCGCAGCTTGTGCATCCCTTCGCAGGGCCACACGGAGCCGCTGGAGCCTGGTTGCACGAGGTGCACGGAGCCGGTGCACAGGTGTTGCAAGGAGCGGCCGGCTTCGCCACAACGCACGGAACCATTTCCGTGATTGTCTTCGGAACCTTCACGGTCGTGCAGCAAGGAACTTGGCGGCAGACGGTGTAAGGAACGCATTTCGTGACCACCTCTGGGCGCATCGTGGTCACTTGCGTCGGCACCATCTTCACGACGTCCTCGGTGACCATACGGCAGGTCTTCACCTGAATCGTTCGGCTCACCTGCGTCGGCACCATCTTCGTGACCTGCGTCGGCACCATCTTGGTGATTTCGCGGGGCACCATCTTGGTGACGGTGTAAGGCACCTTGCGAACTTCCGTCACGGGAACCGTCTTGTTGACGTAGGTCGTCACGGCCTTGTTGACCTTCAGACCTTCGACGAACACGCGGCCAGGGGCAGCAGTGTCGTAGGTCGGAACGTTCGCGTTGCCGAGAGCACCCGTACCGCCACCGACAACGTTCGCACCCTTCGCGGCCTGAGCAGCGGCGTCGCCAGCGAGAGCCGACGCATCAGCGTAAGCACCCAGAGCGTTGCGGTTCACCGACACAGGAACCTTCTCGTTCACAACTTCCTGAACGGTCTTCGAGACGGTGTATGGAACCTTCACGATCGTCGTGGTCTTCACGTTCTTCGTAACGGTGTACGGCACCTTCTCGTGAACGATCGTCTGCACCTTCTTGGTAACGGTGACGGGCACCTTCTCGGTGATCGTCTTCTTCACCATTGTCGTGACAGGAACCACTTCGACGACACTCTTCATGCGGGTCACCTGTCGGCTCACCTGCTGGCTCGGTTCGCGAACCAGTTGACGCTTGGTGCCGACTTGCTTCTGAGCGGTGCAGCAGGTGCAGGGATCGACACAGCATTCGTAAACTGGCACGCACTGCCACACGAGTTTGCCAGGGACGCACACCGTTTCGCAGACCGTTTCCGGAACCTTCTTGCAGACCGACTGCATGGTCGTGCAAGGTTCGCAGATCGTCTTGCAGACGTCCTGGCAGGTGGTCTCGGTCACGTCTTTGCAGACGACGCGGGCGCAGTCCTTGTAGCAGGTTTCCTGAACCGGGGTGCAGACGGTCTTCTCGCAGTCCTTGTAGCAGGTTTCGCAGACCTGCTTGCACACGAGCCGGCTGCAATCCTTGATGTGCGTTTCGCAGATCGGCTTGCAGACCTGATAACACTCGATCTTCGTGCAGGGTTCGCAGACCTTCTTGCAACTCGTGAAGGTGCAATCCTTGTAGGCGGTTTCGCACACCTTTTCGCAGATCGTTTCTTTGCACTCTTTCATCACCGTTTCGCAGACCGGCTTGCAGACCGTTTCGCAGATGGTCTTGTTGCAGATCTCGTAAACGGGACGGGTGACCTTCTCGCTGCACGGCTTCATGACCGTTTCGCAGTGAGGCTTGCAGATGGTTTCTTTCACTTGGCGAAAGGCCGTCTCAGTGACGGTCTTGTAGGTGGTTTGTTTCTCGTCAACGTAAATGGTCTTCGTGACCGGTCGCATGACGGTTTCGGTGGCGGTTCCACCCGCACCGGAGAAGTGCGTTTGGTCGCAACACGCGGGGGGCGCGTTCGCTGAGTATTTGGTGGATCCGAACCACCCGCCGTATGACGAACTGGCCGTGAGGGCGATGATTGCTGCCCCGAGAATCGGCGTACTCCATCGTGTTCGCATTGTCCTTGCCTCCTTGCTGTCCGGTCGAGTCCAACGAGCCTTGACCGGGGTGGTTGCTTCCATGCGGCTCGCTGGTATTCGGTATCGGTGGACGGGGTTTGGTCAGATGACGAGGGCAGAGCAGCTACGACGATTTCAGCAGCTTGCGGCGCACCGGTGGGAAGGGCAGTGCGGCAATGGGCGGTTGAGTGCGGGTTGTGGGTTGCTCTGCGACTATGGAGGTTGCGGTTTCTGATGGAGTTGAATTGCGCCGAGGTGCGAAAAGGGAAGAGAATGGGTGAAGTTGGAGAGGCGCGCTACGCCGCAAGCTACGACCAATAATCGCCGCTCCTCTCCATCTCCATAAATGAGGCGAGCCGGCAGACTCGAGGAGTCGCCGGCCGCGGAGAACGTGTTTGGAAGACGAGTGGGGGGGTGTGTCCGACTCGGGGGCGAACCCGAATCGTCGGGGGGAAGTCATGCGGGATGCGAGCCACCGTGCGGGGGTCGGTCTATCTTTTCGCCACCGACCGTCGTTTGTTGGCGAATAACTCTTATGCACTGACCGTGCCAATTCGCGGCAGCGAGTTCCCTGGAATGCTGTCAGGAAACCGCGAAGGTTCGAGAACTCCACGGAAACAAGTCTGTTTCGTCACGGTTCGACCGCTTGCATTTGTAGGCTGCTGTTGCTGGGCGGAGCTGGCTGAGTGTGAGCGGGTAGAATGTCCAGGGAAAAATTACATTCCGTCGGGTGACATTGCCGGGTGCCTTCGAATGGGAGTTTTGCGAGAATTGGGAAGTGGAATTCCGCTTGACAGGCAGTGTGAAACCTGTGAATTGTGGATTATCCGGATTGTTTGCAGCGGTCGATCTCTCATCGTCTTACTCGCACGACCGCCCGCCCGGCGCGACACTCTCCTGCTCGCTCGCGGCGGCCCCGAAAACGCGTGGAGGAACCGACGGCCATGATGCACTTCTCTTGCGACCTCTGTGGCAAAGACCTCTCGGACCAGGCAGCTCGATATGTGGTGAAGATGGAAGCCTTCGCAGCGACGAACCCGGCCGAACTGACGGATGACGACCTGGACACGGATCATGTTGAAGAGATGGCCCAACTCTTGAGCGAGATCGAAGACGGCGAACGTTCAGCTCCGGAAGAACTGCCCGTGTGCTGTAAAAAGCGGTTCGACCTGTGTCTGGGCTGTTACCGCAAGTTCGTGAAGGATCCCCTCGGTCGCGACACCGCGACTCGCTTCGATTTCAGCGAAAACTGAGAACTGACAACACAGATTGAGGCGAGCGGTCGGCATGAGCCGACTGTTCACGCTCGCACCTCGCAGGTAGGGTGGGTCGAGTCGCGCTTCGCCACGAGCCCTACCATAAATTCCCAGACATTCGCAACGGTTTGGTGGGGCTCGACCGCAAAGCCAGTCTCGACTCACCCTCCCAAAACTCAACCTCTGCGTTGTCCTCGTTGCCCTGACCGACCCGATTCGTGCATTGACACCTCGACCCGTTCTCGGCATCGTCCAGCACCCATGCCAACTCAACGCCCGGCGAGGTGGATCGTGCTGATCCGTCAATCGGTTCCGTGGTTGGTCGCGTCTGTGTTCGCGGCGGCAACCCTTTCTGGCTGTCATGGTCTCGACCGACCCGTGTCGGTTCTGGTCCGCGACGCCGAGACAAAAGCGCCCGTTGTCGGCGCTGCTGTGTCAGTTTCGGATACAACCGTTCACCCACCGCACGGAACGGTAGCTCACACGGGCGACAGCGGGGTCGCACATCTGAAGGTCAATCCAGCTGCGGAATTCGGTTACGCTGTGCAAGCGTCTGCCCCCGGCTATCTGCCCGCCGACAAATCTCTCTCTGCTGTGGATGTCCGAGCGATTTCATCGAACCCATTCAGTTCTCACGCTCAAGACAGCCCAACCCTCGTGATGGAGGTCTTCTCGGGGCCGCGGCCGACAATCGACCTCACTGTGCCGACAGGCTATCGTGGCATCGTTCGCGTGGAGTTGCGAACTCGCGAAGACGTGATTTATCCGCCGGGTCAGCGTGCGTTCCAGTACGAAGTGCCCGCGTCGGGTGTGGTGGAATGCGTCGGACCGCCGGTGTTGCTGCACGGGCTTTCGCCTGACATTCGCGCCAAGTATGCCGACGGCAAACCCCTGAAGCGTGAAGCGGACGCGAAGGAAGACGAAGTTGCCCTCCGCTGGGTGTCTGGCGGCAACGAGCCGATTTTCGTTGTGGGAACTCACGCTGCGTGGGACGACATCCGCAAGACGTTGGAAAAGGATGACGGGCGAGCCGCGCGCGGTAAAGGCAGCGGAACCGGTGGCGGGGGACGTGGTGGTGGCCGTCACGGCGGCGGCGGTCGCGGAGGTGGCGGTGGCGGAATGGGTGGCGGCGCAATGGGCGGTCGCTGACGATGGTTGGGCGAAGTTCCGACGATTCCGTGATTCGGACAGGCTCGTTTAATTCTCAGTAGTAGGTGGGGCACTCTTGCCCCATCTGACTGCCACGCGGGGCAAGAGCCCCGTCCACAAGTCCCAAACCGCAGAATTAAACGACCCTGCGGCCTTGGTCTGGTGATTCGGGTTGACGGCGTGAAGCAGGTAAGCCATGACTGACGACTTCGCAGGCCACGATGGGCCGAAGGAGGTCGTCAGCGTGACTTCAATGTTGCTGCAACTGAAAACCGTGCCGACGATTCCGTCCGATGCCCTATTGCGCACTTGGAATGCTTCGGCCTGCGCCACGCTGCTGATTCTGGTTTCTGCAATCGCGTCGTTCGTTTACATTGGCTGGCTTACACCGCTCACGCTCTCCCCGGACGAAGCACATTACTGGGACTGGTCGCGAAATCTCGACTGGAGCTACTACAGCAAGGGTCCGCTGATCGCCTGGCTCATCCGGGCGAGTTGCGAACTGTTTGGGCCGTTGAGCATCGCCCTGACGGGTGATCTCGCGATGGCCGTCCGATTCCCTGCGGTGCTGTGTCACGTCGGCATTCTTACTGGTTGGTACATCCTCACGGCGGGGGTGTTCCGTTCGCCGTGGCTGGGGCTGGCCGTGGTGGGCTGTGCGATCACGCTGCCACTGGTGCGGGCGGGTGCCGTGTTGATGACAATCGACCCACCGTTCATGGTGTGTTGGTGCTGGTCGCTCGTGTGCGTGTGGCGAGCACTCGAAACAGGCCGTACTCGCTGCTGGGCTGGCGCAGCAACATTCACGGCTGTCGGCATTCTCGCGAAGTACACGATGGCCCTTTTCCCGGCGGCGGTCGTAGGCTTTTTGCTCTTTCACAGGCGAAGTGAATTCCGCAAGCCGGGCGTCTGGTTGCTGCTCGCGGGAACGATCGTCGGCTGGGTGCCGGTGCTGGTGTGGAATGCAGAACACGACTGGGTTTCGTTCCGACATGTCTTCGGGCAGGTCGGCGTTGGTGGCGAGAAGGCGGGCGGTTTTTTTCGGTTCATCGGCGGGCAGTTCGGGATGATGTTCGGCTTCTGGCTGGTGGCGTTTTTGGCAGCGGGGCAACGTTTCCGGCCAAACCGCGAAACTGATTTTGGCATCCGCTTGTTGTGGTGGGTATCGGTGCCAGTGTGGTTGCTGTTCGCGGCGGCGAGCTTCGTGAAGTCCGGGCAACCCAACTGGCCCGCACCGGCGTATCTCGGCGGCTTCGTGCTGGCCGTCGCGTGGGTTCGGGAACAACTCGCGGGACCGCGTTCGCGGCTCGTGATGTGGTCGCTTGGCATTTCGACGTGCATCGGATTCGCGGCCATCGCGGGTATTCACTTTCCGACGTTGATGCGTCCGCTTCTTGCTGTGGTGGCGAAGAAACCGACCGCAACAGAACCCTTCCCGATCCGCAATCTGGACATGACTGCGAGAATCGCAGGCTGGAAGCAGCTCGCAGGTGAAGTGGACATCGTGCGAGCGCGTGTCCGGGCCGAAACGGGTCGTGAGCCAATCGTCGCGGGCACGCACTGGACCGTTCCGGGAGTGCTGGGCTTCTACTGTGCCGATCACCCGGATGTGTACTCGATCGGGGCCGCGAACCGGTCGGATCGTCGCAGTCAGTACGACGTGTGGCGACCAAACCCGGTTGCCGACGCGCAAGACTTCCGCGGGCAGACGTTTGTCATCGTCGGGGATATCGGGGTGGATGTGGCGAACTCGTTTGAGCGAATTGAATCGCCGTTACGAGTCGTTCACGCCTCGAATGGAATTCCCGTCTCGGGATGGGCAATCTGGGTGGGTCACGGGTTTCGCGGTTTCGACCGCGTGCTACCGCCCCCGACAGGTTCCCATTATTAACTCAAGAAAAGGTGTTGTTGTGGCCAGTTGGACGGTTTCGTGTGCGACATGCAGCCAGCGGTGGAATCGGATCGGCGACGTCTCGCACTACGAACAGCAGGCGATCGAATCGCAGCCGTGTCCGCGATGTGGTGGTTACACGCTGGTATGTCGGGACCCTCGCGTCACGGATCGACGCAAGCCGACATCTCGGCGACCACAGGAACAGGGCCAACGCCGGGCCGCATGAGATTAAAGCAAGCCGCACGATCATCGTGCGGCTTGTCTCTTTCCTCTCGCTTGCCTCACCCACTCCGTTCGCCCGTGCGGTACAATGCAACATCAAGCTCATGCCACCTCGGAGCCAACCTCATGTCTTCTTCCACATACAGGCCGCGTGCGATCACCTGCCTCGGGTTGGGTCTCGTTGGCGGCTTGATGGTCGGTCAGCAGCTCGTCGGCCAAGCCCCCATTCCATTGCCTCCGCCCGGCGGAATCGGGAACGTTCCGGTGCTGCCGCGAGTGTGGAACTCATACGCCCCGGTCGTGAAGCGAGTGCTTCCCGCCGTCGTGTGCATCGAGGGCAAGTCGAAGTCCACACGCCCAAAGCTCGACGACATCGACCCAGGATTCGGGTCTGGTGTGCTCATCGACCCGCTTGGCATCGTGCTGACGAACAATCACCTCGTCGCCGATATCAACAGCGTTGACGTCACGTTGCAAGACGGCCGCAAGTTCACGTCGAAGGAGATTCGCCGCGATCCGAAAACGGACCTCGCTGTGATCAGGCTCGAAGGCAAAGAGCCGTTCCCGTTCCTCGAATTCGGCGACAGTAACGCAATGGAAATCGGCGACCACGTGCTGGCGTGTGGGGCACCGTTCGGACTGACCGGCTCGGTATCGCATGGGATCATCAGCGCGAAGAACCGACAGAACTTGCACCTGAATGTGTTCGAGGATTTCTTGCAGGTCGACGCTGCGGTGAACCCCGGCAGCAGTGGCGGACCGCTCGTGAACATGGAAGGGCGGCTCATCGGGTTGACGTCCGCAATCAAGACTCGCAGTGGCGGCTTCCAGGGCGTTGGATTGGTTGTGTCGAGCAATCTCGCAAGAGACATCGCGGCACAACTCATCAAGAATGGGGCCGTGCGTCGGGCGTCATTGGGTATCGCCGTCCGCGATCTCGATGACACGACCGCGACCAAGCAAAAGCTGAAGCTGAACGGTGGGGTGATCGTGTCCGAAGTGACCGCGAAGTCGCCAGGCGAGAAGGCGAACATCGGTGTCGGCGACGTGATTACCACCGTGAACGGCCAGGCGATTACCACGACACGCGAACTGCTGCGAGCAGTCGCCGCGTTACCGGCGGGTCAGCAGGTGGAAGTGGTTGTCGTCCGCAATGGTCAAGCGTTCGCCACTCGCGCCGCTGCCGAGGTACAAGACGAAACTGCTGGACCGATGCCAGGACCGCCGTTGCAACCCGCGATGGACTTCGACGCGGTGGGGATGACCGTCACCGAGTTGACGCCCGACGGGGCTGCGAAGTTGGCGGTTCCGAAGAACGTGAAGGGTGTTGTCGTGGCGACCGTGGTGCAGAACGGACTCGCGGGTCAGTCAGGCGTGGGTCGCGGAATGGTGATCCTTCAGGTGGACAAGGCACCGGTTGCAACACCCGAGGAATTCCGGGCCGCGGTGGAACGTGCGAGCCGCGAGAAGGGTGCGGTGCTGCATGTGCTGCGACCCAACGGTGAAGTGGATTTTCTGGTGCTGAAGGGACAGTAACACCGCGTTTAGCGGCCGCCCCAACGGGGCGGGCCGCGATTTCTACGCCGCACGCTTCGGGCGGTTGCGGATGTCGAACAGCCCGAAGATCTCCTCTTCGCTCAGTCCCATCGTCGCGGGCTTCTCCGCATTCGCAAGCAGATCGTTGAACACCTTTCGCTTCGCATCCAGCACCGACGCAATCCGCTGCTCGATCGTCTCACTCGACAGAAACCGCGTCACGTTCACCGTATTCTTCTGCCCGATGCGGTGTGCTCGGTTGATCGCCTGATCCTCGATCGCTGGGTTCCACCAGCGGTCGAACAGGAACACGTAGTTCGTGAACTGCAAGTTCAGCCCGACGCTGCCCGTGCCGTAACTCATCAGCAGAACGTGCTTCGTCGGGTCGTTCTTGAAGCGATCGAGAATCGGAGTCCGTTCAGGCTGCGGAATCTTGCCGTGATACTCCAACGGCCCAAAGCGTTCGAGTTGCTTTGCGATCGCGTGCAACGGCTCCACCCACTGCGAGAAGATGATCGCCTTCTGACCGCTCTCCGCAACTTCTTCCATGTCCGCGAGAAGTCGTTCCATCTTCGCGCTCTCGCCGGTGCGAGGGTCGAAGTTGCAGATCTGTTTCAACCGCATCACAAGTTGGAAAACGTGCTGCACCGTGATCGTGTCGCCGAGGTCATTCAGGTGAATGACGCCATCCTTGTGGGCGAGATCGTATGCGGCTCGCTGTGCGGGCGTGAGTTCGATTTCCAGATCGTGCATGATCTTCGGCGGCATATCCGACTGCACGAGATCCTTCGTCCGCCGCAAGATGCAGTCGGAGGTCAGTTGCTGCAGACGCTTCGGCGGTGTGTCGGGCGGAATGCGGTCGGGATCGACGAACGCGAAGATGTTCACGAGGTCGTCAGGGTGGTTCTCGATTGGTGTGCCCGAGATGGCCCAACTGCGAGCGCGAGGAATCGCACACACCACCTGTGCGGTCTTCGAGTCGCGGTTCTTGATACGCTGGGCTTCGTCGCACACCACGACATCGAACGCGACTTTGGGATCGCTGGAGTATTCGTAATCGCGGGTCAGCGTCTCGTAGTTCACGATCTTCAGCGGACAGTTCGACGTGAACCATGCGGAACGCCGCTTTTCCCGGTCGCCTTCGATGGTCTCGAACGGCAGATCGGGCGCCCACGATTTCAGCTCGCGTGCCCAGTTGAACACGAGCGGCTTCGGACACACGATCAACCCGCGACGGATCACGCCCTGATGGAACAGCAACCGCAGCGACAGGATGATCTGTGCCGTTTTGCCGAGGCCCATTTCGTCAGCGAGCAGAGCCGAATGGCGAGGCATCAGGAACGCGATGCCTTCCAACTGATATGGGAACGGCTGGAACGGCACTTCGAGTTGTCGGCCGTCGAAGAGGCCATCGAGCGGCGGCTGCAGCAAGCACAACAACCGATCCTTGAACACGACCGTATCGGCTGTCGGCTTCGCCCGAATCGCCTTCTTCGCCTGCTGATCCTTGTCGGGCAACTGCGGCAGATTCTTCTCGTGGCGACCCGCTGCGGGTTCCGTGACGATTCGCGGCGGAGGCGGTTTGAGTTCGACCGGCGGCGCGGGGAACTTCCATCCCTCGGACGCAACCGACATTTCGAGCCGCCCCACCGACCGCACCCATGGTGAATCGGTGAGCAGTCGCGTTTCGCGAACGTTCGGTTCCAGCGTTCGCTCGAACCGTGCGTCGGCATGGGCATCGGTTGCCAGCGCGAGGTCGAGTTCCACGATGTCGAGAGCAGGCGAGTTCTGGGGCGAATAGGTCCGAGCCCGAGCGCCCGCGAGGGCTTCGTTTGTCCCTTGCAGTGCCTCAGTCCCTCGCTGGCGCTCGGGCTCGGATGGGTGCCCCGCATCATCATCAGGCTGCACTTTTCGTCACTCCCATCTTGCGAGCTTCCGACACGGCTTCGCGAATTCGCGTGAACGGCTCCACGAGATCGACCGCAGGATCGACCCGTTCGAGCAACTTCATGATCGCGTCACGTTCGGAAGCGAACTTCGCCAGGAACAGCAACCCCAGTGACGATCGCGAGTGTGTGAACGCGGTCGTGTCGGCTGGCAACGCCACGTTCTCCAGCTTGACCGAGATCACAGGCATCTCGACCCGCGACCGCAAGCCCAGCGCCAGCGGAACATCCGTCACGATGAGATCGGGTTTCGCGGCTGTCTTCTCGACAAGAGTTTTCCCGATCAAATCCGCAAGCACATATTCGGTCAACGTGGGGCCGTAGAGGGCGGTTTGCACTCGGTTCGGCTGCACGGCTGTCGTTAGCCGAAATTCGAGTGGGCGGCCCCAACTATTCGTAACGAGGTAGCCCCCAAGCCACCCGGAGGATTCCTGCATTGCCGTCAGGAACCCGATGGTGATGGGAGTGGAAACGGGCGGTACACTCACGTTGTGACATCCCCATTGTGTCGGAATCAGTGGCATACCAACCATCGGAATTGGGGGTTTGGGGGCTTCAGTGAACCCGGCACTTGAGTCAATTCAGGGGCGATTCGGGCAGCGGTTGCCGGAAGTGATTGCCCAGCTTCTCAACGGCCGGCACTTGAATGAGAAGGCGGCCTGCCGAGTTCTCATTCACACAATGGATTATCCGAAGGTGCGGAATGTCCGTTGGGGTTACGTCAAGAAGACACAGTGCTTCCGCCCTGTGCTACGAAAGACGGCCCTTCCAAGGCGAAGAGTGTGGCTGGTCTTGGTTTTTCACCCCGGACGGGGTCGGCGTTTGTAGCACAGGGCGGAAGCACTGTGTCTGCTTTGTGAAAGATGTGGAATGTGCGTTGGGGTTACGCATTACGACGGGAAAGACTACAACAAATGGGAACGCAGCAACGCGCTCAGTTTAGCGGCAGCCCTTACGGGATCGCTGCAATCGTTACCGTCACATTGGATTGCGAGATGTCTTCCGAAACCGCCACGGCGACAGCAACCGAAACCGAACCGAAACTCTCCCCGGTTGAGGGGCACAAGTCCGAAAGCAAGTTCCTGCGGGGGACGCTCGCCGAGGAGTTCGCCGACGCGAGCCTCGACCACATCAACGACGCGAACAAGAGTCTCATCAAGTTTCACGGCAGCTACCAGCAGGAAGACCGCGACGCCCGCAAGAATCGCGGAAAGGGCGGCGTGTCCGGCAAAGCGTACATGTTCATGATTCGGCTCAAGTTGCCGGGCGGGAAACTCACCCCTGACCAGTACCTCAAGATGGACGAGTTGTGCCAGAACTACGGCAACAGCACGCTCCGCATTACGACGCGACAGAGCTTCCAGTTTCACGGCGTCATGAAGGAGAACATGAAGTCGCTGCTTCAGGGCATCAACAAGACGCTGTTGACGACGCTCGGTGGTTGCGGTGACGTGAACCGCAACGTGCTCGCGTGCCCAGCACCAATTCCAGACGCACTGCACAAGCAGCAGATGGACGATTGCCAAAAGGTCGCGACGGCACTCACGCCGAAAGCCGCGAAGCAGGCTTACCACGAAATCTGGATGGACGACGAAAAGCTGACCAACCCCGAGGACGACGAAGAACCGCTGTACGGCCCGACGTACTTGCCGCGGAAGTTCAAGATCGCGTTTTCGATGCCGGACGACAACTGCACCGACATCCTCGCGAACTGCCTCGGCTACCTCGCCATCACCGAGAACGGCAAGCCGATCGGCTACAACCTCTACGCGGGCGGCGGGCAGGGTCAGACGAACAGCATGGCGACCACGTATCCGTTGCTGGCACAGCCGATCGGGTTCATTCACTTCGATGAAGTCGTGGACGCGGCGGAAGCGATGGTGAAGCTGTTCCGCGATCACGGCAACCGTGCCGACCGCAAGCGAGCCCGCTTGAAGTACGTGATGCACGATTGGGGCGTCGAGAAGTTCCGCGAGGTGTTCTACGGCGAATACTTCAACCACCCGCAGCGCCCGTTGAAGGATGCCCCGATCACGGGTCTCGACCTGCACCTCGGCTGGCACAGCATGGGCGACGGCAAATGGTTCCTGGGCGTGTCGGTGGAAAACGGCCGCATCAAGGACGAGGGCCAGATGCGTCTGCGTGCGGGCTTGCGGGCGATCGTGGAACGCTTCAAGGTCGATGTTCGCCTGACGACGCAGCAGGATATTCTTCTTTGCGGCTTCTCGACGGCAGATCGTGGTGCGGTTGATTCGATGCTAAACGAGTACGGCATCCCGCGAGAAGAAACGTTGCCGATGGTGCAGAAGTGGAGCATGGCATGCCCGGCGATTCCGACGTGCGGGCTGGCAATCACGGAGAGCGAGCGTTCGCTGCCAAGCGTGGTGCGGCAACTTGAGAAAGTGCTGGTGGATTTGGGCTTGGGTGGCGAGCCGATTAGCGTGCGAATGACGGGTTGCCCGAACGGCTGTGCGCGACCGTATCAGAGTGAGATTGGGTTGGTGGGTCGTGGCGGCACGAAGTACACGGTGTACATCGGCGGCGACAGCTTTGGTCGTCGGCTGAACACGGAGGTTCAGGACAGCGTGCCGATTGAGCAGATCGCGCCGCGGCTGGCGAAGGTGTTCACGGCATTCAAGGCGGAGCGAACGGGCAACGAACTGTTCGGCTCTTATTGCGAACGCATCGGACTCGACCGCGTGAAGGAGCTGTTCAGCGCGTGATGTGGGTTTGCCGCTTGCGGCGTAGCGCTCTGGAGCGCTACGCCGCAAGCGGCGAAATTATCGGAGGGTCGCCCATGTCGAAACGCAAGAAGGCGAACCCATGGGATGCGGTGTTCGATCGAATTGAGGTCGCGATCGGCCAACCCGAGGTTCGATACACGCCACGACCAACTGAGGCTGACCTCGATCAGCTTGAGTCGCAAATCGGATCACAGTTGCCCGTTGACTATCGGGCACTCATGCTGCGTTTTGGGCCAGGCAGCCTGGAAACCGTCGAATTATATTATATTCGGTCGCGATTGTCGCGGAGCATACCCTTCCATCACGCAAAATCACTCAACGTGAACTCCGTCAAAGACCCTACCTCACGTTGCTTTCTAAGCTCGTTTACTTTGGAGGTAACTCTGCTGCGGACTATTTTGCTTGGGATCCAACATCCGTTGCGCGTTCCAATCCGCACGAATGCCAAATTTATCACATTCAGCACGAAGACGAGGAAAATGCGAGCATCGTGGGTGGCTCGTTCGCTGAATTCGTGAGATGGGCTCAGGCAGAGATGAATGCTCGCCTCTTCCAAGCTGGAATGTCCCATCCAAGGGACATCTTCATGTTCATGCGTGAATATCGGGGGATGAAGGAAGCCCCAAAAGAGAAGAGTGTCAAGCTCTGGCTCGCATTCAACAACCACGCGGTTCGTGATCTGGCGTTGTCGATTCGCGACGAGAAGCGGCCCGACGTGTTTCCAATCCTGGCCGACGCACTCGAAGAAGCTGGCTGCACCAACGACGACATGCTCAACTCGTGTCGTACCGGCGATCCCGACATCGACGGCGTCTGGGTGCTGCGGGTGCTGCTCGACAACGATACCTGAGACGATAGGCCAAGCCGGCCAAGCCCCCTCACCCGGCTCGCAAAGCCTCGCCGACCTCTCCCCGCAAAGCCGGGGCGAGGTGGCCGCTGCTTCTCTTCAGCGAGAACCAACCCATTGCTTCCGAGGAGGCCAATCACCCCACCTCGCCCCGGCTTTGCGGGGAGAGGTCGCGACGAGTCTTCGAGGCGCGGGGAGGGGAAACACCTCGCTCAAGTACCAGTTACGATGTCGATCATTTCGCCATCAGTTCTTGGGTTTTCAGGCTGAAAGGCTGTGGCACACACGCCGACCGCATTCTAAACTTGAGCATCTCGTTTCGCCAGACGCTCGGAGTCATCGCTCATGGATAAGTTCGCGCTTCCCCTCGTCGTGCTCCTCGGAATCGGCGCGTACTTTCTCGTCGGCGAGCAGTTCAGGAAACTCCGGGAAGCCCCGCCGCCAGCACAAATGAATCCCGTCGTCATTCAGACCCCGCAGATGCCTCCGTTTCAGCCGATTAAACTTGAGCCGTTTCCGACGGTCAACCCGTTCGCGAAGCAAGCCCCGTCGCCCGAACCCGCAGCCAACGATTTCACCCCAATTTCGTTCGACGACCCCAACAAGAAGTTCCGCGTCTCATTCCCAGGTCGCAAGCCAACCCGAGTGTCGTTCCCCATCATCAAGGTCGTGATCACGCGATACACCGTTCCAAAACCCAACATGATGTTCGAGATTGACGAGTACGACAGCGGTTGGGATGCAGCAAAACGACGAGGCACCGCCCGCGACTGGCTGACGAAATGTTACAAGAATCAACTTGAGGGGATGCACGCCAGCGAAACGACGTCGAAGGAGATCATGTTCGGCGAGATGATTCCCGGCATCGAATTCGAGGCGTTGTACGTCAAAGACGAAAAGACCCAGGTGTGGATCGGTCGAACGTATCTGGTCGGATCACAACTGTACTCGGCGTCGGTGTACGGCGACCCTGGCATCGCCGCCTTCCGGGCACCCGCGTTTCTCGATTCGTTCGATCTCGCTCCAAAAGCGACCAAACCAACACCACCCCAACCCACCAAGGGGAATATCGACTGACCGGAATACGATCGTGGCGACCCGGACCCTCCGCAACGGGTCGCCGAGCAGAATCAAAGCACATCATTTTCGCTTTCGCCCAACGTTCGCAATCTCATTATTCAGACGGTCCAGTCCGGTTATAATGCCGTAGCCGGTCCAATTTGCCCAAATTCTCGGCGCAAGACCTCATCAGGAGGCGATTTACTTAATGAATCAGTCGGTCTGCCCAACCGGTGCAAACTTCCTCTTTCACACGGCCGATAAGAGTCAGGGAAGCGCCATGCCTCCTCCGCCGTGTGCAGGGCAATCGATATGTCCACCCCGCTTGACCGTACCATCGACTCCCTGGCTCGAACCGGAATGACCCGGTTCTTTCTGCGGATGTTCGATGATGCTCCCGACTTGCTTCTGAAAAATCTGACGGTCGAGGCCATCGGCCCCGATCGCACGTTCAAAATCGGTGGGAAATGGCTTCGGAACTTTGGCTCCGATAGCTTCCTTGGTCTCGATCAACACCCCACGGTGATGGCTGCTGTCGAACGCGGCGTGCGCGATTGGGGCACGCACAACGGCACCAGCCGTGCGTTCTCGCAGGTTGCCCCGCAGCAAGAAGCGGAGGCCAAGGTTGCCGCGTGGCTCGGTACCGAAGATGCCGTCATTTATCCTTCGGTAACGCTCGCGAACACAGGGGCGTTACCGGCACTCGCGACCCGGCACGATGTGATCGTCCTCGATCAGTACGCACACAATTCGATGGAAGAAGGTTCGCGCATCGCGAAGGCTCGCGGCGTTCGCACGGCGAAGTTCGCGCACAACGATCCGGCCGACCTCGACCGCGTTCTGCGTGGCCTTCGCCCGTTTCGGCACGCGATTGTCGCCGTCGATGGCGTCTACAGCATGAGCGGTCAGTTGCCGCCACTCGCAGATTTCCAGCGTATGGCACAGAATCACGACGGCTTTCTCTATATCGACGACGCCCACGGTACCGGTGTGCTGGGAGCTCACGGCCGCGGAACGGTTGCCGATGCTCTCGGCAGCTACGAGAACACGCTCGTTGTCGGGTCGTTGTCGAAGGCGGTTTCGTGCCTGGGCGGGTTCATCGCTGGCGGCCGCGACGCGATCGAGGTGGTGAAACTTCGCTCGAACTCGTTGATCTTCGGCGGGCCGGTTCCGCCTCCGTATCTGGTCGCGGTGTGTGCAGCGCTCGATGTGATTATGTCGTCTGAGTACGATGGGCTTCGCACCTCGCTCGACGCGAATGTCCGTCGCCTTGTCGATGGAGCGAGCCAACTCGGGTTTAGCGTTCTTGGGGGATTGGTTCCGATCGTGTCAGTGCTGACCGGTTCCGAGGAGGCGACGCTGCGGGCGGGTCGGTTCCTGTTCGACGCCGGCTACTACGTACAGTCGGTTGTGTTCCCGGCGGTTCCGCATGGGGCTGGGGTGCTGCGGATGCAGGTGAACTCGAACCATCCGCCCGAGGCAATCGACGGATTGGTTGCCGCTCTGGGCAAACTCATGCAGGCGTTTCCGGAACACGACCAGGAATCGCTGCACCGTACCCTCACACGCCGCGATGCGATTCCTGCGTAGAACCAGTGGCGTAGTGAGTGGTCTTGTGTCTGAAATTGGGGAGAAGGTGTTGCCCCCTCACCTGCGAGGGGCGTTTCACCAACGCACTCAATTGACTCTCTTTTGTTCTCACTCGTAGAACGCGGCCGCGGCGAAGCTCACACTCTCCTTGCCCTGCGGATGCACGAACTGCTGATAATGCAGCACCCGGCCCGTTCGCGGCTTCGTCACTTCCAGCGTCAACCACGTCGGCGATAACCCACAAATCCGTCGTTCATTCTGCTCCGCCGCGATGCCCGCAAAAAACTCGCCCGACGTCGCCACTGGCTCTCGTCGAGCCATGACCCGGCGGCCTGTCGCTTGTCGCCGAACTTCGGGCCAATGTGTGCTAGGTCCCCGCTGATGAGATAGCACACCGGTTCCGCACACGCTGCCTCGGCCAGCCGCAACGCCGACACCATTCGCGACAGATCCGCGGTGTGCGACGGGTCCGTTTCCCGGCGAACGTGGTCGTCCATCGACCCCACCAGCAGCGGCACGATCTTGAACGGCCGACGCTCCGCAAGAAGGAACTGCAACAGCACCGCTTCCAGTTCGATCGAGTGCTCGGGGACGTGGGCAAGCGCATCGTCGAAGAGGCCGTCGCCGTAGTGGGCCACGATGCGGTTCACATAATCCTGATCGGTTTCGACCACCCCGAACGGCGTGTCGAAATGCTGTCGACTCAGGATGAAGCGGTGCCCCGAATAGTGCGACGTGGCCACGATCACGAACACGCGGGCGTCGGTGTTGCGGATCAGTTCCGCAAAGGCGTGACCGTAGGTGATGTTGCCGCGGTGGTAGTCCATGTGCGGAGCGAGAACCGCTCGCAGTTTGCTTGGCGAGCCGTTCAGCTTTTCGCCGTGAACGGGCAATCCGGGGCCATCGGTGGCGGTGAACAACCGCGTGAGCTGTTCGCGGAGGGCAGGGCGGTCGGTGTTCTCAAGGTCGAAGCAGCACGGCTTGCGGATCGGTCCGTTGAACCGCTTGTGAAGGTCGGGCGAATCGAGCAGCGAAGCATCGTCGAGCGCCGTGACCAACCCGGCGACCGCTTCGACCGAAACCTGCACGCCGGGGAAGGCGGCGAGCATCGTGGCGACAATTTCGGAGACGGTGAACGTGCCATCGAAGCGCTTGGCGACCTCGACCGCGAGCGGCGACAGCACGACCGGCCGCCCGATTCGCAGCGGATCGTACAGCAAGAAATTCCCTGCCTCGTGCGGTTCCGCACCGAGGTTGTCGCGGAGCTTCGGGCGATCGGAGTTGGGGGTGTTCATCGGGGTTCAGTCCATCGGTTTTCGCAACGCGATCACGGCATAGCGACACCAGTTCCGCAGGCCTGGCAGCATTCGCAGCAAGCCCGCGTCGATCCCATCGCAGACACGGCACGCGAAACGGTTTCGCCACACCCGACGGATCATACCGAGCAGTTGGAAGCCACTTACTTCCACGTCTGGGAAGATCGCACGCAGCGGAGCAAGATCGCGGCGTGTCAGTGGTCGCTCGTCGGGGGTGCGATCCTTCCCCGGATAAGGCAGTCGACGCCGTGCGAACGCCAGCAGCGGGTTGCCGCCCCACGGTTCGCAGAATACCGCAACGCCCCCCGGCTTCAGCACGCGAAGCAGTTCCTTGCCCGCCCGCGTCAGATCGAGATGGTGCAGAATCGCGTTGCCCCAGACCGCATCGAACGACGCATCCGCGAACGGCAACTCCTCGCCATCCGCTGCGACGCATTCGACGTTCACGCTATTCGCGAAAGCTCGTTCCTGTGCCTCGGCAACGTACCCTGGAGAGAGGTCAAACGCAGAAACGCTTGCGCCTGCACGAGCCATCACAACGGCCGCCATGCCATGCCCGCAGCCGTAATCGAGAGCGTGCTTGCCGTGCAGGTCGCCGAGCATTGCGAACGCTGGCCGAACCCACGTTTCATGATCGAGAAATGCGCCGTCGCTGAAGACGAGATCAGCGCGGCCTGTGCGGAAGCTCACCGCACGCTCGGCCGCTTGCTGATCGTGAAAGATGCGTTCCGATTCAAGGCGATCCGTCGCGGTCATGGTGCGTCCTTGTTCAGACGAATCAGAAGCTCAACAACGTTGCCGGGATAAGGGCGTAGCCACCGAAGGCGAGCGAGACCAATCCGATGGTCGTCGCGACGAACCACAGCGACCCGGACTTCTTCCGTGCCAACGCCAGCGATGCCGCGACAGCACCGATCTGCGCCACGAGCATGGCGTAACCGAGTGTTTCACTCTTCTTACGATGCCGATTGCTCTCAGCCGAGGACCAGTACACCCGCGCTTCGTACAGATAGCCGACGGCGTTGTTCATGGCACCTTCGCCTCGATAACGCCGATCCTCCATCGCGAACACCAAAGATTGCGTTGCGTCGGCCGTATCCTTCTTCGTCTGGTCAACTTTCTGGTCGGGGCGTTTCCGTTCGGCCTCTTCAATGACTTTTTTCGCCATCGCCTTGGCCGTCTTCACCACCTTATCCCAGTCCTCGTCGGCGGTCTGGTGGACGAACTTCTCTCCGTCGTCAATCGCCTTGCTGAGTTCCGCGAGGGGAATCTTCCCGGCCAGCGCCAGAAGTTCCGCTTCGGGCTTGCGATCCTTGATCGCCTGAATCAACTGCGCGAGCTGCTCGTTGTTGCTTGCAGGCAGTTCGACTCGTGGCGGCCCGTAACCGTTGAGCCACTTGGCGGCTTCCTTGTTCAACTCGGGTTCGGACTCACCCGCCAGAAACTGTGTCCAGAGATAGCCGGACGCGGACCGACTCGCCTGCGCCGCCGCTTCCATCTCCAACGCCCGACTTCGCTTGAATCCGAAGAGACTCCACTGGTTGGCAGATTTCGATTGATCCTGCCCCGCCTGCGATTTCCAGTACATCGCTTGCTGCAACTGAGCCGCAGACATCGACCCGAACACGGCTGAAAGTGCCGTCAGCCCGACAGCGAGCGCGGGGCCGATCTTGTCGAGCAGCGTTTTCGGTTCTTCGGGGGGTGGCGAATTGGACGACATGGTGCGACCTCGGTGGAAGAGGGACGTGCGATAGTCTACACGAGCCACGAACAGTTGCGAAGCCGCAAGCGGCTTCACCCGAACACGGCGACGCCTGCGGGTGTCCTTGATCTGGCATGGGAGCTAAAACAAGCCTCACGCAATCATTCACACCGCGAACGGAACAACACCCGTGGCCGACGAATCACAGGACCTCGCCGAAATTCGACACGAAAAGCTCCGCCAAATCGAAGCCCTCGGCATCGACCCTTGGGGCCATCGCTTCGATAACACCACGCCCATCGGCGAGATCCGCAAACTACCCGCCGAGGGATTCAGCGACGACAAGCCGGGGCCAAAGGTTCGTGCCGCGGGTCGTGTCGTGCGTCAGCGTCCCGGCGGGAAGTTGCAGTTCCTCGAAATCTGGGATCAGTCTGGCCGCGTTCAACTGATGCTGCGCATCAACAAGCTCACGGAAACGGAATGGAAGGTCTCGCAGCTCCTCGACCTCGGTGATCTCATTGGCGTCGATGGCGAGTTCGGCAAGACGAAGACGGGCGAACCCACCATTCAGGTGACGCAACTGACGTTCCTCACGAAGTCGCTCGAACCGCACCCGAAGGACGTGTACGGCATCGGTGACGAGGAATATCGCCTGCGGCACCGCTACCTCGACATGATCTACACGCCCGACACGCTGCGGCGAGCACACCAACGCGTGAAGATCATTCGCACGATCCGCAACCATCTCGACAACCTCGGGTATCTGGAAGTCGAGACGCCGACGCTGCACTCCATCGCGGGCGGCGCTGCCGCGAGGCCGTTCGAGACGCACCACAATGCGCTTGGCATTGACCTGTTCGTGCGCATCGCGTTGGAGTTGCCACTGAAGCGGTTGCTGGTCGGCGGCATCGAAAAGGTGTACGAGCTTGGTCGCGTGTTCCGCAACGAGGGGATTAGCAAGAAGCACAACCCCGAGTTCACGATGATGGAACTGTACCACGCGTACAGCGACTACCGCGGCATGATGGACCTCACGGAAGGACTCATTGTGGCATGCGTGGATGCGATCGGACCAACGGCAGAGATCGAGGAGAAGGAAGAGTACGAGGAGAAGGGCGAGACGAAGATTCGCATTCACCGGAAGCGAATGTACGACCTGTTCGGCGAGCGTCACTTGGCGTTCGGCGATAAGGTCGTGAACTTCACGCCGCCGTGGCAACGAGCGAAGTACGGCGACCTGTTCCGCGAACACGTCGGCTGCGACATGGCCGACGAAGCCGCCGTGCAGGCTGCCGCGAAGACCGCACACCTCAAGACGGAAGTTGAAGTGACCAAGGGCGGGCCACGGGTCGCGAAGGCTCATGACGTGCTGGTGCAGGAACTGTTCGAGCATCACGTCGAGAAGGCGCTGGTGGGTCCGATGTTCGTGTACGACTACCCTGCGTCACTGTGCCCGCTCACAAAGCGCAAGCGAGACAACCCGGCGATTGCGGAGCGGTTCGAGTTGTTCGTTCACGGCATGGAACTGGCGAATGCGTACACGGAGCTGAACGACCCGATCACGCAGGAGCAGACGTTCTCGCAGCAACTGACGGGCATGGCAGAAGAGGACTCGATGGCGAAGATGGATCACGATTTCATTCGTGCGTTGCGTCATGGAATGCCGCCAGCGGGCGGGCTTGGCATCGGCATCGACCGCCTGGTAATGCTGCTGACGAACACGCAAACGATCCGCGACGTGATCCTCTTCCCGCTGCTGCGTCCCGAAGCGAAGTGAATCCCGGCTCTCAGTCGGTTATGATGGTGAATGTCCGAACTCGGAGGCCGATCATGAGCGCCGATACCAAAACTCCGCCGCCGGTCTCTCCGACCGTGGTGGATGAGTCGAAACTTATTCCACCCATTCCCAACGCGCAGGCGAAACTACGAGCGATGGCAGAGAAGCAGGGCACACTCGGGAAAGCCACGTTCGAGAGTTTGCTCGGGGCAGGTTCTCATCTCTGGGCCTCAGATGAGGAATTCGAGCGATTTCAGCAACTGATCCGAGAGTCGCGGGGCAAGGAGTGACCCGTGACCTTCCGCCTGCTCGACACGAACATCGTGTCATACATCCTGAACGGGCACACGCTTGCGACCGCTTATCAACCGCATCTCACGGGTTACGATCTTGCCATTTCGTTCCAGACGGTTGCTGAATTGCTTGAAGGAGCAACACTGGCCGGTTGGGGTCCGGTTCGCTGGAGTGGCCTGCAATCATTGCTTGCAACACTGACGATGCTGGACGGAACTGCGGATGTTGCCGCGCGGTGGGCTGAAGTTCGGGCTGCTCGACGATCGCAGCCAATTGGTGTTGCGGATTGTTGGATCGTAGCAACGGCACTCGCCTACGGATTGGAACTCGTTACCCACAACCCCGCAGACTTTCGAAGCATTCCAGGGTTAGTCATCATCACGGAAGTAACGTGACGAAGTGATTCGCTCAGTATGAGAAATTTCTGACTGCCGTTTCTGTTTGTTGACCGGACTTCGATGCGTCGGTAGCATCGAAGTTCATGCGACCCGCCTACCGAAACTCACTCCTCCCACTCGCCTTCACCCTGCTCGTCTGCGGTTGCGGACCAGGGCGCGATCCGCACGGTCGCCAGGCGATCAGTGGGTCAGTCACGTTCCAGGGCAAGCCGCTCAACCCCGGCACGATTCAGTTCATTCCCGCAAACTCCAACGAGTCCGGAGCTGGCTCGCTCATCCGCGAAGGGCGATACGAGATTCCCCGCGAACAGGGGCTCAGCCCAGGCACTTACAGCGTCGCAATCACCTCTCCAGAAGAAAACACCACAGACCCGCCGATTAGTCCGCCTGGCCACCCAGGCGTAAAGATGCCACCGCCCGGGAAAGAACGCATTCCTAGCCGCTTCAACCGCGAAACCAAACTCTCCATCACCGTGACCGACAGTGGCCCAAATACATTCGATTTCAATCTCGACGACATGGGGAAATCGCCATGATCCGCCGTTCGCGACGTGCCGATGGCTTCACATTGATCGAGCTGCTCGTGGTGATTGCGATCATCGCAATCCTCATCGGATTGTTGCTGCCAGCCGTGCAGAAGGTGCGTGAAGCGGCGGCACGCATGAAGTGTTCCAACAACCTCAAGCAGGTCGCCCTTGGCATGCACGGCTACCACGACGCCAATCTGAACTTGCCAATGGGTGTCATCGGTACGCTAGCCATCTACGGCACCTGGCAAGTGAAGACGCTCCCGCATATGGAACAGGCGGCACTTGTGCAGGGCTACGACCACACGGCGGGTTACTCGAGCGGCCCCAACGCCACGAACACGACCACGAAACGCATTCCGATTTTGACGTGCCCGAGCGACACGCCAAACGCGCCGCTCGCGAACGTCACGAGCCATAACTACGCGGTGAACTTCGGCAACACGCCCGTCGCCTATTACACGACTGGCGGCAACGACGTCTTCGGCAACACGGCCTACGACACGGGACAACTCGCGTCGTTCGGCGGGCAGACGTTTGGCGGAGCGCCGTTCTCGCAGAACAAGCAGTACAAGCTGACCGAACTCACGGACGGCACGAGCAACACGCTTTTGGCAGCCGAAGTGATTCAGGGTCAGCGGGGCGACCTACGGGGCTTCACGTGGTGGGGCCACGGAGCCGTTTTCGTCGGCTACATTGGCCCGAACAGTTCGTCACCGGACGTGCTCTACGCGGGCGGCTACTGCGACACCGCCGCGCCGAATCCGCCGTGTATCGGGCCCGCAACGGCGAGTAATCCGGTGATGATGGGAGCGCGAAGCCGGCACACGAACGGGGTGAATGTGGCGTTGTGCGATGGGAGTTGCAAGTTCGTGACGAATGGCGTGTTGTTGGCGACCTGGCGAGCGTCGACCACGGCCTCGGCCGGCGATCTTCCTGGCAGCGACTGGTGACATTTCGTTGAGAGTGGTCCACTCGGCGACCACTCTCAACATTGGAACTTACTTCGCAGCGGCGGCCTTCGTCGCTGGCGGATTCACGAAAGCGTCCGCGATTGCCTGGCACTGCTCAACGGTCATCTCACCAGCCTGCACCCACACGCGATACTTCAGCTTCAACGGTTTCTCTGGCGTCAGGTCGTATTCGAAGTAGTCGCCGAAGCGGCCGTAGTCGCGTTCGCTGCCGCGTGTCTCGCCGGGGTTCTCCGGATGGTTGACGCGCAACACCGTGTAGCGCTGCCCGCCCACGACGATGCTCACCGCGTTCCACGGCAACCCGATCGTCTGCTTGTTCGCGCCCTTCGGATCCCAGTTGCGGGTCTCGCCAATCTTTCCCTTGCCATCTGGACGCACATAGTATGTGTTCTCCTTGCCGTTCTTCGACACTTCCATGTTCGCCCGGAAGTGGAAACCCGCGTGCTGCGGGTCGCCGTCGAGACGAACCTTGTCGAGCTTCGTACTGAGGATCGTGCTCCAGTCGATCATCGTGCCGCCAGCGGTCGCGTAAGCCGTGACTTCGCGGTTCTCCGTGGCGAACGGCTTGCCGTCCTTGCCATTCCACGAGATCTCGCTGCGGTGTCGACCGAGCACTTCACCCGCTTCGGTCGAGAGCATCTTGTCGTGCTGCGAGAACACGTTGTCGGTACCGTGCCAGACGTCGGCCGATTGCTTTTCCCCAAATGAGATGCGGTTGAATCCGAAGAACAAGCCGCGGTGGTGTGGGAACTGCCCATCCTTGGCGGTCTTGGCCGACGTGTTCGTCAGCATCGTCTTGCCGGTCGCTGGATCGTAGACGTTGTGGAACGGCTTGAACGTGTAGTAGTGGTCTTTCGGATCGTGTCGCAGGTTGAAGTATTGCAGCACGGGCCGTTTGCCACTGGGCGAGACGTACACGAGTTCGAGCGGTTCGCCAGCCTTCTCGACGAACTCGAAGTGCGGCGGCGCGACAACGTAGTTCACTGTGTTCGGCTTGGCGGTGATCGTTTCGCCGGCCTTGAGTTTTGGCACGACGAACACAAGGTACTGTTTGACTGCGGGATCGTCGGTGAGTGCAGGCCCGGTCAGTTGAGCGGGAACAGTTCCACCAACCGAGAGTTCGACGACATTCGCGGCGATTGGGTCGCCCTTGGGAACGGGGAATCGCACGACAACGTTCGTGAGGTCGGTTTTCCCGCCGGTGATCTCGATGCCGAACGGTCCGGCAAGCGTGAATGACGGCAACAAGAACAGCGCAAGCAGAGAGAGGCAGCGTTTCATGGGGGTCGTTGGTTGGGGGTTGTGGTGAGCGGCAGCCCCAGCGGGGCTGCGCATTACGGCTTACTGAACACGAACTTCTTGGGATTGCCGGTGAGCGAGCTACCGGCAGCGGGTCGCCACAGCACGACTTCTTCGATCTTCTTGGCCAACTCGAAATCCTTATCGGTGACGCCGCCAGCATCATGCGTCTTGAGCTTCACCCAGAGCTTGCCCCAGGTGATCGACAGATCCGCGTGGTGCCAGGCAGCTTCGCAGAGGTAGCCGATGGCGTTCACGGCCATGAGCGTTTGCGGCCAGCCATCGGTGTTGTATTTCCGACGAATCCAGCCGTCTTCGAGATACCACTCGTCGAGACCTTGCTCTTTGAGCTTGGTCTTCACCTCATCGTCGCTGTAGACGTGTGGCTTATCTGCGGCCATGACTCGCTCCGGAATTCGTCGGATGTGGAAAGGAGTTGCCGAACACGGCAACTCAGTCTAACCCCCGAACTGGAAGTCTTCATTCTACGAACGGGTCCGATCTACCGGACCGCGTTACTTCGCCCGCCACGTTGCCACTTCACGCAGATATCAGCCGTTTGCTTGCCAAAGAAATTTTCTTCGTGTAGACTAACAACATGGTTAGCCGATACTACTCACTGTTGAGAAAAGTCGTGGCATCTGAGCGAGGACGAGCAGTCAGTGCCGCCTTCGCGACTGGCATGGCTGCGGTGTGTCTGTTCGGTTTGATTGGTTGCAGTGGGTGCAACGGACCAAGCGGGCCGCCGAAATTCGAGGCTCCGCCGGTGCGGGTCACCTGCACCACAACAATCGTTGCGGACGCCGTGAAGCGAGTCGGTGGCGAGCGCGTTCAAATCGAAACGTTGATGGGAGCGGGCGTCGATCCGCACAAGTACATCTCCGGTTCCGGCGACCGCAAGAAGCTCGACAACGCCCACCTCGTGTTCTTCAGTGGCTTGCATCTTGAAGGCAAAATGGCCGACCTGTTCGAGAAGAACCATGATCGCTGGCGAGCGCACGCCGTGACCAACACCATCGACCACGCGAAGCTTCGCAAGGCCAGCGTCGATGGGGGCGAACACGATCCGCACGTCTGGTTCGACGTTCCCTTGTGGAAGAGTGCGGTCGATGTGGTCCGCGATTCGCTCATTGCACTCGACCCTGCCGGCGCGGATATCTACCGGGCGAACGCCACCGCATACCTGACGGAACTCGACGTGCTCGACAAGGAAATTCGGGCGAAGCTGGACACGGTGCCGAAGGACAAGCGAGTGCTGGTCACGTCGCACGATGCGTTCGAGTATTTCGGTCGGGCGTATGGCTTCGAGGTGATCGGGCTTGAGGGTGTCAGCACGGCGAGCGAGTTGGGCACACCGCGGCGAAACGAACTCGCCAACATCATCGGCACGCGAAAGATTCCGGCAGTGTTCACCGAGACGTCGGTGCCGACGGTTGGACTTCAAGGCGTACTCGACGATGTAAAGTCGAAATATAAGCACGAAGTGAAGCTCATTGGCGGCGACGATGCTCTCTATTCCGACGCCTTGGGTGAAGAGGGTTCGTCTGGGGCGACGTATCCGGGAATGATTCGGCACAACGTGAATGTGATCGTGGAGGCGCTGACGAAATGACCGGCTTGTTGAGCGCTGCCCCTGCGGGGGCCGTTGAAACGCACGCCGAGGCCGTGGAGGTTCACGACCTTACGGTTGCGTATCGCGATACGCCCGTGCTGTGGGACGTTGACCTCAAGGTTCCACCCGGCGTGCTGATGGCCGTCGTTGGCCCGAACGGAGCCGGCAAGACGACGCTCATTAAGGCGATTCTCGGACTCCTCAAGCCGGTGTCTGGTCAGGTGTTGGTGGAAGGAAAGCCGTACTCAGCACGGAATCAGTCGGTCGCGTATGTGCCGCAGCGAGGCACCGTCGATTGGGACTTCCCCACGACGGCGCTCGATGTCGTGATGATGGGCACCTACGGCAAACTCGGTTGGTTCCGACGCCCCGGCAAGGCCGAGCGTGCGATTGCAACAGATGCGTTGGCTCGCGTTGGGATGGGAGCGTTCGCGGCCCGGCAGATCAGCCAGCTTTCGGGTGGTCAGCAACAGCGGGTGTTCCTAGCTCGCGCACTCGCACAAGACGCACCCGTTTACCTGATGGATGAGCCTTTTCAGGGTGTGGACGCGGTGACCGAGAAAGCGATCGTCGAGATTCTGCGAGAACTGCGTTCGCGTGGCCGAACCGTGTTGGTGGTTCACCACGACTTGCACACCGTGCCGGAATACTTCGACTGGGTGACACTCCTGAATGTGCGGGTGATCGCGAGCGGCCCAATTGCTGATGTGTTCACGCCCGAGAACCTGCGCCGGACCTACGGCACCACCATTCGGCAATGACGATTTCCTGAACTCGTCATTGCAAAGCCATTGAGCGGTGGGTTACAACCGCTTTCATGTCGTCTGCCAATCCCGCATCCCGTTCGCTGTTTTCGCCGTTGACCGACGCGATGGTCGCGCTTGGTGACTGGACGCTGTTCGCTGTGCGTGCGTTCTCGGGCGTGTTTCATCGGACGTTTCGCGCTCGCGAATTGTTGCGGGTCGCGTTCGAGGTCGGCTATGCCAGTGCCGGCGTTGTCGGCGTCACAGGAATGTTCATCGGCATGGTGCTGGCGGTGCAGGCGTATGGGCAGTTCCACACGATCGGTCTGGAAACGTCGCTCGGGGCTGTGATTCACATGTCGGTGGTGCGTGAACTCGGACCGGTGTTGGCGGCGATCATGCTTGCGGGGCGGGTCGGGTCCGCGATGGCAGCGGAACTCGCGACGATGCGTGTGACGGAACAACTCGATGCTCTCGCCTGTCTGGGTGTCGATCCCGTGAAGTATCTCGTCGCTCCGCGAGTGCTGGCGTGTGTGCTGCTGCTGCCGCTGCTGACGGTTCTCGCTGATCTGCTCGGTCTCGCGGGCAGCACGTTGATCTCATTGCACGTTTACAAGATCGACAGCCACCACTACTGGCGGCACACGCAGGAATTCGTGAAGGTTTGGGATGTGTGTACCGGCCTGGTGAAGGCAGTTGTGTTCGGAGCGGTGTTGTCGCTGATCGCGTGTCATCGTGGGTTTCACGGTCGGGCCGGCGCAGAGGGCGTCGGCCGCGCTGCCACGGAGTCGTTTGTGTGGTCGTTCATCGCCATTCTGGTGGTCGATCTCTTCCTCGCCATGTTCGCGAACAGTCTTTACCTGATGCTCTGGCCACCGATTAACCCCAAGGTGGCCTGACAAAGACGAAATGAAGTTTCTGCCTCATTCCGGTTGCCGCCGCTTGCGGCGTCGCGCTCGCAACGGGAGCGCGACGCCGCGAGCGGCAAAGACTTGTCAGTGCGGAATCGGAACCGGCATCATGTTCCCGAACAGTTCCGGTGCGTTCCCCACCGGCCGGAACCCATCCTTGTCTTCGCTGGCTTTCAGCGTCATCCGGGTCAGCATCTGCTTGGTCTGGGTCAGTGCCGGGTCGTTCGGGCTATCGAACTGACCAACGGTGACGATACTCGCCGTGCGAGTGTGAAGGACGAACGCTTCAAATCCGCCTGGTGGAATTCCATTTCCTCTCATATCACGCAGAGCCTTGGCAAGTTGCTCGGCCTGTTCGACACTCGCCCGCAGGATATCCGCCCCTTTGCCGGAACCGCCCGAACGCATCACGCCGCCTGAACCCGAGTCCTTGCTGCTAATCTCGACCGGAGCGGTGAACGATTTCACACCGAGCGTCCATGCTTTCTTCGCATTCAGGAGGCTGAGCGGCCGACCCTCGTTCAGCTTCACAATGAACGGATCAATGGCCTGCGCTTCGGCTGGGTCGGCGGTTCTCGCAATGGCCGGATTCGGGACAACGTGCGCGGTCAGGTATGGGTTGAGTCGGGCTGACGTGAATTCCAGCTTACCGTCCTTCCCCGGTCGTTCGAGTACCGCACCATCCATCAGCATCATGTTCTTCGGGGCTCGCCACGTGCGAACAGTGTTCAACGCCTTGCGAGCGTCTTCGTCGGTCTTGAAACCGCCGATCAGCACCGCAATCTGATCCTGATAGTTCATCGTTTTGAAGCGAACCTTGACTCGGTCTTCTTCAAGGAACGACATCCCCTTGAGTTGGGCGTCCTGTTTGTACTTTTCGAGTTGCGAGGCGAACACCCGAGCCCGTTCGCGAGCTGCCGCGATGGACGCCATTTCTGCCCGGCGCTCTGCCGAAACGTATTCGTAAAGGAGCGCTTGCACCTTGTACAGATCACGGATCTCGGTTGCGAGTTCCTCGGCCATCTCGCGGGCTGTCGGTCCGCTGTCCGTCGCGGTGGGTTTGTTCGGGCGGGAGTAGCTCTTGATGCAGATGAAGAAAGCCCCGTGTTCCGGCTTCACCGCCCAGGGATGATTGGCGCCCAGCGCCGATCGAATCTCAAGATCGGTGGGTGGCGGCGGCGCTGGCGTTTGAACGGGAACGATGCTGCCAGCCGGAGTGACCGGACCGCCGAACGGCGTAGGGGGGCTAGCGGGCACGCCGCCACCTGGCTTCACCGGTTGAAAGTTCGACGGCAAAGGCGAAGTCGGCGCTGTGAGTGGGCGATCCGTGGCGAACTGTTGTGCGGCGACGGCACCGGCTCCGGTGAGAACACCGGCAAGCCCAAGACCGAACGCGAACTTATGGCGCATGGCGGCACCTCCGTGTGCGTGGCGGGACGAAATCATCCTTGTGGGTGCGGGGATATATCCACGGTCGATGTGCGATGCCAGAGGAAATCGCCAGAAATGTTCAAGTCGTTATTTGCCGCTTGGGGCGTAGTAGTGGAGCGCTACGCCCCAAGCGGCGAAATCAGTTCTTGCGGGGTTCTTTCCCCTTGGGGCCACCTGGACCACCAGGACCGCCCGGCCAATTAAAGCCGCCTCCCCATCCGGGTCCGCCCGGTCCGCCAGGGCCCGGCGCCGTGGCGCGTTCGGCCTCGCCTCGGGCAGCCTTCGCGGCCTGTTGATCGCCCAGCCGATCGCACACTTCCGCGAGTTGACGGTGCATCAGCACGATCGTTTCCCACGGCGGACGCCCCATTCCCATCGGTCGCTGACGTTCGGTAAACCGCCGCAACTCTGCGATTGAGTCTTCGAGAAGTCGCCGTGCCTCTCGCACACGATCGGTGTCGGCCAACAGTGCGGCCAATTGTGATCGTGCCATCGCCAGTTCAATCGCGACGTTCGGCGGCCGCGAATCCATCCCCTCCGGAGTCACGAGCATCTTGATCGCCTCGCGGTAGGCTTGCTCCGCACCAGCGCGATCCCCGGCACGATCCCGCACCCAGGCGAGTTTCAACGTCAGCGAACCGACCAGATTCGGGCGCGTGCGGTCATCCAGTTCGCGGGCCATCTCGCGAGCATGGATCAAGAGTCGGTCGTAATCGGCGAACGCATCGGCAGGCGCACCCAGATACGTCAGCACGAGTTCGGTTTTCATGCCGTTGTCGTTCGGGTATTCACGTACGAGCGATTCGAGTAACCCGGCCGCACGGCGAAACGACACGGTCGCCTTCTCGGCATTGCCTCGCATGATTTGAACCTCACCCACGCGGCGATGTGCCCGACCTGCGTCGAGTTGCAGACGCGGATTCGTGGCGTTCTGCTCGGCGAACTTGTCGTAGAAGTTCAGGATCGCTTCGAGGACCGCGGCCCGCTCATCTTCACCGGGGGGCGCAGGCGGTCTTCCTTCTGCTGGAAGCGGAATCCCCACTCCAAACCGACCCGGCCCAGGACCGCCAAAACCACGACCGGGGAAGCCTTGTTGATGTCCGCCCGCAGCGTCGAACACCGCCTCGAACGCCTCCAGGCTCATTCGCAAGTTGGCTTCGAGTTTCACCGATAAGAGAACAGCATCGGCCTGCGCTTTCTCAGCAGCAGCACGTGCCTTCTTCGCCTCGGCAAGTTGAAGTTCTTCCGCCTTGAGCGCTTTCTTCGTGTTCGCGTATCCGACCCAACCCACGACACCCGCCAGCACCAGAGCCGCGACCATGTTCGCAGTCAGCAGCGCGACAGCTGGATTGCGTCGGCACCAACGCCAGCCGCGACCCAATGCCGACTGCCGACGTGCCTTGATCGGTCGATCGTCGATGAACGCTTGCAGGTCGCGAGCCATCTCGCGAGCCGAGGAATACCGCCGACCCGGATCGCGGGCCATCGCCTTCATCACGATCGTTTCGAGATCGCGGGGAATGTCCGGGTTCAGTTTGCGAGGCGAAATTGGATCAGTGTCCGCGACCAACTTCAGCAGTTGAGCGGGCGTGTCGGCGCTGTACGGAGATTCGAGCGTGAGCAGTTCGTACAGCGTCGCCCCGAGGCCGTAGACATCGCTGCGAGCGTCCGCGTTGCCAGCGAGCGATTCCGGCGGAAGATATTGCAGCGTTCCGAGGATTTCGCCGGAGGCAGTCAGCCCTTCGCGCTCGACAATCTTCGCAAGCCCAAAGTCGGCGACCCACACGCGACCGGCCGGATCGAGCAGCAAGTTCGCGGGCTTCACATCCCGGTGTAGTACGCCCTGCCGGTGTGCGTAGTGCAGAGCGTCAGCGGCCTGGAAACCGATCTCCGCGATGAACAACCAGTCGCCGTATTTGTGCTCGCTGGCGTCGGGCGAATCAGCCCCGTTTCGCGAGGGTTTCCTGATCTTGGCAGTCTTGTGGCTCGCCACGGTGGAACCCGCGGAATCGACGGACTTGCCGCGTTCACGTCGCCAGCGTTGAGCGACCACATTCAGCCCGTCGCCGCGAATCAACTGCATGACGTAGTACGGCAGCCCCTCTTGCTCGCCGACGCCGAAGACCGGCACGATGTTCGTATGGTGCAAATTCGCGGCAGCGTGCGCCTCACGAACGAACCGTTCGCGTTTGGTCATCTCGAACTGTGCGTGACTCGAAAGCACCTTGAGCGCGACGGGTCGCCCGAGCGATTCCTGAACCGCCTCAAACACGACGCCCATCCCGCCGCGACCGAGTTCACGAATGATGCGGAAGTCGCCGAATCGGTCCGGCATCGAGGCTTTGTCGGATGGGTTGGTCGCACGCCGGAATCGCTTGAGGAATTCCATCTGTGCGACGGCTGGCAGCAGTTCGCGAAGTTGCTCGGCGTGTTCGGGGTGCGTCGTGGCGTAGTCGCTGACGGACGGGTGTTCGCCCCGCCGCAATTGATCGGCGAACTCTTCGGCGAGCACATCCACCGGATCGCGATCATCGAGCGGAGTCATGGGAATGCACCGTGTTGTGCCCGTTGCGAGCCACGGGGTTTACCCCCGTGGTCTTGGATTACCTTCGCGAAAGACCACGGGGATAAACCCCGTGGCTCGAAATATCGCTGGTAAGCCACGGGGGTAAACCCCGTGGTCTTGGATTACCTTCGCGAAAGACCACGGGGATAAACCCCGTGGCTCGCTACGCCCTGTCGTTGAACCCCGGAAGCGTTTCCAGGATCTGCTTCAACCTCGCGAGTGCTCGAACATATCGCTTGCTCGCGGCGGCCGACTGAATGCCCAACAACGCGGCGGTCTCGGCGTTGCTCAGTTCCTCGAAGTGCCGCAACGCCAGCACCTCGCGATCCACGGGATCCATCTGGTTCAGCGCTTCTTCGAGCTGCGCAACTGCCTCGTTCTTCGCTGCCGCGTGACTCGGACTCGTCAGGTTCCCCAACAGATACGCCGCCAAGCATGCGGAGTCCGCACCCGGTCGCGCCGCGTCGATCGTCACATCTTTGGCGGCGTTTCGCTTCTGAGCTAGATGTTCGCGGTGAACATCCGCGAGTCGCTGACCGACGATGAGCCGCAGCCAACCGAAGAACGGCTGATCGGGCTTGTCGAAGTAGTGATCGACCCGTTTGATTGCGTCGATGTATGCTTCTTGCAGCACGTCGGACGCCGACACACGCCCAGCGAGCCGATGGTCGAGCCGCAGTTGCACCATGCGGCGTAATTTGTCGCGGTGTCGGTCGAAGAGTTCGGCAAGTGCGGCGTGATCCCCGGCCCGCAATCGGGCGATGAGTGAAGCGACCTCGGCATCGGTTTCAGCAGGCATCACGGCATCCGGTTTCGGGCACTCCTCGCCCAGCTCTCAAAACGGAAACGGCACCCCTCCGGCGACAGCGAGCTTCAATCCTCGTTCGGGTCATCGTCTCGCGGCTTTTTCTTCGTGTCGTCCTGCTTCTTCGCATCGGCCCGTTTCTTGACAATCGCGAGCAGATTCGGGTCGGTGATCTCGAACGACTCGAGGAATCGTCGGACGTTTTCGGTCCCAGAATCTGTGAACTGACCGCCCGCAACGAGGATGTAGACTCGTTTGCCAGCGAGGATCACGCGACCGGTGACGACACCGCCGTTCTTGAATTCGTACTCGAACTCGCGCCCTGGAAATCCCTGGACCTCGATCTTTTCGCTCCGCTTGATGGGCTGGACGATGATGTGTTTGTCGGAGGTAATCACCTCGACCTCCGCATCGAGGAATTCGTCCTCAGACTTTGGCAAATCCTTCAGATCCCGATACGCGATGATGTAGTTTTCGGCGCGCGTCCACAGGAACATGCCTTCGACGCCTTTATGTTCGCGTCCCGGTCGAACCTTCACTCGGTTGGCCATATCGTGCTGTGGCTCGCCTGGCAGATCGACTTTGAACCCACCTTTGTCATGGCTCCATTTGTGATTCTGCCACTCCGGGGGGGGAAGCACGACGGCAGCCAGTCCGCAACAGCCACACATCCCGAGTCCGAACGCGAGAAGCGAGATCGACAGCCAGAAGCCTTTGCCGCGTGGTGTCGATGAGTCTTCAGCGTCTTGAGCTGGTGCCGGGGAAAGGGGTCGTCGTGTGGGCTTCGGTGCGGGGACGGGTGGCGTGTTGCTGACGGGGTGCGCGACGGGAAGTAGCTCGACGCGAGTGTGCAGTGCGTCGGTGGTGGCATCGTCTTGCGGATCGAGTGGAGGTGCGTTCGGCACCTTGAGCAAGGTGAGGCAGCCGCCGCACCGCACCAACCGCCCTGGTGGCCCGTCACCAACTCGGAGGGTGCCGCTGCACATCGGACAGGTGAACTCGACCGCCATTCCCGCGCCCCGTGATTCCGTCAGACGAAACAATCATCCTACCCAACCACACGGGCACACGACAGAGCGCCAGGCTGGATGCGAAGCGGCAAGCGGCTTGACCCTCATCGAAGGCGCTTGCCGCTTCGCAGGTTCCAAAACGAAATCATCCCACTGCTCCAAGCTTGGAACAGCGGGATGATTTGGCTTCGAGGCTCGCTGTCGACTTACTTCTTCTCTTTCACGATCCATGTGTGGAGCTTGTACTCGTCGCCGTCTTCGCCCTTCACGGTTACGGTCTTGTCTGGCTCCCAGTCGCCCAGCTTGAAGCGGTGCGAGATCACCCGCGTGCCCGGCTTCAGGAGTTTCTGCAGCACCGGAGCCATCCGAGCGCCCAAGTCGTCGCCGATGTAGATCAGCACGACGCTCGCTTCAGCGCAAACCGCCATGTCCTTCTCGTTCAGGATGTCGCCTTGCGTGATAACGATCTTGTCCGCGATGCCCTCTTCCTTGGCCTTGTCTTGAGCAATCTTCACCATCTTCGGGTCGATGTCGATGCCGATGCCCTTCTTCGCGCCGAGCTTCTTCACCGGGCGAATCAGCATCACAGCGTCACCGCAACCTGGATCGAACACGACATCGTCCTTGCCGATCTTCGCGAGTTCGGCCATCTTGTCGACGATGTCGCCGGGGGTGGGCACCCAGCGCACGACGATCTTGTCGAGCTTCTTGTCCTCGGTCGTGAGGTCGAGTTTCACCTCTTCGCCGGCCTTGAGGGTCACCACGCGGGGACGGGTGATCTTCGTGTAGTTGTTCGGCTCAATCAACGCTTCGACCGCGAACTTGTACTCTTTGCCAGCTTCGAGGGCTGGAGTCGTGAAGATACGGGTGCCGTCGGCCCCCTTGATTTCGACGCCATCGACTTTCACGATGGTCGGCTTAAAAGTGCTCTCGGTCACAGCGATCTTGATCGTGGCCGCTTTCTTCTCTTGCCCGGTCGCCAGACCAAGTAGAACGACGGCCGTTACGCCAACGCACAGCATTCGCATCATTTGGTGTTCCTCGAAAGACGTGTATCACATTCCGCATTTCACGTTTCACGTTTAAGACATCCGGGTTTGAACGTCAAACGTGTTTCGCGAAACAGTGAGGAGTGACGTTGTTAGTGCCGCATGGCCGCCACAGAGGGCGGCCACTACAAGACAAAACGGCTTGCATTGTGGGGGCCACCCTCTGTGGCGGCCCCAGCCGTTCCAATCACGTCAAATGACGTACTGCAAACCTTCGCTCTGTGCCACGAGGTCGGCAAGAGTTGTGTTCTTCAGAACGGATTCCTGAGCTTCAACCACACGATCCCACACGCTGCGAATGTTTCGCACGTAGACCGTGAGTTGAAGTTCGGCTTTCTTGCGCACGGGCGGAGCGGCGTCTTTTCGGCGGGCACTGGGAACGGTGTTCTTGCCCGTTCGCCGTTCGGCGGGGTCGATCACACGCAGGATGTCATGAAGGGAAATTTCTTCGGGCTTGCGTGCCAGTGCGTAACCACCAGACGCGCCGCGTGTGCTATCCACCAAGCCCGCTCGCTTCAGATCGAGCAGAATCTGCACGAGGAAGCGATCCGAGATGCCGTGCTTATCCGCAACGTCGGCGAGCCGCACTGGTCGCGGATCGGAGTGACGAGCCGCCAGTTCCAGCATGGCAACGCAAGCGTATTCGGCTTTGGCGGAAAATAACATAGTAGTGGGTGATGGATGCTGAGTAGTGAGTGCTGAGCAACGAGTTCTCCTCATTCCTCAGAACTAAATTCCTTCTCCTTCTTGCACTTCGATAACGTGGAGACCGCATTCTTTCTTCACCTTGCCAGCCCAGCGACCGTCACGCTCCCCTTCGCCGGCACCCACGGACCGCGTGCAGGGCCAGCAACCAATGCTCGGGTAGCCCTGATCGTGGAGCGGGTTGTACGGCACATCGTGTTCGAGAATGAACGCCCAGACTTCCTTCTTTGTCCAGTTCAGCAGCGGGTTGATCTTCACGAGATTGAACTTCGCGTCCCACTGAACGACGTCCGCCTGATTGCGGTCAGCGGTTTGATCTTTGCGAATGGCACTGATCCACGCTGCCGGTTCAAGGCGTTTCAGAGCGCGACGAAGGGGAAGGATCTTGCGATCGTGACAGCATTGATTCGTCCGCAGACTGTATTGCGGCCCACCGTGCTCCTTCTCGTACTGCTCGACGGATAGCTCAGGTTGAATGTACTCGACGGTGATCCCGTAGCGATCCTTGATCCGTTCGCGGAGTTCAAGCGTTTCGGGGAACTGGTAACCCGTTTCCAGGTTGATGAACATGACGCCGGGTTCGATTTCGGCGAGCATGTGAATGATGCAGCAACCCTCGGCCCCGAAAGCAGTTGCCATCAGCAACCGGGGGTGGAAACGCTTCACGGACCAGCGCAGGATTTCTTGCGGTGACGCTTTCGCCAGCTCTTGGTTCGCAGTGGCGATTTCCGCCATCACACGCTCGGTTTCCGTCATCGTTCCCCCAGGATCCCGATATGTACAGATACCTTATCGTTATCGTAGGGATTATACACCACGCGGAAAAGGATGAAGAACGAAGGATGAAGGATGAATTGCGGAATGACCCAGCAGAATCGGTTTTGTTTTTGATTCCTCCTTCGTCCTTCATCCTTTCCTCAAACGCCAAACACCCGGCTCCTTTCGGAGTCGGGTGCGGCGGTCGCCCTTCACGAACGACGGAGGGGTCGCATCAGTATTTCGTCAGATCATGCGTGATCGTCTTCTGCGTGTCGGTGTTTGGTCCGACATACAGGTGCAAGTGATCCTTGTCGATGTAGAGAACCTGAACGCGGTTCTTCTTCACTTGCATCGGGAACGGGTAATCGCTCTGAACCGTTTCCGCGTAGTACACCACGCATTCCCAGTGGCAGTGGTGCAATTGGGCTGGCCCGACGAGCGGGAAGAATCGCGGCGGATCGATCTTGTCCACGAGGCGATTCTTGACAATCACGATGTCGTCACGGAATTCTTCGTGGATGTACGGGACACCACGGGAGACGCGAGGCATGGCTCGCAGAACTTCCTGGTCGCTTGGTGCGTCTTCGCAGATGGGCGGCGGGTAGCCGTCGCGGATCGGCGGCATGATCGGCGTGCGGCCGTCATTGCGGGCACCGTACTTCTGATCCATCCGTTCCGCGACCCACGGTTGGATCGGAACGGGTGTGAACAGCCCCATTGTGAAGGGGTTGCAACCGACAGCCGCGACCTGAAAGGCAGCGACGGCCAGCAGTAAAACATGACGTCGTGTTCTGAACATGCTCCCCTCCGTGCAAGCTGGACCGTCCTTGGTTAGCAACTGTATCGGATGGGGGAGTGTTTCGTGTTTAGTGTTTTGTGTTGAGTGTTTGGGTTTTCGCGATTTCGCAACCTAGAAAGCTCGATGAGCCTGTTCCCTACACCCCACACGAAACACGAACATGGTTTTCCTTTCTCGCATCTACACAAAGTCGGGCGATGCCGGCGACACCGGTTTGGGCGATGGCTCACGCGTGCCGAAGGATCACGCTCGCGTCGAGGCTTACGGACAGGTCGACGAGTTGAACGCCGTGCTGGGGTTGGTCGTCGCGAATTGCCCAACTTGCCCGGAAGCTGCGTTCCTGCGGTCGATTCAGAACGACCTCTTCGATGTCGGCGCGGATCTGTGCGTGCCGCCGTTTGAGGGTGAGGAGCCTGGGAAGTCGTTGCGTGTTACCGCGTCGCAGGCCGAGCGGTTGGAAAAGGCCATCGACCTTGCGATCGAGAAATTGGAGCCTTTGCGGAGTTTCATTTTGCCGGGCGGCACATCGGCTGCCGCGTGGTTGCATCTGGCACGCACCGTGTGCCGACGTGCGGAACGGGCCGTCGTGACGCTGATGCACATCGAGACGGTGAACTCGCAGGCGTTGATCTACCTGAACCGGCTAAGTGATTATCTGTTCGTGTTGGCACGGGTGGCGAACGACGACGGACGCGGTGATGTGCTGTGGGTGCCGGGCGCTTCACGAGAAACGACGTGAACCGCGTTAAGCGGTCGCCCCAGCGGGGCGACGGTGTAGCGTCGCCTCGCTGGGGCGACCGCTTAACGGACTATCCGCTCAACCCTTCCCCAACCTCACGCAAATCGGCGCGTTTCCCCTCGTAGGTTTCGTCGAACGCCAGCACCACGGGGTCCGGCGCGACGCCTTCCGCCTTGCACGCCATGCCGTACACCGCGGGCCACCAGTTCTCGTGATTCGTCAGCCCTTGCGATTTCACCGTGGCCCAGTTGCTCAGCACCTTCGACCATGCCGCGTCGCCGTAGTCGAGCGCTTCTTTGAGGCTGCCGAACTGCGGGACATACCACACGCGGCCGATCTGCGAATGTAGCACTTCGTCGGCCCAGTCGAAATCCTGAATCGTCGCGATGAGCGGCAGGCCGGTCGCTTGCCCCGTCTCGAACTCGTAGCGTTTGCCGGTCTTCGGCATCAGCCCTTGCTCGATGAAGTACAGGACGCCGTGCCGTTCCATCGGGGTGCATTCGGTGTTGAGGCGGTGTGACCAGTTGAACGTGATCTTCGCCTTGGTCCAATCGACGCCGAGCGCGACGAAGCCGACTTCGCCCATCATGGCGTGTCGTGCTTCGTCCCAGAGCTGACGGCTCATGTCGCGGTAGTAGCCCCACGGCTTGCCGGGTGTCTGCGTGATGATGCTGGCCATCATTTCGGGGACGTCGATTTCGCGGAGCCGTTTGTAGAGCATCATGAGGGCTTTGGGACGTGCCGGTAACGCCGGGTTGTAGAGGAAGCTCTCGGCGTTGACGCCCTGGTTCCACGGATCGGTGAACCGCTCGTCGCGCTTCGGCACGGGATCGTATTCGTAGGGCTTGGCGGAGTAGCGGCGGGGCAACGGTTCCGGCGAACCCCGAGTGCCAGCGAGGGTGTCAACGTCACCCCCTCCCTTGCGGTCGGGGTTCGCCTGGGTGGTTGCAGTTCCGTCGATGCCGCCGGCCATATCGAGCAATGGATAAAGCACTGTATCTGCCCATTCCTCGTAAGCTGGCTTGCCGAGTGCTTCCCACGCGTTCAGCCCGAACCCCTGAATCTCTAACAGTTCGAGATGAGCAAACTTGAGAACTCGCCCGCTCGGAGCATCGGTCAATGGGTTCGTCGCTAAGAGGTACATTGCCACTGCTAGGTAGAGTTGACCGATAGCGGGGAAATACACCCCTCCGATCAACTCCTGCGTCGTCGGTGCTGCGAGAATCTCGTCGAAGAACGCCTCCAGTGCCGGGTGCGGGACGTCCTCCAATCCCAGCGGCGGCTCACGCATCTCGCCGATTCGCGTTCGCAACGCCGTGACGTGTTCCGCACACAGGTACGCATGATGCGCGAAGCCGGTCTTCAGCTCGTAGATCGGCTCCGACGTGATGCGGGCCGTCAGGATTTGGTGCAGTCGCTTGAAGCAATAGTGGAATCGCTTCAGTCGGCGAACGCACTCCTCGACGCCAAGCCCTGGCTTCGCGGCCTCCTCGACCGTACACAGCCCCGCGAGCTGTGGCAGTCCCTTGTACGACTGGTAATCGGCGAGCGGCGTGGGAGAAGACATCGGAAACTCCGAATGGAAGTGCAGAGCGAGCCACGGGGTTTATCCCCGTGGTCTTTTGGATAGTCAAGCACCACGGGGATAAACCCCGTGGCTCGCAAAGTCACGTCACTTCACAACGCCGAACTTGTAGATCGTGGTCTGCTTGTAGGTTTCGCCCGGCTTCAGCACCACGTTCGACTTCTCTTTCCACTCGGGCTTGTTCACCGAATCCGGGAACTTCTGCGGTTCCAGGCAGAAGCCGCTGTACTGCTTGTACACCGCACCGCCCTTGCCGATGTTGCTGCCGTCGAGGAAGTTGCCGGTGTAGAACTGCAAGCCCGGTTCCGACGTGATGACCTTCAGCGTACGACCCGACTTCGGATCGGTGACCTTCCCCGCGTACCCCGCAAATTCGGGGCTGGCCGCGTCGATAACGTAGTTCAGGTCGAAGCCGACTGGCTTGCCGCCCGCCTTTTCCAGATCCTTGCCCATCGCCTTCGCCTTCGTGAAATCGAACGGCGTGCCCTCGACGGGTGCGATCTTGCCGGTCGGAATCAGCGTGTCGTCGGCGGGGGTGTAGTTCTTCGCGTTGAACTCGGCTACCTGATCGAGAATGGTGCCGCTGTTGTGACCAGCGAGGTTGAAGTAACTGTGATGCGCCAGGTTGCAGATCGTCGTCTTGTCGGTGGTCGCACGGTACTCGACTACCAGTTCATTGCTATCGCCGAGGATGTACGTCACGGAAACCGTCAGCTTGCCGGGGTAGCCTTCTTCGCCATCGGGGCTGACGTAGCTGAACTTCACGCCGGGACCGTTGGCTGCCAGGAACGGCTCGCCTTTCCACAGCTTCTTGTCGAAGCCGTTCTTGCCGCCGTGCAGCGTGTGCGCGTCCTTTTCACCTGGCTTCGTGATGGTGTATTCCTTGCCGTCGAGCGTGAACTTGGCGTTGGCGATGCGGTTCGCACACCGACCCGCGTTCGTGCCGAAGTACGGATGACCCTTCAGATAGTCTTCGAGTTTGTCGAAACCCAGAACGACATCGGCCATTTTGCCGTCTTTATCGGGAACGTGAAGCTCGGTGATGATCGCGCCGTACTCGATGCACTTCAGCACGACGTTGTTCTTGTTGATGAGCGTGAACAGTGTCACGGTCGGGCCGGCGACTTCTTTGCCGTTCTTGTCCTTGGAGGAAGGCATCTTGCCGTAGGGTTCCTGCTCGAACGCGGGACCGACCTTGGCGGGTTGTGCGTTGGCTGTCGTGGCGAATGCGACCGTGACGGCAATAGCGGAGAGAAGGCAGCGCATCTGGTGAAGCTCCTGCGAGAAGGGGTGGGGACATGGTATTCCGTTGTGTAATCTAAGGCGAGCGTCGCGGCGTCAGCCCGACGGTAGACACGCAACACCGTCGGCCTGACGGCTCGACGCTCACCGGCTCGCCAGGAACACACATGCCTTCCGACGTTCTCGACACGCCCGCCAGCGCCTACGAACTCATCTCCGCGAAGTCCGGCCCTACCGGGAAGCTGCCGCTCACCGACGACCTACTTCGCCACGCACCCAGCGGCGATCTCTTCGGCTGGTCGCAGAACGTCGGCATGGGTTGGAACCCCGCTCTGCTCGGCGGCAAAGAGTTCACCATTCTCAGCACGCACGGCGGCCTTCGCGCCGAAGACGGCACCCCCATCGCGCTCGGCTTCCACTCGGGTCACTGGGAAGTTGGGTTGCTCGTGAAGGCCGCCGCGGAAGAACTCACCCGGCTGCGCTGCATTCCGTTCGCGGGGGCGATCACCGACCCGTGCGACGGCCGCACCCAAGGCACCGCCGGGATGTACGACAGCTTGCCGTACCGCAACGATTCCTCGCAGGTCATGCGGCGGCTCATGCGAAGCCATCCGACGCGAGCGGGCGTCATGGGCGTGGCGACGTGCGACAAAGGACTGCCCGCGATGATGATGGCGTTGGCGTCGCAGCACAACCACCCGACGATTCTGGTGCCCGGTGGCGTGATGCTTGCGGGCGAAGCCGGCGAAGAAGACACGGGAAAAGTGCAGACCATCGGCGCTCGCTACGCACACGGCGAAATCACGCTCGAACAGGCCGCGGAAGCCGGTTGCCATGCGTGTGCGTCGCCGGGTGGCGGCTGTCAGTTCCTCGGCACGGCGGCCACGTCGCAGGTTGTCGGCGAAGCGCTCGGGCTGACGCTGCCGCACTCGGCACTCGCACCGTCGGGGCAACCGATCTGGCTCGACATGGCCCGTCGCTCGGCTCGTGCTCTGTTCAACATGTCGAACAACGGCACCACGACGAAGCACATCCTCACGGATGCGGCGTTCAAGAACGCACTCGCGGTGTTCGCGGCGTTCGGCGGCAGCACGAATCTGCTGCTGCACATCCCGGCAATCGCGTTTCACGCGGGAATCAAGCGGCCCACCATCGAAGACTGGACGCACTTCAACCGCAGCGTGCCGCGGTTGGTCGATGCGTTGCCGAACGGCCCGATCGGTCACCCGACGATTCGCGTGTTCCTCGCCGGCGGCGTTCCGGAAGTGATGTTGCACCTTCGCACCCTTGGGCTGCTCGAACTCGACGCCCTGACCGTCAGCGGCGAGAAACTCGGCAACGTTCTCGACTGGTGGGAGAAGTCCGAACGCCGCACGCGACTCCGCGAACTGCTGAAGACCCGCGACGGCGTTGATCCGGACACGGTCATCATGTCGCCGACGCAGGCGAAGGCACGCGGCCTCACGAGCACGATCACGTTTCCGCGTGGGAACCTCGCCCCAGATGGCTGTGTCATCAAATCGACCGCGATCGACCCGTCGGTTGTGGACGCCGACGGCGTGTATCGCAAGGTTGGCCCCGCGAAGGTTTTCACCACGGAGAAGGCCGTCATCGCGGCGATCAAGGGTGATGGCGAGCGAAAGGTGGTTCCGGGCGATATCGTGGTGTTGTGCTGCCGCGGCCCGATGGGTTCGGGCATGGAAGAGACGTATCAGGTGACGTCGGCGTTGAAGCATCTGAAGTGGGGCAAGCAGGTGGCGGTGATTACGGACGCTCGTTTCAGCGGCGTGAGCACGGGTGCGTGCATCGGTCACGTTTCGCCGGAGGCGTTGGCGGGCGGACCGATCGGCAAGCTGCGAGACGGCGACCGCGTTCAGATCATCATCGACCGCACGAAGCTGGAGGGCACCATCGACCTCGTGGGCGACTCGATGGGCGATCACGGTGTGGCATGGGGGGCGTCTGAGTTGCTGAAACGCGAGCCACGCCCCGACCTACAGGCTGACCCTGCGTTACCGGCCGACACACGACTGTGGGCGGCGTTGCAGCACGCGAGCGGCGGCGTCTGGGGCGGCTGCGTCTACGACCCCGAGATGATCGCAGCGAAGCTGGCCGGGAGGTAAACGTTGGCATTGTTGGAGTTCTCAACGTGAACGAGCGGAACTGGATCAATGCGACTCGGCCATACGATATGCTCGACCATCTTGGGAACGGTGCCACGGAGCGAAAGGCCCGTCTTCTCGGTGTCGCCAGTTGCCGCAGTATCTACGGTGGGATTCTCAACCAGATCGCGCTTGCTGCGATCGACGTCGCAGAGCAGTTTGGGGAGGGCCTTGCGAGTATCGATGAACTCGCTGCAGCCCGGACTGCTGCAACTCAGGGTATCGCATCCTGGGAATACGGCCCAGAGTGTTGGGTCACGAATCCTCCCTCGCCGCATGGTGTGAGCCCAGGGAGCTACACTGCGGCAGGGCGTTTTCGAGACGAGCGGGTGATGGTCTGCAGCCTTATCCGCGACATCTTCGGCAATCCGTTTCGCCCCGTCGTGTTCGATGCGGCGTGGCGCACTGACACCGCGGTGTCACTGGCGAAACATATCTACGAGGCACGCGATTTCTCAGCGATGCCGATTCTCGCGGACGCCCTCCAAGACGCTGGCTGCGAACACGCCGACATCCTCACGCACTGCCGCGACGAATCGCTGACGCACGTTCGCGGCTGCTGGGTCGTCGATCTGGTTCTCGGAAAGGAATGATGCTACGCTATCGGTGGAGGTCAATGTATGTCCGCAATCGCTGCACCCGCGCCGCCACTGCTTCGGGCGAATCCGCACCGGTGGACCGTCACCGAATTCCATCGGCTGTGCGGCCTTGGTTTGTTTGCTGGTCAGCGGCCAATCCTCCTCAACGGGGTGATTCTGGAGCAAGGCCTAATGGACTCGCCGCACGCGAACGGAGTCGAACGCACCGATGCGATCATCCGCACAGCGTTCGGAAAGGGTTGGCGTTTCCGCATCCAACTCCCATTGACTCCGAGCCAGCACACCGATCCCGTACCGGACATCGCCGTCATCGCGGGAACTCTCGTCGGGTCACCGGGACATCCAACGACCGCTGCGTTGGTCATTGAGGTTTCAGACACGACCCTAAACACCGATCTGACCGAGAAAGCCGAACTGTACGCCACCGCCGGCATCACCGATTACTGGGTTCTGGACGTGACGAATCGGCAAATGCACGTCTTCCGTGATCCGCAGCCGCTGCCCGCCGGCTTGGGTGCCACCGCTTACCGAACACATCTCACGCTTGCCCCCGCCGACAGCGTTTCCCCGCTCGCCGCACCGACAGCATCCATTCTCGTCAGCGAGCTTCTGCCGTGACGCCGTGATATCACGTCGCGTACAATCGACGGCACTTCCTCACCCCGGAGATGCCCATGTTCCGCTTCTCGTCGCTCGTTCTGCTCGTCACGGTGTTCGCCACGGCTGCCTTTTCTCGTGCCGACGCTGACTTCACGGCCGAGAAAGCGAAGGCGTTGATTCCACAGGCTGCTGGCATGCTGTCGAAGGAACTGCAAGACATCGCACAGTCTCCGAACCCATCAGCCATTACCAAACCGTCAACGGGTTACTCGCTTACCTGGGCAATACTCAACTACGCGCCCGGTGAAGACGCGAAAAAGATCACCTCGTTTCAATTCCAGGATGAACAAGTCAACCCGTCGAAACTCGCTTTCGCGATCAGCGGACCCAAGGACAAGGATGGGAAGTACCGCAATTATGCCTCGGTCATTCAGCCGGAGTACATCACCGATTGCACCTGCAAGGTGAACGGCAACACCGCCACGGGCACCGTGACGTTCAAGGCACCCAAAGCGTATGAGGGGAAGGTCGAGTACACGGCTCGCAAGAAAGGCGAAACCTGGCGGATCGAAGAGTTTCGACTGCCCGATCTGAAGATTACCGTTGCGATTGGCGACGACGGCACATGGGTCAAGAAGTAAAGTTTGCCGTTGTTCACAGCACCAGCATGGCGTCGCCGTAACTGTAGAAACGATACTCGCGGGCCACGGCATCAGCATACGCCGTCCGCAGCAATTCCGAGCCTGCCAACGCGCTGACCAAGAGCAAGAGCGTCGTGCGTGGCAGGTGAAAGTTCGTGACCATCGCATCGACCACGCGAAACTCAAACGGCGGCAGTATGTACAAATCCGTCTCGCCGCAGAAGGGCCGAAGTGCGTTTTTGCCCTCTCCCCTTGCGGGAGAGGGTGGCGAGTCTTCGAGCCGGGTGAGGGGTAATCGCTTTGCCATCTCTTGAGCTTCACCCCTCACCCGGTCAGCGAAGCGCTGACCACCCTCTCCCGCAAGGGGAGAGGGCAAATCCAAGCCCGCACGAGCGGCACTTTCGAGCGTGCGGGTCGTCGTTGTGCCAACTGCGATCACACGGCCATGACGAGCCTTTGCGGCGTGAATCGCATCGACGGTTGATTGCGTCACCTCACACCATTCGCGATGGATGACGTGCTTCGTTGGGTCTTCGACCTTCACCGGAAGGAATGTCCCGAGGCCAACGTGAAGCGTCACTCGCGCCGTTTCGATGCCGCGTGCTGCGAGGCGCTCGAACAACTCGGGCGTGAAGTGCAAGCCTGCCGTGGGTGCCGCGACTGAACCGACGTGTGCTGCGTAAACGGTCTGGTAGCGTTCCTCGTCCTCGTCGCTGGCGGTGCCCTTCCGAATGTATGGCGGCAACGGGATGTGTCCGTACTGGGCGAGCAACACCGCAGGCGTGCCCGCCGTTCCAGGTTCCATCAGCCAGTGACGTTCCTCGGTGCGTCCGCGAAGCGTGAGGCGAAGCCCCGTATCCGTGACGAAGACGCTGCCCACTTCGGGGTAGCTGCGAGTCTGCGCGAGCATTTCCCACAAGCCGCCGATGAGTCGCAGAAACAGCCCTTCCCACTTTCCGCCGGTCGATTCACGCCGCCCAACGACGCGAGCCGGCAGAACCTTCGTGTCGTTCAGCACGAGCAGGTCGCCGGGATTGAGCAAGTCGGGAAGATCGCGGAACGTGCGGTGTTCGAGTGTGCCCGTGTCGCGACGAAACACGAGCAAACGCGACTCGTCACGCTTTGCGGCCGGGTGCTGTGCGATCAGATGTTCAGGAAGATCGAAGTCAAACACGAGGGGATCACAGTTTCGGACGCGGTGCAGCGGTCGCCTCTGCTTGGTGAATGAGAACTCGGCAGGCCACGTTCTCATTCATTTGGGGCGACGGGCGGACCCGTTGGGTCCGCCGCTAACCAGGGATCACTTGAAGTTCTTGATCCAGGCGTCGAACGCCTTCTTGTTAGCCTCGACGGTCTTCGCTGGGCCGAGCAGCGTCATCGAATACAGCACGGTGCCGTCGCCTTCCTTCGCCTCGAAGACAACATAGATCTGCCGGTAGTCGGTGACCTTCGTGATCTTCGCGTTCGGATCGAACGGCGGGAACTTCTTCAGGAACGTGCCTTGAATGTCCTGATATGCGCCTTCAAGCTTGTCGCCGAACTTGATCTTCTCGGTCTTGATGACGTCTTCAGCCTTCTTGCCGGCAGGAATCTCGAACTTCTTTTCCTGACGTTCCAGGTTGGCCTGCACGCTGCCGCCGCCGGGGGATTTGAAGAGCGCCAGTTCCGCGTCTTCGGAGTCGCCCTCGGCCTTGGGCAATTTGAACTGCATCAGCCGCATCTTGTTTGAAGGCGGCTCTTCTTTCCACGCGCCCGGCGTGGTCGATTTGAACCCGCCGAGTTCGACGGGCGTGCCCTTTTTGTCTTCGGCATTACTGACGGTCGCGAGCGCGGCGACAAAGGCCGCGACGAACAGCAGACGCATGGAACGTGCTCCGGTGGGGGGCATGGAGTCCAACACCGGGCCATTGTACGCCGCGTTTGAGGTCGATCAATCGACAGATGGCGGGATGAGCGCCGGCGCTGGGATCAGCGTGGCTGGCAGAACGACTTCCGGATCGAACGGAACGCCGCCGACTGGTCGCACTGGCGGATCGAGCAGCGGTTCAAGATCAGTCACCTGAACCACCTCGGGGAGCAACGCGGGCGCTGGTGGTTGGCTCGGCGTTGTCGCAGCAACAACGGCTGCCGCTGGCTTCGGAACGTGAACGACCCTGGGCGCTTCCTTCTTCGTGATTGAGAAGTACGCGACAGTTCCAACGAATGTCCACACCAACGCACCTGTCATGAACCGCTTCATGGCTACTCTCCCTGGTTTGAGGCCAGGATAACTCGTTTCCGGAACCCACTGATTTGCGGCGAACATAGCCACCGCCGCGAATCGAGCAAGGCCAAATGGAATCAAAAATCAAGCCACGGATGAACACAGATGAAACATGGATAAGACCAAGACCGAAGTCAGCGGAACGAATCACAGAACCACAGAGAAAACAAGCCGAAGACAGTTTTTGAAAATTACACTCTCTCTGGTTGTCTCTGTGGCTCTGTGTCTCAATTCGGCTTTTGTCTTTATCCGTGTTTCATCTGTGTTCATCCGTGGCTACTCTTCGTTTTCTGAGATTTTCGGACTGCTCTCCCACCGTTTCCGGCTCTGGGTTATCATCTTGCCGCCCAGCCAGCGCGAAATGGAGTTCGCCATGCCGAGTCGCACCCGAGATTACGCTATCCTGTTGGCGGTAACCGCTACCCTCACGCTCCCGTACCTCGGCGGCGTCAGCCTTTGGGACGTCGACGAAGCCGTGAACGCACAGGCCGCTCGCGAGATGCGAGATGCCAACACATGGGTCATTCCAACATTCAACTACCAGCTTCGCACCGCCAAGCCGGTGATGCTGTACTGGCTTCAGCGAGTCAGCTACGCCGCGTTCGGTGTCAACGAGTGGTCCGCACGGTTTCCGTCGGTCATCGCGAGTTGGCTCATCGTACTGCTCACTTACGAACTCACTCGTCGGATGTTCGGTCGCAGCACGGCACTGCTCGCGGGGGTCGTGCTGGCATCGGTGAGTCACTTTGCGGTGTTGGCACACGCGGCGACGCCCGACGCAACGTTGTTGCTGTTCACCACCCTGACGTATCTGGCGTTCTGGTCGCTGCATCAGAACGGCTCGCGTGCCTGGTGGATTCCCACCGCTGCGGCGTGTGGACTGGCAACGCTCACGAAGGGCCCCGTCGGCATTGCGTTGCCGGGGTTCGTGATCGTGATGTACTTCGCGTGGAACCGGGAACTTGGCCGGTTGCTCGATCGCAGGCTGTTCGTGTCGGCGGTGGTGTTCGTGTTCGTGGCTGTGCCGTGGTATGCGCTGGTGGCGAGTGAAACTCGCGGCGAATGGCTAACCGCGTTCTTCGGCAACGAGAACGTGAACCGCTTCCTGAATCCGATGGAAGGGCACCGCGGCGCATTGTGGTACTACCCCGGCAGCATCATGTTGATGTTCATTCCGTGGTCGGCGTTCATCATCGCGGCCGTGTGGTATGGCGTGAAAGCAACTCGAGAACCTAACCCCCCAACCCCCTTCCCTAAGAAGGAAGGGGGAGCCGGATTTAGCCCCTCTCCCCTTGGGGGAGGGGTTGGGGAGGGGTCTTTCGTCACAGTTCGTGCCAATCGCTTATTGGTGTGTTGGGTCGTGGCGTATCTCGCGTTCTTCACGGTCGCAGCGACGAAGTTGCCGAATTACGTCTTCCCCGTGTATCCGGCGCTGGCGATTCTCATTGCTCGCTTCCTCGTCGCGTGGCGAGATGCCGAACTGACTGTGCCGCGTTGGTTGATGCCAGCGGGGGCGTTCGGACTGCTCATCGTTGGGGCTGTGGTTGCTGGCGGATTACTGGTTGGAGATGAAACATTCCCGGGCCTCGGTCGATGGGCCGCAATTGGGATTGTGCCCGCGATCGGTGGAGTCGGAATGGTGTGGTGCCTGCGACAAGAGCGCCGAAACGCGGCGATTCAGGTCGTGAGCGTCACGGCGATCGCGTTCGTTGCGTTGCTCGTGACATGGACGCCAAGGGTGTTGGAACGACAACGGGCGCCGCGTGAATTGGTGCGAGCAACGGGACTTGCCGACCCGACCCGTGATGTGCGAATCGCGACGTTCGAGTGGTTTCAGCCGAGCGTGGTGTTCTACACGGGGCGCGAAGTTGGAAGGCTCAACTCATCCGCTGCTGTCGGGGAGTTTCTGGCTGTGCCGACGCCCGGCTATGTGTTCGTGCCTGCCCCGGTGTGGGATGAACTCGCGGCGGACTTGCCTGGTCCGCGCCGCGTCATCGCGCGACACCATGACTTCCTGCGAAAGTGCGATGTCGTGGTGGTCACGAATGTACCCTCGGCGGATGTCGCTACGCGGTAAGACACCGCAGTCGACTCGCAAGTTTTGAAGTCGCGATTTTGAGGGGTGGGTTTGCGTGGAATTGAGTTGGTGCAGGTAAATCCCCCTCACCGGTGAGGGGGATTTTTCGACACTACCCGTGCAAGCCTTGAATCGGCGTGTAGTCGGCCATCGTCATCACTTCACGGCTCACGCCACGAGTCACGCGGAGCTTGCCAACGTCGAACATCGTGTGAGCGATTGTCCCGATCAGATTCGGAATGCGAACGGGATCGCTGTTCGGATCGCCACCGTTTGCTGACGACTTCCCAATCACGACGCCTTGCGGCAAGCCACCCCCGGCCAACAACAGCGGCCCGAGGTTTCCCCAGTGATCGCGACCACCCCTCTGGTTGATCCGCGGTGTTCGCCCCATCTCGCCGCACACCACGAGTAACACCTTATCTTCCATGCCGCGAGCGCGAAGGTCATCGAGGAACACGCTCACCGCGTGATCGAGCGACGGAGCCATGTACGACATGCCTTCCGTCATCGTGGCGTTGTTGTTGTCGGCATGCATGTCCCAGACGAAGTTCGTCGTGACCGTCACGAACCCCGCACCGCGTTCAACGACCCGCCGAGCCAATAACAGCAACTTGCCGAGCGTGCGAGCGTTGTCGGCATAGTGCTTGTGGTTGTTCCACTTCTTGTCGATCTTCTCGACGTTGAACAGTTTCGACGTGTCGTAACGCTCGACGGTCTTCTCGTCTTCCTTGCCGAGATCGAACGCCTCGCCGACGCCGCCGAGCAGAATCGAGAACGCCTTCTGACGCGACGTTTCCATCGCCTCCGCTTCCGACTCCATGCCGCGTTTCAGTTGGTCGAAGCCATTCAACAACGCTCGCCGATCATCGAGCCGATCCAACGACAGATTCAACTTCATGTCCTTTCGCAGCGAGCCGCCGCCGTCGGGTTGGAATGGCGCTGCCGACGCTGCGAACGGGCCATTGGAAATGAACTTGCCGAATCCGGCCTGCTCGACGCCTGCGTTCGGATCGACCGACCGTGGGAACAGCACGACGTTCGTCGGCATTCCACTCGATGGATCGTTGCCGCCCGCGACGCTGGCGTATGCCGAGCCGAGGTTCGCGCTAAAGCCGTCCTTCGACACGATCGGCTTGATGTCGTGGTTCGCGTCGCCGGGAACGTAGGACCGCACGATGGCGAGGCGATCGGCCATCTTGGCGAGTTTTGGGAACGAGCTGCCGAACGTGACGCCCGGAATGCTGGTGGGGATTTCGCCGGTGGCGCTGCGAATCTCAGCGGGGGCGGTCATCTTGGGGTCGAACGTCTCGAACTGGCTTGGGCCGCCGTGCAGGAACAGGAACACGACGGCTTTATCAGTAACGGGCTTGCCAGCTTGCGAGAGCGGGACGCCAGCTTGTGTGAACAGCGAGGAAAGCGAGAGGCCGCCGAGAGCGAGACCACCGATTTGAAGGAAGTCACGCCGACCGATGCGGGCGGGATCGCCGATCCTGAGCATGTGAGATCTCCGGACGGGAATTGAGCAGAGGCGGGAGGTAGGCCACGCTCAATGTACCACGTCGCGGAAACGATTCACAGCGCGAAAATGCAAGGAATGAAAACGAAGCCAAGCATGTTTAGCGGTCGCCGCAACGCGGCGGCCACCTGACACGGATCGCCGCGTTGCGGCGACCGCTAAACGTTTGGATTTGAAACTACGACAGCAGACGCGGGTTCGAGAATACCATCTTCCACGGGCGAATCGTCCACTTCACGAACACGCCCGCCGCGTGGAACGGGTCAGCTTTCAGAATCGCCTCGGCGGCTTCCAACGTGTCGGCTTCGTAGATGATGAGGGCACCGGGGGCATCCTCGAACGGCCCCGACGCAAACAGCTTGTTCGCTTCGATGAGGCTCGTCAGGTATGCACGGTGCGTCGGCCGCACCGCGTCCACCTTTTCCTTGTCCTGAATGTACTCGATCACGGCGGCGAACTTCACGACCGATCCTCCGGGATTTGCTCTGTGATCGGCACGATTCGCTCGGCCGGGAAGTAAGCCTGACTCAGCACCGCGTGTGCCCCAAAGAGAACCGCACTGAACGCCAAATCACCGATCAGGGTGCCGCGGTAGAACGGGATTCCCGCGACGAAACAATCCGCAAGCCCGGCGAGCGAATAGCCGTATGGTGCGGCCTGTTCGAGCCAGCTCACGAAGTTACTCGCGAAGAAGAACACGAGGCTCGCGCCAAGTGCCGACACCGCGATTCGGGGGACAGAATCGGTTCCTCGCAGGAATGCCCAACCGATCGCGATATATCCCAGGAAGTACACCCACGACAGCGGATACGGGTCCATGCCGAGAGCGAAGTACACGGCCGCATCCTTCGCCGCGACGGCCAGCACCACAAACAGGAACGCTTGCGTGAAACTCAGTCGTGCCGCGACGAACAGCGAGAACGCCCCCAGGATCGAGAGGTTCCACGGTTGGGCTGCTGCCGGCAATGCGGAAAACACAATCGGCAGGCTGCCAGCGGTGATAACGCCAATCCAGGCGAGTGCGCGGGTCATCGGTTTGCAGTTACCGCAGTGTCCTTCGGTGGGGCATTGCGTTGGATCGCCGGTCACAGCGGACCTCCGGGGATTTCGTTTCGCGGACGACGTTTCTCGTTAAAGACAGAGTAGGCCCAAGGCAACGCTCCCGCAAGACGGTTACAATGGCAGCGTCGAGTCAGTTCTTCGAGGAAACCAACCATGAGTTCTGATCCGAAGACGTGGGATGATGATGTCCGGATCGGGGTGCCAACCGCCGGTCGCACCGCAGTTGCGCCACCCGTCGAGAACAAGGGACTGACGTCCCCCGCTCGCCACGAAGCAGCTCCCGAACCGGAACTGCGTCCGGGCGAGACCGAACTCGGCCGACCGCCGCAAGTGGCAGCCGACCTCGCACCGCTCTCGCTCGCAGACGTGGCGAAGTTGAAGGAACTCGACGAGCAGCAAGCCGCCCAGGATTTGATGGAAGCCGAATTGCTGCTGGCGTCCGATCCGACGGGCCTCGGTTGGCTCGGGTGGTTCGCGTCGCCGCTCGCGTTCGCGTTCCTCATGGGAATGGTCGGCGTCTTCGGGCTGTTCTTCGTGAATCAGGCCGTCACGTTGCTGCACACGCTTTCGCTGCAACCCGAGTGGGCGCAGTACATCGGCTATGCTGGCCTCGGCCTGTTTGCGTTCTGTGTGCTGTACGCGGCGTTGCGGTTCCTGTTCATCTACTTCCGGATGCGTGAAAATAAGCAACTTCGCATCAAGGGCATTGAGGAACTGTCGAAGCGAACGCGGCTGCGTTGGCTGGCTGCGGCGAAGTCGGCAGAAGCGCGTTCGCAGATCGAGACCTACCTGAAGACGTTCCCGATGACGACGGAGAAGGAGCGGAAACTGCTTCGCGGCATCGGCATCACCGACCAGATGCAGGCTCGCATGGCTGTCGTGCGAACGGAACTGCTCGACCCCGATCGCTTCGCCTCAACCGAGCAGTGGTTCGCTCGCTTTCGAGACGGCTTCCAGGCTGAACTCGACGTCGCCGCCGACGCTCGCATCAAGTATTGGGGAAGTCGCATTTGGGTCATCACGGCAGTGGCGCCGAACGCGATGGTCGATTCCGGCGCGACGCTCTTCTACACCTTCTCGATGCTGACCGACCTGTGCCAGATCTACAACTTGCGGGCGGGTCGCACGGGCACGGCGGTGCTGTTGAGCCGCGTGTTCTTCAATGCGTATCTCGCGGGTCAGGGCACGGAATGGGAGAAACTGGCGGAGGATCAGTACGACCAACTCTTCGGCGAGGCGATGAACGTGGTCGGCGTCGGCGTGAGTTCCAATGTCGTGGGCAAGATGCTCGGCAAGATCGGGGCGAAGGCGACGACGGGCTATTTGAACCGCGTGCTGTTGATTCGCCTCGGCCGTTATTCCGCTCGATTGCTGCGTCCCGTGGGGAAGGAGTGACTTTCTCGCTGCTGACATTTCGCAATTCGGCTCATCGGGGTACACTCCACCCCGTAACGACCGCCAAACCATTAACCACAACCTGCGGTCGGGCCGAAACAACCCAATGAGGGAGTCTGCGATGGCAGAGAAAGACAAGAAAGACACCAACAAAGACAACAAGGAACTGAAGACCGCACTCGCGGCAATTGAGAAGGAATTCGGCAAAGGCGCAATCATGTCCCTCGGGGACATCAACGTCGATGACATCGAAGGCATCTCAACCGGTTCGCTCTCGCTCGACATCGCCCTCGGCGGCAAAGGCTTACCTCGCGGTCGTGTGATCGAGATCTACGGTGCGGAAGCCAGCGGCAAAACGACCGTCGCACTTCACGCTGTCGCCCAGGTTCAGAAGGCTGGCGGTGTGGCTGCCTTCATCGACGCCGAACACGCACTCGACCCAACGTGGGCCAAGCGAATCGGCGTGAATCTCGACGATCTGCTCGTCTCGCAGCCGGGCTACGGCGAAGAAGGCTTGCGAATTGCGGAAATGCTCATCAAGTCCGGTGCGGTCGATCTGATCGTCGTGGACTCGGTCGCGGCTCTCGTTCCCAAGAACGAAATTCAAGACAGCGAAATCGGCGACACGAAGGTCGGTCTGCAAGCACGGTTGATGAGCCAGGCGATGCGAATCCTGACACCGACGATCAACAAGAGCCGAACGTGTTTGCTGTTCATCAACCAGATTCGCCAGAAGATTGGCGTGATGTACGGCGACCCGAACACAACCACCGGCGGCCTCGCGCTAAAGTTCTACGCCAGCGTGCGAATGGAAGTGAAGCGAATCACGCACGTCAAGGACGGCGAAGAAATCATCGGCTCCGAGACTCGCGTTCGTGTGGTGAAGAACAAGATCGCGCCGCCGTTCCGCAATGCCGAGTTCAACATCATCAACGATCGCGGCATCGACTTCGAGGGCGATGTGCTGAAGCTGGCGGTTGAGGATGAAGTGATCGAAAAGAGCAGCGGCGCACGCTACAACTACAAGGGCCAGCAGATCGGTCACGGCGAAGCGAACACGATTCAATACCTGCGGGATAACCGCGCGATTCGCGATGAGATCGCCGCTGCGGTCATGGAGAAGCACAAGCCAAAACCGCCGGAGGCTACCGAGTTGGAAGCCGCCGCGAAGGAAGAGGCCGAAGCCGCTGCGGAACTGGCTGCGATTGGCGAGGCACCAGAGGAAGCGCCGAAGAAGAAGCGTGGCAAGGCTGCCGAGAAGCAGGCAGAGTAAAGACAGAAAGCGCAGCCACGGATGAACACAGATGAAACACGGATAAGACAAAAGCCGCATTGTGTTTTGGTCTTTATCCGTGTTTCATCTGTGTTCATCCGTGGCTAACTTCTTGATTTTTCACGAGGGAGCCGAACATGGAAGTTCGTGCGTCGCGGTCGTTGGTGCTCGGTGCGGCCACGAATTGGGCTGCGTTCGCTGCGGCGCTCGTCGTTAGTTTTTTCCTCGCACCATACCTCATCCAACACCTCGGCGACGCTCGCTATGGCGTCTGGTGCGTCGTCGAATCCATCCTCGCATACTTCACACTCTTCGACCTCGGCCTCGCGGCGTGTCTCGTTCGTTTCGTGGCGAGGTTCCACGCGACCGACGAACGCACGGAACTGAACAAGCTTGTCTCGGCGTGCCTCATCATCTTCGCGATTGCGGCGGTGGTCGTGCTGTTGCTCGGGTCGGCGATTGTGCCCTTCGTTGCACCTGGACTGGAACGCAAACTCGGCGAACAAGGCGACATCGCCCCGTTCATGTTTCTGATGCTCGCGAACCTGGCGATCACGTTGCCGTTGAGCGTCTTTCCCGCAATGCTCGATGGCTTGCAGCGTTACGCCGTGAAGAGTGCCGTCCGGCTTGCGTTCCTCGGCGTGCGGGTGACTGGCATCGTGTACGTCATGGAAACGCAGCCGGGGCTGTGGCCGCTCGCGATCGTGTTCACCATCACGAATCTGCTCGAACACGCGGTCATGGCGATGCTGGCGTTTCACTTCCTGCCGGGTTTGCGGTTATCGCGTCGCATCGTTGACCGCGAGACACTGCACCGCGTGAAGGGTTACAGCGTCGATGCGTTTCTTGCGATGCTGGCCGGTCGTATCACGGTGCAAACGGGCGCGCTCGTCGTGGGTGGTTTCCTCACGGTTGCGGCGGCAGCACACTACGCCATCGCGTCGCGACTCATCGAACTGGCGAAGAATCTCCTTCGTTCTGTAACGACGACACTTGCGCCCGCGGTCAGTGAACGTGAAGCGAGCGGCGATATCGATGGCGTGCGTCGTGTGCTCCTCGACGGCACGCGCTGGGTGCTGTATCTCGTGTTGCCGATTCACCTCGGGATGCTGTTTTTCGGCAAGCCGTTCCTCACGCGATGGATTGGCGGCAGCGAGTACGCGGCGTTCTGCTTCCCGGCGGTTGCGATTCTCTCGGCAACGCTGACGATTGGTGTGGCTCAGTCGGTGGCGTCTCGCATTCTGTACGGCATGGGCAAGCTGCGTCTCTTCGCACGGCTCGCGTTGGTGGAAGCGGCCGTGAATCTGCTGCTGAGCCTACTGTTGGTGGGTCGGTTTGGGCTCGAAGGCGTGGCGATTGCGGTTGCGGTGCCGAACGTGCTGTTCTGCCTGTTCGTGATCTGTTACGCCTGTTACGTGCTGGAAGTGGGAGCGACGCGGTATCTGCTCACGAGTTGGCTGAAGCCGTTGGTTGCGTCGTGTGTGCCTGCGGCTGTGTGGTGGTTCGTGACGCCCGCTGAAGCAACGTGGCTTGGCATCGCTGTGGGCATTGCGACGGGATTGGTTCCGTTCGCGATCGTGGTGGCAGGGATTGAGATGATCCCACGTTTAGCCGCGACCCGCAGAGGAGCGCGTGAGACCGAGTTAGGATGCCGAACAGCCGACGCAGTGGCGTGAGCGGGCAAACTCGCAGGGCGAAGTGGGACAATTCCACCACTGTTTTCTCGCCAAGAAGCGGACATCATTTCCGATAGGCCACATTGTCTGCCCTCCAGAAAGGATGTCCGCTGAAAAGGCTGAAATAAGTGGGGGAATTCGCCTCTCCTGTTACGCCAGTTTCGACGTGATGAGCGCGGTTAACTCTTCGGGTGTCATGCCGCGAATGAGGAACGTCTTGTTGCGGTTCGTCGGACCGCCCATCAGTTCAACCTGCGAACGCTTCACGCCGAGCCATTCCCGCAGCAGCTCCGTAATCGCTGCGTTCGCACGTCCATCTTCGGGCGGCGCGGTCACGGCAACCTTCAACGCGTTGGCCTGCTCGCCCAACACCGCGTTTCGCTTCGCGCCTGGCTGTGCCCGGACCGCAAGCGTTGCACCTTCCGCGTGTGCCGTGATCGTGATGGGCATGTGAATCAACCCGCCTTCGCGTCTGGGGTATCAGTCGCGGGCGGCGGCGGTTCCGTTGCGTTCGCACCTCGCGGGTGAAACTGACGGTGAATCGCCTTCAAGCGTTCGCGGTCAATGTGCGTGTAGTGCTGCGTCGTCTGAATCGAAGCGTGACCGAGCATCTCCTGCACCGTGCGAAGGTCGGCACCACCTGCGAGAACGTGCGTCGCGAAGCTGTGTCGCAGCGTGTGCGGGCTAACCTTCTTGGGCAACCCCGCACGCTTGCAATACTTCTTCACGAGTGCCCACAGGAAGATTCGCGACAGCGGTTGCCCCGACTTCGACACGAACAGCCGCGGGCTCGCCGGAATCGGCCCAGCAGCCTGATCTTTCTCCGGTTGCTTGTCGAGTGGTCCCCGGATGCCAAGGTAATCGCGAATCGCTGCGATCGCAGGCCGACCCAGCGGAACCACGCGCTGCTTGTTGCCCTTGCCGAACGCTCGCAGGAAGCCCGCGTCGAGGTACACGTCTTCAATCTTCAGCCCAACCACTTCCGACGCCCGGCAACCCGTCGCGTACATCGTTTCGAGGATCGCCCGATCTCGCAGATAGAAGCGGTCGCCGGCTTGCGGTGCGTTCAGCAACTCCTCGACCGCGTGCGGCGGCAACACCTGCGGAATGCGTTCCCACAGTTTCGGCGAACCCAGCAAATCGACGGCTGCCGCGTCCGCTTTTTCTTCCAGACGCAGGAAGCGGTAGAACATTTTCAGCGACACGAGATGCCTGGCAACGCTCGGCGCCGCGAGTTGTTCGTCGTGGAGAAACGCGAGGTAGCGTGCGAGGTCTTTGAGCGTTGGGCTGGTGTATTCGGTGTATCGCACGAGGCCGCACCACTTCACGAAGCGGTCGAGGTCGCGGCCGTAGGCTTGCACCGTGTTGTCGGCCATGCCCCGCTCGGATTGCAGGTAGTGCCGAAACGCAGCGATGTCGGAGTTGAGTTCGGCGAATGACATGGCAGTGTGGGTTGAAGTTAAGTTTAGCGGCAGCCCCAACGGGGCGACGCCGCACCGTCCCGTTGGGACAGCCGCTAACCGTTTGCCAATTCACGTTCGATGATCGGTAGCAGTTGCTTGAATGCCTTCGCACGGTGGCTCATCGACTGCTTCACTTCCAGCGGCAGTTCCCCGAACGTCTTCCCGAATTCCGGGATGAGGAACAGCGGGTCGTAGCCGAAGCCGCCGACGCCGCGAAGCGAATCCACGATCACGCCATGACAGCGACCTTCGACTTTCGCGACTACCTTGCCGGTGGGGTCTGCGAGAACGGCGGTGCTGATGTAGTAAGCCTCTCGCTGATCGCCGGTGAGGTTCGCCATTTCGCGAAGCAGTTTCGCGTTGTTCGCAGCATCGTCGCCGTGCGTGCCCGCATACAGTGCTGAATCGACGCCAGGGTCGCCACCCAACGCGGGAACGCACAAACCGCTGTCTTCGCCGATCACCCACGCCTTGAGAACGGGTGCCAGTTGTGTCGCTTTCAGCGTCGCGTTGCCGACGAATGAGCCTGCGGTTTCCTCCACCGGCGGCGCATCAGGGTATGGCGTCAGATCTGTGAGATCGAGATTAAGGTCGCCCAGCAGGTCGAGCATTTCCTTGAGCTTCTTCTTGTTCCTGCTGCCGAGCACGAGCCGAGGCATAACGGTTCCTCCGTTGCTGTTGCTGTGATTATCCGACGAATCGGGCGGATGAGGAAGCCGGATCGGCTTGTCGTCGGCGAACGCGGCGAGTAACCTTGCGGCAAGTTCCGATTGCGGAATTTGTTCGGGTCAATTTCCCTGAAACCAACCCGTGGCCGCCTGGGTACAATACGCCGTGGCTAAAGACCGGCCGGAGCGCCGGCGGCCGTGTATCCTCCCGAAAAGGACCATTCCATGATTCGTCTGTCCCGCACGCTGCTGGGGGCCGCCCTGGTCGTCGGAGTTTTCGCATCGACCGCACCGACGGCCCGCGCCGCCGAGCCAGACAAACTGTTGCCCGCCGACACCGACCTCGTTGCGGTCGTCAATCTGAAGCAGATTCTCGACTCCGAGATCATCAAGAAGTACGCCCTCGAACAGATCAAGCAGGTTCTCGAAGGGCAAGACGTCAAGAAGCTCCTCGGCGATCTTGGCCTCGATCCGCTCAAGGACGTCGAGAAACTCGTCGCCGCGTCGATCGAAACGAAGTTCGCCAACAACCCCGAAGCCAAGTATCTGCTTATCGTTCACGGCAAGTTCGACGCCGACAAGCTGTACAAGACAGCCGAGGCCGAGTCGAAGAAGAACGGCGACAAGTTCCAGATGGTGAAGGACGGCAACACCATCATGTTCAAGGTCCAGCCCGACAACGGCCAGCCGCCGCTGTACGCGACCGTGGTGAACGACACCACCGTGATCGCCGCGAGTGAGAAGAAGCTCATCACGACCGCGCTGGCCGCTGACACCGCGAGCAAGCCGGCCGCGATCAAGAAGGAACTCGCCGAGCTCATCAAGAAGGCCGACGACAAGTCTTCGGTTCTGCTCATCTCGCTGCTCAAGGGCAAGCTCGACGACGTGAAGATCCCCGGCGGCGGCAACCTTCCCGTTAAGCTCGACAAGTTCGAGAAGATGCTGCCTGCGATGGAAGCGGTCACGCTGAGCGTCAAGATTGGGGCCGACGTGAACCTCGATATCACCATCGGCATGAAGGACGAAGACGCGGCCGGCGACATGCGAAACGCGCTCGACGATCTGCTGAAGCAAGTGAAGCCGTTGGCTCAGTTCGCGGGAGCGGCTGATCCTCGTCTGAAGCCGCTGTCGGGCATCCTCGACAGCGTGAAGACCTCGTCGAAGAACAAGGACGTGAGCGTGAGCGGCAAGGTGACCGGCACCGACATCGGCAAGATGATCAACCCGAAGGACTGATCGTTCGAAGGCGGAAGGTGGAAGGCAGAAGGCGGAGTGAAAATCAAGAAAGGCAGGGGGTTCGCCCTCTGCCTTTCTCTTTTCGGTTTTCCTTCCGCCTTCTGCCCTCCGCCCTCCGCATTTCTTCCCGAGTGTGGTATTCTCGTCTCCATGAAAACCACCACGTTCGCGCTCGCCTTGATCCTCTTTGCAGCAGTCGCGCATGCTGCCGACCCCGTTCCCGGGAAGCCCTTGGATACCACGTTCCTCAAGCAGTACGCCGAGACTCGCGGCTTCATGTTGGGCAGGCCCGTGAAGCCCAAGATCGCATCCGACAACAAGACCGTGCTGTTCCTCCGTGCGGACCCCAAGACGCCGAAACTCAAGTTGTTCGAGTTCAACGTCGCCAGCGGTGAGACCAAGGAACTGCTGTCGCCGGAAACGCTGCTCAAGGGTGCGGAAGAGAACCTGTCGCCGGAGGAGAAAGCTCGCCGCGAACGGCAGCGAGTCAGCGTCGGCGGCTTCACCGACTACCACCTTGATCGCGACAGCAACCGCGTGCTGCTCGCGCTCGGCGGCAAGCTGTACGTCTTCAATCGCGTCACTGCGAAAACCCTGGAGCTGAAGACGGGCACCGGCGTGATTGTCGATCCGAAGTGGTCGCCGGACGGCAAGAAGATCGCGTATGTTCGCGGCTTCGATGTGTACGTCTACGACCTCGCCACCGAGAAAGAATCAGCCGTCACGACCGACGGCACCGCGACCAAGACGCACGGCCTCGCGGAGTTCGTCGCGCAAGAAGAGATGAGCCGGTTCAGCGGTTACTGGTGGTCGCCCGACAGCAAGCACATCGCCTACGAAGAGGCCGATCACACGAGCGTCGAAACGTGGTATGTGGCGGACCCACTGAAGCCCGATCAGAAGCCAAGCGAGCAGTTCTACCCGCGGCCCGGCAAGAAGAACGTCAGTGTGAAGCTCGGCATCATTCCCGTGACCGGCGGCGAAACGGTGTGGGTCGATTGGGATGCGAAGGAGTTCGAGTACCTCGCGGCGGTGCGCTGGGATGACCTCGGACCGCTGACGCTTCAGGTGCAGGATCGCAAGCAACAGAAGCTCTCGCTTCTGCTCGTGGACAGCAAGACCGGCAAGACGAAGCAGCTTCTTCAGGAGAAGGACACAGCGTGGGTGAACTTGAATCAGGATGTGCCGAAGTTCAACGGTGCCCTCGGCGGCTTCGCGTGGATGGGTGCCGACCCCGAGGGCAACGCAGAGATTCAGATACGCGAATGGACGACCGGCAAACAGCAATCGGTGCTCGTGCCAGCGAAGAACAACCCGGATTCGGTGCTGTCGCTGTACTCGTCACGCTTCGAGACCTATCTCGTTTACACCGCAAGCCCGGACCCGACCGTCACGCACGTCATGCGGCACCAGACGCGGAGCCTGAACGTGAACCCCGAGTCGGACAAGGACGAGTTCCTCACGACCGAACCCGGCATTCACAGCGGCGCGTTCGGCAAGTTCGGCGGCCCGTATGCGATCACATCGACCACGCTGAAGCAGATGCCGAAATCGACCGTGTTCACGTTGCAGGGCGTGAAGGCTGGCGAGTTGCCATCGCTGGCGGCGGAACCGAACTTCACGCCGGACGTGTCGGTCCTGAAGGTGGGCAAGGGCGAGGATGGCTATTACTGTGCGGTGGTGCGTCCGCGGAACTTCGACCCGAAGAAGAAGTATCCGGTGATCGTGGACGTGTATGGCGGCCCGAAGCATCGGCATGTGGTGCAGGCAATGCGGAACTGGCTGGTGCCGCAGTGGCTCGCGGATCAGGGGTTCATCGTGGTGGCGATCGAGAATCGCGGCACGCCGAACCGCAGTCGCGAGTGGGAGAAGTCGGTGTATCTGAAGTTCGGCACGGTCCCGCTGGAAGATCAGGTGAAGGGGCTGGAACTGCTGTGCGAGAAGTTCCCGGAGTTGGACAAGGACCGCGTGGGCATCGTGGGTTGGTCGTTCGGCGGCTACATGGCTGCGAACGGCGTGCTTCGCAAGCCCGATGTGTTCAAGGCGGCCGTGGCCGGTGCCCCGGTGACCGATTGGGAAGACTACGACACGCACTACACGGAGCGGTACATGGGGCTGCTGCCTGAGTCGAAGTTGATGTATGACCAGGCGAGCCTGATTCCGCTGGCGAAGGATCTGAAGCGTCCGCTATTGCTGGTTCACGGCACGGCCGACGACAACGTGTATTATCGTCACACGTTGAAGCTGAGTGACGCGTTGTTCCGTGCGGGGAAGGATTTCGAGGCGTTGGCGTTGCCGGGCGTGACGCACATGTACAGCGCCGACCCGACGGTGATGGAGCGTCTGTGGTCGAAGAGCGCTGGCTTCTTCAAGACGCACCTCGGAGAACCGAAGTGAGTGAAGCCCGAGCCTGGGAAACCAGCACGCAACCTGAGCGGATGTTGACCCTGTTGCCGTCTCGAACAGAGCGGCAATCACGGTTACTGTTGGTGGCGTGTTGTCGGGCTTTCGATTCGCTGCTGCCCGTGGACTCACGTCAAGCTGTGTCAATTGGAGAACGCTGGGCCGATGGCGTTGGAGATTCGGAGGAAAGAACGCTGTCGCATTTCGATGCAAACGACGCCGCGATCAACGCGGAGGTCGCATACCACCAACTCAATGAGCAACTCTTGGGCGAGGATACGGGGTACGCCATCATAGGTAGGGGAAGGCTACATACGCTTGATGTGGCACGGCTGGAGAAAGAGCGCGACCTTGCGCTTCGAGTAACCGGTCTCACAATCGTGGCCCGTGCGACGGTCACCCCTAACTGCGAATTTGAAGACATTCGACGAGCGGTGAAACTCCTCGAACGAGAAGTCGCTTCTGACTTGCTCCGCGAAATCTTCGGCAATCCATTCCGTCCGGTTGCGTTCGATCCGGCGTGGGGGAGTGACACCGTGATGTCACTCGCGAAGCACATCTACGAATCACGTGACTTCAGCGCGATGCCGATTCTCGCGGACGCCCTCCAAGACGCAGGTTGCGACAACGCCGACATCCTGAACCACTGTCGCGGAAACGGTCCGCACGTTCGCGGCTGCTGGGTGGTCGATCTGGTGCTCGGCAAATCCTAAGAAACGGCGGCCACATAAGGTTGATTTCGATGGTTGTTTTGGTTTTGACCTCCCCCCTGGTGGGGGAGGACGCCACGAGTCTTCGAGTGGCGGGTGGGGGGGGGGTAACGCTACCGAAATGTTGGAGGCATACCCCCCCACCCGGCTCGCAAAGCCTCGCCACCCTCCCCCACAAGGGGGAGGGCAAAACACCAGCACCTAACACGAAGCTCATTACGCCACCGCTTCCGACACGATCACAGAGAACGCAATGCCTCCGGCCAGCATTCGCGTTGCCGAATTGCTGCCGTGAGTCCGCGTTCGCGTAAAATGCGGGAATGAAGTACATCACCGAACTGTTCGCCACCGTTGCCCACCGCGTCAAGCCGCCCGTTTGCGTCGCTCTCGGTCCGCCGTGGCCCGTCGCCAATCTCGTGAAGACGCTCAACCTTCCCGAATCGGATGTCACCTGCGTCCAGTTCGACCAACACCAAACCACCCGCGTTCGCGAATGCCTCGCTGAAGTCGGCGCTGCGGCTGAAGTCGTCGGCGTGCCCGACCTGTGGGATCTGCCCGCGAAGTTCAACACCGTCATCTTCCCGGCGTCCGCGTATGCCGACCGCGAACTGAAACTCGACATCGTCGAGCAAGGATACCACATTCTCGCACCGGGCGGCCTGTTCCTCACGCTCTCCGAATACGAGAAGGACAACCAGTTCGCAAAGTGGCACAAGAAGATCTTCGGCAAGTGCGGCGAGTCGCCCGCCAGCGAGAACGGCATGGCGTTCTGGAGCACGAAGACCGACGATTCCCCCAAGCGCCGGCGGCACGAGGTCATGTTCCACGCGAAGATCGGCGAGGGGCCATCGGTTCACATCGTCGCACGGCCCGGCACCTTCAGCTACGGACGCTTCGATAACGGCTCGCGAGCCATGATGGAAGTGGCTGAAATTCGCGAGGGCGACAACGTTCTCGATCTCGGTTGCGGCAACGGCGCAGTCGGCTGTCTCGCAGGGCAGAAGGTCGGACCGACGGGCAGCGTGACGTTCATCGACAGCAGTTTACGGGCGTTGGCGATCGCGAAACTGAACGCGGAAACGAACAAGACGCCGAACCCGAAGTTCCTGGCCACGACGCGGCTTGAAGGGCTGGAGATGGCGTCGTTCGACGTGATCCTGGCGAACCCGCCGTATTACGCGAAGTCGGACATTATGGCGTTGTTTGTGGATGGCACCCGCGACTTGCTGAAGCCCGACGGCCGCTACTACCTCGTGACGAAGATGCCGACGGCTGTGATGCCGATGATCTTCGAGACGTATGGCGACTGCTCGGTGATCGAGAATCGCGGCTACTCGGTCGTGCTGGCCGGCGCGTGACCTGGCGATTCAATATCGCACTTCTGCCCCGCAGGTCAGCATGTGCGCGAAATAGTACGTCGTGTTGCCGGTGAGCGTCGGCGAGAGGGTGAGCTGTTCCTGCGCTCGCCGCACGTTGTTCCAGTACAAACCGCTGTAGCCGAACGTCAACTTGGCGTGCTCCCCGAGGCGGAAACCCACCTTGAAGCCAGCTTCAGCCACGGTGCCGAAGTACGTCATCGGATCGTGAACGTTCGTGAGGACAATCGGAGTCCGCGGCACACCCGTTGCCGTCGCGAGCAGGTTCCGCCGGAAATCGAGATCGCTCACGTTCACCCCGATTGCCACCGCACCCAGCGCTTCCAGCGTCCACCTCTTCCCGACGGTCGAAGCCACCAGGCCCAAGTTCGGCCCGAAGAAATGGTTCTGCGTTCGGATGTTGTCGCCACCGGACGCGACCGCAACCAGCGGCGGCGGCAACGCCCCAACCACCGTGAAGTCCGCGCCGAGTTCGTCGTGCAGATACAGTTGCCGATAACCCACGAGAGCATCGAAACGCACTCGCCGCCCCTGCTGCATCATTCGACGCAGGTTCAGATCGCCACCAGCGAACATCGTCTGAGCCGTGGTCGAAACGGTTCCCGTGGTCAACCCCGGAAACCCAACCGGAGCGGGAATCTGAACGATGAGACCGCCGACCGAAACGAACTGCGGCACATTCACCACGTTCGTTCCGTTGCCAGCTCCGACGAGTTGATCGCTGGTCGAGTACAGCGAATAGAAGCGAGCGGTCACGCCGTTGTTCTGGGCAGCATCGAACCACATACCGCCTTCCGCACGCAGACCGCCACGCCAGTCACCCAGCATGTGGCGGCCACCGAATAACGGCACCGTTCCGGGTTGACCGATTGCGCCAGCGTTGAGCAACCCCGCGACCGCCGGCCCCGTGGTGACCACGGGCACAACGGGAACGGGCCGGCTCATTCCGAGCAGCACCTCGGCACCGCCCCAGAATCGCCATGGGAGAACGCACGGATTGCCGCCGAAAACGAAGTCCTCGGCTCGCGGAGACGCCATCGGATCTGAGGCATCGGGCTGCTCGGCTGGTTCGACGAGATCGGCACGCTGAACCGTGTTGTCGCCTGGAAGAACCTGCTGCCCGCTGGCTTGCACGATTCCGCGATTGGGAGTCGGAGAAGCGAAGACTGCTCCGCGAAACCCTTCGGCTTCAAGCGTTGTGGGTCGGAGTGAGCGAACCGACGGAACCTGAGCGCTGACGCGATTGGCTGTCAGCGCGAGGACCGCGACCATCACGAGCAGTTTCTTCATTTTGCCCATGCTGGCCTCGTGAGTCGGCAACACTTCACCGGTTTGATCGGCAGAACCGGAACGCTCGGTTTAATCGGAACCGCGAGATGGGTTGGATTGTGAAAATGGAGAAGGCGGGAAGACGAGCCACGGATGAACGCGGATGAAATGTGAGAGTTGCTCCGTGTGACCAACGACACACGGGTGTCTTCAGAGATGATCGAGCTACTGGTCTGGATTGTGGCGGCGACCGAAGGGTCAACACTGGGGTTGGCCAACGCACGCCATCAGCGCTTTTCAAAACGGTGGACGAGCCGACGGCTGTTCACGTCGAGAGCTTTGAGGATTTGCAGAACGGTGTCGGTCGGAATGCGCGCGTTGATAGCCCACACGAGGACAAGCAGATTCTCTTTGCCAGACTTGAGTTGGTCGAGGATCGTATCGAGGAGGTCTTTGTTTTCTTTGAACTCGCGTTCGAGAAGCCCGAAGTCGCCACGGTCGAGTTCGACCCAGAAACATTTGCCTTGAAGATGCTCAACCCACCTCGCCCGCAGATATCCCATCCAGTGCTTTTCAACCCATCGTTGGATGCAGCCTTCACCCAGATCGTAACCCGCCTTCTCGCTCTCGATCCACTTGTGTTTGTTCTCTTCTTCAATGCATTCGGTATACACACTTTTCGCCGCGACCGGCGGTGGCCAGTCGGCGAGTGCAGATTGCATGGCGTCTACCGGGAGAGTGGTGTTCATCGGCGTCACCTCTCGCGTTCAGTCGAACGGCGGGACCGTCGCTGAAGGCTCAACAATTAGCTGGCATATTTTACCTGGTCACCCCGCCCAGCGGCAAGATGACCAACCGTACTCGACGTCTTCTGAAATCGACATCCTTATCGGCAGAGTCCAGTCCTCTCGGCGGGAATCGAACCCGCGACCATCGGCTTATAAGACCGCCGCTCTGCCACTGAGCTACGGGAGGGCATGAATTCGCACGGACGTATGCCATCGCGTATCATCGCACCCTCCCTTTCTGTGTTCGCTCCAAATCACCTTGCCAGATAGCCACCGTCAACGAACAGAACCTGCCCCGTCACGTAACTTCCGGCTTCACTGCACAGCATCAACGCCGGACCGACCAGTTCGTGTGGTTGAGCCCAGCGACCCAGAGCCGTGCGGTCGGCGAACGCTTGCTTCTCGGGGTCCGACAACACCGACATCGGCATGTCGGTCAGGAACGGTCCCGGAGCGATGCAGTTCACGGTTACCCCAAACGGCCCCAAATCCAGAGCACTGGCCTTCGCCATCCCGATCAAAGCCGCCTTGGTCGCGGAGTAAACATTTCGCTTCTCCTTCGACACCTGAGCCATGATCGAGGAGATGTGAACGACCCGCCCCCAGCGGCGTTCCTTCATCTGCGGGACCAACTCTCGCGTCAAGGCCATTACCGACGTCAAGTTCACTTCGAGAACGCGATCCCAGGTTTCATCGGTGATCGCGTCGATGGCCTGCGGCGCGTTCATCCCGGCGTTGTTCACCAGAATGTCAACCTTACCCATCTTGTCCAGAGCGAAGCGGGCAAGCTTCTTGATGTCTTCGCGAACCGACACGTCGGCGACGCAATAAGCGCCACGGCGACCGGTCCCGGCGAGGATGCTGTCGAGCGAGTCCTTGAGTTCGGCTTCGTGCCGACTCGCGATCACGATGTCGGCCCCGGCTTCGGCGAACCCACGGGCCATCGCCTTGCCGAGCCCCTTGTTTCCGCCGGTGACAACAGCAACACGGCCAGTCAGATCGAACAGGTTTGTCGGCATTCTGCCTTTTCCAACATGATCGCTTTATGAGCAATTCGTGTCTTACTAGTGTAGCACGACTGCACGGGGATGTGGCAAGTGAAAAAAGTCACAAGCCTCCCACATCGGGTATTTCGGACAGTTACGATCAGACAAAATAACAATTGTCATCAATTTTCTTTGGCCAGCAACTGCACAGTTTTCACCCTGAAATTCCCAGGGACAGCAAAGTGAAGTCGTCGTCGTGTTGAACTTGCGCGAGCAAATCCGTGGCGACCGCGTCGAGGAATCGCTGGCCTAAAAGTTCTCGATGTTGGGTTGCGACGGCGAGCAATCGGGTGTCGTCGCCTGGTCCGGGTGTTCCATCAGGGCGAGTGCCGTCGGTTCCGATGAGGAGTTTGTCGCCTGGTTTTAGCGTGGCAATCTGCGCCAGATAGGTTGTCTCGGAAACGCCCAGGAATGGGCCAGGGAGTGCCCATGTTTCGGGCGCTCCCCTTGCGGGCACGTAGACCGGCGCAGGCAACCCGGCACGAGCGAATTCGAGTTTGCCTGTCTTTGCGTCAAGCACACCAACAAGGAACGCGACCAACGGCGAATCTTCCAACTTGAGCTGAAGCAGTGCGAGATTCGCTTCGGCGAGTAAACCACTGGCGTTCGCGTTCGCACTCAAACGGGCCGCATCAAACACCGATTCGGCGAGGAACTTCCCGAGCAAGCCACCCGCCGTGCTGGGTCCGATGACGTCGCCGACGAGAAACACAACACGGTTCGCGTCGAGAGCGTTGACCGCGTAGAAGTCGCCACCGTTGCGTCCGCGTGGCCGGTGACACACCGCGAACTGCTCCGGCAGCGAGCGTTGCAGCAGCGCGAGCCGCACGCGACGAGTGAGGTCGAGTTCGCGGTCGATCTGTGCGAAGGTGCGGTTCAACTGATCGCCGAGAATGCGGGCCTCGGCAGCGCGATTCGCCACCCGCACGGCAACGTTCCGCGAACGCACGGCAGCCCGCAATTGAGCCTGAAGAACGCCGTCGCCCAGCGGACGGGCGAGAACGGCGTCGGCACCCGCATCGAGTCCGCGAGCAGTCAGTTTGGCGTCTGGATGTGGCAGAAGCCAAATGATCGGAAGGTGTTCGTCGCCGAGTTCAGCTCGCCAGCGGCGGGCCTGTGCGGTGGCAGCGTCAGCCTGGTCGCCGACTTCCACAACTGCGACAGCAAGCGAAGCGAAGTTAACGCCTGGGGTTGCTCCAAGGGCGTGTTCGCGGATGGCGAACCCCGCTTCGACCAGCAGTGTGCGGAGGTCATCGACCGGATACATCGACGGCGCACTGAGAAGAACGGTGGACGGCATGGTACAATTTCGGAGGAGTGTTTAGTGTTTCGCGTTTGGTGTTTTGCTTGGCTCGCGCGTTGAAGTTAGGCTTGCCGATGGCTCAACACTAAACACAAAACACTAAACACGAAACACCAACTGGAGATGCCCGTGCCCGTGCAGATGGAATTACGCCGGATCATCATCAGTGAGGTGGACGATCACCAGGTGATTATCCTCAAGGAAGTGGATGGCGAACGCAGCTTCCCAATTGTGATTGGCATCTTCGAGGCAACGAGCATCGACCGGCGGGTGAAGGGGATGCAGTCGCCGCGACCGCTGACCCACGACCTGATTGCCGCCGTGGTGGAACAACTCGGCGGCGAGGTTCAGGACATCGTCATCAGCGATTTGGAAGAACACACATACTTCGCAAAGCTGCGGATTCGCAAGGAAGGCGAGCTGATCGAAGTGGATTGCCGACCGAGTGACGCGATTGCGATTGCCGTCACGGCGAAGGTTCCGATTTACGTCAGCGAGCAAGTGTTGGGCGAAGCACTCGAAGAAGAGTAAGGGAGAAGGCGGAAGGCGGAAGGCGGAAGGCGGAAGGCGGAATGAAAACCAAGGCCCGGGATTTTCTTCTTGTCTTATCATCCGCCTTCTGCCTTCTGCCTTCCCCCTTGCGTTAGTCGTTGTGGATCTTCCGGAGGCGGGGCGACAGTCGCAGCATCCACTGCACCCGCTCGAACTCGTTGAGCCAATCCTGCACAATCTGAAGTTGCAGCGGATCGTTGCCCTTCACCAATCCCGTCGCACACGACTCCCCGACGAGTTGGCTCGCAAGTTGGCGATACTTGGCGAGCGTGCGTTCGCCGTAGCGGGTGACTTCGTGACCGTCCTCGGAGAAGAACACCGCGACCGGCACGCGGTTCCCGCCGTTGATTTTGAGGGCGGCCTGCACGTCGGCGTGGTCATCGCGGTCGAGGTAGTGCGTGACGATCAGGGGTGCCGCTTCCGCGAACTTCTCGAAGATGGGACATTGCGCGGCACAGTCACCACACCACGCCCCCACGAGAACGAGAACGTTTGTGCGGCGGGTGAACTTGCCAAGGAGTTGACGTTGTGCGTCGGTGATGGTGGTTTGCTCGGCGGCTCGGCTCCACTTGGCACGGTCGGCGTCGGAACCGTACTTGGCGAGGAACGCGGACAACGGCAACCCCGCCGAGAACTTGTCGAACAGATTCATGAATGCGTCTCCGGTTTGGTCCATCGGCATTTTACGCAGCACTCACTCCAGTGGCGGCAGGATGTCCGGTTCGATCTGGTAGGCGTCGGCCAGCGCATTGGTGCTGTTGAACAACCCCACCACAGCCATGACTTCGCCGAGCGTTTCCACGTCGAGGCCCAGCTTCCGCACCGCGGTCGTGTGCGAGTTCACGCAGTACGAACATCCGTTCGTCGCAGACACCGCCAACGCGATGATCTCGCGTGTCAGCGGGTCGAGCTTCGACACGCGGCCCGTCGCTTCCGAGTGCATGATCGCCTTCAAGCGAGACCACACCAACTCGAGATGATCTGCGTTCGTCGCCAGCACTCGCCACATATTCGGCACGAAGTTGATCTTCTTCGTCGCCTTGATGTCTGCGTAAATCGCAGCGACCTTGCCTGTCGCGGCCTCTTCCGAAATCGGTGCTACCGTCGCGATTCGAGTTGTTGACATGACTGATTCCTCAAGGGTTCACAGAAGACACAGGGCTTCCGCCCTGTGCTACAAAAGACGGCCCTTCCAGGGCGAATGAAGACACAGGGCTTCCGCCCTGTGCTACAAAAGACGGCCCTTCCAGGGCGAAGAGGGCGATTGGGTCTTGGTTTTCCGCCCCGGATGGGGCCGGCGTTTGTAGCACAGGGCGGAAGCCCTGTGTCCTCTTTGGTTTTCCACCCCGGAGGGGTCGGCTTTTGTAGCACAGGGTGGAAACCCTGTGAAACAGATCCGAGTTTTCTTGCGTCCGGCCCTGGGGCGCGTTACTCTCTTCATACGAATCACGCCAAGCCTGCCGTCAACTGCCTGTTCGCTCCGCACACCTGCCTTGGATTCCCGCCTGCTGGCTCCGCTTTCGGAGATCGCCGATGGAACAGAAATTCGACGCCACCCCATTAGCTGAATTGCGTCTCAACGGACGCAAAGTCAGTCGCTCCACCGTGATGAACGATTGGGGTATGCAACTTCGCTGGGTCGTCAAAAAGGACGGCAAGGAAGTCGCCACTGCTCCTGCTCGCGCCGACGATTCCTACATCCACCCAGACACCACGCCCGGCACGTACACGATCGTGCTTCAGACCTGGAAGTACGTGAACTACCTCAAGGATGCGAAGGGCGAGTTCACGGCCAGCAAGTTCGTCGAAATCTCGAATACGGTAACGTACACGATTTAACGTTCTTCGCCCTCTCCCCTTGCGGGAGAGGGCAGCTCACGAAGTGAGCGGGTGAGGGGTAAAGCCTTAACAGATGTTAAACCTTACCCCTCACCCGGCCGCGAAGCGTGGCCACCCTCTCCCGCAAGGGGAGAGGGCAAAGACAAGACACCGCATTGGGAGTCTCCGCTCATGCTGAACATCGGCTCCGAACGTGTGCCGCTCTGCTCCGGGCCAAATCGCCGGAGCTTCCTCACCGTCGGCGCAACCGCGATGGCGGGTTTGTCGCTGCCCACCCTCGAACGTCTCACGGCCGCGGGCAAAGTTGACGAAGACAAAGCGAAGATTCGCAACGTCATCACGATCTTCCTGGTGGGCTCGCCGGGTCAGAACGATACCTGGGACATGAAGCCCGACGCCCCGGAGAACGTTCGCGGCAAGTTCAAGCCGATCAAGACGAACGTGACCGGCATCAACATCTGCGAACACTTCCCGCTGATGGCCCGCATGATGGACAAGGTTGCGCTGATCCGCAGCCTGAACTACAACTCCGGCGCGTCGCACGAGAACGGCCAGCGCTGGATGATGACCGGCCACGACTTCAACGCCGACAACATGAAGCCGCACATGGGGAGCGTCATCTCCCGCATCTTCGGCTCGAAGGGCGATCTACCTGCGAACGTGATTCTCCCTGGACCGATCGGCAACACCGGAGCTGGTCCGCTGCACGGCCAGACGGCTGCCCATCTCGGCAGCGCTCACGAGCCGTTCTTCCTGAACGCCGACCCGGCACTGCACAACTTCAAGGTGACTGATCTGGAGGTGCCGCAGGGCGAGTCAGCGTCGCGGCTCGATGCTCGCAAGCGATTGCTCGAACAGGTCGATGACCTGCAACGCCGCACCGAAACGAAGACGACCACGGCTCACGATGCGGCATATTCACGAGCGTTCCGCCTGCTGACTTCACCCGAAGCGAAGCGTGCGTTCAACATCAGCGATGAACCCGCGAGCGTCCGCGATCGTTACGGTCGCAACACATTCGGGCAGAGCTGCCTGATGGCTCGTCGGCTTGTCGAAAGTGGCGTGCGTTGCGTGACGGTGAACCACTTCGACACGGTGTTCAACCTGTCGTGTTGGGACATGCACGCAGACGGCGGCGGCTTGAACAACACGTACCTCGATTACGAGCGGATGCTGTGCCCGCAATTCGACTGGGCATTCACGGCACTGCTGCAAGACCTTCAGGAACGCGGCCTACTCGAAGATACGGTCGTGGCGGTGTTGAGCGAGTTCGGTCGCACGCCGCAGGTGAACGGCAAGGGGGGTCGCGATCACTACCCCGCAGCGTGGACGAACTTCCTCGCTGGCGGCAACATTCGTGGCGGCCAGGTCATCGGTGCAACCGATAAGATCGGAGCGCGACCGATTGACACACCGATTGATCCTCGGCAAATGTTGGCGAGCATTTACCACGCGATGGGGATCAACCTCGACGCGACAATGATGCCTGGCCCCGGCGACCGCCCGATTCGCATGGTCGAGGCCGAACCGATCCGCCAGTTGTTTGCGTAACCCGGTCTTTGCCGCTTGCGGCGTAGCGCTCCAGATCGCTACGCCGCAAGCGGCAAGAACTGGATCCACTTCGGAATCTCCCGCCGTGTTGTCACGTTTCATTACATCCCTGCTGTTCCTCGTGATGTCGGGTTGGCTCACTGCGGCCGAGCCGACCGTTCGCAGTGTGAACGTGCGAGGGTTGCAGGTCGGCGGCACCACCACCATCGCCATCGACGGCGACGAACTCGGCAAGCCTCCGCGATTCCTCGCGCCGCTCGCCAAAACGCCGAAGCTGTTCCTGCCGTTCGCGGCGAAGCAAAGCCTCAAGCCCGGCTACACCGACAAGCGGGCCGAGTTCGAGGTAACGCTTGACGACACCATCACGCCCGGCTTGTATCACCTGCGAGTCGTTACCGAAGGCGGAGCGAGTCTGCCGGTTGTCGTGGGCGTGGATCGTCTCGCACAGAAACTGTTCGGGCCAGTCATCGAGGCGCTACCCGCGGCACTGCACGGGAGCGTTTCGGGGGCAACCATCGCCGAGACGACGTTCACCGGGAAGGCGAACGAGAAGGTTGTCATTGAAGTCGAAGCCCAGCGCATCGGCAGCAAGTTGCGGCCCGTGGTTCACCTTTACTCACCCAAGAAGCAGCAACTCGCGTGGGCATGGGGCACGCCAACACTCGACGGCGACGCACGCCTCGAAGCGACGCTGCCCACCGACGGCACCTACACCATCACGCTGCACGATGCCGAGTACGCGGGGCCAGCACCCAGCCACTTCCGCCTGAAAGTCGGAGCATTGCTGTACGTCGATCAGGTGTTCCCGCCGGTCGTCAGCAAGACCACGAAACTTGTCGAACTGATCGGCTCTGCGATCACGCCGATGAGCCTGCCGACCGCGAAGAGCAACGTGATCCTGCTCGACTGGCCGAAGGAACGCAACTGGTCTGGGCCGCGGCCGTGGGTGCGGGTCAGTTCGCGGCCCGAGTTTGAGGAACCCACCGAACCCGGCAAGGTTCTCGAACTGCCTGCGGGAGCGGTCGCGGTGTCTGGCAAACTCAGCACGCCTCACGAGGAAGATCGCTACAAGGTCGCGGTGAAGCCGAAGACGAAGGTCCGATTCGAGGTGTTCGCGGAACGCATCGGGTCGCCGGTGGATGTGGGGTTGGTGATTCGCAACGACGCGGGTGGCGTGCTTGCTCAAGCGGAAGATTCACCAAAGACGCTCGACCCCGTTCTTGAGTATGCCGTGCCGGATAAGGTCACGTCGGTGATTGTCGGCGTGGTCGACTCGTCGGGGCGTGGTGGTCCGCGTGCGGGCTACCGTCTCGTGATCGACCCCGTGAAGGGCGAAGGGCTTGGCGACTTCACGCTCACGACGCCGGTGCAACGGCTCACGCTGCCCGCAAGTGGAAAGGCGGTCGTGCCGGTGTTCGTGGATCGTCGCGGTTATGTCGGCAAGATCGACGTGAGCGCCGACGGGCTTCCCGCTGGCGTGAAGTTGGAAGGCACCGCGATCATGCCCGATGCCGATGGAACGCTCGTCACGGTCACTGCCGGGGCAATTGCGACGCCTGGAATCGCAGCGTGGAAGGGCGTCGGTGGCGATTACGCAGCGGATGTCGTGTTGAAGGGGCATCCGCTCGAACGGCTTCAGCCGTGGCTCGCGACCGAACTGTCCGTTGCCGCGACATCAGCCAAAGCCGCCGACTTCGCGATCGACTGGAAGAACCTTCCCGCCGACGCTGGCCTTTCACCTGCGGGGAAACTCGCACTGCCCGTAACTGTGAACCGCCTCGATCCTGCCGCGCCCGTGCGTCTCGTGTTGCTCACGAGCCAGTCACCGCCGCTCGTGAATGGCCAGCCAGACGCGAACCGTGCGATCCGTCCCGAGAAGCCCGTTGAACTCGCCGCCAAAATGAGTGACAGCGAGTTGTCACTGCTTCTGCCCGCCGAGTTGCCGGCGAACTCGTATCAGATCGCCGTGCAAGCCGAACTGCTCTCGGCCGACAAGACGCGAGTGCTGGCGACTGCGGTTACTCCCGTGCGAAACTTCGCAGTGAAGTTACCCGTCGCCATCAAGGCTGACCTTCCGAAACTGGAAGCGAAGCTCGACGCCAAGATGCCCACGATGCTCGAAGTGAAGGGCACCGTCGAACGACTGAACGGCTTCACCGGTGACATCACGGTGACACTCACGGGCGTACCTATGGGGGTGGCTGTGCCTGCTCCTGTTATTGTGAAGGCTGCCGAGACGACGTTCGCCGTGAAGTTGGCGATTCCGATGACCACGCCCCCAGGCGAGACGCAGTTGAAGTTATCCGCGTCGGTTGCCCCCGATGCGAAGCAGCCTGCTATCCGCGTGAAGGGCCGCGATATCGAGATCGTGTTGAACGTGATCGCGGCGCCGCCCCCGCCGAAATGATCGCGAACGGTCGACCCGTTGGGTCGGCCGCTAAACGATGGAGCTACTCCCATGATTCGCATATTCCTTGTCATATTTTTCGCAGTCAGCACCACGACCGCGTTCGCGGCCGATCCCGTCACCGTTTCGCCCACCATCATCGAAATCAACCACCACCGGCACCCGCACGCCATCCAGGTTCTCGCCACGAATCCGGAGGGTTTCTCGGTTGATCTGCGAGATAGTGCGAAGTTCACGGTCGCGGATCCGAAAGTTGCCACGGTCGAAGCGGGTTGGGTGAAGCCCCTCAGCACCGGACAAACCACCATCACCGTTGCCGCGAACGGGCAGACGTTCAACATCCCCGTGAAAGTGACGCTGCCTGCCACGGAACCAGTCATCAGTTTTCGCCACGAGGTGATGCCGGTGCTGTCACGTGCGGGCTGCAATGCCGGTGCGTGTCACGGCTATTCGCTCGGCAAAAACGGCTTCAAGCTCTCGCTGCGTGGCGCCGACCCCGAACCCGATTACGCCGGTATCGTGCGTGAATCCGCCGGTCGGCGCATCAGCTTTCAGAACCCGAGCGCCAGCCTCATCGTCACGAAAGGTCGCGGCGAATCGGCCCACGAAGGCGGCACTCGCTTCCTTCGCGGCAGTCTCTCCGACACCATCTTCGTGACGTGGGTCACACAGGGCGTGCCGTCGGATGTGAAGGACAAGGTCGAAGTCGTCGGCGTGAAGATGATTCCCGACAAGTTGCTGCTGAAACCGGGCGATAAGCACCGCATCCAGCTCATCGCGGAATACAGCAACGGCACGAAACGCGACGTGACTCGCCTCGGCATCTTCGCCGTGAACAACGATCAGTTCGCGAAGGTGGACGAAGACGGAATGGTCACAGCCGCAGCGGCAGGTGAAACCGCAATCGTGGGGCGCTTCGAGCGAATGTTCGCCGCGACCAACGCAACGGTTCTCGATCCTGCCGCGAGTGCGAAGTTTACCCCTGCACCCGTGCCAACAAATCTCGTCGATAAGCCGGTGATCGAGAAACTGAACCGCCTGAAGATCACGCCGTCGGCCCTCTGCACGGACGAGGAGTTCCTGCGCCGAATATACATCGACATGATCGGCGTGCAGCCGAAGCCCGACGAAGTGCGGGCGTTCGTGAAGGACACTGACCCGAAGAAACGCGAGAAGGTCGTTGAATCGCTTTTCGAGCGGCCCGAGTTCGTCGATCAGTGGTCGCTGAAGTGGGGCGATCTGCTTCAGAACTCGCGGAACTCGGTGTCGTCGCCGGCAGTCTTCCAGTTCCGCGAATTCATCCGGGGAGCGATCTCCGCGAACACGCCGCTCGATGAATTCGCACGCAAGTTGCTCACCGCGAAGGGCGGCATCACCGACGACCCCGCCAGTGTCTACTTCGCCATCAGCAAGGACACCAACGACACGCTCGAACGGGTCACGCAGGTCTTCTGTGGCGTGCGAATGCTGTGTGCTCGCTGTCACACGCACCCGATGGAGAACTGGACGCAAGCCGACTACTACGGGCTCGCGAGCTTCTTCAATCAGGTCACAGCACGAGTCGACACTCGCTTCCCAACAGCACCGAACACGAAGCTCGTCAGCGTGAATCGGGTCGCGGGGTTTGCCACGAATCCCCGCTCCGGGCAGGCACAACCGCCGCGGTTCCTGGGTGCCGACGCTCCCAAGATGGAGCCGAACGCCGATCGCCGCGACACCTACGCCAAGTGGCTCACCGACGCGAAGAACCCGTTCTTCGCTCGCGGGCTCGTGAACCGCTACTGGAGCTACTTCTTCTTCCGTGGCATCATCGACCCCGTCGACGACATCCGCAGCACGAACCCGCCAATCAACCCGGCGCTGCTCGACGCCCTCACCGAAGATTTCGTGAAATCGAAGTTCGACGCACGCCAACTGATTCGCCGCATTGTGCTGTCCGACACCTATCAACGCAGCAGCACGCCGAACGCCAGCAACGCGAAGGACGAGCAAAACTTCTCGCGAGCGATTCCACGACGAGTGCCTGCCGAGGCGTTGCTGGATTCGCTCGTGCAGGCCAGCGGCATCGCGGAACCGTTCTCGGGGATGCCCGGCGGCTTCCGTGCGGGTCAACTTCCGGACGCGAACACCGATAACGTTTTCCTGCGGATGTTCGGCAAGCCGCAGCGAATCGACGCCTGCGAATGCGAGCGTGACAACGGCTCGAACATGCTGCAAGCGTTGCACTTCATCAACGGCAAGAGCATCCTGGGCCGCGTCCGTAACCCGGCAGCGCGGCCGTCATTGCTGGCGAATCAGAAGCTCACCGACGAGCAGTTGATCGCTGAGATTTACTTGTGGAGTGTCGCTCGCAGCCCGAACGCGAAGGAGCTGGCCCTCGGGGTGGAGTTCTTCAAGTTGTTCGACGCGAAGGAACGACCGGCTGCGGCGCAAGACCTGATGTGGGCGTTGTTGAATAGCCGTGATTTCATGATGGTGCACTGAATCGGAGCCTGAGCGCCAAGCGAGGGGCACGCTCGGTCCCTCGCTTGGCGCTCAGGCTCCGACAAGTTGGCTAATCACTTTGCGATTTCGATTCGGGCAATCGCATACACCAAAAACTTCGGCACCGTGAAACGCACGCGACCGTCAGCCGTCGTGAACTTCACGTCAACAGCCTCCGGCGATTCGGGCAAAGCCACTCGCACGGCGGTTGGCTTCATTCCGGTCGGCAACACAAAATCCACGGTCACGCTCTCGGCGGCGATTGGCTTTTCGTCCACGATGCCGCTGCCGGGGTCCCGCGGCTTCGCGGGTTCCGTGCGATCGTAGTTCACGAAGTGCAGCGTGATCTCGCCACCAGCCGGCGGAACACTCGCTGACACACGCACAGCTTTCGCTGCGGTAAACGCACTGCGCCCCGTCGGCAATTCGGTCGGCTTCGCCGAATCAAGCACCGCACGGTAACGCTCTTTGATGGCGGGCGTCAGCATGTCGTCGGGCAGCACATCGAACAGCACATGATCGTTGAGCAGCGACTTGCCGAGCTTCTTGAAGGCATCAACCGATGCGACGTTGCCCTTGTGAACCTGGCTTCGCGGGAACAGCAACAGTACTTCCGAATGCGGGCGATTGCCGCGATAAACGGCGTCGTACTTTTCGAGGAAGTTGTAGTAACGCACGATCTCCTTGCGGGCGAGCGGATCCTTGAACCGCGTGTAGAAACCCATCGGAGCGCCGCCGTTGGCGGCAAGTTCTGCAATCGCCGCTCGAATGCGAGTGCTTTCGTACTTCCCGAGCGTGAACGGCTTGTCGTCGAACGTGCCGCGAATGTAGCGGGCTTGCAGCGTGCCCTCGCCATACATGCCCTGAGCCAGATCCGTGAAGCACGCAGCGCCGCCCGTGCTGTACCAGAGATAATCCTCGTCCTTGCCCCACATCTCCGACGGCAACATGCAGCGTTCATCGCCGGAGATTTGGCCGAAGTCGCCGAGATGATTCCATTGCCCGAGGATTAGCTCCGGCTTTAGCGAACGCGCGTACTTCACGAACACGTCGTCGAACGCTTGCTTCGTGCTGATCTGCGACCACTTCAGCATCTCACGCCGCAACGGTGTCGATTCCTTTGGGTCGTGCCAGCCAACCAACTCCGTGAACTTGTGTGTCTTCACATCCGCAATGCCGAACTGCTCGCGTGTCTGTTCGGGTGTGAAGCCGGCGGTGAGGTGATCGCGGAATCCCTTCTGGCAATGCTCGCACAAGCAGTTGTGACGGTAGAAGTAGTTCGCAACGTAGCCATCGACGCCGCGTTCGATGCCACGTTTCGCCCATGCCTTCAGCACCGTTCGCCAGTGTGGATTGTTCAAACACGCCGTGAACTCACGCATCTGCCCGATGCTGTATTGCTTCGAGGCCATCGGGGTGCCGTCGGCGTTACGAGCCAGCAAATCGAGCGGGTCTTTGACGGGCTTCGGGCCGAGTTCCTTCTCATCCCACAGGTCGCGGTAGAACTTGAAGAAGCCACGCGGGCCGTCTTTGCCGTCGGGTTCGCCGACCAGGAACGTGACGTTGAAGTGCCCCACGACCTTCGGCCCGAGTTTGTGAACCGCCGCGTTGCGATCCTGGAACCACTTGCCGCCCTCGGCGAGTCCCTTCACGGGGAAGTGAGCAGGATAGCCCTTGTATTCCGGCGTGTGAATGAGGCTGTAGAAGTGGCCACCGTAGAAGCCAAGTTGACAGACTTCGGGGCGAGCTTCCTCGACGAACTTCAGGTAATCGTCGTCGCCGTAAGCATCCCAGTGCGCGATCATCCGGTTGAATTCGACGCGATTGGCTTTCGGTGGATCGGCTGAGAAAGCGGGTGTCGCGAGAACTGCGACAGCGAGGAGGGACAGGATGAGGGTACGCATGGTTGCTCCGTTCGCGATGAAGACGAGCCGCACGATTCACGCAGATTACGGCACGACCAGAACAGAAGACAGAAGCAAGTTTCAGACGTGGCGAATGATCTGATGTAGTTTCTTCCGGACGAGTGAGATGGTTCCGGGCCTGAAACGATGGTTCCGGGTCTGAAACCGATGGTTCCGGAGGTGGGGTGGGGAAGTTGGCCGGAACCATCCGGAGTCGCTGGACATTTCCATTTCGTTGGGTTGGTGCATTCCGCGGACTGGGTTGGTATAGTCCCATTGCCCAACCTCCGACGCTGTCGGCCGCTGCCGGCAAGTCAAAACCCTGACCCGAAAGGACATGCAATGGCGGACTGGAAGAAGCTGGCGAAGTCGTTGATTCTCGCGGATGGCTACATCGAGGAGAAGGAAACCGACATCATCCGCAAGGAGTTGCTCGCGGATGGCGTCATCAACAAGTCCGAGGCAGAGTTCCTGATCGACCTGCGGAACAGCGCTCCGAAGGCTGTGGCGAAGTTCCACACGTTCGTGTTCGAGGTGGTCAAGAAGGCGATCCTCGCCGACGGCGACATCAGCGCCTCCGAGGCCGCGTGGATCACGAAGTTCATCCTCGCGGATGGCAAGGTCGATGACATGGAGAAAGCGTTCCTCAAGGATTTGAAGGCATCGGCGAAGAAGACGTGCCCTGAGTTCGAGGAGCTTATCAAGAAGTACGCAGCGTGATGATTGCGATTTCGCCCAACCTGCTTAGGTAGGTTGGGTTCTTCATTCATATCTGGGGTATCATCATGGCCCGTCTTCTCGGCCTTATTGTTTTGATTGGTCTCGTTGGTGGTGGCGTTTATCTCTTCATGTTCAAGAAAGCCGACACGATCCGGACGGTGAAGGGCTACAAGAAAGCGGAGACTCCGCAGATTGCGGCCGACATGTTCAAGGAGGCGATCAAGAACCGCGAGTACGAGATCGCGGCTTCTTACTGCACGACCAGCTACGCGGAGCAACTCAAGCGTGGCAACGTCGCCGGGGGCAAGCTCGCCACCGCGATCGACAATCTGACGTACCAGATGAACGAGCGGAAGTTGATGCGCGACGAAGTGAAGATCGTTCTCTTCGGGCTTGATCCGTTCCCCAAGGATTTCCAGGTCACGGTGAGCAAAGAGTCGGGCGACACGGCCGAGGGTACGTTCGTGTTTTCAGGCCCGAACATGAGCGGCGACAATCCGAACCTCGGCGGCTGGAACCTGAAGGGTGAGATCTTCAACGTGTACACGCGGTCGATGAAGTTCCCCAAACCGGGCACAATGGTTGCCGCGATGAAGAAGGAAGCCGGCGAATGGAAGTTCGACTTCCCGAGCGACAACGGCCTTCAGCTTCGCGTGGCGTACCTCAACGAAAAGTACATGAACTATGTGAACCCGATGGAGAAGGTGACGCAGGAAGTGAAGAACGAGCCAGAAACGCGAGAGAACGCAACGACGCGAATCAAGACGCTACTGGAGCAAGCCGCGAAGGAGTGACCTTGAATGAGCAGATGCTTCCGTGTCTGCTCTTTTCGCCCGAATCCGATGCCGGAGATTGCGATGTCAACTGTTCAACAACCACTCATCACAGCGATTGAATTCGAGCGAATGCTCGACCCGACCGACGGCTCGAAACTGGAACTCGTGCGCGGGGAGGTAATCGTCATGCCGCCACCAAAAGGAAGGCACGGAATCTGTTGTTCGCAGATCGCGTGGTTGCTGCTCAATTTCGTCAAACCGAAGAAGCTCGGTTGGGTGACGACCAACGATACGGGAGTTGTGTTGGAACGTGGTCCCGATACCGTACGCGGGCCAGACGTGGCGTTCTGGAGCATCACGCGACAGCCGCAGATGCCCGAGGGCGACTTCGAGATTCCACCAGACATTGCCATCGAAGTGCTGTCGCCAAATGATCGCCGTCCTGATGTGCGGGCGAAGATCAAAGAATACCTGTTCTACAGCGTGCCGTTGGTTTGGTTGGTCGATCCCGAGACGAAGACGGTCATGGTTTACAACGGGAACATGCGGGGTCTGGAACTCGGCGACGACGACCTGCTCGATGGCGGAAGTGTACTGCCTGGGTTTTCGTGCAAAGTGTCCGAACTGTTCGCGTGATGGCGGGCTGGTTGAACGCCCGCCATCAGTTTGCGTCACTTCGCTTCGAGTTCATCTTCGCGGAGGCGGTAGCCGACACCGCGAACCGTCTCGATCAGTTCCACCTCGCAACCAGCCTGGATCAACTTCTGCCGCAGCGTCTTGATGTGAACGTCGATGGTTCGTTCCAGCACAATGGAACCTTCGCCGATGGCCGTGTCCATGAGCTGGTGTCGGCTAAACGCACGGCCCGGTTGCCGGACCAACGTTTCGAGCAGTCGGAACTCGGTTGGCGTCAGGTCGAGCGTTTCGTCGTTGTACATCACGCGGTGGCGGATGCGGTCAATCTTCACGCCGTGATACTCGGCCACATCGCCGGGCTCGCCCGAGCCCTGGACTCGCCGCAGCAATGCCTTCACTTTGGCGAGCAGCACCTTGTTGTTGAACGGCTTCGGAACGTAGTCGTCGGCTCCGAGCGAATAACCCACGACCTGATCCGTTTCCTCGGACTTGGCCGTCAGCATAATGATCGGGATATCACGGGTGCGTTCGCCGGCTCGCAGTTCGCGACAGACATCCAGCCCGTTCATGCCTGGCAGCATGATGTCGAGCAGTACGACATCGGGGAGGATGGTTTGGGCTTTCCGCAAGCCATCGGTGCCGTTGTCGGCGACGTGCGTTTCGTAACCTTCTTTGTTGAAGTACCACGACAGGGACTGCGTGAGTCCCCGTTCATCTTCGACGATCAGGATACGCGGTTGAGCCATCGGAACGTCCCTCGTGTGGGGAGCGGCGGGCAGAGTAGCGGTCGGGGTCATGGTTCTCCTTCGGTGGGAAACCGGGCACCGGCGTCTGTCGAGCCAATCCGTCGGCTTCCCTCCTCCAGTGTACCCTCGAAAATGGGGGTTGTCTGGATGGATACCCGGACGAGCAGGCGTCGTTCCGGGCAGTGTCCGTTGTAATCGTGCGTTATGAAGAACGCGAGAAGGGTGGATGAAGTGTTTTCTCGGCGCGTGAAAGCCACACAGGGCTTCCGCCCTGTGTCTTCTGGGGCTACTTTGCTGTCACGCGGGCGGCCTGTTCTTCTTTCAGTGGGCTCGACAAGTGCGCGGCGGTCACCTCGGCACGGAAGCGGGCGTCGCCAGCTTGCACTGCGTCCACATCGATCGTGAACGTCACCGTCTCGTTCGGTCGCAGCTCTTCCAACGCCGGGAACGCCATGCGGCCTGTTCCCTCGATGCGAGCCGTCAGCGGAGCAGGCGCGTTCTGGCTGCCCAGCACCACACCCGTGCCGCGAACCGGCCGCAACTCCGGCGGCGCGAATGCAGCCAACTCCACGTTGCGAGCCGAAACAGTGCCTTCGTTCTTCACTTTCACCGTGAACGTCGCTCGCTTGCCGACTTCAACCAATCCCGTTGGTGCAGTCACAACCAGCGACAACGCAGGCGTTCCGATGATCGCGACAGCCGATTCCGCCTTCGAGTTCACCGGGTCGCCAACCGTGCGGGAACCGTTCGTCGCATCCGCCAGCACCGTTGCTGTGAGCGTTGCACTCGCTGCGAGTTTCGTCGCCGTCGCGGGAATCCGATACGTCTTCTGATCGCCGGCCCGCAGTTCTGCGAGTGTCCACTCGACGGAACCCGCTCCGGTCTTGCCGCCATCGACGGACTTCACACGAACATCCGTCGGCAGAGTCGCACGCACCACGACGTTCGACACGGTTGCGTCGCCGGTGTTCCGCACGGTCACGTTCCACTCGAAGTCCTGATTCAGATACACCAGCCGCGGCCCCGTGGCGGCGATGTTCAACTCGGCTCGCTGCACGTCCACGGCAACCGGCTCGGCGGTCGCGGTGAGCCCTCCGTCAGCGGTTGCGGTCGCACGCACACCGAAACGGCCCGACTTCGCCGCACTCAGCGGAAGATCAACAGTTTTTGTCTGCCCAGGCGCAATGCTGCCCGCTGACAGTTCAACGGGGTTGTTCGGAGCAGCGTATCGCAAGCCGTCGTCGTAGCGGGCCCACACGGTCACATTGTCGGCTTGAATCGAGCCGCCGTTCGTCACTGCGATCTTGAACGGAATCTGCTCGCCCGCAATCGCTGACGCCGGTGCTTCGACGTGCATTTGCAACTTGCCCTGCTCAACGCGAGTGCTGGCGCTGTTCGTCGCCTGCAAGCCGTCGGCGGTCACGACGTCCGCGTTCACGGTCACCTGACCAAGACGCGCCGGCTTGACCTGCAGCGTGATTTCCTGCTTCGCCTTGCCCGGCACCGGTGGCAGATCGAACGTCAACGCACCGTTCGCGTCCTGACGTGATGGCGGCGGATCGCTGCGTGCGAGCGTGGCCCCGTCCGTGAGCCTGATCGTTACCCGTGCATCGCGGCTATCCACCGAAGCCTCGTTATCGAGCGCCACGGTCACGGGGATGTTGCCACCGACGCCCGCAGTATTCGGAGCGTTCACCGCAAGGTGAATCCGTGGCTCCGCCCACTCGATCACCGTTTCCCGGCGACTCACGACCGTACCCGGACCGGTGCCATTCTCGGCAGGCTTCACCACCTCAACCGCAACACGAGTCTTGCCGGCCTTCGGGCTCTGCTGAACAAGTCGCACGGCTGCTTCGCCGTTGACATCCGTGAACGCCTCGGCTTCGTTGCTGCCGGTGCCGGACTGGCTTGTGCTTGTGCCTGAGCCAGCTCGCGACACCAACACCGACGGCGGTCCTTCCAGCAGCTTGTAGCGAATGCGGTAACCACTCGGGCTGCCTTCGGTCGCGGTGGTGTTCACGGTTGTCGTCAGCGTGGTTTCGCCGCCGTAACGCACAACCGCAGGTGCCGGGAATGAGTACCGGCTGTCGCCCCAGTTGATTTTCACGACGACGCGGCCATTGTCCCAGTTGAACACTTCGGGTGCGTAACCCGTGATGACCGTTTCGCCCGGCACCGCGGAACTGATGACACAGAACGTCTGCCCCGGTGCAACGATCACATCGTCGCCTGGGTCGGTGTTGCCGCGCGTAATGGTTTTGGTGATGTAGTTCGTGTACGTCACGGCGTACTTGTTGTCTTTCTTGTAGCCGCGGCCCGGGAATGTGCCTGACTCATCCGCTTCGACGATGTTGCCCGGCCCATCGAGAATCCACTCGATCCGTCGCGACCGCCTTGGCTGGCCATCCTTGTCCATGACGGTGCCGATGAGCACGATCTGCGAGCCGAGCGGAGCGTTGATCTGCTGGTTCGGCGTGATTTCGAGCTTTACGGCCTTGGGGTCGAAGTTCTTGAAGTAGCCGCGACCGCCGGGCTTGGCGTGCGATTCCTCGATCACGCCGCCTGGAATGATGTAAGGGAAGTAGCCCGGATTGTGCGAACACCCCGTGATCGCAAAAACGAGTGCAACGGCAGCAAGGATGATGGTTCGTGTGGTCATGCGGCAACTCCGCGCGGGACAACTCCCGGACGCGGGGCGATACGCGAAGCAGGCAAGAAGTGCAAGGTGGAGTGAACAGGCTCGAACAGGTCGGTCGTTGTCAAGGAAACGGAGGCGGTTTCAGCGTTTCTCATTGGTTCCGGACGAGATGCACACCCCACCTCCGGAAACGTTTTATCTGTCCGGAGGAAACTATATCAGAATAACACTTACGGAGTGCGTGATGATCGCAAACAATTCGCTGATATGTTGTTGCGAGAAGGCGTTGATTTGGAAGTGCTTCAAAGGGCTGATTCCGAAGCACCCGGAATCAAGTTGATTTGAATGTCCGTTTGCTTTACTCGCGGAATCAAATCATTCCTGTTCCGGATGTTGCGATCAACTCTCACCGGCACTCGACCAACACGCGATATCTGGCACGCAGGCAAGCAATGATCGCGGTGGCGTGATAATAGTCTCACAATTAGAGACTGCAGCCTGACCAGTGCCAACGGTTGGTTTTGTATTCGGGTGATTTGATTGCCTTGAGCAATCGTAACGCTTTTACCCTTCACCGTCGGCGAAGATGTGAAACGCTCGCACTCTTCTTGCTCCGGCCTCGATTTCGAAGACAGATTAAGATCAAGCAGCGTTTCAAACACAACTCGCTTTTCTTCTGTCCTCAATCTGATTTTGAAATCTGTGTCTTCTGTGTAATCTGTGGATCACTCGTCTCTTATCCTCTTAATCCGCGTGCCATCGCTTCTTTGCCGTTCAAGATCCGCTAACTCGTCCGAGTCGCATCGAGAACTTCCAGCGCACTGTTCGCACGGTCGCCGGGTCGCCCCATGCCTTGCCGAGTTCCTCGGCCAACACGCCGAGCGGGTTCACGCCGTGCTTCTGCTCGTACTTCCGCACCGCCGACCACGTATTCACGTACCCCAGCAAGTGCCGCAGATCCCACTGTGCGGTCATCTTGAAGTGCGGCCTCGACAACTCCGGAAACGGAAACGGAATCGTGCGATACCCCGCGTCTGCGAACGCTCGTTCCGGCGGCCAATACGGACGGATGTACTCGTTCTGCAAGCGTTCCACCACGGGATCGACTTCCGGATGAATCGTGTCGAGGTCGTAGGTCCACGCGGCGATCAAGCCGTCGGGCTTTGCGACTCGGCGCACCTCGGCATAGAAGCGGTCGAAGTCGAACCAGTGGATCGCCTGCGCCACGGTGACGACATCGACGCTGCCATCCGAAAGCGGGCACTGCTCGGCAGTCGCGACGGCGTATTCGACTCGTGGGTTCGGTTCCGCGTTGGCGATCTGATCGGCGCTGGCGTCGGTGGCAAACACTTTCGCGAAGTGGCCCGCGAGCGCGACCGCAGCTTGCCCGCTGCCTGTGCCGCAGTCCCAGACGAGATCGCGAGCCGGTGCCGATTCCGCGAGGAACGCGAACAGCGCCGGCGGATACACCGGTCGGAACGCGCGGTAGTTGCCCGCCACGCTCGAAAAATGATCGTGAAAGGGGTCGCTCATTCCAGCGTCTCAGCGGGCGGGTTCAGATAAAGGTGGCACAGCAGCGGATAGCGTTTCTTCAACTCGGCTTCATCCTCGAAGTCGAAATCCACTCCCTCGGGCGGCGGTGGCGGTGCGTCCTTCTCCTCGCGGTCGAGCCGGTCGAAGAAGTCGCTCATGCCGGTCTTTGCTTCGTAGACCCGCAACGCGGCCGCGTCGAGACCGAAGCCATCGACGGGATCGCCATCGAGGATGTTGGCGAGCGTGTCTGGGTTCTTCAAGGCCGCTTCGTAAGCATGCCGACCGCGACCGACGAGCCACACGCGAAAGTCACGGAACGCGTCGTCGGAGCAGCCGCCGTTGATGAGGTGAGCGGCACCCCACAGCGCGATGGTGTTCGCCGACGCGATGGCTTCATCGAACCGCGCCTGAAACTCGACGACCTCGAACCACTTGAGCGATCCGAGACGATCCTTGAGGGCTTCGAAGTGGTCGATCGAATCGGGGCAGTAGGCATCCTCGATGATCTTCCAGAATGGTTTCCAGTCCATCGCTCACCTCCTGGGCGAATCTCCATTTCAATCGCGGTCGAGGTACATCGCGGCCAACCGCGGCAATCGCCGCCGGGTCTCTTCGCAGTCATCGAAGTCCCAGTTCTCTCCTGTTGGCTCAACCTCACCCCGGGCCAGCGATTCCTGAGTGGGCGGATGACGGGCTTCGACGGCCGCGTGGAAAGCGTCGTAATCATCTTTGATACCGGTCGCCTTGAACCACGCTCGTGTCGCCGGATAGCACTCACAGGAAGCCGCGTCTTCTTCCACCTCCAGATCGGCCAGCGAATCGGGGTTCGCGAGTGCGGCCTGGAAAGCGTCACGACCCTGAAGGGTTAGCCAGGAGCGGAAGTCGGTGAATCCGTCGTCGGAGCAACCGCCGTTGATTGTGTACGCGGCCCCCCACAGATCCCAACGGTATGCCTCGGCCTTCGACAGTTCCCACCAGTGACCGAAATCAGCGATCTCATCCGGGGGCAACTTCGCGAGTTGCTTGGTGAGCCGCTCGACATGTTCATCGAGATCGGAACGTTTCGAGGACTCGATATGATCCCAAAATTCGTCGCGAGTCATGGCGTTACTTCCGTGAAGCGAATCCGCTCGCGGAGGGAGCGGACCATATTCTCAGTATCCGGCTTTCACTGGCTGCGGCACAGCTCCATTCAGGCTCGGTTCCGGCGGCCACTCCTTCCAGTTGTTCGCCTGCCGCCAGAACGTCAGCGGGTTGTCGAATACCACTTTCTTGATGTCCGCCTCCGAGTGACCGCGACGCTTCATCTCCTGAATCAACTCCGGCACCGCGAGCGGATCAGACTTACCCCAGTCACCGGCCGAGTTCGCCATGATGCGATCCGTGCCCACCATCTCGATGATGTCGCAAGCCCGCGACGGCGTGCATTTCGTCGTGGGGTAAAGTGTCATGCCGCACCAGAAGCCGCCATCGAGAGCGAGCTTCACGGTGTGTTCCTCAACGTGGTCGATGCACACGCGGTGCGGCTTCACTCGCGGATCGTTCTTGAGCATATCCACGATCATCCGCGTGCCCTTGTACTTGTCCTCAAGATGAGGCGTGTGGATCAGGATCAGTTCGTTCGTCTTCGCGGCGAGATCGAGATGCTCCTGAAAGATCGTAGCTTCGTTCGCCGTGTTCTTGTTGAGCCCGATTTCGCCGATGCCCAGCACGTTCGGCTTCGACAGAAACTCGGGGATCATCGCGATGACTTCACGCGACAGCGAGACGTTCTCGGCTTCCTTGGCGTTGATGCACAGCCAGCAGTAGTGCTTGATGTGGAACAACGCGGCACGTCGCGGTTCGTACTCGGTGAGTTGGCGGAAGTAGTCGTGAAAGCCGGCTGCGGTTCCGCGGTCGAACCCGGCCCAGAAGGCGGGTTCGCTGATAGCCGCGCACTGAGCGTAGGCCATCCGCTGGTAGTCGTCGGTGGTCCGCGAGATCATGTGGATATGCGGGTCGATATACTTCATGGTGATTTCCTCTGGGGAGATGTGTTCAGTATACCCGGTGAAGGCCCGTAAAGAAAAAAGCCCACGGACATCCGTCCGTGGGCTTTCAATGCCACAAGTCTTACCCTTCGACCGCCTCCAGCAAATCAGAGATCGCACCGCGAACGCTCCGCACCGCTCGCCAATACACGCCAATCACCACCAACCAACTCAGCATCAACACGGCTTGCTCATAGAACTTCGTGTTGGCGTTCGCCAGCAACGGACGACCCGTCTGCTTCGCATACACCAGCCAGCCCATCGTCGCAGCGGTCGCCGCAAATGTCACAATAAGCACCAAGAAACCAACCGCTTTGGCGGCGCCCGGCCGCTTCAACGTCACACCGCTCACCGCCAAACCCGTCAGGAACCAGAACTCCGCCGCCGGGAGCGAAATCAACAGTGCATAGCGGGTATACGGGTACTCCTCCGGGAACAGATTGAAGCAGGCGACGCTCCCAACTAACGCCGCCACCGCAATCAGCGTGAACAGGCCACTCAACGCGAACATGCCCTTCGCTCCGCTGCTTCGCGGCGCTGCTCCGCACGTCAACCGACCAAAGCCCAGGAACAAGCCCCCGAAGACGAGAGGCACGCCGTAAGCCACCAAGTCCACCAGTTCTTCCTTGGAGAGCTTGATCGCCCCAGCCTCGGACGTATTGACGTACCCCGCGATAGTGATCCAACCTTCGCCCGGCCCCTTCGGCAACTCAACTCCACCCTTCAGGCAGGCGGCCTTTGCGAAGCCCACGATCCCAGGCGCGGTCAGCATCAGCAAGCCCAGCATCACCCAGAACAGCCCGCCACGAGTTCTGCGCCAGCCCGGAATCGTCGCGAACACATCGCTGCCACGGCCGTCGTCTCCCGCGCTGGTCTTCGCGATGGCCGCGCCACCGCCACCAAGCGGTGCGCCACCGCCCAGAGGTCGAGGCCCCCCGCCGAGCCGAGACAGGGATTCGCGGCCCGGACGAGGTGGCGGTGTCATCGGGAACGGATCGAACCCTGGCGACGAAGGAGCGCGAACCGAAGGAAACACGGGTGCGGCTGGTGGAGACACCGGCGGCGGGAACGCTGGCGGCGGAAACGCATTCGGCCGTGGGGCCATTCCGGGAGGGTCCGCTCCCCAATCGGCTGGACTCGCAACCGCTGGCGGCGGTCCGGGTCGCGATGTCGGCACCATCCCGACACCGGCATCGTCGTCGTCATCCAGCGGCGATCTACCCTGTGGAGGCTGCATCGGAGCGGGCGCGGGTTCTGGTTCATCGCCCGTCGGAACGGGAACCGGTTCCGAGCAGTACGGGCACTTCACCCGCTTGCCAGCGGATTCATCGCGGGCACGGAACCGTTTTCCACAAGACGGACAACCCAATGTAATGGGCATGACGTTTTCCCATGAGAGATCGCGGGCCGGCGTCCCGACAATGGTAAGCGGACGGCGGTCACGGAGAAACCCCGCTTGGCGAAAATGACAGACAACCGGAATCATCCGCACCGGAATCAACGGACAAGTCACTCGTCACGATCCGGTCTCCAAGCGCTCGCCGCGTGTTGCGCGGCCACATGCAGGCTGAGATTCAACAGCAGATAAACCAGCGTGACGACGTAGAACACGAGAATCGCAGCCGCCCCCGCCAGGAAGCTATCGCCCGGATTCGTCCGAGGAACCGGGTTGCGTGACGGTGTGGGCGGTGAGGGCGAGTCGAACGATCTCGAATACGCAATGACGACCAGCACCAGATAACACATTCCCAGAACCTGACATACGAGGTTCACGGACCCTACTCGATCCCGAAGCGACCGGCTCGGCATCGCCCCACTCACCAGACCCAGGTTGATGATCGCCCCGCTATCCGCGTACCAACGTGTGGCCAGTGCGATGATGAACGCAAGGCCGCCGATCTTGGCCGACGATTCGCTGCTGGAGGTGCTCTTCAGAAATCCACTGTCGGGACTGAACGCCAGGAATCCAATTCCGAAAAGCAACGTCAAGACATTGACCCAGCCCAGCAACGCGACGGTCGCGGATGCCATCGACCCCATGCGATCTTCGGGAATGTTCGCCTGCTCCGTCCGCCCCACCGCGACCAGAGCAGATCCAATCACCGCGACACCAACACACACCACCGAAACAAAGATGCGTACTTGCTTCGTGACGGTATCTCCGGTCGTTCCGTTAATCACAGAGTCGGCCGTGATGACCCCGAAGATGAGTTGAGTCATGAACAGAACGGTTATCGCAACAAGCTCGACAATGATGCCGATGCACACCCTGCGGCTTCCGTTGCCGAACGACCTCCAGGGATTTACTCGCGGTGCCGACGATCGCTTGGCCTTGGGCCGCTCGTTCATCTCGTCCCAGGCAGGGATCGGAACGGGAGACGGCTCGGGTGCCTTCCTCGGAGGCTCCGCTTCCCTGGGTGGGAGCGGAACCGGAGACGGCTCGGGGGGCTTAGCTTCCTTGGGCGGAACCGGCTCCGGCGTGCTGAAGTCTTCCCAGTCAGCAACCGGAACGGCAAGAGGAGCGGCATCTGCGGACGCGGACCGAATGACTTCGGCGACGGGCAGAGGGCTTTCGGGAACCGCTCCCGGTACGCTCACGACCTCCGCGACGTAAAGCGGTTCTTCGACGGGTTGGGGCTTCTCGACGGGGCGGGGCTTCTCGACGCTTCGAGTATTAAATGCTTTCGTGCAGAAGCCGCAAATGATTGACCCGTCTGGCCGCAACCTCTCGACGCGAACTTCGTACTCGCAATGCGGACAGACGTATTGCCGTGGCATGGGCGATCTCGGCAGGCGTGATGCGATTTTGGCCTTCGCCGCTTACGGCGTTGCATACCGGATTGTTTCAGAACCGGGGGCTGGGGCGCTTCCATTCCGGGTCGTAGGCGAGCGAGAAGAGTTTCTGGATCAGTTCGGCCTTGTTCGGTGCCGCAGACATCAAAATGCCGAGCGCCTTGTGGATCTTCTCGGTGCGAGCGTCGGCTGTCAGTGAGTCGAGGTCTGCGCCGCGACCGACACGGTCGAGGATGCCGGCGAGGTCGAGCAACTTGCAGCGAGCTTCGAGGAAGAACTGTTCGAGAGCACGCGGAGCAGGTAGCGGGTTCATGGCTGTGGAGGGGTAGGTTGTCGGTGAGGGTTTCTCAGCGTCCACTATACACGCGACGCAGTTCCAGAGGTACGAGTTCGTTCATGCTGCCGGAGCGGAAACCGTCGAGGTCGATGGTGATGAACTTGAACCCGAGGCGACTGAACTCGCGGGTCAGCTCTGCTCGCACGGGATCGGATGTGAGCCTGGAAATTTCGCTCACGGGCACTTCGATGCGAGCCAGATCGGCCTCATGATGACGCACGCGACACTCACGCAAACCCAGCGATCGCAGGAACGTTTCCGCAGCTTCGACGCGAGCCGTGCGTTCAGGCGTGACCGCTAACCCCGGAGCCAGCCGACTCGACAAACACGGCGACGCGGGCTTATCCCACGTTGGCAACTCCCAGTGCTGTGCGAGCGCGCGAACGTCAGCTTTCGTGAAGCCCGCGATCTGCAATGGATGTCGCACGGAATGCTCGGCAGCGGCAAGCAATCCCGGGCGGTAGTCGCCGAGGTCGTCGAGGTTCGCGCCGCTCACCATGAAGGGGACGCCGAGTTCCGGCAGGATGCGTTCGACGGTCGAATACAGTTCGGTCTTGCAGTGGTAGCAACGGCTGCCGTCGTTCTTGAGGTAATCGGGGTTCTCGAACTCGCGAGTTGGAACGACGATGTGGCGAATGCCGATGAGGGCGGCGAGTCGCCTGGCGTCGGCGAGTTCGGCACGCGCAACGCTTCCGCTGTCGGCTGTCACTGCGACCGCCTTGTCGCCGAGCGCGAGGAATGCCGCTTTCGCGACGACGGTGCTGTCGATACCGCCGCTGAACGCGACCGCAACGCCCGGCAGTTCCGCGAGTGTGCCGAGCAGCCGATCCCGCTTCGTGACGAGTTCAGGAGAGAGTTCGATGCTTGCCATATCTCAATTGTACCGGGCGAACGGTTCGTCGCGCGATCAACTCGCGTGCGGCTTCACCGTGAGAACGGGACACGGAGCCTCTCGAATGATGCGTTCAGCCTGACTCCCCAGAATCAGATGCGCCAACCCCGTGCGACCATGGGTGCCGACGCACAGCAGATCGGCCTTCAGATCGCCCGCGGCGGCAACGATCTCGGAAACCGGCGATCCGATTCGCACTTCCACACGCGGCTTCAAGCGAGCGAGGTTTTCGCGTTCGATCAGGTTTGCGAGACCGGTCTTGGCGGCGTCGCTGAGTTGGCTGAGGTCTGGGCCTGGAAGCGGCGTTGGCATCACCGCGTCGGGCATCGCGAGGGCGAGGTCTTGCACGACGTGAAGAAGAATCAGTTCGGCACTGAACTTGTCGGCAAGCTCAGCCGCGAGCCGAACGGCTGGTGTGGAACAGTCGCCGAAGTCGGTCGGAACGAGGATGCGACGGATGGGGAGCATGGTGAACCTCCGTTTGGGACGAAGGTATTTTATCCCCTTCCGTGCGTTATGGCGTAGTAACGTTCGCGGATCGTGCGTGTGATCGGTCCCTCGGTGCCGCTGCCGATGTCCTTTCCGTCCACGCGAACGATGCCGATTACCCCACACGCCGTACCCGCAATGAACGCCTCTTCAGATGCGTACAGGTCGTCTGCCTTCACGCCGTATTCGACCACAATCTGCCCGAGTTCCCCAGCGAACGCAGCGACGGCGTATCCCGTCACATCCCTCGGTTGATCGCCCGCCACAACGAGCGCCCCGTCTTTCACCAGGAACAAGAATCCCTCAGTGGTGCCGACGAGTCGCTTGGCGTGGTTGGTGAGAATCGCTTCGAGACAGCCGTGCTTGAGTGCGTGCTGTTTCGCAAGGATTGTGTGCGGTTGGCCGAGCGTGCGAACGCCATTCGCGGGGTGATCGGTGTCGAGCGGCGTTGGGAAGATGACCGCGTGCAATCCGTGGCCGTAGAGTTCATCCGGGAACGGCCGATACTCTTCCGTGATGATGACGACCTGCGGAACGACCTTGCGGGGATCAGGGCCGATGGTGCCCGGACCACGACTGACGATCACGCGAATGTAGCCGTCCGTGCGGTTGTTGGCTTTCGCGGTGGCGTCGATGGCGACCGTGAATTCTTCGCGTGACAATGGGATATCAATGCCAAGCGTTTCGGCAGCGGTGAACAGCGCGTTGATGTGGTCGGCAGGTCGGAAGAGTTTGCCGTCGAAGATGCGGAGATGTTCCCAGACGCCGTCGCCGTAGAGGAAGCCGTGATCGAACGGGCTAACTCGTGCGTTGGTTTTGTCGGTCAGCGTGCCGTTGATCCACAGGAGGGACATAGTTCATTCCATCTCGCGGCGTTACTCCCGCATTCCCGCCTCGCGTTCAAATTCGAGACGCCATTGTTCAAGTTGCCCCGCAAGGTCTGGGCGGTGCACCCAATAGCAATCGCCAAACAACTCCGTCATCGCCCAGTCCCAGGACAAATTGTGGAAGACAAGTCCGCGATGCGGCTCCGTCGGCCCTTCGTAGGGATAGCGGTCAAGAGCCTTACGCTCGGCCTCCTCAGACGTGTGGTTACCGAACCGCACAATGCACCACGCGAACAAACGGCGTTCGTTCGCGAGGTACCGGTTGTACTCTGCCTCGTTTGGCCATGCGCTGTTGCTCGGTTCTGCCATGCGTCTTTATCCGGCAGCGGATTTCGGCGGAATCGACTCGCGTTCATCGAGGATTGCATGGCGGTGCCGGGCGATTTGCGTCATCCGGCCTCACCCAGTGCGAGCGGATGGACTGCGAGTGATCGTCACGCCTTGGGATCGAATCTTGAGCAATGCTTTCACTTCGTCTTCGGTCAGCAACACGCCGGATAACTCGACTTCTTCCAACTTCGCGAACCAAGGCGAACGGAACAGGGTTTTCCAGTCCTTGAACGACGTGAACATCTGTGGTTGAGGATCCATGTACTCGCAACAGAAGTCTTTGTACCGGAGTGTTCGCAATCGTGGGAATCGTTCTGACTTGGCGAGATTCTTCACGAAGTCTTCAGTGTCGTACCCCGCGTGTATGTTCAACGCTTCGAGCGGGTGTTTGGGACCGGTGAAGAGCTTCGCGTTCGGCGCGGATGGTCCGGTCAACTGACGGAGGCGGGGGCACAACGCGAGAAGTCGAGCGGTTTCACCATCTTCGTGGTAACCGCCTTTGCCAAGCACCGTGTTTTGGCTCTGCTCGATTGAAACTCTGTCGAGATAGGGGAACGATACTTTGCCTGTTGTGAGTGGCACGAGTGAAAGGTGCAACGTTCCATTGGTTTGTGGGTGATCGTCGTATGCATCCAGATCGAGAGTCCAGAGGACGGCTGCGATTTTGGGATCGCAAATGAAATCCAACACAGGCGATAGGCCATGTTCTTCAAGCCAAAGGTTGCCCTTGTACTGGAACTGCCACAACCCACGGTCAAAGGTTGTCCACAGAGTTTCTCGCCAACCACGCTCGAGATCGGGACGTGTCTCGACTTTCTTCGCAATCGTGGCGAAATCGCGTTGCAACTCGCCCATCATCGACAGCCACGGTCCCGAACACGCCTTCCGCAACTCATTCATGCGGACGAGCGGTTTCCGACGGCCGCGAGCCACAAGCAATCGCACATACTCGGCACGCGGATCGGAGCGGTCGTCGAGCCAATCGGCGTAAACGAGTTTTGCGGTCTTGTCGGTCGGTGACGCGACGATGCCGAGGAGCAACGCACGCTCCTCGGCATCGGGAAATTCGGATTCGAGGAACTCCGTCACGCGGTCCATCTCTCACCCCGCGGCGGATTTCAGCGGAACCAACTCGCGTTCATCGAGGATCGCGTAACTGTAGCCCTGCTCCGTCAGGAACATCTGCCGGTGATGGGCGAAATCCAGTTCGCGCGTGTCCCGCGTCACCAATGTGTAGAAGTGCGCGTCGCCATCGCCGCTGCTCTTCGGTCGCAAGATGCGCCCCAATCGCTGCGCTTCCTCCTGACGTGAGCCGAACGTGCCCGACACCTGAATCAGCACGTTCGCGTCTGGCAAGTCGATCGCGAAGTTTCCGACCTTCGACAACACCAAGTGCCGAACTTCGCCCGAGCGGAACTTGTTGTACAGGTCTTCGCGCTCCGCACTCGGCGTGCTGCCCGTGATGATCGGAATCTCGAAACGATCACTCAGGCGGCGAAGCTGCGTCAGGTATTGACCGATCACCAGCACTCGCTGATCGTGGTAGCGAGCGAGCAGTTCCTCCACGACGTCGTCCTTGGCCTCGTTTTCGCTGGCGATGCGGTACTTCGCACGATGATCCGCCACGGCATACGCCATGCGGTTCGCGTCGTCCGGCAACGCCACGCGAATCTCGGTACAACTCGCCGATGCGATCCAGCCCTTCGTTTCCAGTTCCCGCCACGGGACGTCGTACTTCTTCGGGCCGATCAGCGAGAAGACGTCGCCCTCGCGACCGTCTTCGCGAATCAGCGTCGCCGTGAGACCGAGACGACGACGTGCCTGAATCGTGGCAGTCACGCGGAACACCGGAGCCGGCAACAAGTGAACTTCGTCGTAAACGATCAGACCCCAGTCGCGCTTGTCGAAGAGGCCGAAGTGCGGGAAGTCTTCGGTTTTGTCCGGGCGATACGTCAGGATCTGGTACGTCGCCACGGTCACCGGGCCGATTTCCTTCGTGTCGCCGGTGTACTCTTTCACCTCGTCTTCGGTCAGCGTCGATTTGTCGATGATCTCGCGTCGCCATTGCTTCACGGCCGTGATGCTCGTGGTCAGCACCAGCGTATTCTTCTGAAGCAGGCACATGGCCACGATGCCAACGATGGTCTTGCCGGCACCGCAAGGCAGCACGATCACGCCCGAACCGCCACGAACGTCGCCGCCCGCATGGAAGACGTCGCCGGCTTCACGTTGGTAATCTCGCACGTTGAACGGTAGCCCGCTCGTGCACATTTCCCGCAGCTTCATCGGAAGATTCGCACCTTCCGTGTAGCCGGCGAGGTCTTCCGCGGGGTAACCGAGCGTGATGAGCATTTGCTTCAGCACGCCGCGATACGCCGGATCGACGGCGAAACTCACGTCGTCGAGCTTCTCGCCGAGGTATTCTTTGAGCTTCTTCTGACGCGAAAGCTCCATCATCAGCGGCTTGTCGGCACACACGAGTTTCAGCGATTTCTCGTCGACTCGCTGCAACTTCACGCGACCGTAGCGGGCCACCGTTTCGGCGATGTCCAACGGCAGGTTCTGCGGGATCGGGAACTTCGTGTACTGCTGAAGCACCGCGAGCACTTCGGCAGCGGTGAACCCAGCCGCTGCGGCGTTCCACAGCGACAGATTCGAGATGCGATACGTGTGGATATGCTCCGGACTCTTCTCCAACTCCGCGAACGGAGCCAGCGCATCCCGAGCCGCGGCGTACTTCGGGTTATCGACCTCGACCAGCACGGACCGATCACCTTGCACGATGAACGGGTTCGCGGGGTCGCAGGTCATGGGCAGCGTCGCGGGGGACGCCGTTTGATTCTTCGGCGGCATGAGCACCGTCAGTTCGAGTGGGGCCCGGCAACAGGATGAGAACACGGCCTGCCGGGTTCTCATCCACCAAGTTGAGCGGAACGACACATGCTAACGAGGTTTGGGCGCTGCGGGCAAGCGGAACTGCTCCGCTAAACGATATACTCGAATTGTCACCGGAGATTACGCCGATGCCGCTCAAACTTTCTGCCTTCCCGAAGTGCTACCTCGACAAGATCGCGGGCGAACGCTCCATGACCGTGTTCGAGTGGATCGAACAGGCGAAACAGCTCGACGCCGACGGGCTCGAAATGTACGAGGGATTCTTCACCAGCCTTGAACCCAGTTATCTCGATGCCGTTGCCGAAGCCATTTCTGGCGCTGGCTTTGCGATGCCGATGCTGTGCTGTTCCCCCGACTTCACCAACCCCGACGCGGACACGAGAAAGCGTGCCGTCGACTACGAAATCGAGATGGTGCGGGTCACGCGGCGCCTTGGAGGGGCTGGCACCGTCTGCCGGGTGCTGAGCGGTCAGCGGTACCCATCCGTAAGTCGGCAACAGGGTTTGGAATGGGCCGCCGAGTGCATTAATGCCTGTCTGCCAGCCGCCCGCGAATGTGGAGTGATTCTCGGCTTGGAGAACCATTACAAGGATGGTTTCTGGAAGTTTCCCGAGTTCGCCCAGAAGAAGGATGTGTTCCTCGATCTGGTGGCGATGATCCCGGACCGAACGAATTTCGGCGTGCAATACGACCCATCGAACGCCGTGGTGGCGGGCGACGATCCGATCGAACTGCTGAAGGCGGTCGCTGACCGCGTGGTGAGCATGCACGCGAGCGACCGCTATCTGGAACCTGGGGCAACACTCGACGATCTGAAGCAAGCCGACGGCAGCATCGGCTACTTCTCGAAGCTGAAGCACGGCGTCACGGGCAAGGGACTGAACGACTACGACGCAATCTTCTCGACGCTGGCCGCGGCGAACTATCGCGGTTGGGTGAGCATCGAAGACGGCATGAACGGCATGGAAGAAATGTCGGAATCGTTGGCGTTCTTGCGTCGCATTGTGGCGAAGTATTTCCCAAACGTTTAGCCGCGACGCGACAGCGGAGCGTGTGAGGCCAATACATGAAACCCGTGCGTGTCGGTTTGATCGGGTGCGGCAAGGTGGGCACGATCCACGCGGCCGCCTTGAATTCACTTCCGGAGGCTGAACTCGTCGCGTGCTGCGATGCTGTACCTGATCGTGCTGGTGCGTTCGCTGCGAAGTACGGCGGCAAGCCATTCTCCGATCTCGCGACGATGCTTCGTGATGGCGGCGTCGAAGCGGTCATCATCGGCACGCCGCATCCGCTTCATGCTCAACCCGCGATTCAGGCTGCCGAGGCGGGTGTTCACGTTCTCGTTGAGAAGCCGCTGGCGGCTTCTCTCGCCGATTGCGACGCGATGCTCGCCGCTGCGAAGAAGACCGGCGTGAAACTCGGCGTCATCAGTCAGCGACGGTTCTACGAGCCGGTGGTTCGCATGAAGGAGGCGATCGACGCTGGCAAGATCGGGAAGCCGTCGCTGGGGGTGTTCATCCAGTACAGTTGGCGAGACGCAGCGTATTACCTCTCCGATCCGTGGCGGGGCAAGTGGGACACCGAGGGCGGCGGCGTGCTGGTGAATCAGTCGCCGCACCAGCTCGACATTCTGCTGTGGCTCATGGGGCCGGTCGCGGAGGTGAGCGGGCAGTGGGCGAACGTGAATCATCCGGGCGTGGAGGTGGACGACACGGCGGTCGCGAGCATCAAGTTCAAGAACGGCGGGCTTGGGTCAATTGCGACGTCGGTGGCACAGAAGCCGGGGATTTACACGAAGGTTCACATTCACGGTTCGTCGGGCGCGTCGGTGGGGGTCGAGACGGATCGCGGTGCGACGTTCATTGCGGGCGTGTCTGCGGTGGCCGAGCCGCCGTTGAACGACATCTGGACGATTCCGGGCGAGGAACATCGGCTCGCGGAGTTTCATCACGAAGACCGCCACCGCTTCAAGACGATGGACGCGACGGTGCACTATCACAAGTTGCAGATCGCGGATTTCGTGCTGTCGATTCGCGACGGCAAACAGTTGTTGGTGACGGGCGAAGATGGCCGTGCCGTGGTGGAACTGTTCTCGGCGATTTATCAATCCGCGAAGGAAGGCCGTCCGGTGAAACTCAGTTAGATTAGTTTTGGGAAAGGTGTAGCGGCGGCCCCAACGGGGCCGCATGTCGCCCCGCTGGGGCGACCGCTACTTCGCGAGCCCATGCACATACACATCGCGGCCCGATGGCTCGAACGTGCATTCCGCCAGTTCAAACGCATCGGCCATCAGCTTCACGCCGCGACCGGCAACTGGTGACAACGCACTGTCACCGCCGACGATCTTCGGGGCAATGAAGACGTGAAACTCGTCGGCAGCTTTCGCATCCAGGAACGAGCCGAGCAATCCCGCACCACCTTCGACTAGCACGTTCGTGAATCGTCGCTTGCCGAGATCCGCGAGCACTGCGTCGAGTGACAACCGGTTGTCATTCGCGGGAAGTGCGACCACTTCGGCACCGTCCGCACGCCAACCCGCGAACTTTCCCTCGTTCCCCATTGCAGTGTAAATCAGCACAAGCCCCTCCCGCACCGACTCCCGTAGCTGACACCGCTCGGGCAGATCACCCGATGCAGTCACAACCACGCGAGCCGCGACACGCGGGCCTGCCGGTCGTGCGGTCAGCAAGGGATCATCAGCGACAACCGTTCCGCGACCCACGATCACCGCATCGACACGCCCTCGCAGTTCGTGAACACGTCGCCGTGACTCTTCGCCACTGATCCACTTCGAGTCAGAGGTGCGAGTCGCTATCTTGCCGTCGAGCGTCATCGCCCACTTGAGATGCACCCACGGCCGATCCGTGTGGAGCAACTTCAGATACGGAGCGTTCAGCTTGTGAGCCTCGGCAGCGCACACGCCAACCTGAACCTCCACCCCGGCATCGCGAAGGATCTTCAGCCCGCCGCCCGCGACTCTCGGGAATGGATCGGCCATCGCCACCACAACCCGACTAACCCCTGCCTTCAGAACGGCGTCGGTGCAGGGCGGCGTCTTGCCGTGATGGCAACACGGTTCAAGAGTTACGATCAGTGTGCCGTCGCGTGCCTTCTCCCCCGCGGCCTGAAGCGCGAACACCTCCGCATGCGGGCCGCCGAACCTCTGGTGCCAGCCTTCGCCAACGAGATTCCCAGCCGAATCCAGCACGACAGCCCCGACCATCGGGTTCGGTTCGACAAATCCACGCCCGCGCGCCGCGAGCGCAAGAGCGTGCCGCATCAAGGATTCGAGATCGTATGGTGGGGTCATTTGATGAGTCAGCGAGAAAAAATTCGATTCTTTGCGAACCAACGTCCAATTCGTGCGTCTATCTAGCGTATAAGTTAATGCGGCAGGCAACTCCCGTAACGGACCTACGAGATAAAAGAAAATACTCCCATGACACGCTTACTCACGAGTACCGAACTTCATCTGACGACCGCAGGCGTTCGCGCCAGCGTCGTTGCGAAGAAGATGCGTCTCGCGGGTGAAGTCGTCGGTGGGTTGGGTTATTGGCTGACGCTTGATACGAGTGGGTGACCCTCTACGCCAATCGCGGGCAACGCGAACCGGCCGGGGGTCTTCACAAGAGACCTCCGGCCGGTTCTTTTTGTTGGGTTTTGTAGGTAAACGCCCCGATCTGCTTCTGGTGAGGCAAGTGGCCTTTCAAGCCGCTTAGGTTGGGTTCGAATCCCACTCGGGGTACTGGTTTGCACAGGTGGGGATTGCGTCTGGGAACGCACTCGGTTTCCAAAACCGACGGCCATGTGTCTGCGGGGTTCGATTCCTCCCCTGCCTGCTGGTTGATGAACGTCCTGTGACGAAGCGGGTGTGACGGCCTGTCTGTCTAACAGGTGAGACGGGTTCGAGTCCCGTACAGGACGCTGTTGGAAATACGGTCCCGCGGGCAAGTGGTTAAGCCGTCTCCCTGTCAAGGAGAAGAACGGGGGTTCGATTCCCCTCGGGACCGCTGAATATGGAAGTGTGGACTGACGTTGGCTTAGGCGCCTGCCTCTTAAGCAGGATCACGTGGGTTCGATTCCCACCGCTTCCACTGTCGGTGTATATGCGTCCGTGGTGTAGTAGCAAACATGCCACCCTCCCAACGTGGCGTCGCGGGTGCGAGTCCCGCCGGATGCTCTGATTGATATGTACGATGCGCCCATGATGTAGCGGCTGCCTGTCGCCTTGCCATGGCGGATGTGTGGGTTCGACTCCCACTGGGCGCTCTGTTGACTATGCCTCTGTGATGTAGTGGAAGCTTGCGACCTTGGTATGGTTGAAGCGTGGGTTCGATTCCCACCGGAGGCTCTGGATATATGGCACGATACGCCAACTGGGAGAGCACCCAAGCTCAAACCTTGGGGGATGTGGGTTCGACTCCCACTCGTGCTACTACCGCGAAAGCGGTGAATCGCCTTCGGACGTGCGGTGGTCCGCCAGGCCGCCTGTAAAGCGGTCGCCTTCATTGGCATTGTGGGTTCAATTCCCACCCGGGGCACTGTTGTATGAATGGCCCGTTCTTCTAATGGCTTAGGATGGCAGGTTCTCAACCTGTGAATGGGGGTTCGAATCCCCCACGGGTCACTGTCGAAAACGATGAACGATGAACGATGAACGATGAATAGAAACTGAACTTGTTCCAGTCCTGAATTTCTCGTTCATTATTCATCGTTCATCGTTGCAAACATGGTGATGTAGACCAACGGTAGGAGTCACCACGCTTAGAACGTGGGCAGTGTGGGTTCGAATCCCTCCATCACTACTGATTGATATTGCAGACGGGCCGGCGCCCGGTCGGGTCTCATAAGCCTGAATGCTGAGTTCAACTCTCAGGTCTGCAACTTGCGGGCGGGCTGGTGCTCAACCGGGTCTCATAAGCCTGGTCTGTCGGGTTCGATTCCCGAGCTTCGCAACTGCTATCTCCGGATGGCAACATGGCCTGGTGGTGTAATGGTAGCCACGTCGGTCTCAGATGCCGATGCCGTTGAGGCGTGAGGGTTCGACTCCCTCCTGGGCCACTGAAACACGATTGATTCGCATTATTGGTCCGAGCCCGAGCGCCAGCGAGGGAACAGCGGAACCTCGCTGGCGCTCGGGCTCGGACGGATCTTGACCTCGTGCTGTAACTGGTAGCCAGAGTCGGTTGAGAGCCGGCTGCCGCGAGGCGTGTGGGTTCGATTCCCACCGGGGTCACTTGGAAAGGATGAAGTTTGAAGGATGAAGGATGAATTAAAAACGGTGCCATTGGCTTTGTTCATCCTTCATCCTTCTAACTTCATCCTTCCGAAGAATGGGATCGGTAGCGGGCTAACGCTGTGTCTTGCACACATGGCTATGGGGTTCGACTCCCCACGGTTCCACTGACGGTGAATGGGCCTGTGGTCTAAAGGGATGACGCGGGTATGGCATACCTGCAGTCCGAGTTCGATTCTCGGCTGGTCCACTGTGATGTTTGTGCGTTCGGCGGTTGCGGGGTTTGGAGCCTGAACAATGGTCCGGCCGACTGGGGTTCGTCTCCTTGCCCCGTCGCCATCGGTCGCACGACATCCGACACGGAAGGTACTGTGAGTGGCTACACGACTTCGTTTGCTAAACGGAGAGCCGGCATGAGACCGGTTTGTGGGTTCGACGCCCGCACCTTCCGCTGATTGAAACATGCCCTGGTGGTGAAACGGATCCATCATTCCGCGTTTCGACCGCGGCGTTCCAGGTTCGAATCCTGGCTGGGGTACTCTCTTGGGGAAACGATGAACGATGAACGATGAATGATGAATGGAAACCGACATTCGCCTTCTGCTTGATTCATCGTTCATCGTTCATCGTTTCTTCCCTGATCCTGTCGTCTAGTTGGCTCAAGACACCTCCCTGACACGGAGGAGATCGGCGGTTCGAGTCCGCCCGGGATCACTGTCTGTCCTCGATGCGGCATGTAGTGTAGTGGTTCGCACACGGCTCTGTGAAAGCCGAAGTGAGGGGTTCAATTCCCCCCGCGCCGCCCTCTCAAATGTTTGTGGATTGTGGTTGGTTGGATGTTGGTGGTCGGAAGCGAAGCGGCCGCCGCAAAAGCGACACCGCCCACCAACCACAACCAACGAACGACCTCCATTGCCGGTGTGGCGCGACCCAGAAAGGCACCGAGCTCGTACCTCGGATCATGCGGGTGCGAAACCCGCCGCCGGCTCTCTCTCCCTCACAGCCTGACCAGATTTTGAGCAATTCGCTGACGTCGTCGCGTTATTCCGACAATTTGCCCTCTTCTCTGTCTCAGCGTTTCAAGAATCTGCAGATTTCATGAGACGCTGATGTGCCTGTTTCGGTAAACTAGCGACTCGCTATATGGTTCCCATACGCCTACCTCAGTCGTTTCGACAGGTGATGAACAATGATGGAGTTCGCCGACGCACGCCGGGCAGCCGTGGTGCTTGCAGCCCTGGCTGAACCCACCCGGTTGCGGATTGTGTTTCACCTTGCCCGCGGTCCCCATCACGTGAGCCAACTCGCCGAAAAAGTCGGCACGCCGATGGTCAACATGTCCCACCATCTCGGGGTCATGCGAACAGCCGGGCTGCTTGAAGACGAGAAAGATGGTCGCAAAGTCGTCTACCGCTTCCGACCGGACATCTTCACTGCTGGGGACGGAACCGAAACTCTCGGCACTCTGAGCATCGGGCCGTTCCGCGTGGTCATTCGGGCTGTCGAAGATTCTGCCTCAAATTCCAAGGCAAAACCGAAGCGCAAGCCCGCTACCTGATTTCCTGACTATGATGCCCGGATGGAACCTGCCGTTTCTCCGCTCGGGCTGCGGCCAATCTGGCGAACTGTGCTCGCCTTGGCCCTGCCCGCTCTCGCTCAACAATATCTGCACCTCCTCGTTCGGATGTCCGATCAGTATCTCGCGGACAACTTCGAGCTTCCGAATCCAGCCGCTCGCGCAACTTACCTCTCAGCACTGAACACCGCGAACTACCTGTACTGGTTCGTCGCGAGCTATACCGTTGTCGTCAGCGTCGGCGCGACTGCTCTCGTTGCGCGATTCGTCGGTGCGGGCGACTTCTCTCTTGCTCACCGAGCAACCGGGCAGGCGATCATCCTCGGCATCACGTTCGGGCTGATCGGAACCATCTCCGGGGTGCTGGGGTTGCCCACCCTGATTGCGGCTTTGCAACTTCACGGCGACGCGGCCAATTACGCTGTGCAATTCCTGATGCCTCTCGCGGCGATGCTCGTCTTTCAGATCACCGAGTCGGCGTGCATCGCGTGCCTGTCCGGAGCCGGCGATACACGCACCGGGCTGAAGGTGCTGGGCATGGTCGCGATCCTGAACATCCCGCTTGCGTGGATGCTGTGTTTCGGCGTCGGTCCGTGGGCCGGTTTGGGCTTCGCTGGCATCTCGCTGGGTACGGGGTTGAGCCACTTCGTCGGCTGCGTTGTTCTGCTCGGGATATTGGCACGCGGGAAGTCGGGCCTTCAACTCACCTGGGCGAATCTGGTACCGGATATCGGGCTGCTTCGCAGACTTCTGCGCGTCAGCGTGCCGGCCGCGGTGGATAGCCTTTCGGTCGCACTCTGCCAGCTTTGGTTTCTCAGTCTGGTGAATCGGCTCGGCGATACCGCGACAGCTGCACACGGAATCGCGTTGAACTGGGAAGCGCTTGGCTTCCTTGCTGGAGCTGCGTTCGGAACTGCCGCGATGACGCTGATCGGCCAGAACCTCGGGGCGGGCAATCCGGCTCGTGCTGCTCACTGCGGATGGGTCGCCTTCAAGATGGGGGCGGTGACGATGACCGGAATGGGCGTGATGTTCATCCTCTTTGCGGCACCGATGTTCAGGCTGTTCTGCCATGACGCGAGTAGTCAGCCGGTGATCGACGAAGGCGTGCCGGTCTTGCGTCTCATCGCGTTGGCGATGCCGGCGCTGGCGAGCCAGATCATTTTCACGTCGGCACTTCGCGGAGCTGGCGACACTCGCGTTCCCGTGCTCATCAGTTGGATCGGGTTCCTGGGCGTGCGGATTCCGTTGGCGTATCTGCTGACTCGCTCCGAGATCGACCTCGGCGTGTTCGGCGTGGTGCCGGGCTGGAATATGGGCTTGCTGGGTGCGTGGGTGGCAATGACCACCGACATCTGGGTGCGTGGCAGCTTCTTTATGGTGCGGTTCGCGAGTGGTCGCTGGAAGAAGATTGAAGTGTGAAATTGGGTTTTTGGGATTTGCCGCTTGCGGCGGAGCGCTTTGGACAAAGCGCTCCGCCGCAAGCGGCAAAACATAGTTACTTCACCTTGTACTTCTTGGTGCTGCGATTCTTGTGCTTGCGAGCTTTGCGTCGCTTCTTCGAGGCGTTTCGCAGGCTCTTCGACGCATGCTGAATACCCATAACTCGATCTTCCAGGTTCGGGAGTGTTGTAAAGGAAGGGACATTGTAGCGACCATGCAACCCGAAGGCGAGCAATCAACGCAAGTCTTGTCGCCTGAGGGCGTCCAGATCGCCAATCGCGGAGTATAATCCCATCTTTCCCATTTCCGTCGCCGGTCTGACTGGGAGCTTTGAATGCCGGGGGAGAACGTCAAATCGCTCGCTATCGGCTTCCTCGGAGCCGGTCAGATGGCCACCGCCCTCGCCATCGGATGGACCAAAGCGGGACTCCTCGATGTGAGCCGTGCAAAGGCTTCCGACCCGTATCCCGAAGCCCGCACGAAGTTCGAGAAGGCGACCGGCATCAAGACGACCGAATCGAACCGCGACGTGGCGACTGCCTGCGACGTTCTCGTGCTGGCGGTGAAGCCGCAGATGATGCCGGGGTTGCTCGCCGAAATTCGCGACGCGATCCCACCGGAGAAGTTGGTCATCTCCATCGCGGCTGGCATCACGCTGAAGACTCTCGCTGACGGTCTCGGTGCGAACGTACCCATCGTGCGTGTGATGCCGAATACGCCGTGCCTCGTCGGTGCGAGCGCGTCCGGCTATTCGCCGGGGTGGGCCGCGACTCCCGCCGATTTCGAACTCGTGGGAACGCTGTTCGGTGCGGTCGGCAAGGCATATCGCGTGTCGGAACCGCAACTCGACGCGGTTACTGGCCTGAGCGGAAGCGGGCCAGCGTTCGTGTACGTCTTCATCGAAGCGCTGGCGGATGGCGGCGTGCGAGCCGGCTTGCCGCGCGACGTGGCGCAGGCACTCGCAGCGCAGACGGTCCTCGGTGCGGCTCAGATGGTGCTGCAAACCGGCCAGCATCCGGGAGCGTTGAAGGATGCGGTCGCGAGTCCGGGTGGCACAACCATCGCCGGGCTTCACGCTCTGGAACGAGCAGCTTTCCGTGCTGCCGCGATGGATGCAGTTGAAGCCGCCACGAAGCGTTCGCAGGAATTGGGGAAGAAAGAATAAGAGGATTCACCGCAGAGAGCACAGAGGACGCAGAGAAAAGACAACGAGAGTTGCCCAAGGCTTCGTTCTCTCTCCGGTTTTCTCTCCGCGCCCTCCGCGTTCTCTGCGGTGAATCCGTTTTTTGGCTGCAACCATGACAAATGAACTCGTCCTGATTTTCGACTTCGGCTCGCAGTTCGGGCAACTCATCGCCCGGCGAGTGCGCGAGCAGAACGTCTTCTGTCAGATCGTCCGTCACGATCTGACGGCCGAGCGCGTGAAAGCACTGAACCCGAAGGGGATCATCTTTTCCGGCGGCCCCGCGAGCGTCTACGAACCGGGCGCTCCGCAGTGCGACCCGAAGATCTTCGACCTCGGCATTCCCGTCCTCGGCATCTGCTACGGAATGCAACTCGCGTGTCAGGCGCTCGGCGGGAAGGTCGGCGGCGGTGCCCACACTCGCGAGTATGGCCGCGCGACTCTCACGGTCAGCGACGCGAACACGCTACTGCGAGCGTACCCCACCGAATCGACCGTGTGGATGAGCCATGGCGATCAGGTGCAAGACACCGGCGACTTCATCTCGCTCGCATCGACAGAGACCTGCAAGCTCGCAGCAGTGAAGCATCGCACGCGGCCCATCTTCGGATTGCAGTTTCACCCGGAAGTCGCGCACACGCCGCACGGCGGCCAGATTCTCGCGAACTTCCTGCGGGATGTCTGCGGGTGCTCCGGCCAGTGGAAGATGCAGACGTTCATCGACAACGCCATCGAGGGTATTCGCGAGAAGGTCGGCAAGAATCGCGTGATCTGCGGACTCTCCGGCGGCGTCGATTCAAGCGTGTGTGCCGCGATGCTGTTGAAGGCCATCGGGCCGCAGGTCGCGTGCATTTACGTCGATAACGGGCTGATGCGTGAAGGCGAAACGGAGGTTGTGCGGCACACGTTCCGCGACTGGTTCAAGGCCGATCTGCACGTCGTGGACGCGAAGCAACGCTTCCTTTCGGAACTGGCAGGCGTCACCGATCCGCAGGCGAAACGTAAAGCGATCGGCAAGGTGTTCATCGACGTGTTCAAGCACGAAGCGAAGAGCATCACGAACGCGAAGTTCCTCGCACAAGGTACGCTCTACCCCGACGTGATCGAGAGCGGCGGTTCGGTTGACGGTCCGGCTGCGACGATCAAGCTGCACCACAATGTCGGCGGGCTGCCTGCGGAACTCGGCTTCGAACTGATCGAGCCGCTGCGGGATCTCTTCAAAGACGAAGTTCGCAGGCTCGGACTCGATCTCGGGCTGCCGGAAAAAGTTGTCTGGCGGCATCCGTTCCCCGGTCCGGGGTTGGCAGTGCGGTGCCTTGGCGAAGTGACCGAGGAGAAACTCATCACACTTCGCAAGGCCGACACGATTTTCCTTGAGGAGTTGCACAAGTCAGGCTGGTATCGGCAGACGTCGCAGGCGTTCGCGGTGCTGTTGCCGGTGCAATCGGTAGGCGTGATGGGCGACGGTCGAACTTACGAGCACACGATCTGCTTGCGGTGCGTGCAGACCGACGACTTCATGACCGCTGACTGGTCGCGTTTGCCTGAGGATCTGCTGGCTCGCGTCGCAACCGCGATCATCAACAAGGTGAAAGGCATCAACCGTGTCGTGTATGACATCAGCAGCAAGCCACCCGCAACGATCGAATGGGAATGATGGAAGAAATGCGGAGTGCGGAATTCGGAACGCGGAGTGAAAACCACGTTGAAGAGTGGTGCCTCACTTGCTCGTTGTTCCGTTCTCAAAGCCGGGGTATCGTGAAGCTTCCGAGCACTGCGATAGCCCGGAGAAGCACTCATGTCCAACCACGAGCCGAACACTCCCACCTCAGGAAACACCACACCCGATCATCACAGCCCGCTAGCGCCTGCGGAGACGGTCACGCAGGTAAAGCCGCTCGTGATCGCCCCACTAGGGTCGGGGACAAACGCTGATATTACTGAAGGCGGCACGCTTCCCCAAAACCCAGATGAGGCTGGACACGCCGCCAGACTTTCACAAGAAACCGCAGCCCGACACCCACCGACCGTCCCCGGGTATCAACTCCTCAGCGAACTGGGCCGGGGCGGAATGGGTGTCGTCTATCGTGCCCTGCAAACGCGACTGAATCGGCCGACCGCGATCAAGATGTTGCTTGGTGGTCAATTTGCAGACCCGATTGCGAGTGTGAGGTTCCTCGTCGAAGCAGAAGTTGTCGCGCAGATTCAACACCCCAACGTCGTCCAGGTGTTCGAGTTCGGCCAGGCCGACGGGCAGCCATTCTTCGCGTTGGAATTCCTGACGGGCGGGACTCTCAGCGGAAAGCTCCAGAACGCCGGTCGGTTCGCTCCAAGGGATGCCGCGGAGATGGTGGCGAAACTGGCCGATGGCATCGCAGCCGCCCACGCGAAGGGAATCGTTCATCGCGACCTGAAACCCGCAAACGTTCTGATCGACGATCACGGCGAACCGAAGGTCACCGACTTTGGATTGGCGAAAGTGGGAACCTCGGACATGACGGCCACTGGCGCAATCATGGGCACGCCGAGCTACATGAGTCCGGAGCAGGCGGCGGGGAAGACGAAAGAAGTTGGCACCACCACCGATGTGTACGCATTGGGCACGATCCTTTACGAATTGCTCGCCGGACGGGTACCGTTCAAAGGCGACACGGTGATGGAAACGATTCATCATGTCCTCACACGCGAGCCCGTGCGACTGCGGGTCGCAGTGCCGAACATTCCCCGTGACCTGGAAACGATCTGTCTGAAGTGCCTGGAGAAAGAACCGAAGAAGCGTTACAGCACGGCGGAAGCCCTCGCCACCGATCTGCGGGCATTTCTGGGCGGCCGACCAATCACGGCACGGCCAGTGGGCTCGGTTGAGCGGATGGTGAAGTGGATGAAGCGGAATCCGGGGCGGGCGGCAGGAATCGCAGCGAGCATGTTGGTGTTGGTCGGATTCGGCGTCTCGGCTAACGAGGTCCGCAAGCAGCGGGAAGACGATCGGTTCGCAGCAGAGAAGCAGCGAGCGGATGACCGCATCGCAGCCGAAGAGAAGCGACTGGCGGACCTGCGAAGCACACGCGCCGACGCCCTTGTGGAATCGCTGTCTGAAGCCGACACAAATCGGACCCAGCACATCATCTCGGAGCTTGCCGACTTCCGCCAACTGGCACGGTCGAAACTCCAGAAACTCGCGGTGCAGCCGATCACCAAGAAACCTGGGCTGCACGCCCGGCTTGCTCTTCTCGATGAAGAACCGGCACGCGCGACGGAGTTGGCCGCGTATCTGAAGGTCTGCCGTCCCGAGGAACTTCTCTCGATTCGCCAGGCGTTGAAACCGCACGCCGCAACCGTGTCCCCCTCGTTGTGGGAACTGCTGTCAGACGAGAAGACGGAGGCAGGTCAGCGGGTGCGGGCCGCGTCCGCGCTCGCGGGATGGAACGCTGAGGATCACCGCTGGTCCGCAGTGGCCGGTTCGCTCTCGGAGTCTGTGGTCCGGGCGAACCCTGTTGAGTTCGTCGTCTGGGCAGAGGCGTTGGAACCCGTCCGTGGATCTTTGGTCCCGGCGCTCGTGAAGCGATACCCGCAATCGCGATACCGAATTCGGACGGGTAAGTTGGACGAGTCCGATCTCGTCGCGGAAGCTTCCAGCTTTGACCTCACTGCGAATCTGCTTGCTCGATTCACAACCGACCGCCCCGGCGATCTGGCCGAAATGGCGATGACCGTGGACGCCCGGCATCACAAGCTGTTCGCGGAGGCGGTGAAGCAAAAGAGCGGAGCCGTGGTTCCGGTCCTCAAGGCCGAGTTGGCGAAAGTGGTCGTTCCCGACTGGCATGATTCACCGCTGAACCCCACATGGAAGGAGGTTGCCGCCGAGACGGTGAAACAGATCGAGACAGCCGAGGGGTTGGTTCACGATCGGTTCGCCTTTGTGCAGGCGATTCCGTTGGCGGAGTTCGAGTCGTTGGCGAATGTGCTGACCCCAAGCGGATACCGTCCGGTGCGAGTGCGGCCATACGTCACGGATGGTCGCGTGATGATCGCGGCGGTGTGGCAACGGGATGGCGTGGCGTGGAAATTCCTGTCGGGTGCGGATGCCGAAGCTGTGCGCAGGAAGGACGATCATTTGCGGCTGGATGGCTTTCAGCCCGTGGACGTGGCTGCGTGGCTCGATCAGGACGCGAAGCCCATCCTCATCGAGCCGTTCGCGGCCCTCCTGGGTGGGGCTGGAGGTTCTTGTGTCGTGGGTAAACCAGCATTCCGATTCGCAGCGGTTTGGGAAGCCGCGCCAAACGAGAAGCCTGTGTCGAGGCTGTACCTTGCAGGCGGGGGCACGGTCGGTCATCGAGCAGAGTTCACCGCATTTGAGAAAGCGAAGTTGTGGCCCAAGACTGTCCAGGCGGTTGGCGTTCGCGGTGTTGGGACATGGTACAGCGGCGTGTTTGGAGACGCGCCCGAAGGGGCAGTTCTTTCCTGGTCTCTCACCCCTGCGACGTATCTGGCGGGGAAAGCGAATCAGGTGGCAGTCGATTTCGCCATGTTTCCGGACAGCCTCGGGACACAGAAGTACGCGGCGATCTGGCATAACAAACTTGCCGTGGAGGTGGAGCGACTGATTGGACTGACCGTGGAGGAACATCGGAAGAAATCGCAAGAACTGGCTGCGGCAGGTTGGCGACTCGTCGCGTTGGGCGTGGCTGCCCCAAATACCGCTTCGTCCGTGTGGCACCGGACCTTCACTCAAGATGCCGCAGTTGACATGCTGGCGAAGCGACAGGCAAACGCTGCAACGGTTCTCATGACGTTGGGTGAAACGGAATCCGTGTGGCCGCTGCTGAAGTTTCCAAAGGATGATGACCCGAGTGTGCGGAGTTACCTTCTCCAACGCCTGGCGGCGATTGGTGCTGACCCGGAAGCGTTGGTGCGGCGGTTTGATTCCGAGACGGATGTATCGGCGAAGCGAGCTGTGCTGATCGCGCTGGGTGACTTTCCACCGGAGGCCGTGCCGGTGGCCGAGCGAGAGCAGTTCACAATGCGGTTGCTCGGGTTGTACCGAGAGCATCCCGATCCGGGTTTGCACTCGGCGATCAACTGGCTGTTGCGTCAGCAGTGGGACAAGGCGAAAGAGGTGGCAGCGATTGATGCGGAACTGACATCGGCAGCACGGGCGAAAGTGATCGCAAGCGGCCCGCTGCATTTCGGTCCATTGTTGCCGGCTCCAACGGTGGGGAAGGACAAGGATTGGTTCGTCAATGGTGAAGGTCAGACGTATACGGTGGTGCGAGGTCCGGTCCAGTTCACGCGAGGGTCGCCACTGAGTGAGCCCGGACGGCTTTATGGTGAAGCAACGATCCGGAGGCGGATTGGACGGTCATTCTCAATCTCGACCAAGGAAGTGACGATCGCGGAGTTTTTTCGTTTTCAACCGAAGCATCTGTGGACGGAACGAATCAGTCCCGATGCAGACACGCCGGTGGTGACGGTGACGTGGTACGACGCGGCTGGGTATTGCAACTGGTTAAGCGAACGAGAGGGGATCCCGGCGGATCAGTGGTGTTACGAGCCGAATGAGAAGGGGGCGTATGCCGAAGGCATGAAGATCAAGGATGACCATTTGAAGCTGAGGGGATATCGTTTGCCGATCGGGTTGGAATGGGAGTTTGCGTGCCGGGCGGGTTCGGTGACAGCAAGATATTACGGTCGAAATGAGGAGTTGTTGCCGCGTTATGGATGGTCTCTCAAAACGTCCGAGGACCATGCGTGGCCGGTGGGTCGCTTGCGTCCGAACGATCTGGGTTTGTTCGACGTGCTGGGGAATGCGATGGAATGGGTCGAAGATCCAGTAACCACCTCTGCCACCGACAAAGTCGATGAAACGAATGCCAAACAATCCTTGCTGATAAACGAACAATCAGGCCGTATGCTTCGCGGAGGCTCATTCACTGTCCCACCGCTGAATCTGCGATCTGCGTACCGCTTCTCCAACCGGCCAGGCGTTCGCAACGGCTCGGTCGGGTTTCGCCTCTCCAAAACTCTACTCGACTAGAATTTAACCACCGGATTATTGTTGTCCTCTTGTTCGTTCTTGACCACCCACGAGCGGCAATCGCGGAAGTGTCGCACAAGTTCGCGCGGCGATGGTGACACGTGTTAGGCTTGACTGTCGGAGCATGGTATCTTCAGTCGGCAGCGTTTGAGCCTCACGGCTTCTTCAGTCCGGCAGATCCTCGCCGCAATCGTCTGACAAGGCGGCCGAGTTACACGCGAGACTCATGCCGTATGGCGGTCTCAGCTCAGATGCCGACCGCGTACAAGAAGTGACACCCCTCACGGACCAACTGGCCATGCTCCGCAACATGTTCGCACTCGTTCTGACGACCCTGGCGTTGCCTTCAGCTCACGCCGCGGATTTGCCGAAAACCCCGAACATCGTCCTGATCCTGGCGGATGACATGGGTTACGGCGACGCTGGCTGCTACGGTGCCAAGGACATCCGCACCCCGAACATCGACCGCATCGCCAAGGAAGGAACTCGATTCACCAGTTTCTACGTCGCGCAGCCAGTGTGTACCGCGTCGCGGGCAGCGATCATGTCTGGTTGCTACCCGAACCGGATCGGCATGGCCGGGGCGTTGAACCACACCAGCACAATCGGCATCCACCCGGACGAACTTCTGTTGCCAGAACTCTGCAAGGCGAAGGGGTATGCCACCGCTCATTACGGGAAATGGCACCTGGGCACGCGACCCGTGTTCTTCCCGACCCGGAACGGATTCGACGAGTGGGTCGGGCTCTCCTACTCGAACGACAACGGACCGCTCCATCCCACTGTCAAAGGCATCCCGGCTCTTCCGCTGTACGCCAACGATAAGGTGATTGCGACAGACCCCGATCAATCGCAATTCACGAAACTGTTCACCGACAAAGCAGTCGGGTTCATCAAGGCAAACAACACGAAGCCGTTCTTCCTGTACGTTCCGCACGTCATGCCGCATGTGCCGATCTTCGCCTCCGAGCCGTTCAAAGGAAAGTCGGGACGTGGCGTGTACGGCGACGTGATCGAAGAACTCGACTGGTCGGTTGGCGAAATCCTCAAGGCTCTCAAGGACAACGAGCTCGAAAAAGACACGATTGTGCTCTTCTTCTCCGACAACGGGCCATTCCTCAGTTACGGCTCCCATGCGGGGTCGGCCGGTCCATTCCGCGAGGGCAAACTGACCGCCTTCGAGGGTGGTGTGCGGGTTCCGTTCCTTGCCAGGTGGCCGGGCAAGATTCCCGCTGGGCGAGTGAGCGACGAACTCATCACCGGACTTGATCTGCTGCCCACGCTTGCGAAATTCATCGGGTCAGAGTTGCCCAAGACGAAGATCGACGGCGTCGATCTGTCCAGGCTCATACTCGGCGAGAAAGATGCAACCGGGCGGCAGTCGTTCGCGTACTTTTCCGGTTCGGAGTTGCACGCGGTGCGGAGTGGGAAGTGGAAATTGCACGTCCCACACGAATACCTCACGGTCAACGGTCCACCCGGGAAGGACGGCAAGCCGGCCAACCACGAGAAGATGAAGCCAGACGCAATCGAGGAATCTGGCATCCGCGGGATCGCCAGTCGGCACGGATACAAGGTCGAGAAAATCGCGTTGTCGCTTTTCGACCTGACAACCGACCCTGGCGAATCAAAGAACGTTGCGGCCGATCACCCGGATATCGTGAAGCAACTCACCACGCTCGCGGACGAGTTCCGTCGCGATCTCGGCGATCCGTTGACCGGCGTGAAGGGGACAGGGTTCAGGGCACCGGGTCGTGACGAGACAACCCCGAAACCGTGAAATGCACAATCTCGGGATCGAGAACCAGAACCTGGAGGATTTCCCATGCTCCGCCATTTCTTCGTCGCCGCGCTGATTCTGACCACAATATCGCCGACCGTCAGTTCGGCCGAGAAGACGAATGTGCTGTTCATCGTGGCCGACGACCTGCGTGCGGAACTCGGTTGCTACGGTTCCCTGGCGAAGACGCCGAACCTCGATGCACTTGCTGCCCGAGGAATCCGCTTCGAGCATGCATACTGCCAGCAAGCCGTCTGCAACCCGTCGCGGTCATCGTTCCTCACTGGCAAGCGGCCCGACTCGCTGCACTTGTGGTCCAACGGCACCCACTTCCGTGAGAAGAACCCGGACGTGACGACGCTACCGCAGTGGTTCAAGGAGTGCGGGTATGAGACGCGTTGCGTTGGCAAGATTTTCCACAACTGGCACACCAAGGAGAAAGGTGACCGCCGCTCATGGAGTGCCGACGAGTTTCTACACTACGCCAATCACGGCGACGACAAACCGGAGGCGAAGGGCGAACTTCCACCGAACCTTGCACTCGATGTCGGTCGCGACTACGGCAACGTGCCGATGTGCGAACGCCGCGACGTGACCGACGAGGCGTACTACGACGGTCGTGTCGCAGCCGAGGCTGTGAAGGTCCTCGGCGCGGTGAAGGATAAGCCGTTCTTTCTGGCCGTGGGGTTCTGGAAGCCGCACGCTCCATTCAATGCTCCGAAGAAGTACTGGGATTTCTACGATCCGAAGAAACTCCCGCCGTTCGATCCGGCCCGGCCGAAAGCTGCACCAGACCTGGCATTCCACGACAGCCGCGAGATCCTCGGCATCCCGCCGAAGCAGATCAAGCCGACGAGCGCCCAGGTTACCGAGATGAGGCACGGTTACTTCGCCAACATCAGTTACATGGATGCACAGGTTGGGAAAGTTCTGAAGGCACTCGACGACCACAAATTGACCGATCGCACCGTGATCGTGTTCGTGTCGGATCACGGCTACCACATCGGCGAACACGGACTCTGGGCGAAGACTTCCTGCTTTGAGTTCGACGCCCGAGTGCCGCTCATTGTCGCTGCACCCAAGATGCATACTGCTGGTAAGGCAACGCCGGCTCTCGGGGAACTGGTCGATCTGTTCCCAACGCTCACCGAGTTGTGCGGGCAAAAGACACCAACAGGTATGGATGGCGTCAGCCTCGCCCCGGTTCTGTCCGACCCAACGAAGTCGGTGAAGTCTGCTGCTTTCACTCAGCATCCGCGGCCAGCGTACTTCGATCGCACCGAACGCGGCGCGCCCGATGCGATGGGGTACAGCGTTCGCACCGCGGCCGCTCGTTACACCGAGTGGCGGGACTGGTCGACTGGCAAACTGCTCGGAGCGGAATACTACGACCACTCACGCGACTCAAATGAGTTGACGAACCAATTCGATCAGGCAAAGGATTCCGAGACGTTGAAAGCTGCACGGCAGGCACTGCACGGGCAGTTCCCGCCAGACACCCCGCCGGCGAAACGTTGAACCGCCACGAGGCTGTCATGTATCGACTGACGGCAGTGTGCAAGCGCTCATGCAGGCCGATATGCAGTGTCGGATTCTGGCTGTGCTTGATCGCGTGTTCGCCGTGCAGAAGGAACCGCAGCACCCTGAACCCGCCGAGCCATCGTGGCCCACACAATCGGTGGCAACTCGGTAACGCGACTCAAGTTTTCTGGCTCTTCCGTTTTTAGGTGTAAACGCTTGTAAAAGCAGTTTGAATCCGCCCAGCCAGTTCCCGGATACTCCGGATACTGTCGATGGTGAACCCGATCTTGCGACTCGCCCAGTTCACGTCCAATACCAACCGGGACCAGA
>JAIOPV010000210.1 GCA_021413735.1 Planctomycetota bacterium
CGTCCATGATCCCTGACCCCGGGTTCCTTCGCAACCTGCCGTCGCGGTACGCAACCACAAGCATCGCTGGAACAGTCGAACCCGGAAAGATCAATCGGTGCGTCTACCGAACGACACCGATTTGTCGGACAGACTCCTAGAAAACAAGGCAACTCCGCCCATTCACGCCACTGGGCGTAGTGCCGGGCGTAGTGACCAGAGTGAAGGGGGCATCTCCGACGCCGACCTTGCCGCGATTGTGGCCGTGTGGCCGACGCTGCCCGAACCTATCAAGGCCGCCATCCGGGCGCTCGTCAGCACCGTCGCGACGCCTTGGGCATGATGTCGCAATCGCTCCGGTCGTTGAATCGTTGGCGGATTTCGGCTTGTCGGGTATCATCGCGACACGCGACCATCCGCCATTATCGAGCCGTCCATGTCTCCGAACGATCCGAACGATCCGAACGCCCCGCAAGCCACTTGCACTTGGACCGGTCCCAACCCGATGCCGCTGCCTGTTGAACCACTCCCGATGCCGGTGGCCGGTGATACCCAGCCCGATCATCGCAGCGGTTCCTCGCCGGCGGACACCGTCTCGCAGGTAACGCCGCCTGCTGCCGCTGTCGCGGAGCCAGGAACCCTTGTCGCCCCGGACGGTCCGCCGAATTCCGACGGCACTCTACCCCAGTCGCCGGATGAGGCCGAGAAGGCCGCCAGGATGTCGCAGAACGTTGCCGTCCGACCGCTTCCCGCGATCCCCGGGTACCAACTCCTCGGCGAACTTGGCCGAGGCGGTATGGGTGTCGTGTACCGCGCCTGGCAGGTCCGCTTGAACAGGCCGACAGCGCTCAAGATGCTCCTCGGTGGGCAGTTCTCTGACACGGTTGCCCAGGTGCGGTTCCTCGTCGAGGCGGAAGTTGTCGCCCAGGTTCAGCACCCGAACGTCGTCCAGGTGTTTGAGTTCGGTCAGGCCGACGGGCAGCCCTTCTTCGCGCTGGAGTTCATCGACGGCGGCACTCTTGGCGGGAAACTTCAAGCGGCTGGTCGGTTTACCGCGAAGGACGCGGCTGAGATGGTCGCCAAACTCGCCGACGGGATTGCGGCAGCGCACGCGAAGGGAATCGTTCACCGTGACCTGAAACCCGCGAACGTGCTGATCGACCAGCACGGTGAACCCAAGATTACCGACTTCGGACTTGCGAAAGTCGGTAACTCGGAGATGACTGCCAGCGGCGCGATCATGGGCACACCGAGTTACATGAGTCCAGAGCAGGCCGCGGGTAAGACCAAGGACATCGGCACGACGACGGATATCTTCGCGCTCGGTGTGATCCTCTACGAACTGCTCGCCGGGAAGGTGCCGTTCAAGGGCGATTCGGTGATGGAGACGATTCAGCAAGTGCTCACCCGCGAACCGGCCGCGCTGCGGAGCGTGGTGCCGGGTCTTCCCCGGGATCTGGAGACGATCTGCCTGAAGTGTCTGGAGAAGGACACGAAGAAGCGGTACGGCACAGCGTCGGAGTTGGCAGCGGATCTCCGGGCGTATCTTGACGGCCGGCCGATCGCGGCTCGGCCCGTGAGCAGTCTTGAGCGGGTATGGAAGTGGACGAAGCGGAATCCGGGTCGGGCAGCGGCAGCAGTCGTAACCATTCTCGTGCTGGTCGGGGCGGGGATTGCCGCGAACGAAGTCCAGAAGCAACGCTTGGCTGTGGAGAAGCAACGAGCCGCAGACCTCCGGGCAACACGGGCGGACTCGTTGGTGCGGGCACTATCAACAGCGAACACGCCCGAGGTTCCGCGTGTGATCGAGGAACTTACCGAGGTGCAGGAACTCGCCCGGCCGAAGCTGGTCGAACTTGCTGGTCAGCCGATCAACACGAAGCCAGGATTGCACGGCCTCCTGGCGTTGCTGGCAGACGGACCGGAACGAGTGGCTGAACTGGCCGCGTACTTGCCCGTGTGCCAACCCGATGAGTTGATGACGATCCGGCAGTTGCTAAAGCCGCACGCCGCGTCTGTAGCACCCGCAATGTGGGCGACGCTTTACGACGAGCAGGCCGCGGCAGGTAAACGTGTGCGGGCCGCTTGTGCTCTCGCCGGATGGAGCGCCGAGGATGAACGCTGGCCGAAAGTGGCCCCCCGACTCTCCGAGGCAGTGGTGCGGGCAACACCGGCCGAGTTCGTGGTGTGGGCGGAGGCCCTCGAACCCGTTCGAGCTGTAGTCCGGCCAGAACTGGCGAGTCGGTATCCCGTAGCCAGGGATCGGATTCGGTCGGGCAAACTATTGGAGGCCGATTTGGGCCCGGAGGCAGCGGCGTTCGAGCTCACTGCGAACCTGCTCGCCCGATACACGTTGGAGTCCCCAGAACTGGCAGAGGCGGCGATGACTGTGGAGGGGCGGCACTACACTCAGTTCGCCGAAACGATCAATGGGAAGAGCCGGGGTGCGGTGATTCCGCTGCTCAAGGCAGAACTGGCGAAGTCGGCGTTGCCGGCGTGGGCGGGGACTGGGGAGATCGGGTGGGCGGTAGCGGCGGTGGCCGGCAGTGCTCCGGTGGCAAACGTGCTGAATTCGGACGCTGCACTCGACAAGCTAGCGAAGCGTCAGGGGAACGCAGCAGCGGTATTGCTCACGTTGGGGGAGGCAAATTCCGCCTGGCCGCTGTTCGCGTTCCCGAAGAACGGTGATGCTTCGGTGCGGAGTTACTTGCTGGAGCGGTTGGCGGCAATTGGTGCCGATCCGAACGTTCTCGTGCGTCGATTTTACATAGAGACAGATGTTTCAGCAAAGAGAGCGTTGCTGATCGCACTGGGCGACTTTCCACAGGAGTTGGTGCCGCGTGCGGAGCGTGAGCCGCTGGAGTCGCGATTACTAGTTCTTTATCGGAACGACCCGGACCCGGGGTTACATGCTGCGATTGACTGGTTACTACGTCATAAGTGGGGCAAGGCGAAGGATCTGGCCATGATCGACACCGAACTGGCTGCTGAGGCCCGCAGTCGGGTGGCGGCAGCTGCGGTGGCGGGTTCAACTCCAATCCTGGGAGCGACAGGGAAGGGCTGGTTTGTGAGCGGCGAAGGCCACACTTTCGCGTTGGTGAGGGGTCCCGTGGAATTCACGCTCGGATCGCCCCCGACCGAACCGAGTCGGCACATTCCTTCCGAGGCGGCGCACCGGAAGCGGATCGGCCGAACCTTTGCGATTGGGACGAAGGAAGTGACGGTGGAGCAGTTTTTGCGATTCAAACCGGACCACTTCTGGACGAAGCGCTACAGCCCCGATCCGAACTGCCCTGTAATTTCGGTGACGTGGTATGACTGTGCGGAATACTGCAACTGGCTCAGTGCCCGCGAAGGACTTCCGCGTGACGAGTGGTGCTACGAACCGAACCAGGACGGGAAGTACGCAGAGGGAATGACGATGAAAGTCGGTCATCTCTCGTTAGCTGGTTATCGTTTGCCGACCGAAGCCGAGTGGGAGCTGGGGAATGCGATGGAATGGTGCGAAAACCCCTACTTCGCGTACACCACGACTCAAACGGACGACATCGAAAGCGCGAAGTACCTCACAATTGGCGAACAGCGAGACCGAGTTCTCCGGGGCAGTTCCTTCAACTACGATGCGACAGTTTTGCGGTCGGCGGTTCGCAGCGCGAATGGGCCAGGTATTCGTCTCTACACGAGCGGGTTCCGCCCCGTCAGGACTCTCCTGAATTAACCTCCATTCAAACTTGGACCCATGCGCAGACCATTGATTCCTTGGCCCGGGCGGAGTGACCAGAGGGAGCGAAGGGGGTATCCCCGACGCCGATCTCGCTCGGCTCGTCGTCGCGTGGCCAACGCTGCCCGAACACATCCGTGCCGCGATCCGGGCGCTGGTTGGCACCGTCGCGGGCCGGCCCGTGTCGGGAAGCCGACCGGATGACAATGCGACAGATGCGTCACTTCAAAACGCCTCACATCCGGCGAAAAAATGAGCGAGTGCAAACAGCGGTTTCTCGAATTCTACCAACGACTTGCGAGCATCGCACGCGCTTCACGGTTGGCGTGTGTGCATAGAGCAACTGTCTATCGTTGGATGGAGGATGCCGACTTTGCAGGAGCAGTGCGGAACGCCAAGGAGGCTACCTTGCAACAAAAACTGGCGAAGGCGCTGGCAACGGACGCCGAGCGGAAACGCTTGCGAGCGCAGGAACGAGCGCGCATTCGTTGGGAGAAGCAGGTCCAGGCCGCTCGACTCCGTGAGATTGATCGGGAATTGAGAGCAGGCAACCCACGAGTGGTGGAAGCCGTTGCGAATGCGATCCTGACGGCCATCAAAGCCTCGAACCAACGAGTTGAGACCCGCGGCTGACGAACGGAGTGGCCTCGCAGGTCAGGATAGCCCCGATCTGGTCAGAATACCCGCTTCACCTTTTTCCAGAATCCGACGATCGAAGGGAACACGATCAGGAAGCCGGCCATTTCCCTGCCGATTCTACTTTCTGGTCTGCGTCCTACCTGACATTTGCCTTTTGTCTGGGACATTCCAACCGCCACCGGTTACCCTAAACGCCGATTCCCCTTCCGCTCCAATGGGTGAAATCGCTCTTGGCTTCACCCAATCCCGAAACATCTCCTGCGGTTCGTTCATGCCCACCATCCAACCGCCCCTCTCTCCCATCCGCAACAACAACGTGTTCTCCGGGCACTGGCTTGAGAACCGCTTCGACAAGGTGAGGTGCTGACGATTTGACGGACAGCCCAACTGCTTAAGATGGTCATCGCGAGAGGAGTTCGACGATGCCTCGAAAAGCGACCCCACCAGCACCGACCCCGGCTCGACGGAAGTTCACAGAGGACTTCCGACGCGAAGC
>JAIOPV010000211.1 GCA_021413735.1 Planctomycetota bacterium
CGCAAGATGGCTTTGGCAATGTTGAAGAAAGCCGAGGCCAAGATGGGCATCAAAAACAAGCGACTGAAAGCGGGATGGGACACTTCATTCCTCGAACACGTTCTACGCGATTTCCTTGGCAAATGAATGCGTTTGCCCTGACATGCCTCCACGGGCCGTCCACCAGCGACCTTGCAAAAGCGGATTAGTCCATCTGGCTCTCCGCACGGCGACCGATCCCACACAATGGAGCAACGCTGACGAATTGTAGGAATGCACCGTGCCTGATATGAGAAGAACAAAAACCTTCACGGCAACACTCCGGATAGTTCTTTGGTAGCGTTGTTGCTTGTGGATGTGATTAACCCGTTTGATTTCCCTGAGGCCGATCAACTCCTTCACTCAGCCATTCCCACAGCCGAACAACTCGCCGAATTGAAGCTGCGGGCGAGGAAGGCGAAGGTTCCCGTCGTTTACGCGAACGACAACTTCGGGCGCTGGCGGTCGGACCTGTCTGCGGTCGTTGAGCGGTGCCTTGAGCCGGGGTGCAAGAGCCACCCAGTGGTCCAGCGATTGCGCCCGGACGAGGACGTCTATTTCGTTCTCAAGCCAAAGCACTCGGGTTTCTTCGCCACCACGCTCGACACTTTGCTCCGATACCTCGGAACCAAGACGCTCATAATAGGCGGGTTCGCCACCGATATGTGCGTTCTGTTCACGGCCAATGATGCGTACATGCGAGATCTGCGGGTCATCGTCCCGGCAGACGGAGTGGCGTCGAACGAAGCGAATGGTGCGAGTTCACGGGTCTGATCGGCGGTCTACTTGCCTGAGTTGTGCGAACTTGCAGATTGTTCCCTATGGCTGAGACGCCCCCTATCCCTGAAGAGTTGTGGAATCGACTGCCACCGGTGGCTCAAGCCGCTGTGTTGGCCTTGGTTTCTACCCTCGAAGCTCGTATCGCCGAACTCGAAGTACGACTCAACCAAAACTCGTCCAACTCCTCTAAGCCACCATCCTCCGATCCACCTTTCGCAAAGCCCGCACCACCCAAAGCGCCCTCTGGCAAATCCAAGGGCGGGCAGCACGGACACACCAAGCATTCACGATCACAACTCCCGCCTGACCTGATGACATTGTCGAACTGAAAGCCGACACCTGCCGGCACTGTCGCACACCACTGACCGGCAGTGACTCCTGCGTTTCCACCAGAAGTTGCTGGCGACTTGCTGCGAACCGGAAGCCCACCTGGAACGGGGACCCGCGTGTCCAGGAGCGGATGGAGATCCTCTGGCTCAAGAGTCGCAACGAACCGCACGAACGCATTGCCGAGCTGGCCAACGTGTCGCGGTCTACGGTGCAGCGGACTCTGCGGATCTACGTTGCCAAGGGACTCGACGGCATCCGGACGTTCGGCTGGAAGGGACAGCCCAGCGCCCTGACGCCGCACCGAGAGACAATCGAAGAATCCTGCTGCCTCCACCCGCCGCACACGGCCCACGACGCCGCACGGCGGATCGAGGAACTGACCGGCGTTCGACGGAAAGCGTCGCGGGTCCGCAAGTTCACGAAGGAGGATCTGGGAATGAAATGCCTCAAGGTGGCCCCGATTCCGGTGCCGCCCAAGAAGACGGTTGAGGAACACGCCCAGGAGCAGGCGGCTTTTTTAAAAGACGGAACTCGAACCGAGATTGGCCGAGGCTCGCGGCGGTAAGCGGGCAGTGTACTTCGTGGACGCGTCGCACTTCGTGTTGGCGTCGTTTCTGGGGTGGGTCTGGTGCAGCAATTCCCGGCGTGATTTTGTTGGCATGCTGACCGATGCTGGAAATCGTAAGTCACAGCCCGCGAAAACGGGAGCTGAAAACCCGGCTTTCCAAGCGGAATTTCTCTCGCCGGGAATTGCTGCTCACCTCCTCTCACCGTCGAGCCCATGATCCCTGGCCAAAGTCTGATCGGTTCGCCACTTATTGGTCACCACGGCTGGAGTTCTTGTCGGGCAGCAACGGAATGAACCGCTCGGCGGTGGGTGGGTAATGCTGGAATTTCAACGGAATCCATGAGAAAGCAAATCTCCCTCCTGGTCGAATTTGCACTGGCACCGTTTTCGCTTACCTCACGGGGGACACCCAAGCGTTGGCGACCAACCGCATGTTTTAAGCGAACTTTGGCTTTCAAGTAAAGCCCTCACCCACCGCAGAGCGGACACCAGGAGACACCCTATGCCAGTACCGGTCCATGAACCCGTTTCCGGACCCAAGGCCGTCATCCGTCGCTATGAGTCTTCCGAGGAGACGGCTCAGGAACGACTGTTGAAGAAACACGTTCCCGCCTGGGTCATCAGCGGTGCCGTGCATGTCGCTCTCATCGCCGTGTTGATCCTCCTGTTCGGCGGACGTGGGGTCACCGCGAGACCAACGGAGATGGTCGTCAGTACGGCTGTCGAGTCAGAAGAAGATCCGCCCGAGATGGACCTCACCAATGAAGATCCAGGCCTCCAATCGAACATCGAGGCGGCTCTGCCGGAAATCGAGCGAATCGATCAGCAAACCGTAGACGCGGCCGTGACCACCGACAATCTCGGTCAGCCGAACATGCCGGAAGTCGATATTGCCGCGATGGCACTCCCAGGGCTTTCCACCAACGACAACACCATGTCTGGTGTGTCCGGTGATACGGGAAACGTGTTGAGTGGCACGGGTGGGGACGGTGGGATGACGACCGCATCATTCCCTGGCCGCAGTGGCGCAACCAAGAGTCGATTGCTTCGGGAAGGGGGCGGGAACGAGGAGAGTGAACGAGCTGTCGCGTTGGGTTTGGCATGGCTCGCTCGCCAACAGCTGCAAGATGGCGGTTGGAAGTACGACGCGGGGAGCAAGGACGAGCGAGTCGCTGCAACCGGCATGGCCCTACTCCCGTTCCTCGCGGCTGGCGAGACTCACCTCAGAGGCAAAAAATATCAGAGGACAGTATCGAGTGGCTTGCAGTTCTTGCTCCGTAATTGTCCGCTCAGCGGTGCAAACGCGGGCCGAATGTCGGGTAACATGTACGCACACGCGATCGGTGCCCTCGCCCTTTGCGAAGCCTACGGGATGACCAAGGACAAGCGTTTGCTCCTCACCGCCGGTCAGGCTGCGATCAACCACATCGTGAAAGCACAAGCAGGCAATGGAAGCTGGGGCTACTCGCCCGGCAACCCTGGCGACACCTCGATCGTCGGCTGGCAACTCCAGGCTCTCAAGGCAGCCAAACTGGGCAAGGACATCGTGGTCCCCGCTGCGACGATGAAGAAGGCAGTTGATTTCCTGAACCTCGCTGGGGCGGGTTCGCGGAAGGCGATGTACGGGTACAGCGACAATACCGGCGCTGCTCCAGGCACGTCTTTAACCGCCGTCGGATTGTTGAGTCGTTACTACATCGACGGCTGGGGTCCGGACAACGCGGGTATGGCCGAAGGCGTCACCGGTCTCATGAAGCGAGCCCCCGTGAGGTCCACCGCTTCGCCGGACATGTACTTTTACTACTACGCGACGCAGGTCGTTCATTTCTACGAAGGCGACGAATGGAAGAGGTGGAACGAAGGCCCGAAGGGGCCAGACGGCACCCGTAAAGGTGGGATGCGTGACTGGCTGATCGGCCTTCAGGTCAAGAAGGATGGCCCGAACCTTGGGAGTTTCGACCAGGGTGGGGGATTCATTGGTCGGAGCTGCGGTCGCCTCGGGACGACCGCGATGAGCCTCCTGACGCTTGAGGTCTACTACCGAAACCTGCCGCTGTACAAGCGGGCCAATGCCGGCGAAGGTGCCCTCCGGATCGTCGATGGCGCGAAGTGATCTCCCAATGCGACCGGTTTCTCACGCCTGGAGTACTCCGCCGGAGCACCGCAGTTATTCGTGTGTGGTCTGGCGGGTTCGGTTCTTGTCGAGGATCGCGACCAGGATCAGGGCGTAGGCCACAAGCCGGACCCAGTATTGCATCGTTCCCACCAACGGTTCCTCCGAAAGTACGACGACCACACGGTTCGCTGTCATCACGAAGAATGAAAGTGCGAACAAGGCGAACAGCCGGTCGCGGGTGTCCCTCCAAAACCTGAGGAAGAACACACCCGCAATGCCGAACCCCATGGCGATCGCCCCGGACATCACCTGTTCCATGATGGCTCCAAGTCCCAACAGCGGCCGTGCCAGCATCAACGTCTGGGCGTATCCCAGATCAACCCGAACAACAACAACGACACTGCCGCAAGTGAGAGACACCGCCGCAACAGCATCAGGTCAATGTGGGGGACGATCACCAGATCGACGAACAGGACGGCATTCTCGGCAAAGAGAATCACGAAGCAAAGCCCGCACCAGAGCAGCAATCGAGTACGCGACTTGCGATAGCCCCTGAGGAGGAGCAGGCCACAGGTGAGGGCGGTGGCCGCGCAGAGTAAGTAGACGAAGCCTTCCAATGTCACCCTCCCTTCCGGAGTCGAAATGCATTCGCGAACGCTCGCAACGGGTCGTCCGCCCGGGCGTACACCAGCTTGATCATGCTGACCGGTCGCTCGCGGTAGATCTGGAGGACACGAAGAACTATTGTCGCCAGTTCGGGTGTTGCAGGAGCGAATCGCCAGACCAAATCAGCCCCCGTCCCCTCACAACTCAGAAGACCACGGTCGCGAAGAGCGGCAAGGTGAGCGGCAATGTTGTGGAGTGATGCCTGGGCCTCGGTGGCCAGGGACGCAACCGGCCATCCTCGTGATGGAGTCTCCCCCAAGATCCGGAGGATTTCCAACTGGTCGATGGACTCGACGTGGGAGTCGAGAAAACTCACGATGTCTGCGGGAAGGGGTTCCGCCACGAACTGTCCTCATCCGCATTGGGAACTCGTCACGCAGACCGGCGAGCAAGATTTTGCAGTTTCTGAGCGCACGACCCTGCTCGTACGGCACCGAACCTCACTTATCAACGGCAGGAACGGACCCGACATCGACCGGGCGGACATGCCTTTCCAGGCTCAACCCGAGGACCTGCAACTTGGCGCGAAGCGTTGTGCGTGAGATGCCGAGAAGTTCGCTGGCCTGTGACTGATTCCCGTGGGCATGATCCAATATTGTGGTCAGAAGTGCCCGATCGACCGATTGAGTGACCTGGCGATAGATGTCAGTGCTTCCCGTTCCCAGCAGATCCGCGACCAGCGCGAGGACATCGAGGGTGGCTGTCGGCCTCGCCATCAACCCACCCCTCACGCTTGGTGGCAGACATCCCGGTGTTAGGACATCGCCGACTGTCTGGACCACGGCATAACGGATGGCATTCTGTAGCTCGCGCACATTGCCGGGCCAAGGATGAGCCTCCAGTGCGGCGAGCGCAGCAGCGTCCAGTCCCCGCACGCTTTTCTCCAGCTTCCGATTGGCTGTCGACAAGAAGTAGCTCACCAGAGGTCCGATGTCACCCGGGCGCTCGCGCAGGGGAGGAATCTGAATTGTGAACGAGTTGAGTCGGTAGAACAAATCTTGACGAAACTTACCAGCTGCCACCATCGCCTGGAGGTCCTGGTTGGTTGCGGCGACGATCCGGGCATTCGTCTGGATCGTGGTACTTCCACCAACTCTCTCGAACTGTTGGTCTTGAAGCAACCGAAGCACCTTCGCTTGTGTCGGGGCACTCATGTCCCCGATCTCGTCGAGAAAGATCGTGCCGCCGTTGGCCTGCTCGAACTTCCCAACCCGCTGTCGATCCGCACCGGTAAATGCCCCCTTTTCATGACCGAACAGTTCCGATTCGAGGAGCGCTTCGGGAATGGCCGCACAATTGATTGCGAGAAAGGGTTTGTTGGCTCGCTTACTGTGCTGATAAATGGCTCGGGCGACCAGCTCCTTCCCCGTCCCACTCTCTCCGAGAACGAGTACGGTGACATCCTGCGAGGCGACTCGACCAATGGCCTTATAGACCTCTTGCATCGCGGCGCATCGGCCAACGATCTGATCGGTGTCGGTGATCGTCTCGCCAGGCGCTTCACCAAATAGAGTTGGTGTCGCCTGCATCCGTCGGAGTTCAAAAGCCTTCCCAACGAGATCATCCAGTTGGTGCAGGTCGATCGGCTTCAGCAGGTACTCAAACGCCCCCCGCTTCATGGCCTCGATGGCAGTCTCCGTGTCACCGTGCGCCGTGACGATGATCACGGGCAAGCGAGGATCGGATTCCCGAATCCGGTCGAACGCATCAAGACCCGACATGTCCGGGAGCCGAACGTCAAGAATGACCGCGTCTGGCTTTTCCTTCGCAACAGCAGCAAGTCCCAAGCGGGCCGTCTGGGCGGTCACGACCGTGGTGGTGTCCCTCTCCAGCGCCGTTTCGAGGGAATAGAGGATACCGGGTTCGTCATCGATGATCAGGATCTTGGGCATCAGCCGCCTCCCTGAGAGATCAGCATCCCATTCGTGACTGTCGTCTTGGAGGCACATGGTAAACGTACGTCGAAAGCCGCGCCGCCATCAATGTTGTTCGTTGCAGTAATTGATCCGCCGTGGGCTTCGACGATTCGGCGGCTGATGGACAAGCCCAGCCCCAGACCGGTTTCTTTCGTGCTGACGAACGGCTCGAAGATGCGATCCTCCAAGCCGGCCGGCAATCCCGGCCCGCTGTCGGAGACTCGGATCTCCAGCATTTCCTTACCTGTGCGTCCGTTGATCTGCACCTGCATCTGAAGTGTTCCCCCTGTTGGCAACACGTCGAGGGCATTGAACATCAGATTGTATAACACTTGCTTGATCTGCCCCGGATCAGCGTCGAACACGGGCAGGTCCGCAGGCATGTCCAACTCAACCTCCACGCCTTGCAACTCGGCCCGTGCACAAACACCAGCAAGACATTCACTTAGCAGTTCACTGGGCAACACTGGTTTCTTGTAGGGGCGGGGTGGCCGGGCGAAATCCAAGAACATGCTGATGATCTGTTCCAACCGAAGAATTTCTCCTTCAAGCACGCGGAGATCCTTGGGGCGGAACCCCGTTGACCTTCCTGGGTCGGTAGCGGCCTGTACGAGAACTTTGATGACGGTGAGCGGGTTCCGCACTTCGTGTGCAATCCCCGCCGCCATCTGTCCCACCCACGCCAACTGCTCAGCACGGAGTGCGTCCCGTTCCGTCTGCTTCAGCCGATTCATCACTGCTGTTGCAGCTTGTGTCACACGTTGCAGTGTCGTTCCGAGATGAGTGTTGAGTCCTGCATCGGGAGTGTGAGCCGCCTCGCCCAACTGTGCCGCCGTGTCTCGCAAGACGCGATCTGTGTCGAGCAACGACCGACGAAGCGATACCGCGATCACCCACCCACCAAGCAATCCCCCGACTGAACCACAAACACCCAAGCCGAGGAGACCAATTGTCAGTTGTTGTGAGAGTGCGGAATTCGCTTCCATTGCTTGAACAAGCATGCCCTCATTCAGCTTGAGATATTCGCGAGTCGGTTCCAGAATCTCCTTGGTCAGTACCGTGTCAATCAGCTCCAAAACCTTGGTGTAAACCTCATGGCGAGGTGGTTCCCGTGAGAGCCGGTCGAACTCGGCAAAGAAGTGATCGTAGCCCTTCCGCACACGCCGCATCAGAACCTGTTCCGAGTCCGTCGCCGCGACTTTTTCGGCTCCGACGAGAGCCTCTGCGGCACGTTCACGCAACCGGGGCACCGAATCGAGGTACTTCCGCTCCCCTGTGATCAAGTAACGGTCAAATTGAACGTGAACCTCCCGGAGACTGATCTCCAACTCCTGCGCCGCCCGGACACTCGCAACATGACTACCGAGCATCACAGCGACTCTTGACTGCGAGTCCTGTGCGTACCACGCGGCGCCGAAAGCAATTGTGATCAGGACCACACTCACAGCGATCACGGGAGCCGTGAGCCGCGCGACGATCCGATTTTGCATAGTTCCCTCTCAGGTGTTGCTGTGACCCGCGATCCCTGGTCAAGGTAAAAACACCTCGTCGCGACCCGGACATCAACTCTGGCCACCCTCTGGCCATTCGACCAACTTCTGTCCAACTTCGTCCTGAGCGAGGAGTAAAGAACTCATTTTGAGGAGCAGTCAGGAAATTCACTTGGTTTCACGGAAGGCCTGCGTGATGAGCGCAAAACGTTGTTTCGACAAGACATCTGATTTGCGAACAAGTCGTAACTCGGCGATCAGAGTTTCGATCGAGCCACGTTTTCCATCTCGGGCGATGTTTGGCACTGCCCTTGCCTATTGCTCGATGCAATCGCGGTGCCCAGACCTTCGAGTCTGTGGAATTTCGCGATCTGTCGGCGTCTCGCTCTCCCGAGACGAGGGACGGGAATCGTGTGTTGTGGCCGGTGAGCAGACCGATCGCAACCAGGAATCTCGCTGGATGGGTTGGAATGGTGCCTTCTCTTCAGCGAGGTTCGGTCAAGTTCTGTGGGACGGGGAATTCGTGGTGTGGCAGCGTCACGATGAACCCGTCCCTCTGCACAGAGAACGCCATCTCTCACTCGTGATGAATGTCGCTGCCAGCGTGCTTTCAAATTGAAAAACACGTCATCCGCTCGGATGGAGTCGCGCGGCGATTGGTCCCTGACGAATCACCCAGTCCAACTCCCTCATTCTCAAAGGAGTTCCCCTTGGCCTGGACTAAAGAACGCCTCGAAGAAGTCGCGCAGACTCGCCTCGGTGGTGCCAAACTGATCGTGGTCGCCAACCGCGAGCCTTACATTCACCGTTATCGCGATGGCGAGATCGAGTGGATTCGCCCCGCAGGCGGACTGACCACAGCCCTCGATCCTGTGATGCGAGCGTGCGGAGGCGTGTGGGTCGCGCACGGCTCCGGCGACGCCGACGCCGAGGTTTGCGACAAGAACGGTCGCGTTGGGGTTCCGCCCGACGACCCCAGTTACGCACTTCGCCGTGTGTGGCTGTCGAAGAACGACGAGGAAGGCTATTACTACGGGTTCTCGAACAGCACACTCTGGCCGCTTTGCCATCAAGTGTACTGTCGGCCCACATTCGACCCCGCCAACTGGGAGGCGTACCGCAAGGTCAACGAGACGTTCGCCGCAGCCGTCCTTGAGGAAGCGCAAGGCGGCCCGGCACTCGTCTTCGTGCAAGACTACCACTTCGCCCTCTTGCCGAAACTTCTCAAGGCGGCGCGGCCTGACCTGGTCGTCGCACAGTTCTGGCACATCCCGTGGCCGAATCCGGAGACGTTTCTCGTTTGCCCGTGGGCGAAGGAGTTGCTCGACGGCATGCTCGGCAACGACTTGCTCGGGTTCCACACGCAGTATCACTGCAACAACTTCCTCGACACGGTCGATCGCACACTGGAATGCCGTGTGGATCGAGAGAAGTTTGCAGTCGCTCGTGGCGGTCTCGAAACCTCTGTCCGGCCGTTCCCGATCAGCGTCGATCCGGACCTCCCGAAACAGTACCTCGGCGACAACTGGGAAAAGCGAGCACGTGCCCTGCGCAAGAAACACCGTCTCGCGGACCGTCCCCTCCTCGTGGGGGTTGATCGCGTGGACTACACGAAGGGCATCCCGGAGCGGTTGCGTGCCCTGGATCGACTTCTTGTTCAGCACCCGGAAATGAAGGAGAAATTCCACTTCCTCCAGGTCGGGGCTCCGAGTCGCACGCACCTCGAAACTTACCGCGACCTCACGGAAGAAGTTCAAACGTTGGCGGACCAGATCAACTGGACCCACAAGACCGATCACTGGCAGCCGGTGGTCTTCTTGAACGAGCACCAGGGGCCGGAGGACGTCACGCTTCTCTACAGGATGGCAGCCGGATGTGTGGTCAGTTCACTTCACGACGGCATGAACCTCGTGGCGAAGGAGTTTGTTGCCGCTCGGGATGATGAGCGGGGCGTGCTGGTGCTGTCGAAGTTCACCGGAGCTGCCAAGGAGCTGACCGACGCTGTGCTGGTGAATCCGTTCGATGTGGACGAGATGGCCGCAGGGCTTTACTCCGCTTTGACGATGGCGGCGGACGAACAGGAACGCCGGATGAGGCGAATGCGCGCCAAGGTTCAGGATAACAACATCTACCGCTGGGCGGGCATGCTGCTGAGCGAAGTTGGGAAGCTGGTGCCGGAGACGGCAGCCAAACCGATGCCAGTTCCCGCTCCACCGGCCAATCCTGCGATCGACCAGGTGGAGGTTCGCATCGCTCGTGAGAACTTTATCACCGCCATGCGGTTGGCGGGTTGCTGACTCAATGGCGAGGCGACCGAACAGTTGAACGGAGACAGCGAAAGGAGCGATGATGACGTCTGGGAATGACTGGGTTGCGATCGTTCACACAAAGTACCTGGCGGGGCGGCCGATCGCGTTACTGTTCGACTACGACGGAACCCTGACGCCCATTGTCTCGCACCCCGCACTGGCGTTGCTCTCCGAACCCGTACGAGGCCACATCCGGCAACTCGCCGACAAGGAGCGTGTCTCGGTTGGGGTCATCAGTGGCCGGCCCTTGAACGACGTGTCTCGGATGGTGCGTCTTGATGGCGTCTATTACGCCGGCTCCAGCGGAGCCGAAGTGAATCTCTGTGGCATTCGCTTGGAATGGCCGGTCTCACTCGAAGTTCAGCGACAACTGGAAGCCATCCTCGCTGAACTTCGAGCCGCGCTGCCGGATTTCCCCGGAGTGTGGATTGAGCCAAAGCCCGTCGGATTCACGGTTCATTATCGTGGCGTGCCAACATCAACCGCGAGCATCTTCGGCTCCTGCTTTCGCTGGATCATCGGCCGTTATCGCGGACTTCGCTCCCTAAACATTTGTGCGGCATTTGAAGTTACCCCAGTGGAAGCTTGGGACAAAGGAACCGCGGTCCGGCTCATCCTGGCAAAGTTGCCTCCGGATGTGATTCCCGTCTACTTCGGTGATTCAGAGAACGATCGGCCCGGAATGCTGGCGAGCCAGGCAGCGGGTGGGCTGACCATTGCGATCGGGGATACCGCACCGAATTGTGCCATGTATCGAGTGGAATCGGCCGCAGCATTCCAGACTGATTTATCACGGCTCTGTGAGGCACTCATCACAAGTCGAGACCGAGTTCTGGCTCATTCCGATGAATTGGCGGTGGCGAAATAAGCGTTGAAGAAAGCGACCCCGTTCCGACTTGGAGACGGACCATGCCGACGTTTGATGACTCTGATATCAGCCGGTTACCCGGGCTGCTGGTTGTCGATCCTGATGCGCGACAGAGGGTGGATCTCTCACGAGAAATGAAGAAGCATGGCTGGCAGGTCTGGGTTGCGGGCAACAGTGCCGACGCGATCAAAATCTACGAAGAGTTGCGACATCGCATCGACATTGTACTCGTCGATCTTCTACTTCCCGGGCTTCAGGGGGGATCGCTCCTGGCCGAGTTCGCCGAGCTTGCCCCGCATCTGATTCGCTGTGCGATGACGGGCGAGGTTAGCCCGTATGCCGTAGCCGCGTTCCGGAGGATGAGCGATACGCCACTGTTCACCAAGCCGCTGTCCGTCCGGTCTCTCGCGTTTACGCTCCACGAGATGATCGCGCCAATGAGCCGCTACTCCGACGCAGACGAAGTGTCACGCCGAGGTGGAGTCGCTGTCGTCTGATTGTTCGCCCATTCGGGACGGGATCAGTGTGCAACGTTCCCTCCGGGAACCCAATTCGACGAGGACCGCATCATGCAATACCCACATCAACTGCTTCGTTTGCTCGCGCCTGTTGTGCTTCTCGCAAGCGGGAGTGGCTCGAATAATCGGGCTCAGGGTGCCGAACCCGTTGAGGAAACGTTTCTGACTGCCGACGGTGTGCAACTCCACGGTCTCTTCACGACGTCCACCAAGAACCCGGCGACGGATGCGGTCGTGGTCCTGCTTTACCCGCCCGGGAAGGACAACTCCATGACCAAGGGGGACTGGAAGGGATTGGCGACCATCCTGTCGAAGGAAGGCTACAACGTGTTCCAGTTCGATTGGCGAGGACACGGGAAGAGCACGGACATCAAAGACACGGCGCGATTTTGGAATCTCCAGGGACCAAACGACCAGTTCCAGCCGAACCCGTTCACCGGTCCATGGAATAGCGGCAGGCTCATCCGAGGTGCTCCCGGTGGTGCGAATCGGCAGATCAAGAACGAACTCCACTACAAGGATCTCGTCAACCCGGTGAGATACGCCCCGACATACCTGCTCGACCTCGCAGCGGCCCGACACCACCTCGATACCAAGAACGACGCGGGCGACGTGAACACCAGTTCGATCTATCTGGTGGGGTCGGATATCGCAGCATCAATTGGTCTTGCGTGGTTGACGACCGAATGGAATCGACCGGCCTTCCTCCCGACGCCGAACCAACTCGCGTTCAACGGACCAGGCGGGTTCCCGACCTACAAGTACGTTCCACAACCGTTGGCTGGCGGACTTCCCAACGAACTCGGCGGCGGCGATATTTCCGGGGCCATCTGGCTTTCGCCCGCTCGCCCGTTCTCTGTGTCTGAGAACCTGATGAAAAGTTGGGTGAGTGGGACACCCAAGTTGCGAGAGAACAACCCGATGTTGTGCCTCTACGGGCCCAAGGATCTGAAAGCAAAGACACAGGCTAAGTTCTTCGTCGATGAGGTGCTCGTTGCCACGCCGCCGTATGGATCCCCGCTCACGAAACTTGACCAGACGCAGCATTTTGAGGTCAAGAATGGTGAAAGCCTCAATGGCGTAGCTTTGCTCGGCGAGAACGTAGGGACGGAGGAGTTGATTCTCCAATACCTTGCCGCCATCCAGAAGAATCGGGCCAAGCTGATTCGCAAGAACCGTGGGTTCACGGCTCCGTGGTCGATCCAACTGACTCAGGATTTCAACCTCGCCGGGCAGGGATTCGGATTCGTGAGACCGTAAGCCGTGCCGCGAATGGCGACAGTCGAGCCGGAAATCAGGCGTGCTTCTATCGTCCAGCTGCGGATCCCGCTTGACCCGGTACTTCGTCGTCGCATCATGTCCGCATGGGCCGCTCGGACCGTTAGCGTGCCCGCAAGGAGAGCGGACATGACCGTGTTCGAGATGGCCGCATGCCTGATTGTCCTGGCTGCAGTTCTGAGTTACCTCAACTACACCCTTCTGAAGTTGCCCCCCGCCATCGGGCTCACGGCTCTGAGCCTGGCGGGTTCGTTGCTGCTCGTCCTGATCGGTATTGCCGTGCCCGCCGTCGAGGACAAGGCCCGCGACATCGTTCACCGGATCGACCTGAACCAAACTTTCCTCCAGGGGATGCTCGGGTTCATGCTCTTCGCCGGTGCGTTACACATCAACCTCAACGAACTTGCCGCACGCAAGTGGACAATCCTTGTTCTCTCCACTGTTGGGGTGGTGATCTCCACCGTGGTCATCGGTCTGTTGGCGTGGGGATTGATGAACGCAATCGGAGTTCCAGCCCGACTGATCTACTGCCTGTTGTTCGGGGCACTCATCTCGCCGACCGACCCAATCGCCGTGATGGCGATACTCCGTCAGGCCGGAGTGCCGAAAGCGATGGAGATCAGAATCGCGGGTGAATCGCTGTTCAACGACGGCGTTGGTGTGGCGGTGTTTATGGGTCTCCTTGAGATAGCCACAGGGGACATCGGCTTCGACCCGGTTCGCCTCACCGGGCAATTCCTGTGGGAGGCAGTTGGGGGAGCGTCGCTGGGATTCGGACTTGGTTGGATCGTGTATCGGATGCTCCGTTCGGTCGACAACTACCAGACCGAGGTGCTTCTGTCGCTCGCGCTGGTTGCCGGCGGGTATGCCCTCGTCAACGCATTGCATATGTCGGGGCCGATCGCAATGGTTGTCGCGGGCCTCCTGATTGGGAATGTAGGTCGGGCTTACGCGATGTCCCCAACGACGGTCAAGCACCTCGATATGTTCTGGGAATTGATTGACGAGATACTGAACGCGATCCTCTTCGCGCTGATCGGCCTTGAGGTTCTGGCCCTGGCGTTCACGGGGAAACTTCTCCTCCTCGGTCTCGTCGCCATACCGCTGGTACTGATCGCGCGATTGGTGTCGGTGGGTGGCCCGATCACGATCCTGCGGCGGTGGACGCGGTTCCAGAAGTACACAATTCGGGTTTTGACATGGGGTGGCCTTCGCGGCGGAATCTCCGTGGCGCTCGCCTTGTCACTTCCACGCGAGGTGAAGGGCGAACCGCTCGTCGAACGAGATGCGATTCTGGCGATGACCTACGTTGTCGTCGTGTTCTCGATTCTCGTCCAGGGGCTTACGGTCGGGTCGCTCACCCGGTATTGGCTGGCCCGTTCCTCGAACGGTGCCCGCCCGCAGGAAGAATAGCACCCCGTCCTCCAACTCCCGTGTCAACAGTCAACCGAAACGGATCGAATCAGAGAGGATCAATGTCGAATTACGGAATCGCAGCGTTCATCGCTTTTTACCTGATGTTGGGCGGGTTGCTTCTCTTCCACAAGAGGAAGAACTTGGTGGTCTACTTCGGTTTCGCCGCCGCAACTTTCATCTTCTTGTTGAAGCACAACGCACACTTCGAGATCCAGGGGTACGGCATTGCGCTCCTCACACTCCTTCTGGTGTTGCTGGTCGCAATTGGCGTGCTCTGGTCGCAACGAAGAAATGTACGCCGCCATCGACCTCGTGCTTATCTGCGTCTGATGGCCGCGCAGGCGGTGTTGGTTCTCGCGATCCTGATCCTCACGACCGCCCACTTCGAAGAGGTGTTCCCGCCCTATCTCAACCACCTTGGCGAACATCACCGCTTTCATTTGCTGTGGAATCTTGCGGCCATTCTACCGGGGTTCGCGTTGGTCAGTTACTACTTCGAGCGCTCGGGGGCTGCCGCGGGCATGGCCCGCTCGTGGTTCGCGCGAACTGACGCACGGGTGCTGTGGTGCGTGTTCTCCTTGTCGATCCTCCTCGACAACATCGCGGCGGCGATGATCGGAGCCACGGTTATCGCGAGCATCTACGGGCACCGCCCACCGTTCCGGTTGATCGTGGCGATCGTAATGGCCAGCAATCTCGGAGGTGCGCCGTCACCCGTGGGCGACACAACGACAGTCATGATCTTCATGGCCAACGTGTGCCCCGTGACGGATTTGTTCAAGGGGTTCGTCGCCGTACTTCCCGTTCAGTTTCTCCTGACCTTGTGGGCCTCACGCCATCAGGAACCTCGCCTCAGTAATCAACAGATCATTGAGCGTGCCGAGCGGGAAGTGGAGCGTTCGGACCGCGAACTTCACGTTCCGCACTGCGAGCATCAAACCGTCTCGTGGCGTGGCATGTGGCCGCTCCTCGGGGTGATCGGGTTGCTGATCGGAAACCTGCTCGCCGATCAACCGGCACTGGGTTTGTGGGCTGGGATGCTTTTGGGTTTGGTCATCGGGCGCATTCGCTTGAATGGGAAGGAACTCCTGAAGGCCATGCCAAATACGACCTTCTTGGTGACGCTTGTCGCCACCGCCGAACTGCTTCCCCTTGAGGAATTGAAACCCTTTCTCAACGGCATGTCGCGAGACAAACTCGCCGTGCTCCTGGGTCTGAAAAGTGCGTGGCTGGATAACATCCCGTTAACCGCGATCTCGATCTCGCTGGGCGGCTTCGCCTGGGGTTTGCTCGCGTACTGCGTGGGGGTGGGTGGCTCTTCAATGTGGTTTGGAAGTTCGGCCGGCGTTGCAGTGGGCCAAACTTTCCATGAAGCACACGATACGAAGAAGTGGGCGTGGCCGTTCGTGGTGATGACTTTCCTGTACTTTGTGGGCGTGGGCTGTTACTTGCTCGTCTGGCGGGTCGTTGTTCCGGCACTCGGTGGATGAGAACCTGTTGCTTCACAGTGCCGGGGTCGGAAATCGGGTCCGATTCGTGAACTCACCACCCTGCCGGGCGAACTCCTGATAGACCATTCACATCGGTCCTCACAGTGCCGGAAATAACCCATGAGCGACCTCCAAATCCGAGACCTCGCCAGTGCCGTCGGCTTCGCCGCGATCGCCTACGGGCTCTTCAACGTCCTGATCTCGTTCGGGAGCGGGCGACCTGTCGCGGAGTGGATCAACCCGCATCGCAGCTACCTGCTTTCACTCGCCGCCGTGCTCCTCGTAACCGCCGCGGGCTTGCTCCAACGAGGGTCGCAAAAGCATCAAACACCTCCGGCAGCCATGCTCGAAGCTCTGGTACGAACAGAAGGGGCAAAACCGGAGGCTGTTGGGGCGACATCGTTCGCGTTGCTCGCGGCCACGCTCGTCGGTCTGTACGCCTACTGCCGGTGGTTTCACCCCCGCGACCCTCGCAGTTTTTCACCCGACGCACCGGACCTGAGAACCGAGTACCGCCGAGCCATGCGACACTACATCCGCTGGTCCCGGCAACTGGATTACGCTGCGATGTTTTCGATAGAGGGGGAGCGATCAGAAAAGTCAGTTCACGAGGCGTTGCCCGAGAAAGAGGTGTTCGCTCGGATGCGGCGGGTCGATGGCATGAAGGTTGCGGACGGAGTCGATCCAGCGTCAACGGTCGGCGAACAACTCGCACGGTGGGACGCACTGGCAACCCGGTGCTTCTCGCAGTGGCCCGGACTCGATACCCTTGTGGCACCGGCTCGACAGGGGGAGAACGTGCTGATCTTCTTTGACCTCCAGTTTGGCGGTGTGTTCGTGGAACTGATTCAGGAGTTCAGCTCTGACGACGGGAGTAAAGTGCGGGTATTCCTGTTCGCGGTGTGCCTCAACCAAGCGGGCTTGGACTCGGCCTCGGCAACACGGATCTACTCGCTGCTCGGCCGCGCGATCCGGCACATCCGGTCGGGCGGTGGCAAGGCTCGCGGGTGAGCAAGAGTGCAGGGCAAGAGGTGAGTGACGGGGTTCGTCGTCCGTAACCTCGACGGAGCGATCCGCGCAACCGAGGCGGCAGTCAAGCTTGACCGTCATCGCATTCGGCAGGTGTTCGAGAAAAGATTTCTCGCGAGTCGAATGGCCGAGGACTATCAAGCGATCTATGAGCAACTCGTGCTGTGCCAAACCCGACTCCAGGGAAGAACGTTCTTCTGCACAGCGAACGGAAATAGCGATCGACTTCCCGTTGCTGGACCGCGGGCGCTCCTCGCAGAGTGATGCCCACGAATCAGGCGATCAGGTCACTCTCTGCGAGGTCGGGCAGGCATTCGATCGGCTGAGGTTCAGCGCCGTCGTGATGAGCCCGATGTGCGAAAACGCCTGGGGAAAATTCCCTACCAGTCGCCCCGCACCCACATCGTACTCCTCGCTCAAAAGACCGACATCATTGCGTAGCGCCAACAAGCGGTCGAAGATCGCAGCCGCTTCATCTCGCCGGCCCTCCATCACCAGGTTATCCGCGTACCAGAAAGTGCAGGGGAGGAACGCACCCTCGCCAGTCGGCAACCCGTCGGCAGTCTCCGTGGTATCGTACCGGGAGACGAATCCGTCTCGCATAAGTTCGCGCCCGATCGCGTCTCTCGTACCCTTCACGCGGGGATCGTGGGGGGGCAAGAAGCCGATCAGCGGGATCATCAATAGGCTCGCATCCAGCGCGCGCGACCCATACGCCTGCGTGAACGACATTCGCTTGGTGTCGAATCCCTGCTCGCAGACCTCGCGGTGGATCGTGTCGCGGGTCTCCTTCCACCGATTGAGTTCCGAGTCGTCGTGGTGGAACCGCTCGATCGCCTTCACCGCCCGGTCGAACGCTACCCACGCCATCACCTTCGAGTGAACAAACTGCTGCCTCGGACCTCGGACCTCCCAAATCCCCTCGTCCGGCTCGCGCCAGTGTTCGTCGAGCCACTCCATCATCTTCCGGAAAACACGCCACCCATCGTCGAGCGGTCCCAGCCCGGTTTTCCTCGCCTGAAACAGTGCATCCGCGACTTCACCGTACACATCCAATTGTCGTTGCCCGTGAGCTGCGTTCCCCACGCGAACGGGCTTTGATCCCTCATACCCCGGCAACCAGGGCACCTCCCACTCAGTCAGCCGGCGTTCGCCGGCCAACCCGTACATGATCTGCACTTCAGATGGATTCCCGGCGACGGCTCGGAGCAGCCAGCGCCGCCATGCTCCAGCTTCTTCCGTGTATCCGCAGTTCAACAACGCGAGCAGGGAGAGCGTCGCATCCCGAAGCCAACAGAAGCGGTAATCCCAGTTCCGCACGCCACCGATCTTCTCAGGCAACGAGGTGGTCGGGGCCGCGACGATCCCGCCTGTCGGCCCGTAGGTCAGCGCTTTCAGTGTGATGAGCGAGCGGATCACGGGTTCACGATATGGGCCGTCGTAATTGCAGCGGCGGATCCAGTCACGCCACCACGCCTCAGTGTCTTCCAGAGCAGTATCGGCGTCGAGGATGTGGCTCCCGGTGCGGTGTGATGGGTGCCAACTCAGGCTGAACGGAACCCGCTGCGCAGGGCTAACGGAGAACTCCCCAACGGTGGTAAAACCCTCCCCACGCAGCGGAACCGGGGTCAACACGGTAATGGCGTCCGGCCCCGCAATGGCTGAGATACCGCAGTCGTTCCGCTGCACCCACGGGATGATTGAGCCGTAATCGAACCGGACGGTCAGTTCTGACCGCATCCGAACGGTTCCCTTGCGACCTTCCACGAGACGCACCACGTTCGGGTCACGCTCGCGTGCCGGCATGAAGTCGATCACCGCAACGACCCCCTCGGCCGTCTCGAACTCTGTTTCCAGAACAAGCGTGTCCTCGCGGTACGAGCGGCGGACAGCTTTCACGGGTTCTTTGGGCGTGAGAAGCCAGTGGCCATGATCTGGAGTGCCGAGCAGTCCAGCGAAACACGCGCTGGAGTCGAACCGTGGTAAACACAGCCAGTCGATCGAGCCGTTGCAGCCAACGAGGGCAGCCGTTTGACAATCCCCGATGAGGGCATAGTCTTCAAGACGCAAAGGCCCCGCTGGATTGGACCGCTCTGACTGCAATTGACCGGACATGACTCACCTCGGACTCTCGGCACGGTCGATCGATGTGCTGGCACGGGACATGGCAGATGATACGACGCCCAGCCTGCGGATCAGATCAACCCCAGTTCAACCATCTCTCGCTTCCTGTCCCGAAACAGGGATCAGCAAGTTCACTGCAAATATCGAACCTTCAAGTACAGCAGCGCCGCTGAATGCTGAATCCTCTCATTGCTTGCGGTGAACGCCCTGTCGAGGGGACCCTTCACATCTACCCGCCGTCACTCCTCTTCCCACAGGTGCCGAAATGCCACGCACATCTTCGCGTCGTTCGTTCCTCAAGCATTCGGCCGTTGCTGCCGCGTTGCCGGTGTTCGGTGTGCCGAACCTCCTTGCGAGCCGAGCGCCAAACGAACAACTCGGTACCGCCGTCATCGGCATCGGAGGGCAGGGCAGCGGCAAAGCTGGCACCGCTCTCAACGAACGTCTCGTCGCATTCGTGGATGTGGACGATGACCGACTCGGAGACGCAGTGAAGAAGGTCGAAGCCAAGTAAAAGCACCGGATAAGACGATCGCACGGTCGAAGGGCGGCGCGATGGTCGACTTCGTCACGGCGGCGAAGGGCGGCAACGCAGCCAGTTCCAACTTCGCGGTGTCAGGGCCGTTCACGGAATTCGTGCTGACGGGAGTGCTGGCAAGTCGGGCGGGTGTCGGGAAAAAGATCGAGTGGGATGCCACGAAACTGACGAGCAACTTGCCAGAGGTAAATGCGATGGTGAAGCGTACTTACCGCAAGGGCTGGGAAGCGTGAGCAAAAGCGGTCTGGCAAAGGAACAGCGCATCGAGTCAACGCCCGCCGTCAAGAACAGCGCGCACCTTCCGAGCCAGGGTCATTGGTGTAAATGGCTTCTGGAGGAAGGCGTCGGCGGCTTCGACGATCCCGTGCCGAACGACCGCGTCATCCGTGTACCCACTCACGAACAGCACTTTCAGATTCGGTTGCCGCGCCCGCAAGGTTTCGGCCACCTCCCGCCCTCCCATACCTGGCATCACCACGTCTGTTACGAGCAACTGAATCGGGCCCGCGTGACCACTCGCAATTCGTATGGCCTCCGATCCGCTGGCCGCCTCCAATACCGTATATCCTTTACTCTCCAGCGCCTGCCGGGCGCATTTCCGCACAGTCTCCTCATCCTCCGCGAGTAACACCGTCTCGGTTCCGCTCGTTGCAAGTTGCTCCTCTCCGGGCCTCGGACTCGCCGCGTCGCGAGTGGCGGGAAGCAAGATTTTGAAGGTCGTGCCGACGCCAACCTCGCTGTAAATATCGACATGACCTCCGTGTGCCTTCACCACTCCGTAGACCATTGAAAGACCCAAACCAGTCCCTTTGCCAACTGCTTTGGTCGTGAAGAACGGCTCGAACACCTTAGTTTTCACCTCTTCGGTCATCCCACAGCCGGTGTCCGAGACAGCAAGTTGAATGTAATCACCTGCCTTGAGATCCGGGTAAGCCATGGCGTCATCTTCCCCCAATCGCACATCCCGTGTCTCGAACGTCAACCGTCCGCCGTGTGGCATCGCGTCGCGTGCGTTCACAGCAAGATTCATCACGACCTGTTCGACTTGCGTCGGGTCTGCCCGCACCCGACTCAAATCGGGTGCCAGTGCCGTGGACAGGATGACATCCGCTCCGATCAGTCGGCGCAACAATTTCTCGGCTTGGAGAAGGACTTCGTTCAAGTCGAGAACTTTCGGCTCCACAATTGCGTTGCGACTGAACGCGAGGAGTTGACTTGTCAGCGATGCTGCTCGGTTCCCCGCATCGTGGATTGCCTCCACCAATTCCCGGTTCTTGTCCGTGCGATTCAGAGTGGTCAGCAGAACCTCACTAAATCCGTTGATGACGGTCAGGAGGTTATTGAAGTCGTGGGCCACACCACCGGCCAACCGACCAACCGCCTCCAGCTTCTGCGACTGTCGGAATTGTTCTTCGAGATGTCGTCTGTCCGTGATGTCCTGGACTTGGCCGACATAGAGGATTGGTTGGCGGGCCGCATCTCGAACGAGCGAGACATTCGTCACCGCCCAGAGGACGTGCCCGTCACGGTGGATGTATCGCTTTTCCTGAACGAAGTGGGATTTTCCGGCAAGCAGCGCTTCCCGCAGTGAGTAGCTCTCGGCCAGATCATCCGGATGCGTGATGTCGGGCATTGACAGCCTGAGCATCTCTGTTGGAGAGTACCCGAGGAGCCTCGCGAATGCGGCGTTCACTTGTAAGAAGCGGTGGTCGAGGCCGAGTATGACCATAGCCACATGAGTGTCATCGAACGCGCTGTGGAAGAGTGACTCGCTCTCTCGAAGTGACTGCTCGGCCTCCTTGCGGTCCTGGATATTGCGACTGATCCCAACGAGCCCGTTGATCTTCCCGTCGCGATCTCGCAAAGGCGATTTGATAACCAGAGTCCATTGATCCCGTCCAGTCGAGGCGCGGACCAGTTCCTCTTTGTTGAACACGGTCTCGCCGTCTCGTAAGACTCGCAAGTCATCCTCGTCGTATTGTCTGGCAAGCTCCGGTGGGTGGAAGTCGAACCCAGTCCTTCCTGCAACGTCGGCCTCACACTCCGCCCGGACCATCGCAACGTGCGCCGGATTACTGACCACGAATTTTGCATCCGCATTCTTCGTCCAGATCGCGTCTGGGAGCGCGTCAATCAGCGTTCGGAGAAGGCTCCGCTCCTGTTCCAGTTCCGTTTCAGTCTGGGATCGTTTCGCATCCAAGCGATTGAGTGCAGCCGCGTACCAGACTATGAACACCACCAGCGCGATCATGTTTGCCAGAACGTAGAATCGGAGTCCCAGAGTTTCCCCAACGCCGGCATCGGAACTCCCCAGTCTCAACACCCCGAGCATGAAGGGGACCAGCACGGCGAGAGGGATGAGCCGTCGGGCCAAGATGCCGCCCAGTCGATCGCTTGTAATCACTGCCATCCACCCACGATTGGGTCGGGCGTGGAGAACTCCCACCGCAAGCGCGAGGAGCGTTGCGATGAGTGGGATGGGCAATGGACGACCAAGCCGCCCGTCTTGAGTCTCGGCAAACGAGAAAGCGTCACTCGTCAGACCCAGCAGGCAGATGAACAGCGGCACGACAGCCAACAACTCGGCTGCCTTCACGGCACGCTGAGTGTCCAGCAGGAACAATGCGAGTCCGAGCATCACGAATGCCAGCGCGGATGCAAACGACATTCGTCCCCGGAGAACAGGATCGCTCACCCATTCAAAGCCAGACAACGCTCGCTCGACCCCCCAATCCGGGGGAGCGAGATATTCCAGAAGGGTCACCGTCGCGAGCAAACAGACTGCACCCGTAGCGGCACGCCCAAGAAGTCGTGACCGGGGCTTCGTGGACTCGCGAATCAGCAGCCCCAACGCGACTGCTGAAAGAACAAAAGCGATCGCTGCGTGTGGCTGGATTGGCGTCATCCCGGGAATCACGCTCTTGAGAGCGGAGATGTCCAGCCACCAGCCGAATATGGCAAGGGTGCCAACCCCGCCAACGCAGAGCGCAATCAACCGACTGAATCGGTGGAATCGATTGTCGGCGAATGGTGAAGGTTTGTCGGTCATGTCTGCTGTCCCGGGCGACTCTGACCGCCGAGTGAATAGTGATGCAAGCGATATGTCGGCTCAGTCGAGGCTACCACAGTTGGAACGCGGTGCCAGCCACCGAAACCCGTTCCAGGCGCTGGCCCGCGAATTGGCTCGGCGTTCCGTTGTCATGTCTGAAAATCTTCACCCGACAATAACTCACACTCCGCGACGATGCTCGAGTTACCTTGAACCGTTCTACTTCTTGTCACCGTCGCCGGGGATCAACTTCAACTCAGCCAGCCACGCCAGGGACTGAGTTTGCCAGGCGTCCCACATTGGCCCCTTGTATCCATTGAGACCGTGACCGCCTGATTCCAATTCCAGATACTTGGCCGGTACTTTCTGCGCTTGAAGGGCATCGTAGAATGCTTTGCTGTTCTCCGGCACGACCACCTTGTCGTCCTTTGCGTGAGCCAGGAACGCGGGCGGGGTCTTTGCCGTCACCTGCAATTCGTTCGAGAACAGTTTCAAGAGCTTCTCATCGGGTTTGTTCCCCAAGAGGTTGGTTCGGGAACCCCCGTGCGACTTCTCGCCCATCGTGATGACGGGGTACACCAGAATCATGAAGTCGGGCCGACAACTCTGCTTGTCAATGAGGTCCTCGGCCTTGGGATCGCCGTCGTCGAAGTGTGTGCCGG
>JAIOPV010000193.1 GCA_021413735.1 Planctomycetota bacterium
CCGATCCGAAAGCGAAGCCGAAGGACGATTCAGCGGAAGACGGCGGGTGGTGGTGTCGGCCTCACGGCGTACCCGAAGACGATTGCAGCATGTGCAGCGCAAAGGCGGCCAAGGAATTTCGGGCCAAGGGCGACTGGTGCGACAAGCACGAGAGGGCCAAGAGCCAGTGCTTCATCTGCGACCCGTCCTTGATGGAGAAGGCCAAGGCCCAATACAAGGCAAAGACAGGTGAGGAGATGCCGCTCCCGAAGAAGAACATGCCCGAGAAGAAGTGATCGGCCTGTCGATCTCGGGGCGGGAACGTTTCCAGCCCTATGCTGTGCCGATTACTGAACCGGCCACGAGCGGGACACGGCCCGCACCGTGGCGTCGGGAAAGAGAACATCCTCCCAGTGTGGGAGGGTGCGAGGTGGTTTCAAGAACGGAGTCTCATGATGCTGAAGAACGTATGCGGATTACTCGCCCTGGCGGCGGGCGTGGTGCTGGGAGGCGTTGCCGGCGGGCAATCCCCGGCGAAAGAGGCGTGGACGGCGATCTCGATCCCCGAAATGCACTGCGCGAGCTGCGCGAAGAAGGTCTGCACGGAGGTCGAGAAGCAGACTGGCGTAGCCAAGACACAGATTGACATGAAGAGCAAGACAATCTTCGTCCTGGCAAAGGACGGAGCGGGACCGTCGCCGAAGTCGCTGTGGGAGGCGGTGGAAAAGGCCGACGAGGTGCCGACCAAACTGGTCGGGCCGAGCGGCACCTTCACGAAGAAACCGCAGTCTAAAGCAATTCCTGTCGGTGGCCGTCGTGTTATTCTCACGGCCACCGATCTCGGCTCCGTCTCAACTGCTGTCCCAGATCGTCGGGAATCATTTAACGCCGGCCGATGTTGTTTTCACGTCAACGATGATTGCGATCGCACTCACCCCACCACCAAGAACGCCTTCTCATCGCTTTGTGGTCAACCATCCGATCGTATCTGCGGTCGATATCATCGTGTTCTCGCGGACCTTTCCATCTGGAGTCGCCCGTTCCTTACTCCAACGCCGGTTGACCGCGACACATCTTCTCTGAACGGGAGCGGAAAATCCTATCCGGGCTGATCTTCAATCGCTCGATAGTTTGGTTTGCTCAACCACAAAACCTCGCGACTTGCACCCAGCGAACCCGCCTCACCCGCTCCCGGCGTGCTCGGAAGCAGGCCAGAGTCGCGATTCAAGCAGTCGGATAATTTCGCGATCAGTGGCTTGACCGCTCGACGCTAACGCTTAGACTAAGCAAAATAATTAGGATCAACTAAGAAAATCAGTAGCAACGACTAATTATCTTGGCTCGCCGCGGATTCGCACGAACTCTGTCCCTGAGTGGACCGTGTGCGGGTTTTGTCGATCCCTCTGCTTGCACGGTTCCTGTGTGAACATTCGACCATGGTCACACGTTTCGTTTCAGAGGTTCCCCGATGACCCAACTGCCCCCGCACACCCTCCACGCCCACGACGGCAGGAACGCGGCTGATGCGTTGGAAGAACCGATGACCGAACTGACTCCGCGACCGCACGCGGGCCTGTACCGGGTTGTCTGGCGGTGGCACTTTTACGCTGGGTTGCTCGTCGCCCCAGTGCTATTCGTGGTGGCCGTCACCGGAGCCATTTACGTCTTCAAAGACGAACTCGAACGGGTCATCTACCCGGACACGATGTTCGTCGCCCCGCAGACCGAGACCGTATCGTTGGACCACCAAGTGTCGGCTGTCGAGGTAGCTTACCCCGGCTCCGTGGCTGACACCGTCGAGGTCGAAGACGATCCGACTCGGGCCACGTCGGTCCGCGTCCGCAGCGGTTCCGTCGGAGGGCAGCGGGTCTACGTCAATCAATACACCGGCGAGGTCCAGGGGGCGCTCGGCGAAGACTCGGTCTTCCGCGTCGTTCTGGACATCCACCGTCGGCTGTTGATCGGCACCACCGGGCGGGTCGTCGTCGAGGTCGTGACCTGCTGGGCGATCGTCCTGCTCGTGACCGGTCTGTACCTGTGGTTCCCCCGTCGCGTGACACTTTGGGGCGTCCTGGTCCCGCGACTGCGTGCTCACCCGTACACGGTGTTGCGGGATTGTCACGCGATCACCGGGGCATTCCTGATGCCAGTCGGCATCACCATAGCATTGACCGGCCTTGTCTACTCCCTGGTCTGGGGCAGCGGCTACACCTACGCCTCCGCGACAGGCGGAACGTCTCCCACAGCGGCGTTCAAATCGGTCTCGCAGCCAGACGCCCCGCCGCTGTCGCTCGATCGGGCGGTAGCGATCACACGCGCCCACTATCCCGAGGCGTCCTTCATCGACGTGCGCCTGCCCACCAACCCCGACTACGCCATCGTGGCCCGTGCCAAACTCAGCGAATCGACGGCACCGAGGAGTCAGATTGTGCTGGCCCTGGACCGCTCGACTGGCGAGGTGCTCAACGTACAGTCCAGTGGCCAGTACCCGGCGTTGCGATGGTGGCGGACCACCTGGAACTACCCGCTGCACGTTGGCAGCGTCCTGGGCACGCCGACAAAAGTGATCTGGCTAGTCGCCTGCTTGGTACTGGCGGCGCTGCCTGCGACCGGCTTGTGGATGTGGTGGAAGCGGCGGCCCGACGGGCGGACCGGACTCCCACGGCGACCCGAGCGGCGGGTGCCGTGGTGGCTGCTCGGCGTCATCGGACTGCTGGGCGTCTTCCTACCGGCGGTCGGAGCGAGTGTCGTGCTGATCATGGGCGGAGAGTGGGTGGCCAACCGAGTTCGCAGGCGGCCCGTGACACTGACGGTGTCAATGTGACTCTGTTCCGTGCGCGTGTACTTCCATCCGAAAGGAACTGATCCATGATTCGCGACTTGAAACGCCATGCGTTCACGCTGATCGAACTGCTGGTGGTGATCGCCATTATCGCTGTGCTGATCGGATTGCTCTTGCCGGCCGTACAGAAGGTGCGAGAAGCGGCCGCCCGGATGAAGTGCCAGAACAACCTCAAGCAACTTGGGTTGGCCGTCCACAACTACGAGGGTGTCCACGGTGGGATACCGCCGAACGACACGCAACCGATCGGCAGCCGTCGCGGTTGGGTGCACCTAGTCCTTCCGTATGTCGAGCAGCAAGCACTGGCCAGTCAGTACCGCACGGACGTGGAATGGTTCGATGTCGTCAACGCCTCAGTCTACCGGACTCCCCTGACGGTCCTGCAATGTCCCTCGGCCCCCGGTCCACGGCGGGTGTCGGGGACCACTGCCGGCAGCACGCCGGAAGTCTTCACTGACGCGGCCTGCGGCGACTACTCATCACAGGGCGGCATGGACAGCTCGACCGTCATCGGTATGGGTATCCCGGCGACGTTCCCCCGCAACGGGCTGTGGACGAGCGACAAGCCGACGCGGTTCGCGGATTGTACGGACGGGTTGTCCGGCACCATCCTGTTCTCTGAAACGGCTGGCCGTCCCGAACTCTGGGTGCTCGGGGTGAAACTGGGGACGATCGGCGTCACCTCTCCGACCACAGCCAGTCACGCCACATACGGGGTCTGGGCCGCCCGCGGACCGCAGGTCCAGATGCACGGGCACACGATGGACGGGATGGCATTTCCCGGACCGTGCGCGATCAACTGCACCAACTGGCGCGGCGTCTACGCCTTTCACACCGGCGTGGCCAACGTGTGCATGGGCGACGGGTCTGTCCGGACGCTGAAGAGGGGGATGGACATTTACGCCCTCTACGCCCTGGTTACCAAGGCTGGTGGCGAAGTGGCTCAGGGTGACTGACCGGAACGATTCACATCGAGGAGGTGACATGGCTATCTACAGGCTCTGCCATATGACCCTGCTACCGCTCGGCCTGGCTCTGGTCGTCGCTGGCTGCGGGGCGGACGAACCCAGGCTCAAGCCCACCTACCCCGTCCGTGGGTCCGTGTTCGTTAATGACAAGCCGGCCACGGGAGCGATGGTTATGTTTCACCCTTTCCCGCTTGGGTCTGGCAAGACGCCGGGGTTGACCTCACGGGGCACCGTGGGCACGGACGGCACCTTCCGGCTCACGACCTACAACACCGACGACGGTGCCCCGGCGGGGGAGTACGCGGTCACTATCTACTGGCCGGGGAAGCGGGCCGGCAAGGCTGCTGCGGATGAGGACTCGTCGGACCTGCCGCCGGACCGACTCGGCCTCCGGTATAACAACCCGACAACATCGACCGTCAAGGCCACCATCGCCGCCTCGGAAACCCAACTGGACCGATTCGACCTCCGCTAATTGCGAAGGATGCATGTTGCGTTCACCCGACGGGCCACGCATCCTGAGCGACGAGATCGAAGTTCCAATTTCTCAACGGCAAGGTGAACGAAAGGGCGAGCAGTCATCTTCGACTCCTTGATGCGGGTAACAGATTTAAACACAGCGATTTCGAGCAGAATCAATCAAGAATCGTTGAGGTGTCCCATAACAAGACCGTCGTGTCCTTGCTGCCGGATGCCAGCGTCTTCCCATCGGAACTGAACGCGAGCGCGGTACTTTCCAGGCTGTGTCCGCGGAAGATTTTGGACTGCTTGAACTCTGGCCATCTGCCGACCCAGCTGGCTTGCTTTCCGTCAGGGTCAGTGCCCGCGACAGCGACAAGGTTGGTTTTGGCACTGATGACGGGTTGAGCGGTTGTTTCACCGTCAACTCGCCAGTCTCGACATCCCAGCCAAGCAACACGACACTCTCAGGGATCTCGGGATTGGCTTTGTTCACGGCCACAGCTTTGCAGAAGAGTGCTGTGCGGTTATCGGGAGCCACGACCACACTACTTGACCAATGGAACCATTCACTCTCGGGCAAGCCGTTTGCGAGCGGATTGTTCTGAACCAAGTCCCACGCCACAAAATAGCGACCGTGGTGTCCGTTCTTGCCTCCCTGATCGAGCCACTTCAGCCCCGTTGCGACGCTCGTACAAGGTGAGAACCGATCACGGAACAAAACGACCAAAGAAAACCAACCAACTGACTTGATCTGCACACGGCTTCATAGTCGACCCCGCTCACCGGCCCGGCTTTGAGGACCGGGCCGGTGAGCGTTTGCTGAGGCGAGTTCACCAATTGTGGCCACCTGAGCGGTGGAAGGAACAGACGTGCTTGTGATCCGCGTGCCCGTAGTGCCCACCGCAGAGGATGGCCATGTTGAGCGCGTCGATCTGCCACTCTCCACCGCCGTCATCCTCGGGGTGTTCATGACCGAGGTTGTGCAGCATCTCGTGTGCAATCGTACTCGCCCACTCCTCTGCGTTGTTGTACCGCCCCCCGGAATTGACGTAGTGAGTGTTGATTTCAAGGTCGAATTCGCCATCTTGAACCCACTCATTGCCGTCCCACTTGATCACGACCTTATCGACGTGAGCCCGCCCGAGCCATTTCTCCTTCGGTTTGTAGTTCCCGCGGATGTTGATGTCCGGGAACGCCGGACCGGTGTCGTTCGGGCCATTCGGCTGGGACAGAATGGACAGTTGATGCCAGAGAAGGTTCTTGCGGTTCTTCTCGTTGTCGGTCATGTTCGAGTTTTTCATGACTTTGCCCGAGAGGGCATACCGCGCACTGACATCGTATACGTTCTGCCAGACGCTCTTCGACTGGATGCGGCCGAGCATGATCGGCACAGCCTTCTTGATGAGGGCTTTGTCCGCGTCGAGGTCGAACCCGGTGTAGGATACACGGGCCGAGTTCGCGGCTTGTACGGTTCCGGTCCCCAGGATGGGCATCGCCACCGCAGAGGCACCACAGACTTTGAAGAACTGTCGACGGCTGATCGAGCGGGACATGGACGTTATCCTCCCGAAGTGCCGCCTTCCTTGGCTTGTTGATGCGTCCTTGATTGCAAACGGTTACCTTTCATTCTCTCGACGACGCACCATCTTTATCGGTTCACACGATTTTTCCGATTTTTAGCAGAAACGTTCGATGACACGCTTCTGGTGGCTTCTGTAGCCGAACTACAAAGTTCACCTGACGGGCGGGCGCGAGGAGCTTTGAACTTGGGAAAACCTACTTGCCCGCCGGGTCAGGTGCAGAGCCTGCCTCACGTTTCGTAGTACCCGCTCTCCAGCCCAAGCAGGAGCATGCGGATGATGTCGCTCTTGGTTTTGAGTTGCTCGCGGATCCCAGCATCGAACGGCTGATCTTTGACGCTCTGGACATATTTGGTGTACTTGTCCATCAGGTCGGAGATTTCCTCGATAGCCAACTTCTTTGCTTCTGCCTTGTTCATGGTCACTCGCTCCAAACGACGTTGCCGCGCGGATCGACCACGCGGGCTGCGAAGTGTTTGCCAGTGATTTGTGCCGCGACACCCATCGCGCACGACTCACCGACGGCGGTGCCGTGCGTGCTCCACGAGGAGCCAGCATTGGCGTGTTTGTACTCGACTTTCCACATGAGAGGACTCCTACTTCCGCCGAAAGAATCCATGCAACCCTGGACCGCCTGCGGTCCCTGACGGTCAGTGAACGTGGGTCTGGTAGGATGGATCGGTCGGCGTGAGTCCGTAGCCGACTCGTCACTGGCGTTTCGTGCCTGTCATGCATGGAAGATTTAGCGATTTTCAGTCGGAAAGTCTACTGACCACAAGCCGACTCAAAACCGCTCAATTCGTTGAGTTTTCGGCGCGATGCTAGCACCCCTGACGGCGCTGCGACTTGGCACAGAATAGCGCGTTTGGTATGGAATGAATTCTGTACCCACCTGCTCACACACCCACTGGAGGGAGGATCGATTCCATATCCTCGGTGTACTTCTCGATGTCTGTCCACCCCAACAGACTGATGAACTCGCGCGACAGGTCTTTCCCTGCGGCTGCTTTGAACTGCGGACGCGTTGCTGCCAGCGTGTCACACACCCGCTTCGTCAGTTTGTGTTTTGGCAGTTCCTGGTAGTGCATCGACTGGTTGCGCCCGCCCCAGACGATTTCCTCTAGGTGCAGCCCGTCGATCTGTCGTCCTTTAAGAGGCGAGACGATCACGCCATTCCCTTCCGCGTCCAGAACGGTAATTCCGTTCTTCGCTACTTGCAACAGCGCCCCACAGAGCGCGATGATCGCCTGTTCTTTATCGGCCCTAGCTCTGGTCAACTCCTCGACGCTCTCGACAAGGCTATTCGCTTCCACTCTCGCGTCCCAAGCTTCAACCGCTTTAAGTTGCCCGATCCCCTCGTCGTCATCAATATCGCGGAGAGCGAACGCAGCAGCTCGATCGAGTGTCTTCGCGTATCTCTGGGCGGGGGCGACGCGCGGCGTCAGTCGCGCCAGTTCTCGTTCCTCCTGGAAGATGGCGTCGATCAGGGTTTTCGTCGCGAACTGTGTGCGTTCGAGGTATTTGTGCATCGCGTTTCTTCTTGAGACAGGTTGAACTGTAACCACATCCCCTGAGCTGAGGGACGCGGAGGAATGGTATCAGGTTCAGGCCGCCAAAGTGCACCATCTTTCTGAAGATTGCACGCGGAACAGGGCTCGTACTTATTCCTCGGTGAGCGGCAGAACAGTCACGATGGCGACCTGCCGGGAGCGGCCTTCGAAAAGTGTACTCTCGCCATTGACCTGCCGCTGTCCAGTCGAATAAGATTATGGTAATTAATTCGGCCAGGGGAAAACCTTGAAGGCTGAAGTGGGCGACAAGGTGTGCTTGAAGAAGGGCGATCACCGTGGAAAACGCGGTGTGATCAAAGCCACTCAGGGCGACAGGTTGGCAGTCCAACTCGACGGCGCCGATGAGATCGTCCACACCGCCACCGAAGCCGTAACCAACTATAGTCTGGCCGCCCGAAAAGCATGGAAAACCGAGCCTAACCGCGGTGTCGGTCGGCGCAAAGGGACGGGATTGAAAGATCGCGTCTCGGTCACAATCCGCCTCGACCGCGGAGTATGGGAAGAGTTCCAGAAGAAGGAAGAAGCCGGGATCATTGAGGACCGCACAGAGGCGATCAACGAGTGGTTTCGAGAGAAATTGGCCGAACTCGACGACGCGGAGCCGGAAACCTGATGCCCTCCAAGATAACGCCCGAGCAACGCGGCGAGGTGCTGCGACTTCTGTCGCAGGGGCGCGACCGCGACACTATCGCTGCGTCCGTGGGAGTGACACCGGGGCAGGTGTCGGCAGTCTGCGCGCACATCAAGATGGGGACGTACAAGTCGCCCGATCCCGAAGAGGCGGTCGTGGCAGAGGCGTTGTCTGGAGCGGTGGCCCGAACCACCAACCTACTCCGTCAACTTCAACATCTAGAGGGGACGCGATCGAACGCGGCGATGACGATTGCTCCGACCCTGCTGGGCGCGGATCTGGAGAGTGGCGAGGAGGTTTGCTGGAACCCAGACCCGGCGAGCGGAGCCGCCAACCCTCACGTCCTCGTGTTAGGCGAGAGCGGCTTCGGGAAGTCATACGCGATCGCCTCGGTCGCGGCCGAACTGGCGAGGAAGGGGATCGTCTCGATCGTTTTCGACTACGCCCAGGGGTTCACCCCGGCAACGCTGCCAGATGGGTTCGTGCAGTCAGTGTCGGTGGTCGAGCTGCACGCCGGTCGTGACGGCATCGACATCAACCCGCTGCAAATCTTTCCGACCGACATGCACGGGCCGGTGAACGTCGCCCAACGTATCGCCGACACCTTCGTGCGGGTCTACCACCGTATGGGGGTGCAACAGCACGCTGTGATTCGGCAGGCCGTCTTAGAAGTGATGGCCGACGCCGGGATTCTGCCGAACGACCGCGACACTTGGGCCAACGATCTCCCCAACTTTGGGCGCGTTCAGGAAAAGCTGAAAGAGTACGCTGCTGACGTGCAGAAGCCCCAGGGTCGGTACGCCGCGACCGCGGAGTCTCACATCTCGACCCTGTTCGTGTTCAACACGTTCCGGAGTTCGGGGCAGAAGATGGCGTGGATGGAGATGTTGGAGGCGGGCGGTCAGGTGGTCGTCATCCAACTCAAGGGGCTGGAACACACACTCGAAAAGGCGGTGACCGAGTTCCTTCTTTGGAACCTGATCGGGTTCATCGAGGCGCTGGGACCGGGGCCGCTGCGGTGCTTCGCGATCCTTGATGAGGCTCACAAGATCTCCTTCGACGGCGGATCACCAGCGGAGAAGTTGCTGCGAGAGGGACGGAAGTTCGGACTCGGTCTAATCCTCGCCTCACAGCAACCGGAGGACTTCAGTCCGGTCGCATTCGCAAACACTGCGACGAAAATTATTTTTCAGGTGGGTGACGATCGAAGTACAATTTCCCGTCAACTGCACCGAAAGATCAGGGACGGCCACTCTTTCACGGAGATCGCGCAGCTCATCACCAAACTGCCGCGCGGACACGCCTACGTCGTTAGCGAGAACGTCGGACGAGTGGTGAAGGTGGCGAGTTTTCCGGAGAGAGTCGCAAGGTGGCATTAGTTCGCCAAAGAAGGCTCACCTAAATCAGGCCAGCGCCGAGAGCGTAAGGTTCCCAAATGATCAAGCCCGCCAAAAAGCCAGCCGCCAAGCCGTCGGACTGGGCTTCAGTTGAAGACGAGTTGGACTGGGACGATGTGGGAGGCCGCCTTCTCGCGAATATCGCGCGCGGGATGTATTCCCCGCAGGGCGTGCTCCGTGAGTACGTCCAGAACGCGGTTGATGCCTATAAGGATCTCGGCACACCTTCTGACGAACACAAGATCACCATCTCGGCAACCGCAACAAGCCTTTCCATTCAAGACTTCGGCGTTGGCATGGATGATAAGGGAATTCGAGCGGCAAAGAAGATCGCAGTTTCAAGCAAGTCAGCGTTCGATGATCGAGTGGGTTTCAGGGGCATCGGTATCTGGGCAGGGCTGCCGGCGTGCAAGAAACTCATTGTCGATAGCACGAAGGCCGGTACCCCGTACCGCTATCGGCTTGTCTTCGATTTTGAAGATATAATGAATCATCTAGACGACAATATTAACATTAAAGCACTTGTCGACCCGCGTTACATGATCGACCGCCAACCGACCGACAAGAACGATCACTACACCCGCGTTACCTTGGAAGGAATCACACTCAACTACAAGCAATTGCTCGAGGTTGAGCAATTGAAGCGCATCGCGTCACAGGTTCTTCCATCTGCTATCGACCCTGCCTTTCAACACCACGCCAAACTGAAAGAGTTGCTGGAGAAGTGGCCCGGCTACCACGAATGCCACATCTTCGTGCAGACCCCGGAAGGAACCGAGGAGGCATTCCGTAAATTTCCGCCGAACGAAGTGGAAGAGCCGGTCGAAAAGATTCTCACTTCGACAGAAGGGGCGGAGTTGGCGCGAGCGTGGTTTTGCCGGACAAAGAAAACATCGCTTCGCGCCGTTGAGCCACCGGCCCAACGGGGCTTCCAACTCCGAATCAAGAACTTCGCGGTTGGTGGCGCTAATATCTTCAGCGATGAGCAAGGTTATAGTTACAACATCCATGACCACCAAGTTTTGAACTCCGCCTCCCGGCTGGCTTGGTTTTGCGGAGAAGTACATGTTACGAACAACGACATTAAGCCCAACACGCCACGCGACGACTTAGAGCGCGAGCAACCGGCCCGGATGTTTATTGAGAAGCTACGCGGTTTCTACAAGGATCGCGTTATTGAGGCTGGTGCGTACAGCGAGTTCAATCCGTTCCGCAACGCGCTCGAAGAGGCTGAGGAAGCGATCAAAGCAGCGAAGGAGAAGAAAGAGAAGGAGGATAGCAAAGGTAAGGAAAAGGCCAAAGACAAAGACAAGGCCGCCATCGATCCGGCAAAGCTCCAAATGATGCTTGCGAAACTGGGCGAGGCTGTGAACAAGTCGAAGGGTGACTCCGAAGATCAGAGCAAAAAGGTCTTCAAGGAGTTGCTTAGGCAGCCGTGGTTTAAGGACCGGTGTGCCAAGGCGGTTTCCGGTATCAAGAAACTGATCCCACCGCCAGCCGATGACGGCAAGCCCAAAGAGGGGGCCAAGACGGGCGTTACCAACGGCAGCAAGAAGAAGGAGAAGGAGGAGGGGGCGAAAACCGCTTCTGATCCGCAAAGCGGGAGCGCTCTGGCGCAGCACGCAGAAGAACTTATCTCGGAGATCTTCGCGATCTTGGAGAAGTCACTCGGCGAGGACTTCGAGGAACTTTCCGACATTCAGGAATCGATCCAGAAAGCGATCGATACGTGGGTCGCTACATATGCCTCATAACCGCTTTCCTGACACGCGAGAGAAGCGCGAACTCCGTAGACGCGATCTGCGTCAAATGCAGTCACTGCAAGAGGTCGTCGGCGCGGCGCTTTCGTATTGCGGATTGCCAAGTGTCGAGTTCTTGGATGTCGTCTGCTGGAAGGGCATCATCTCTTCAGTCGCAGCATTCGAGAACGACCCAGACGCCCTCCCAGATATGCATATCGAGCGAGATAGGCTTCAGTTTAAGTTCCCGGTGTTGATAAACCCTAAGGGCATCAACAACGTACTCGACTACTTAGCCTCCGAACAATATTGCTACGGCCTTTACAATATCGATCTGTTTGGCGGATTGGTGTACCAAAACAAGTATAAAGAGTCGAAGACAGCGAGCGCACTCAGGCAACTCTTCTCTCAACAAGCCAAGGGGCGCCGCTCGTTCGTCTTGATCTCCACCTTTAACGTGCGTGACGCGGGCGCGGACGAATACAACGAGTTCCTCGACAGCGTGCGCGATGGTCTATCCGGCCGGCCACAGAGCAAGGAGAATATCAAGGCGCATGACGAAAATCAGGCCACGAGGTTGAAGCTGTGTTTTCCTTTTTTCTGTTGGCAGCAGGCTCATGCCCTTGGTTTAGAGCAGATCGTGTGCGAAGCGACATACTATAAGAGCAGCGCCTTCATGATTCACTTCTTCCAAGCATTCCGATATGTAGGCGGCGTTCTCCCACAGTTCGCTCCGGTGAGCAAAGTGATCGAGGTTGCGAATGAACCGCTCTATGAGATGGTTGGCCAAGTGCGTCGAAAAATGCGTGAGTTTCCACAGGTTCTCTGAAAAAGTCTCTTGATGAATCATAACTCTTACAGGAACTTCAATCCATGAGCATCGAATTACTGGAAGAGGATGAAGACGCGGAACTCAAAGAACAGAAGAAGAAGCACGAAGATTTCTTGCTTGCTGAGTACAGCAGTATCACAACCGCCTACTCTAACACAATCTCGACGATCGCAACATTCTTCCGGAACTACCTCGTAATCGTTGGTCTTCCGATCCCTATCCTTGGTTTTGTGCTGACGCAGTTGTCGAAGCCTGGCGCGCCTGGTCAGGCCGCCACGATATCGCTCTCCACTGACATGTACTTTCTCGTTCCACTCGCTGGCTTTGTGATAGGAGCGATTGGTTTCTGTTTGATGATTTATGTCGTGAATCTCCGGCTCGATGCGCTTCTGTACGCCCGCACAGTAAATGGAGTCAGGAAATATTTCTATGACAAATCGCCACTCGAATACGAGAAGGAATTGCAGATGCGAGTCCTCCCACGGACTGTGACGCAACCACGGTATCTCGAGCGTATGTATTTCCTGCCCGTTATCGGGGTATTCACGACACTTAATACGCTTTATCCAATCGTCGGAATTGCCTGGTTTGCGCAAGGGAAAGTGGGATTGAGTCCGGACGAAGTTTGGTATGCTTATGTGATTTTGTTCTTGCTGTCGCTTATCCTGCACGCTGGCACTTATGCTTACTGGGCCTGGTATCGGGAAACAAAGCACCTTCGAAAATTCATCATCGGAGTAGATATAGATGGCGTCTTGAACAAGCACCGAGATACATTCTGCACAAAGCTATACACGTTACTCGGGAAGGAAGGTATCTGGGCCGAAAATATCACTGCGATCCCGGTCCAAGATGAGCCGAGAATCGGCGTGTCCGAGGCGGAGGCGAATGCTGTTTTTAACCATCCGAGCTACTGGCAGGACCAAGTTCCAACAGACGGTGTTGCCGAGGTCATCGATAAGCTGCGGAATGTATTCGGCTACAAAGTGTTCATCTTCACACACAGGCATTGGCCAGAGCGAAAGCAATTCCCAGCAGGCCAGGAGAAGCAGTATCGGTCGCTCTGGCGGCGAGCGTGGTTCTGGTGGCCGCGTCCTTCGAGCATCAGACCCGAATCCAGATCATGGTGGAATCGGACGAAGCTCTGGATCTCCCTCATCCTTCCAACGATGCATAGCCTGCTGCGACCCCTGAGTTCTGGCTCTATCCGCTCGCTGACGATTAAGTGGTTGAATCTCCAGCGCATTGGGTATGACAAGCTCGTCATTGAAAAGGGGAACGTTCACACGGCAGGGCCGAACTTGCTCCGAAAGCGAAATCGCTTCTCGATATCCGAAGACTCTGAAATCCGCATCTTCGTCGAGGATGACCTCTTCAAGGCGGTGAAACTGGCAAACGTATGCGAGGTCGTCTTTCTCATCGATCACCCCTACAACCGGGTGGAGAAGCTGCCGCGCAACGTCATCCGCGTCTCAAGCTGGAAGGACATTTACAAGTACATACGGGAGAAGTTGTGACTCACGCGGGCTGGAACGTATCGAATACTGCTCGGAAGGCACGGGACACTCTCCCGCTCCCGCCGAAGTTGAAGCTCTCGGAGCGCACCTTCGCGTTGATCCGCCACATCAGTCCTTCCAACGCGAAGTAGTCTTTCGGCGAGAGAGTTGGGTACTTGCGCCGGTTGTAGTCTAGGAACGGCAGCAGTTTACCGTTCAGGTGCTGGAAGTCGAAGCCCTTCTCTTCAATGTACTCGCGGTACATTTCGAACATCGGCGTAGATGGCACCGGTGTGAACAGCATTGGGATGACCGACCCGACGCGAGACGACGCGAACACGAGCGTATCGTAGACCGCCTGCAGGTCCTCGTCCGGCAGGCCGAAGAGGATGAAGCAGTTGATGTCCTGGCAGTGCTTCTTGTAGCCGGCCTCGACGGCGTTCTCGAACCCGTAGAAGAACTTGTCCATGTTCGTGTGGGTCCGCCCCCACCGGTTCTGCATGTTGACGTTCACCGTCTCCAGCGGCAGGTACAGCTTTTTGAAGCCGGCTTTCCGCATCAACTCCACGACCTTTGGGTGCAGTAGGCGCACCTCGATGCCTTCCGGCGCGTGCAACTCAATGCCGTCGAGATCGGGATCGTCTGCGATCTTCTGAATCAGGTCGGTGAAGTTGCTTTTGCCGAGCAGCAAGTTGTCCTCGTAGAAGCAGAACTCTCGGATGCCCCGGGAGAACCAGTGCTTAATCTCCTCGTAGGCCGAGTCAAACTCCCGCACCCAGACCTTGCGGCCCTCGTTCAGGACGTTGGCCGCGCAATACGCGCATTTGAATGGACAGCCCCGGCTGGTGGTCAGGATCGTGTACTCGGGAAGGCAGCCGTCGGGTTCTGGCTCTCCGGCACCATCTTCGAGGTATAGGTCAAGGTTCAACGCGAGTGGGTTAGCGTCGGGGATCGTCGCTGAGACGATGATGTCGCGTCTCTGCTGTTCAGGGTCGAGCGGGTCAAGTTCGCGTCCTTGGAGGTGCAACGGGTTCTTTAGGCCAAGCTTCTCGATCGCGTGCTCCGGCGCGAGCGTCGGGTAGATGCCACCGACGCGTATGACCGCCTTGGGGAATACCTCGCGGCACACCGCAATCACGTCGCGGGTGCTCTCCCACCAGTACGTCATGATCGATGAGATCCAGATCTCGTCCGGTTCGGGGAAGGTGGTGGTTTCGAAGAGCGACTGCTTCGCGGAACGGACCTTGGCCTGAATCTCCTTGAGTCGCTTCCGCAACTCGTCTGGCGGTAGGCCGAAACAGTATTCGATCTTCTCGTCTTCGGCAGGTCGGAACGTGCTCCACGTTCGCCCTACGTCAGCCGGGGTGTACTCTTTCGTCGAGCACAGCTTGCGAACCTTCCACATCTTCTTCTGCACGACCCGCTTTTTGTTCGCTTCCATGCAGTCAATAAGCTTCAGGGCATAGCCTTTGGTGCGCAACCACGACGCTACGCGGAGTAGCCCGTAGGGCAGGCTCCAGTGCGCCCAGTATTGGGTGTCGTAAATGGGTGGACTAATTAACAACGCGGAGCGGGGATGGTTCAAGTTTCCACACCTCTTTGCGCAGGCTTTCCCGGAGCATGTCGGCTCCGAGCGTGCCCTTTAGGAAGTCGAATGAGCCGTCGCGGATCTTCTCGTTGAGGAACGCGGCCATGCGGTAAAGGTCATGGTACTCCTCACGCGCGATGCCGTTGAGTTCGGCGAACGGGAAGAAGTGCGGCGACCAGTTCTGAACCGGAATCCCGGCGAGATACGCCTTGTTGTCCAGATGCTCGGGGCTCCCCGGCGTCGGCGAGAAGGGCTTCAGGATCAGCCCTTCCAAGTGATTGAGCACGTGGAAACTTCGCGCGACGATCTGTTCCAACTTCTCCCGCGGCCTGCCGATCCAGACGAATCCGCTCAGGCGGTTATCGACATCGATCAGCCCGGCTTCGCGAAGGTAACTCCGAACCTGACGGTACACTTCCACGTCCATCTCGCCCCCGGTGTCGGCCTCTTCGAAGTGGGACTCGGCCACTTTCTTGTCGGCGATGACGGTGGCGACCGCGGGGGTCACCTTGGCCGGGTGCAGTCCGCAGATCAGGTGGTAACGGAGGTGCTTGTGCAAATCCTTTGTCTTCTCGAAGATCTCCCGTAGCGGCTCGCCTCCGTCACGGCAGATATCGTCATCGAAGAACGTGAACTTCAGAATGCCCCGCTCCACGGCCGCCTTCACCTCGGCGATGGCGAGTTTCGGGTGGAGTTGGAGTCCGAGGAACTGGGGCATTACGGTCCCATACAGTTCCAGGGCGGAGGGCTCGTTCGGGAGCGACGGAACCTTCGTCACCACATAGTCCGCAGCGCACCCGTCGGCAACTTGCTTGGGCAGTAACCGTGCCGCCTGGCCGAGGATCATAATTTCCGTGTCGGGCAAAGTCTCTCGGATCACGCGGCATGTTTGCGCGAGTCCGCCGCCATACCAGTAACTACACAGCGAAGTTACCCACACCTGCGATGGCATCCGCTTCGCATCATCCCGCTTCACGGATTCCAAGTGCTTTCCGATATCCGCGTATGGGAGCCCGTACCGGCGCATCGGGTATCGCTCGCCCTTCACCGTGTGGTAACGGCGGTCGCGGGGCAGCCAATCTTCCTTCACGCTACCGGTTGCGTCAGGCTTCATGCAGTCAAGTAGTTCCACCCCACAGCCGACTTCGGACTTCAGGTGCGACCCCAGTTTGAGCAAGTCGAGCGGCTGGTTCCATCGCAGCCAGCTATACCGGGTCTCTTCGACGGGCGGATTCAAAAGCAGAACACGGTCACGACGCGTGACGTGTTTGGACAGCAGCGCGTTGCCGGTAATGAGTTTAGCCATCGCCTTGCATGTTGAAGGAGAGCAGTCGAAGCGCGAGGTCCATCATGTGGTCGGGTTCTTTTCCTGCTGCTTCACGGGCAACAACCCACGCTAGCGCCGTCCGCAGGAAGCCTCGCTCATCCATCTGCATCTTAATGGGGTGACCCCAATTGACGTAGATCTTCGATTCCTTCAGATCCGCCTCGGCAATAGGTTGATCGGGGTCACCTTTCTTGAGGATAACCTGGAACTGTCGATCAAACAGGACGAATGACCAAAGCCATTCCTGCCGAGACATGTCCACCCTGATCTGCGCTTTGACGTAGTCGATCTCGGTTGCTTCCGACAAATCCTTGGACTGGATGACGGATAGTCCGCCGATGCGCGGGGGCAAGGGAACCTCGATCGGCTTTGCCGATGCGAGGCCGTTTACGTGGGAATGTTTCGCCTTAACCATTTTTCGCAACAGTTCGGCGGTCTTGTCTCCTCGCGCAATCAGATACGATACTCCAGCAGAAACATCGTCGAGCGCCCGCCGCCGCAATGCCGCGCGGCCGATGACGTCCGCGAGGCCGGAGCGGACCGAGCTGCGCCGGATCACAGCGTCGATGGCCAGCCCCAGGGAACCGCGGACTTTCTCACCATCGCCGATCAGGTGCTTCCGGAGAATCTTGTACTGCTCGCTCTCCTCATAGAAACTCTCGCGACCGGGGTTGAGCGTATCAACAGCGTCGAGGCCGGAGAGAACAACAATCTCACCTGTAATTTGGCTGAGCGCTGCCTTCGACACTCCTGTGAGGAGGTTGTCGGCACCGAGGAATCCTGGGTCGCCGATGGACACGCCTCGCACACGGATGGAAAGCCCGCGGTATTCAGCAGGGAAGATGATGGACTCGAAACCAGCAATGAAGCCTTCGACTTTGAGGCCTCCCTCGTCGATCTCCACCTTCACCAGCATGTCTGGCGGCACTACTGCAACGCCTGAGGCCAGCGGGTACACCGGACGGCAGAGCGAGGTCGATGTCTCTCCGTGGGTGACCTCAAGATGGGCGAGCGTTGATTGCGTCGGAAGCGTCAGCAGTTTCGAGACCGCTGGGTTCGGGTTCTCTGCGGGAGTCGCGTAGCGAACGGGCGTGCAGCGAGATAGCTGCCAGTTGAACTGTTCAAGCCCACTGCGGCTGCTGATGTTCCTAACGAACCCTTTGCGGCGCTCGGCCTTAAGTTCACGGCGAACGAACTGCTTGAGTCGGTCCGCGGTAATGGTTGTCCCGGTAGGGCATGCGCCTTCGACCTTAGTGACCTCGATGGTCGCGAAGTCATCGAGCTTTTCGAGGTCTGCGTTATCGGCCAGGTGCAACAGTCGCTCGAAATCGAGCTGCGAAGAGAACCGCAGCCCTTTACAGTCAACGCGCACCTTCACGTTTACCGTTTCGGTGACGCGATCGAGCGTAAGACGCGTGTGCTTCTTGTTCCACGTGTAGTCTTTGTCTTCCTCCAACTTCCGGTTGCCGCGGCGCAGTTGGCACGTCACCCGATCCTGTAACAATTCGATCGGGATGGGTACGCCCAGGAAGCTGAGTAGGTCGAAGCTGTTCCCCCCTTCCGGGATCTCAGCCTGCACCTCGAACGAGCGCTCCGCCCCTGAGTCCACTCGCAAACGGTCGCAATACCTCGCAAGCGCCAAGAACCCGATGCCCTTGCTTCCAATTCTCAAGCGATCTTTTCTGGTTCGGTCACCTGCCCACCGTCGGCTCCCGCCCCCGATACGAGCGAAGTCGGTCCTGAACTCAAAGGGCGTCATGCCGTGTCCGTCATCGGTAACCGTGACAGAAGAGAAGTCAGGTGTGAAGTCCACGCGGACCGTCTCCGCATCCGCGTCGTAGGCGTTGCTAATCAGCTCTTTGAATGCCTTCACGAACGGCGTATAGACCCCCGACAGTTCTCGGAGGATTGAAGGGTCGATGCCGCCTAACCGCATCCCGATCATGATGGTCTCACCATAGCGACCCCGGTTTCTGACCGATTGCCCACCCTATGCGCTGACTGGAACGCCGGAAGAATCGGGAAAGGTTGCAAACCTTACCCATTTTGCCCCGAACCGCACAACCCGGAGCTGGTGGAGCTTCGTTTGCTCTTGACAGAGCAACGGCTTAACCTGGTTTCCTTGTTTTGTACTCGCTTGGGAGTCCGAATGCAATCGGGTTCCGACCCAAAGAGGTCATTACTTTCAATCCCACGTCCCTGCCCTTTTGCGGTTGGGATGAGGAATGAGCGTAGCCAGACGCTTTTCTCGCCGCGGTGTCGGAAAAGCATTGCACTGGCGACTTTTTGGGACCACCGTTCCGGCTGTAACGCGCAGGGAAGATTGCACTTGAGAAGCTTGCCCTACCAAGCGAATACGTCCAATGGCTTACGAACGATGTCGCACCGGCAGGAAGCCCCTGTTAAACTTAAGATCAGTCCAAACGCTGACATGCCGCTGAAGAGGGAGCACCATGAGTGAGCATTCTGACATAGAATGGACCGATGCTACCTGGAATCCCGTTCGTGGCTGCACCAAGATCAGTCCGGGCTGTGTGCACTGCTATGCCGAGACGTTCGCCGAACGATTCCGTGGAGTGAAGGGGCATCCCTACGAGCAGGGCTTCGACCTGAAGCTTGTACCCGAAAAGCTCGCAGAGCCGCTTCGCTGGAAGACGCCGAAGCGCATTTTCGTCAACTCCATGAGCGACCTCTTCCACAAGGATGTGCCCGACGACTATATCTGCAACGTTTTCCGCGTCATGCAGATCGCGAACTGGCACACCTACCAAGTGCTCACCAAGCGGTCGGAGCGGCTGCGTGACTTCCTGGCTTCGTGCCCCGAGGCCGCAAAGCAGCGCCACATTTGGTGGGGCGTGAGCGTCGAAAACCGCAAACATGGCCTGCCCCGCATTGACCACCTCCGCGAGGCGCCCGCACGTGTGAGGTTTTTGTCGGTGGAACCGCTCCTTGAGGGTCTGGGCGAGGTGAATCTCGAAGGTATTCACTGGGTTATCGTCGGTGGCGAGAGCGGCCACGGCGCTCGGCTGATGCAAGCGGAATGGGTGCGGTCACTCAGGGACCAGTGTTCTGCCGCAGGGGTTTCTTTCTTCTTTAAGCAATGGGGCGGCGTCCAGAAATCGAAAACTGGGCGGAAACTCGACAACCGGACGCATGACGAACTCCCCGCACGCACCGAGCTGCCGGTTCTCGAGACCGTTGCGAGGCAGTCTGCAATCGCGGGGATCGAGGCCATCTACGCGCCGACTCCTCAAGCAGTCGGACTGTTCGCAGGGGTTGAGTAGTGGCCCCATTTGGTCCGCCGTGCGACTGACAACCGTGCCCTCGGCCGCACTCACAGTGCTTCTGGCACCGCAGGCATTCGCGGCAAAAAGCTAGGGCGAGTGCACGGGCCCGCAGTTCCAACGTTGACAGCATATGCCCGGACCCGCCGAAGCGGAATACGAGGCTTTGCCTTTGTGTCTTCTGACTTGCTGGTTTCTGCCAGCAAGTGCCCTTCCTGCCTTTCGACTGTCGGAGTCGTGGTGTAACGGTTTGCGGGGGTAATGTCAGTCCAGAACCCTGCAAACGGCGAAGTCACAGAGCCGATGGGCGTGGCGTTTCTGCCGTGCAACTAAAGGCTGAGCGGGTCACGGGACCGGGGCCTTTTTCTCTGCCTGGGTGCATCTCGACTTGGTGCTTCTGGCAGATGAGTTTGGATGCACACCAAGGACGGCTTACCCGATGCTCCAAAACCGCTCGCAGGGCGTCGGTATATTCGCCCCGTAGTAGTGTGGAAGGCATCGACATCCGAATCACTCCCGCGTTGTAGGTTGTCACGCTGGTTCCGGCGTCACCAAACTTCTCCCGCAGTGCCTCGGCCATGAGGTTACGAACGCTCGGTTGGTGTGATCGGGCCAGTCGGCCTCGCGAGTGAGTTCGGACTCACGCACCACCATAATCCACAGACCGTGGTTGTGTGGCTCCGATATCCACGGCAGGATTTTCGTGGATGGGAGCAGTTCGTCTGCATGCCAGAGATGGTCACGGAGGATCACAATTCTCTCGATGCGGACGCCGCGGTGCGCGACGTCTAAATTGACATTCATGAACTGGCGACCAGGAGCATCTTGCCAATAGTCCGCTGTTGTCAACCACGCAATCGATTTGTAGTACTTGATCCCAGGGCTTCCGAGCAGTTGTTCGTTGAGGGTTCGCCAACCTTCTGACATCGCAAATGTGACGCGGCCAGTTGCGTGATTTGGTCTGCGACCACCGCAATCTTGAAGTGTGCGGCCTGGCGGAGGATGAGGGTGGGTTGGTCACTGAGCGTGATGAGGGCTTTGGTAATGACCTGGTATTGGCGGAAGAGTTCGGGATCGCGGGCCAATGCCAGCGGCACGGCATGAGCCTCAATGCTCTCCGCTCGCTCGCGTTCACGGCGGTCGTCCTGGGCGAGATAGCTGACGAAGAGGCCGCCGAGGATGCTGACAAACGACCCAGGATGGTGAGTTGAGCAGATAGGGTACCGAACTCGCAGGCAAGAGCCATAACCACAGAACCCGCCATCGGGGCCCCGAGGAATCGGAAACTCAGCAACGCGCTACGATGTAAGGGTTGGGGATCGGTTGACATGCCGCGCAAGGTACGCCAAACGCCGTCGGGTGGCAAGCGATTTGATCGCTCATTGCTGCTTATGCCTTCAAACCAAGTAATGATGTGCTTTTGGAAGATTTGCAGGCGGAGTTGTTGCAGAAATGCCTTCACTTGCCTTTCGACCGTCGCCGTCGGAGTGTTTCGTCGCGGGGGTTAATGTCGCGTCAGCGCCCCCGCGATGAAACGCGACAGAGGCGGAGGGAGAGGTTTTCGACCGCCCACTTGAGCCTGAGGAGGATTCTGAGCGGGAGGTTGCCATTGGTCAGGCATTTCTTGGATGGAATTGTGCTCCATGTCTTCACCGTAGTCGGCGGTGCCGTGAGCCTTCCAGGGATCAGGTCGGGAACGTTCTTGAGTTGCCGCATGTGTGCGTGGGTTGTCTTGGCTCGTTTCTCCTGAATGCCACTTTCTTTGTGATTTCGCCCTGCGCCCTGCAGGAGTTATCCTCAGAAATGACGCCAGTAACTACAGGAAGAAAGATATAGGTATTATATATAGGTTTGTGCGACCAACTTACCGTGGTGAGAACCGCAGTTTCCCGTCGAGGGCGCGACCAACTTACCGTGGACCCCGCGACCAACTTACCGTGGATAACTTTCCCTCTCCTGCTTGTTATCCTCAGCCAATCGGACGCCGGAATAAAGTCCAGCCACCCGGGTTTGCTCCAATGTTTGGCGCGATGGCTGGCCGCTACGGCATCTTGTCCCTCCGTCATCTGTTTGGCGGACCCTGGTGCGGGCTTATGGCGCGACCAACTTACCGCCGTGCATTTGTTCCATTTCAAGACGTTGGCTGTCTTTTGGATCTGTTTACAGAACTTTTTGGTGTTTGGGTGGGACGGGTGGCGGGGAATGGGAGAGGGTCAAGCCGCGGTCATCACCCGATATCTTGGCGGTCGGATACGCCGATACGACATGGTTGAGTGTCTGAAGGAAACGCCGACGGAAGTCACGTATCCGAGCAAATCCTTGTCCGAACTGCTCGTGCAGAGAGTTCCAATCGACGAACTGCGGTTTGCCGGTCGGTACACGGTGCAACCGCTGCGCGAGCCAGACATAGACATCCAACGCCATCGACGATGACGCAAGAGCTGCCACCGCTCGATGGTCGAGAGGGACCGCGTGTTGACCCAAAGTTTGGAAGTATTCCTGACTGAGTCGGACAGTCGAGGGCCACAGAACTCTCTGGTCATGCTGCTTAGGGAACCACAGATCAAAGGCGCTGACGAACTGTGTGTTGACCTGGATGGCCCTCCCCTCTTCCACGATTCCCATGCGAACTGTTGCAGCGGCTAGACGAGCCAGTTGATCCTTGAGTGCTCGCAGTTGTTGGCCATTGGTTTCCAAGCCCAGTGACCGTGCGAATGCCGTCATCGACTCTTCGACATCCACTACCGGCGAACCCGTGCGGACTGCTTCCGTCGCCAGGTGGATGAGGACCAACCGAGGTTTCTCGCCGTAAGGAAGACCCAACCGCACGAAGTCGCCGGTGCGAGGGTCGATTGCGGAACCCGCTTCGATACGCAGCGAAGCGTGGCCCTGCTTGCGATCCCATTCCAAGACTCCATCACCTGGGTTTTTGTAGGGAATGCCGCACTGGCACTGAACTGTGTGCAAGAAGTCGATCCGCCCTGGTGGGTGACCGCGAATGGCGACCGATGTGTCGAGGAGTTTCTGTTGCTTCCGACTGAGCGTCAAGTTGGCAAAATCGTCGGTCACTTCCCCTCCCTTCACTTGATGTAGCCATGAGTACGCAGCCAGTGTTCCAGTGCATCCTCGAGGATGTCCTGGAGAGTCTGCGGGAACTCGCCACTCAGTTGGCGCTCGAGCGATGCTCGCTTGAGGGCCGTTGCAAAGTCCGTGCGTACTCGTGTGGTGAGCGGCGACCGACTGATCGCGGCTTGACCTTTGCTCTCGCGGACTTCGCTTGCCGGTGGTTTTGGCGACATCTTGTCGGGTTGGGACTGAGTGTCTTTCTCGCCGTAAACGAACTGCTTTTCGAGTGTGGGATCGACTTCCACCGCCGATTTGAGTCCTGTCACCAGAGGCCTTCGTCCCGCCATACTCGTATATCCCCTTCTCGTTTCTATGCGACTGCCTGTTTTGACGACCGCCGTGTTGATTTCGACGCCCGTGCTTCCGGCAGCAGTTCGCGAAAGAGTGATTGCACCTCCTCGGTTGCATCGCGGCCTCGGGTTCCCATCTGCCACACCACGGCGCCCTGCCCCGGCGCGTCGGCATAAATCTGCTTCAACGTGAGTGCAGTTTTGGCGAGCGGCAGTTCCAGCGCTGCGGCCGCTTCCTTCATGTCATGCGTGAGTCTGTACGTCTTGCCGACCATGCTCAAGACGATCAAAGCCCGTGGCTGTCCACCGCGAATATCTTGAGCTTGCCGAAGGACGTTAGTGGCCTGTGCCAGTGCCCGAACTTCCAGCATAGAAGCCTTGCATGGGACCAATGCGAGGTCAGCCCTCAGTAACAATGCTCGGCTGGTTTCGGTGTTACTCCCGGGACCATCGGCGACAACATAATCGGCTTCCTGACCCAGAATCGGCAACCGGTCCAAAATCTCGTCGGGAGCGGCGAGTTGCACAGTCTTGACGCCCGGCACGGCTTCGCTGGCCCATTCGGAGGATGAGTGTTGCGTGTCGCAGTCAGCGAGCGTGACCGTGTGGCCCTGCTCGAAAAGCCAGGCTGCGAGGTGAACGGCGAGCGTCGATTTCCCGACGCCCCCTTTGGAGTTGGCAATGACAATAATCATGTGCAGACCATATCTGACATGCTGGCATGATTGCAAGCAATATGTGCAGTTGACTGACATGTCGGCTGAACAACATCCCGGCTGGCCACCCTGACAGCAAGACGACATGCTGGCAAGCCCGTCTGGGCGTCGACTGGCTGGTCAACCGGCTAGCTTGCGAGCCTGTCGTCGTGCTGGCTTGCCAGCGTGCTTGCTGGTCCGGCATTGAGGATCTACTGTGATTGGACCGAAGACATCGCCGGACTCAATGGACCGTGGCGACACTACTGATCCGCAGTTTGTAAAAGCTGTGTTACCGGCGCATCATGCCTGGAATTCAAGCGTTTCTCTCGCCGATCACAGCTTTTGCTACCTGCCAGGCAGTAGGCGACACTACCCGCACTACTCTCGCTACGCCGAACCCGACGACAACTTCACGAGTACCGACGAGCGAAATCGGACGGTACAGCCGCGCGTGAGCCGGTAGGTTCAGGGTGCGCAGATGCGGCCTGGCTTCGAGAGGTCGCTGCCGAGCGTACTCGTCGCCCACCTTCATGTCCGCGGCGCGGAGGGCAACACGCTCTACAAACTGAGTGAGCGTGACGACGTGACGTTCGAGGCCGGCTACATTCCGACTCCCTGGGAGCACGTGGCTCTCGGCCACATTCACAAACCGCAGTGTCACGGGGTTGCGTCGCACATCCGCTATCGCCATCGATTTCCCCACGGACCCGGCGTGCCGAACGCAGTGACGCCGAAAGGCGACGAGCCGTCCGAATAACTTCATTGACAGCAATTCGGACGGCATATGCGTTAGTGAAAAGCAGATATTACTCGGGCAACCGGCAAGCGGTCGGACTCAATCGCTCAAGGTCTCGGGATACCGAACCCATTGGCGACACGCTTCAGACCGATCACAATCAACTGCGCGAGCAACAACGCGACAGTCCGGTCGAGGGCAGCGCTGAAGATTCGGCCGGCGTGCCCAGCGATCGCCTTCCAGAGCCTGTGGCACCGGCCATCCGACGCGTCGGGTTTCGACAGTTCCGTCACGGTCGTCACGCGGGCCACCTCGTTGGAGGCATTGGAGTCGTCCTTATGGGTTTCACTCTGTGCGTCGGTCCTCGTCAGTACCGTCACGGTCGTCACGCGGGCCACCTCGTTAAGGGTGCTGGAGTTGTCCTTGGGGTCTTCATCCAGTGCGTCGGGCTTCATCGGCACGGTCACGTCCCTCATACGGGTCACATCGTCGGGGGTGACCTTGTGAGTCACGGTTTGTGGTACGATGGGAGCCGCAGGCGCGAGGGGGAGCAGGTCGTTCTTCATGTTGCCTCCGTGGGCAGGTGGTATCCGTCCTCATGGCGACCTGTGGTCGACGACATGAGGGGGATACTTTCTGCAGCCTGGAAAGAAAAAACGGCGCAGACAACACCATACCTTTGTGCCCCATATATTTGTTGGCAATACACTTGCGGCCGAAAATGGCGATTTTGATTTTCTTCGAAAATCAGCTAGGAATTGCCAGAACTTTCCAGGAACGCCGGAGCAAGCGATGACCGATCCGACAGGACTACTCCAAACTGGTTTTCGTTACGCCGGGGACGACTACCTGAGATCATGGTTGGTCGAAGTCGCGAACGAAAAAATACCGGTCCTCAATCTTAACCTTTCCAGCTCGTGCGTAACTGACGTGGGCGTGTGGGCATTGGCCGAACAGTGCCCCGAACTCGTCTCAATCCATTTGTCTTGCTCAGAGGTGACGGACGCGGGGATTCAGACGTTGGCCAATCGTTGCCCCCAACTCCGCGAAATCCACCTCCTGGACACGATAGTAACGGACGTGGGAGTGCAGGCGCTTGCAGTGCACTGTCCCCATCCTGTAGTTTCCGCGATTTGCTGAGTTTGAGCTGTTGAGTTGGTGAAGGTAGTCGAGTGCCGGTCCGTCCGAGAAGATGGCGTTACCACACGACCAACGACCCGAACGGACTCGGCCATGACATCCTCGCACATCGCTCGCACCCTTTGCCACTGGTTTTCTGCACTCGCCACGGCACTCGACAAGCGATCCTCTCCACGGCTGGCTTGCCTGTTCCTCGGAGCAGTCCTGGCTCGCGGGCGACGCACGGTCACCAGCTGGATCCGATCTGCCGGACTCGGCCAGGAGTTCCGACCTTGCTACAACACCGTCTCCGCCGCTGGAAAGAAGGCCGACAGCATTGCTTTCTTCCTGATCCACACGGTTCTCAAGCCACTGCTGACTGGGATGAACCGATTCGTCTTCGCTCTGGATGACACGCCAACACCCCGATACGGGCCGCACGTCCAAGGGGCTGGCATTCACCACAACCCCTGCCCTGGGCCTGCCAACAATCCGTTCGTCTACGGGCACGTTTGGGTGGTGCTGGGGTTGCTGGCTTCCCATCCCGTGTGTGGGATGATCGCCTTGCCGCTGTTGACTCGGCTGTACGTCCGAAAGAAGGATCTCCCTGCCATCGACAAGAAGCACCGACCCAAGTTCGCGACCAAGTTGCAGTTGGCTGTCGAGTTGGTGAAGTGGGCGAATGGTTGGCTGGGGTTCGTGGGCAAGCCGATGTGGCTGGTGGCCGATGGGGCTTATGCCAAGGCCGCGTTTTTGAAGCCGCTGATCGGCTTGGGTGTCGTGGTGGTCAGCCGATTGCGGAAGGACTCGGCGTTGTGGACCGTGCCCGTGGCGGTGAAGGGCAAGCGAGGTCGTCCTCGGAAGTACGGGGAGGATCGGATCTCGCTGGCCAAGCGTGCGGGGCAAGCGGGTGGTTGGACGACGGGAACGTTCGAGTTGTATGGGAAGGCGACGGTGAAGAAGTACAAGACGTTTGAGGCAACGTGGCGTCCGGCGGGCGGATTGATCCGTGTGGTGCTGGTGTCCGAGGTGCGTGGTTGGATCGCGTTCTTCTGCACAGACCGGTCGGCAAGTGTGGCGGACGTGTTGAGTTTGGTGGCGGACAGATTCAGCCTGGAGACGTGCTTTCGTGATTGCAAGGAAGTAGTGGGTGCGGGTCAGCAGCAGGTGCGTCATGTGTGGGCAAGCGTGGGCTCGTTCCACATGTGCCTGTGGACGTTCACGATGACGGAAGTATGGGCCTGGAACCGAGACGAGAGCGGCTTGGTGTCCCACCGAAAGGATAGCCCGTGGGACGACAAACCGCGTCGTCCGAGCCATGCGGACAAGCGTCGTGCGTGGCGGCGAGAACTGCTGACGAATGAAATTGATGCGGTTCTACGTGCCGCGACAAACAGCGAGGAAAGTCGTGAACTCGCCGAACGCCTGCTTGACCTCGCCGCTTGACTCTCAGGGAATCGCGGAAACAACAGCCCATCTACACACCTTCAAAATTGGTCGGAAACAACTGTTTGGACAACGGGGCGTTACGGACACAGGAGTGAAGGCCCTGGCCGAAGGCTGCTCTCAACTCCATACTGTCGCACTGTGTGAAACACTCGTTACGGAAGCGGGGGTGCGAGAGTTGGCTGAGCGCTGCTCACAACTGCGCCACATCGACCTCACACGAACGTATATGACAGACACGGGTGCGCGGGCGCTGGCCTCACACTGTTCTCAACTTCGCAGCATCGTGCTCTATGGTTACGAGGTGACGGCTGCGGGGGTGCAGGCATTGGCCGAATCCTGCCTCCACCTTTGCGACGTCTCTCTTTTCAACACTCGTGTGAGTGACGAGGGTATTTGTGCATTAGCCGAACGCTGCCCACAACTCCAAGAGCTCGACTTAAGGTACACGTTTGTGACAAATAGGGGCGTGCGCGTTGTTGCCGAACGCTGTACTCAACTTCACACCCTGTTTCTAATTGGTACGGGAGTGACGGACGCGATAATGCTGACCCTTGCTGAATATTGTCCCAATCTACGCAGGATGCGCCTCAGTGATAACATGATGTTCAAGCTACCCGATGGATTGCAAATCACAGAGGACGCTCAGGTTTTACTACAGTTCTTTCGAGAGGCACATAATACTCGCTCCTGCCCAGTACTCGAAGTAAAAGTACCAATCCTTGGCCTCGGTCAGTTTGGCAAAAGCCACTTAGCTAGGCGACTGGCACCGCGCGATTCGACGGAACGCCAGTCACCATATCTTCGCGACGCCAAATCCACACATGCTTTCGAGCAACGGACAGCTACCACCACGTTCATCCGGAAAGGAGTCAAACACGATTGCCTGCTGAGATTGTTCGACTTCGGGGGACAACCGGAGATGCACGGTACCCACCGCTTCTTCTTGGCCGACCGGCGGAACGTCTACGTCGTGCTGATCTCTAAACGGCTGTCTCGTGCCGTCAATCGGCTGGATTACTGGCTACGCATGGTGAAACACCACGGCGGAGGAGCGCCGACAGTTGTTGTGGTGAGCCACAACGACTTTGAGCCGGCCGCCACCGAACGTGTTCTTAATCCCCCGGCTATTGATAAGGCGCTTGGTGTACTCAATGCATATGATATCTCCCAGGAACACGGCATGCCTGTATGGGTGGTGCAGGGGTATTCAAATGTAACTGGAGAGGGCCTCGATCGTGTCTGGGATGCAATTCACGCCGCGGTAGTAAGTCTCGACGCAGTCTTCAACGACTCGTTCCCACAGAACTTTTTCAATGTTCATGCTTGGGCGACTGGGCACCCAGAGAACGGGTTGAAGGACCGGCCCCCCTTCGAGCGATACCTCACAGTTCGCGACTTCAAGAGCGTGTGTGCTGCTGCAGGCCAAACTGATGAAGGGCAGCAACTTCTCTGGCTCACATTGCTCCGAGACCTGGGCCTGCTGCACTACGTTGGAGACCGCCCCGAAGTGAACCGAGATCCAGCTAACGAACTAAAGCAATTCATCTTCCACCCAGAATGGTTGAAGCAACCCGTGTACAATGTCGTCCGACATCAGGACGCCTACGAGTGTGCCGGCATCATGTCGTACGCGTCGATATGCCGTGCGTTTGGGGCCGGAGTACCTGATGAGGCGGATCAACGTAGGATCGTGGCGCTTATGGAGGCGTACGAGTTGATCTTCCGGGTGAGCGGAGGAAAACCGGAGGAAGCCGACTACCTGATCGTCGACTGCGTAACGAACCGGCCCGAAGGGATGGTGCGTGCCAACTGGCCCTCCTCACCTCAAAAGCGGTTGAGATGGGAGTTCCAATTCCTCCCCGATTACCTGCTCTCGCAACTCCTGGGGCGTTGGTTTTCGCAGGTGCCTTCGGGCACCTCGTACTTCCGCGACGATGTGGTGTTCGCCGACCGCGTCGTGAAGTCGTGTCGGATTCGCCTTCGAGCGTGTATTCACGAACATGCCATCATTATTGAGTTCGACGGCGAAGCCAAGATTTGGGAGCGGATGCTGACCCGGTTGGAAGCGGAGGTCGAATCAATCCTAGACCCAGAGAGACTGCGGCGATTGGATGATGGGCGGCTCTGGAAGACAGTAGATTCGGAAAATGCTCCGGTCGTTGAGTTGGAATCTGCCGAAGAGCAAACGCTGACTGCTCTGGCTGAAGCGATTTGCAAGATACATGGTCTCGACAGCGACTTAAAAGCTGGCGACCTGTTTCGACTCGCACTAGAGGCTAAGTTCAAAGACAGCTTAAATATGACTCCCGCCCCAAAACTCGCCTACCGGGCATGCTGGGTGTTTTTGTTCAGTTGTTGTGTCTCCGAGAACATGCCCTTCGATCAAGCAGCACCCATAGGGGCAGAGATAGCACAGATGGAGAAGGTTGTCTCCTGGCTTACGAGACACCATGAAATAAAAACCATTATACTGGCTGGGCAGAAATGGAAGACCCTCAACAAGGCTGAGACTCTCCGCGGTAATTACCGCAACGCACTGAGAAAGCAACTGCGGGGTTCACCGATCCAGGAGGTAGGTGATCTTCGCCGCCACACGGTACGACCTGAGTACCGCAGAAACGACGATTGTTGATGCCAATCCAGCAACAATTGAGGCGAACGATTGACAAACCGAGCGGATTCGTGCCAATTTCAAGAGAACGGTAATCACCAGAGAAGGGTTTCACGATGCACATTGAACATGCTAAACTCGGAGAAGACGGCAGACTTACCATCCCGCCTGCATTACGCCAGGAATTAGGACTTCATCCCGGCGACACCATCGTGATCGAATCAGATGGCGATAGCCTGTTGTTGAGTGGATACCGAGCGTTCGAAGAAGTGATCGACTTGGCTGTTCCGTCTCAAGAATCGTGAGGCGTGGTCGATACCGATCGGGACATACCTGAAACGTATGGTGGCGTTCCGCGTTTCGTTTTGCCGTGGCGACCTGCTTACCCAATCTCCGCTCTGCCTGGGCAGGGTGATTCTCTGATTCCCGCGGAGGTCTATCCAAACATCGCTGAGGTTCTTCGACCACCTTCAACTCAGGATCTGACGAACCACTTCATGTCGTTGAAAAACGCCCGCAGAACCTCACGCCACAGTTCGAATTTCACACTTGTTGCAAGTCGGCTGTTTGGTCGGTCGGTCACCACGCCAGCAAGTTGACTGCCGAGTTGCCAAGCAAGACAGCCTGACAGCAAGCCAGCCAGCAAACATGCAAGCATGACAGCAAGGAGGCCAGCCATTTGCCTGCCGTCATTTCGTGTCGGATAAACTCGAAGCTGAAGGTGCCAAATAGCATGTCAATTGGTCGGAATGTCGACCACTGGGATACTGCAAATGCGGGACGTAAGATGGAACGCGATCGCCTCACAACGAGATTCGCTCTATGATGTTTCGACTCATACGCTCTGTCGAGGTCTTCGAGTCGTGTTGCTCCTGGGTTTGCATGCCCAGCAAGGCATTGCGTGTCCTTCACGGAACGCTTTGAGTCGTGCGGCCTCGTTCAGAAGGGAAGAGGGGTAATCCCCTCCCGAGTTCGGTATCCATTCGGCGAAACTTGGCCGGATGCTTACCTTCAAACGGCATGAGCTTTCCCAACGACCGAACTGCAAATCAACACTTGAAATCCGTGCGTTGTGATTTGGCGATCACATCACACGACGAGCGCTGTCGGCCGTGGTTAGATTGAGATTCGCTCTACGATGTTGCGGGTGACTTTCTTTTGTCGCCGATCATAGAGTCGGGTTGTGCGCGGATCGGCATGACCTGCAAGAAATTGAACGTCCTCGAGAGGTACTCCCTGAGAAAGCAGGTCGGTCACCGTTGCCACACGACATGAGTGAGGAGAGAGCCGCGTCGGCAAACCCGCATCCTTGAGTCGCCGCTTCACCATGCGGCAAATGTCGATTCCACTCAGTGGCCTGTCTGTCAGCAATCCCGTGTTCCCCGGCGCGGAACGAAAGAAGGGCTGATTGCCTCCATCTCCCTGCAGGTGGGCGGCATCTCGGTAGGAGAGCAGGAATAGTTCCAGATCATGTCGCACTGGTATCTCACGTGACTTCCCACCCTTTTCAGCGAAACGCAGTGTCCACTGGCTGCCGTCGTGCTCGAAATCCTTCAACCGAAGTTTGGTAACGGCACCGACCCGCGCGGCGGTGTATATCAACACACCGATGATTGCCCGGTCACGCAGGCTCATCTCGGTGGATGTGTCGATGCTGGCGAGGAGTTTTCGAGCCTGGTCGGTAGTAATCTCGGGCGTTTTCCCCTCAACCACTTGATAGCGTTCTCCTCGCACGGAAGCAGCGGGATTGAGGACGAGAACGTGCCGCGTGACAAGGACATCAAAGAACGCCCGCAAGGCTGCCAGGTGCAGTTTGCGTGTCGGTATACTGCCGGGATGATCATCGAAATACGCACCCACAACCCCCGGCGTGACGCGATCCAACGGAACGGTTCGGGGCTTGAGCCACTGTAGGAACTGGTTTACGGCGTGGAGGTACGCCTTGCGTGTGTGAGCGTTCCGCAGATGAGCCGAGAAGAACTCCTCCCAGGCGAATTTTGCCGCTTCGCCGTGAACTGCCACAATTTGTGGAATGGCGGCACGAGAAACGGCGCGATGGGATGGAAGTGAATTCGGTGTACGGACAAGCTCCCGTGAGGGTGGATCGGACGTCATGCTAGCCCTTCGTATTCGGCGAGATGACACACGTTGGGAAACTCAGTCCCAACAGCATCGACGAATGGCCGATCAGCTGTGATGAGTGGCAGTCGTTCTCGCTTGGCAAGGGCGAGGTAGAGGCAATCCGCAAGGGGATGTCGCAGGGACAGCGAGAGGGATTCTGCTTCCGGTAGCAAAGAAACATCAGTGGCGAAGCGAACCGTGTCAAGTGTCGTGAATCGACGCCAGCGATTCAACCCCTCGCTTGCTGCGACGGCATCGAACGCTTTCTGGCGGCAAACGCGTGTAATGGCGGAAGCTACTTCGACTCGGGCAAACTCGGGAGCAAACACGAGTGAGTGCTGAGCAACGACGGCTTCTGCGGCATCAGAAAGGACTTCACAGAGAAACAACTTGGTGAGGACGCTCGCATCAAGGACGATCATCACCGACTCTCCCGTTCCTCACGGATGCCGGTTGAACTGTCGGGCAGAACGCCGTGTTTCGCGAGTTGGTCGTCGCGTGCGATACGGAGTTCGGCGAGCAGATCGCTTTTCTCACGGCTTGCCAGAGCGAAGAGTTGAGCCTTGATCTCTTCTTCGGTCGACCGGTTCTTTCGTTTCGCGATTTGCCGAATGACTTCGACTACCCACGGCTCCACATTTCTCAGTCGCACTTCTGTCATACAACAAACCTGTATTTGTGACTATTTAATAAGTTTACATAGTGTCATAAATTATGTCAATTGTTTTGTCGTGTGTGGCCCTGGCCTCGTCCCGTGCCGTGATAGATAACATCCTTTATCTATCTCGGCTCCGGGCAATATCAGATACGCAAACTGAGATCTACAGCTCATGTCCACAGACCAAACACGGGAATTGTTGGCGGTTCCTCCGGGCAGGGGTTTGTGCAACAACCCGCACTCCGGTGGCTCGCATCCGGGGGCAAGGGGACACCTCCAGTTTGCTGACACACGAAGGGAAGCAAGAAGAGGTAAGGTGGCTTTCACCTCGTGTGTTGGCGAGTGTTGGCGAGTGTTTCAGTTCGGGCTCAAACACCTCTTCGTCTTCTTGAAGCCCGAAACTCTCATCCCGACACCACAATAACCTGTCACGTCCGGACTATGGATCGCGGCTTTGACCAATTCGAGTTTGTGCCCTTGCGACGGCGAGAGGAGTGAAGGGTGCGAGTTTTGTTGGTCACGCACTACTACCCTGAGCACGGTGGCGTTATTGAAGTGGCCGCTGGTGAACTGAGTCGTCGGTTGGCCCAACGCGGGGTTGCTATTACGTGGGCAGCCAGCGATCTTCCCGCGATTCCTCGAAAATCGTCTTTGCCGATGCGAACCTGGAACATCGCTGAACGTGTCGCGGGTTTCGCGTTCCCGCTTTGGAGCCCCGCAAGCCTATCACGTCTCTGGTCAGAGGCGGAGAAGTGCGACTTGGTTCATGTCCACGAAGGACTCTATCCGGGAAGCGTGTTCGCCTGCATGTTCACTCGGATCCTCGGCAAACCAGTCGTCGTTACACAGCACGTGGGGCAAATCCCCTCTCGTGCTGCCAAGTCACTCTCGCTTCGACTAACTCGATTGCTTCTGGGACGCGCTCATCGCAGTCTTGGGCGAGTTGTCCTCGTGACCTGTGCCCGGTGCGTTTTCATCAGCCCAGAGGTGCGAGACCACTTCATGCAATTGTTCCGCTTCCGGCAGGAGTCGCTGTATATTCCGAACGGGGTCGATCAACACACCTTCTACCCAGTAAGCCGCGATGAGCGATTGGGGTTGCGGGCCAAGTTGGGGTGGCCCTCCGACAAGGCGGTGCTGCTGTTCGTGGGGCAGTTCATTTTATCGAAAAGGCTTGCCTCTCATGCGGCGATTGGCTGATGTCTTTCGTGAATGCGAATGGGTGTTCGTTGGCCAGGGTCCTTTTGACCCCGCCGGTTGGGGGCTTCCCAACGTCCGGTGCCCAGGAGTTGTGGGCCACCCTGAGTTGGGAGCGTACTATCAAGCCGCTGACTTGCTAGTTCTCCCATCCGTTATCGAAGGTTTCCCTCTGGTGGTGCAAGAGGCAATGGCATCGGGAACGCCGGTGTTGGTGACAAAAGAGATCGTGAAAGGGTGCCCGGCGGTCGGTGGTGTAGCCCACAATTGCGATCCAGACGAAGAACAATTCGCTTCATGTCTTCAGGAGTTGATTGCCTCCGCGCCCGTCCTGGAAAGCCAACGCGGAAAAGTGGCTTCCTTCGCGCACAAACATTGGTATTGGGAAGGGTGTGCGGAACGTTACCTTGAGCTGTTCAACAACATCCTTGGTTATCACCATATGGCCCTGGTCAAAAAATCTGCGACACTAACTCGCCAACAAGCAAGCCTTGGCAGACAACGAGCGAATGCAGGAAGCAAGAACTCAAAGGACACCAAGCCAAGACCCGAGAGGAGATCAAAGAATTGGCCAAACGGAAACTCACCTCCATGTCTCAAAATCCCTCACTCCTACCGGGAATTTACTTCCGGTGTTGTGTCTCAGATTTATTGTCATGAGCCATAGCTAAAATACTCGCCAGCAGCAGGGAGGCGATTCGTTGAGATGATGGGGGCGTGGGTGGGCTTTGAGCGATGATTTGGATGGAACCCACCAATGTGATGACACTCACGCGAGGCACACAGGCCAATTGATACGGAAGGGATTGAATGCCGCTGGTTACGTGAAGCCAGTGACGAACGTCACCCTGCACCTAATCTGCAAGGCCGCCTTCACGCAGTGCCTCAATGATCGGTGGGAGTATCTCGGGATCGGTCTTGACATTGTTTTCGAGGACATCGATGACCCACGTGTTGTAACGACGAGCAAATCGGTCATATTCACCCGATTGTAGCAACGCTCTCCCGCTCCCCGGTACGCGGATCGTCATACGGCGGATCACCTCGTTGAATTCGTCTTTGGTGTGCAGCATGCTCATGCTGAACCCAGCCGCAAAAAACGGCGAGCGATGGGATTCAAAATGTAAGACGTGTTCAGCGACATGCTTCTGTGCAGACGCTTTCTCCCAGTTAAATCGTGCGCAGAGCAACTCCACCATCTTTGCTCGGAACTGTGCGACCTCGAACTTTGCTTCTTTGGTGCTGCATAGATTGTCGTAGCCGAGTCGAGTAAGATTGTCGTGGATGTACTCCGCATCAGGGCGGATGTAGATGAGAACGGCTCCGGCGTTGATCGCCTTGACGCACGCTTCTCGAAGAGCCGGACTTGCGGTCTGATCGAATTCGAGCGGTGTGACCGAGGAACTGGAGACGATCATGTAATCCCCGTTTCTCATGATCTCAGTGAGGGACGCGAGTTCCCTCGCAAACCTGTCGAGGTGGAGGTCCAATGCCTTGCGACGCGGTTCGGCGTTTCGAAGGGCTTGGGCTAAGGTTGTGGGCGGAATGAGGAGTTCGGATTGCTGGTTGGCTTTCACGCCGCACTCGATCGAGCCATCCTGTGGCAGATCAAGGCGAATTTTGTCTTTGAGTGCTTTGATCTCATCGCTTCGGAATTCGTTTTTCGAAATCCTCGCCCGGAAGGTCGGAGCGGCCATCCCAATCGCGGCAGCGGCGGCGGACTGTGTCAAACGATGGCGTTTGAGAAATGCTTTGAGGTGCTTCGAAAAGAGCTTTTTGCCGTCGGGTTGTTGCTGATCTTTTTTCCCCATGATTCTTCTCCTGAACAAATTACGGTCGGGTTCGTCTTCTGCAGCACCGTAACAGCTACAGCTAGATTAGCACAATTACGCTGAAAAATGGAAGGTTTCCCAATGGATTGAGTGTAGAATGCAAGGAAGTTCAATTTGTGTTCGTGGGAATGCAAACTCGTTTCTAAGCCGTTTTTGAGTTGGCGACGGTAATCTTGACAAGCATCAGAAATGAGGATTTGGGTAATAGGGGTCGTTCGCTCTCCAGACTTCTTCGCGGTCACACACACTGACAGGGAGACGGATATGCGACTGCTGACGCCATTAACGCTCGGGAATCGATGCCGTTTTCACGTTCGTAACCAACTCGTGCGAACCACGCATTGGGGTACGAACCTGTTCAATCCGGGTGGAGAGGCCGTCTTCGATTTTCTCTGCTTGGCGGCAGAGCCACTTCTTCGTCAAGTTACTGTGGACGGTGCAGACGCAAATCGCCGCACCTTCAACGATGTGAACTACTTCGCGATTCTGTACCCACTCCCAGGGAGTCCCGAGGTCATCCCAGGGGTTGCGGCGTGGGGGACAGTCGGTTACCAACTTGAAACTGACCTCGAAGCTCAATTTGAGGCGATTCTTGGAGCGTTCTTTGCCCGAGTCATTCGCACAAACTGCTTCAATCGTTCGAATCTTGTGGTTATTTCAGGCCTTGCGCAGGCGGGAGCGGAGTTAGTGCGAACTTGCTTGCGATAAGCTGACTCGATCTATTGCGACAGAATCGACTTACCGACGGTGGCCGTCGTCATCGCCCGAGCGATTTTGCCGTTCCCGCCGTCGTTCAAGACCCGAATAGTTTGTATGACCGGTCGTTGACACTGCTTCGATGATCGTGTTCTTGAACTTGTTCAGATGGGACAGTGGGTGCGGCTCCCTTTTTTCGCGAGCTTCCTGAATCTTCTCGAAACCCAATCGCCAGCATTCTTCGAACGAAGCCCGGTCAGAGCCTAAGGCATTCAGAAGCCGTGGAAACGCGGCAAATTCCACAGGAGCGTACATTTTCCGAGACTTCGCTTCGTCGTCAGGCGACAGCGGAGGCACGAGTTTCAGAAGCCAATTAATTTCCGCATTTCGGTAGGCGACATAACGGTGAAACAAAGTGAGAAGGTCGTCTCCGTCGGTCAATGGCGACGATTGAGCAGGTTCGGAAGGGACGTTTTCATTCATTGGAACTCCTGAGTCAAAAACACCATAACACTCGCAAATGCTTTTCCTGTCAAGCTTTAAGAATGAACGAATGCAACAGTCCGGCACCTCTCAGGGCGTAGGTTTTCGAGAGATTGAACGCATTTGATTGGCTCATCGACCAGGCCGCAGGATTTCCAAGAGGCTGTTTCGAAGAAACAGCGAATCTCAAAAGCAATCAGACCGCATTACCCTTGGATCACCGGTTGATTGCATCCAAACTCGCAATGTATTACAGCGCCTTGTGGATTTAATGCGAGGAATTCTTAGAACCTTTGATTCCACCTCGACTTGTGGCACATTTTGGGGTTCACCGGATAAATCACCCGCTCCTCAATCGCTCCTTGGTCCCTGAATGGACAACCGCGTGATGTTGATTGAGTTTGGTGCAATGCGCAGGCCGGACTCATCCGTGGTTGTCAATTTTGTTGCCGTACCTTCAACCCCGGTCGAGTCAGCTTGAACTCTCAGTCTCGAACCCCACCAAAGCAAAGCCCCAAAACCTAGAACGGGAATCGCACGGTGCGACAGAAGGTGGACTGGTTGCAGACGTGATCAACAGCACGGGGCACCATTGTTCGGGCCGCAAGGTGGCTTGTACTTTCACCAATTCCGGACAGATGTTGATGGCCCAGATGCGCGGCCAGGAGCGGAAGTTTGGCGTCAAGATCCTCACCGGGTCGATACCAGCGTCTCAAGGTGCGGACGGCAAAGTGATGCCGAAAATCATGGCCCCCTGGGAGCAGCGATTCGTCTGAGAACTCATAGCAAGCATTCGGGATTCGCGCTCTGGGAACCGGGGCCGTTCCGATTCCTTCCACGAGACAAAAGCAGGGGTTGAGTCGATGACTCTGTATTCACCCGGAAATGCCAATACGATGACCGGACTCATCCGCGGTCTTTCGGGGGAGTTGTCCGAATTGCCGAACCGCCTCGCCGTTCTACCTCGCAATCATCTCTGCCGCTCCTGCCGCCACAGGTCGCCCTTCGGGGGGCCTGACCTGGCAGGCGCAGCGGGTCAAGTTTACGGGAGCGTCGCCCTTCGACGGCCCCGTTGTTCGTTAGTCGCCTGCATGCGTCTCCGGTCAAGGTCCGCGCGGTCGGGCAGGAGTTTGTGTTGTTCGCCAACGTACTCGACAATCACTCCATCCGACTGCGGGAATAGATCAGTTTGAGATGTCGATCAGACAACGCAACGACGCCAGATGGCTCGACGGCAGCGATCAAATAATGCTGGGATGGTTTGCAAAGGAACGGATCGCGTCTCTTGTGGTGAAGAGTCCTCGTTGAGTAAGTGGACTGACTCCCGCGGTTAATCGACTATGAGTTGCACGGTGCAATTCGTTCGCCACACGGCGAAGGGCATAGGACTGTCACATTTATTCAACGCACGCTAGAATTTGCTTTCGCAATTTGGCATGCATAGAATCCCGCAACTTACCTGGGATTCCACCGTGCTCCGCTTCCATCCCATCGCCAACGCGAAGGCTGCCCAGAGCTACTACTCCCAAAGCGACGCAGGCTACTACCTGGGGGGCAGCGACCTGCGCCGCGAGTGGGTCGGGAAAGCCGCCGCGATGCTCGGACTCTCGGGTACGCCCGACATCGAGCAGTTCCACCGACTCATCCACGGGTTCGACCCGAACACCGGCCAACAACTCACCGCCAAGTTGGTCGACCACCGTATCCCGGCCTGGGACGTGACCGCGAGCATTCCCAAGGGAGTCACGGTCGCACTTGAACGCGGCGATACACGCATTCAGGACGTTCTCTGGCAAGCGGTTCGCGAGACCGTGGCTGACCTGGAGCAGTACGCCACGACTCGCATCCGCAAGGGGGGCAAGCAGGACGACCGGCGAACTGGCAACTTGATCGGCTTCGCAGTCGAGCACCCCGAGACACGCCCCGCCAAAGAAGACGGTATGCCCGACCCTGATCGGCACATTCACGTCGTAGTGTTCAACCTCACCTACGACGCAACCGAGAAGCAGTGGAAGGCCGTGAAGTTCCGTCCCATTATGGAACAACGCAAGTTCTTCGACCGCCGCTTCGACATGCGGTTCGCCAGTAAACTCACGGATCTCGGCTACTCCATCCAGACGAAATCGAAATTGGACTCCAGTGACAAGCGTCGGTATTACTCGTGGGACATCGACGGCATTCCGTCCTCGGTCATCGCGAAGTTCTCACGGCGCACGGGTGAGGTCGAGAAACTCGCGGCCGAACTTGGCATCGACGATCCGATTGCCAGGGACAAACTCGGGTCCACCTCGCGGCAACGCAAACGCAAGGACATGACGTTGGCCGACTGCCGGGCGTACTGGGATCAGCGGTTGGGGTCCGAGGAATCCCGCCAGATCGCCAAGACGATTGAGGCCGCGGTCCAGGGCGATAACCCGTATCCGGCCAACACGGTCGAGAAAGGAGTGCGGTTCGCCATCGCCCACCACTTCGAGCGAAACTCGGTGCTCGACTGGCACCAACTCGCCACCACGGCGATGGAACGCAGTATGGGCGGTGCCCTGCCCGAAGAGATCGAACCCGAAGTCCGACGACAGGGTGTACTCTTTCGCGACGGGCTGGTGACCACGCGGGAAGTTCTGGCCGAGGAGCAGCGGATCGTCGGCTTTGCCCAAACCGGCCGTGGCACCTATCAACCGATGGGGCCCGCCCGAGCCGACAAGGCCGCTCTCGATGGCCTGAGTGCCGACCAGCGGGCGGTCGTTCGGCACATCTGGCAGTCGCCGGATGCTGTCATTTTGATTGAGGGGGACGCGGGTACGGGCAAAACCGACACCATGAAGGCCACGATACCCGGCATCGACAAGCACGGTGTCTTCCTCGCCCCGTCCGCATCGGCGAGCCGCGGAACGTTGCGTGAGAAAGGGTTCACCAACGCGGACACGGTTGCCCGCTTCCTCGTCGATGCCCAGTTCCGAGAGCAAGCCCGTGACGGATTCGTTTATGTCGATGAGGCCCCCCTGACCGGACTCCGCGACATCGACAACGTGTTCAAGTTGGCCGATGCCCTGAACGCCCGAGTGATACTCCAAGGCGACCGCAAGCAGCACAAGAGCGTCCAGCGTGGCAACCTGTTCGAGATTCTCGACCGCTACGCGGGGTTGCCGATGGGGCGTCTGACAAAGAACTGGCGTCAACAGCACGACGGTTATCGGGATGCGGTGGACACGCTCGCTCGGGGCGATCTCCTGGGCGGATTCGACAAGCTCGACCAACTGGGGTGGGTCAAGACCAACCCCGAACACGATCCCCATCAGTTGCTCGTCGCGGACTACCTCGAAGCCGTCGCGGCTGGCCAGTCCGTTCTGGTGGTCGCACCGACCCACCGGGAAGGCGAGAGGATCACGGCGTTGCTGAGGACTGAACTCAAACGACTCGGAAGTCTTTCTCTCGAAGACCATGTCTTCGATCAGCTGCGTTCGCTCGGCTGGACCGAGGCCGAGAAGGGGGACATCGAGCACTACGAGGGAACCGAGGTGCTCCAGTTTCATCGCAAGTCGGGGACGTTCCAGGCCGGGGAACGTGTCCGAGTGGCCGACTGGAAACCGGGTGACCGAACTGGTTCACCCACGAACTTCACGGTCTATGTACCCGATCAACTCGCCGTCGCGACAGGCGATGTCATCCGGATCACGGCCAACGGCAAAACACACGACCAGAAACACCGCCTCAACAACGGCGCGACTTACACCGTGGCGGGATTCGATACTCAGGGCCGCATCCGCCTGAACAATGGCTGGGTTCTCCCCAAAGACTTCGCACACTTCACTCACGGCGTGGTCGCGACGAGCCACGCTAGCCAGGGGCGAACCGTCGACCGAGTTCTGATCGCATTGGGAAGGGAATCACAACCGGCCATCAACGCCGAGCAGTTCTACGTCAGCGCCAGTCGTGGGCAAAAAGGTGCGACCATTTACAGTGACCTGCCCGCCGCTCAACTGCGTGAGGTCATCCAGAAACACGATCACCGCAAGTCCGCGATCGAGTTGTTTTCGCCTCCCGACGCGTTCGACAAACGACGGCCGCGATCCTTCCTGACGCGGGTGCGGGAAGCATACGTGTGGTTGCGCGACCGCGCGGCGGATGCTATCAGAGAGGCAACCCTGGCAAAGGAGAGAGAACGCTATGGCCGCTGACTTCCTCAAAGAACATCTGTTGGCCATCAAGCCCGAGGTCGAGTCCGACAGCGAACTCCCCGATCTGGCGGCTCCGTACCAGGCTCACGGGCGTGCCTCCAACAAGTCTGTCTCCACGCTCCACTGCGCACTCGGCAAGGACGGTTATCGCTCGTTCCAGTACATGCACCTCGATTCCGACAGTTCCTTCCGGATGGAGGCAACCGGGCATGTCATTGTCGTGCGTTTCGTTGGCTGGAAACCGATACAGGTTACGATCCGGGGCCGCAACCTCTGGCAACTCTACGACTACATCCACCAACACCGCGTTCCGTGGGTCATGCGTGCCGAACGTGACTTTGTCGAAGGGAAGCAAACCGTGATTACCGCCATCGAGATTCGAGAGGTGAGGGGGGACGCCGGGGTCTGACAGCAAACCCCGGCTGTCATCTCCGATCACAATCTATTTGGGTTTGCACCTTGGGATTCGGCCAAGACGCGTTCAATCTCCTCGATCACGAGAGGTGTTTGGTTGCTTCCGTCAGGGAACATGCTCATCCATCCGCGAAGTTCGTGCAACGCGGCATGCAGGCAGGCAGCCATTTCGGGAGTAACACAGGCAAGGCGGGCAATCGCTTCCTGAAGTTCCGCGGGCGTGTTCTCGTTGGTATCGAGGATCGTGTCGCCCTCGGCATCGAGGACCACGTAGGCGGGAATCTCGCTGCCGTCCTGTGCGGTGTAGGGGTTGAACTCGTAGGCCCACGGTGTTGGGAAAGACTTCGTTGAAATGCTGGTCATCGCCACCTCCTCACGCCTCGGACTTGAAGGTGTTGCGAAGCGATGCCACCGTTTCTGGGGTGATCGCAACCAGAGCACTGGACCGATGGCCGAGTCGCTCGCGAATGTCCGCGGGCAGGTTGATCACTTCGAGCACGTCTTCCACGCTCCGACAACTCCCAACGAAGTTGCGGAAGGCTGCGTCTCGTTCACGCTTCTGCTTCTCGCTCGCCTTCTGGATTTTCGCATGCTCGTCGAACGCCTGTTCGAACTCCGCCGTAACCACATAGACATCGGAGTTGTAGTTCCCGCGGTACTCGGGCCTGTCCGCAATGTCCGTGCGTCCGGAGAACGTGAAACCGTCCACGCGGCCCGTGGGAAACACGAACTGCAACCACGAATCGATCCTCTGCAACTGGTACTTTCGAATCACGGCCATATCGCTTTCGGGGTACTTCGCCCGGATGGCACGATTGGTTTCATCCACGAGTTGTTTCAGCAACGCGTGTTCTCGGGTCCGGTCAATCGTGGTTTCGATGTGCTTCAACCCGTACTCCTCAATGATCTGGCGACGGGTCGCGTTCAGGGGCGTTTTCTTGGTCATGTCGAATCCTTTCTGTTTCCAAACCCCGCCTGCCGGGGCCTTTCGGGTGAGCGACCGAAGCCGCCAGAGGCGGCAGCGTAGCGATCGTGCCAGCGAAGAACGGAAGGATTCCGCGTGCGGAAAACCGTTCTGGCAGCTTGCACGAGCCGACTGCGGATTCAGCATCACCCGATCAAAAGCCCGGCGGGGTCGCAAGAGTTCGAATCGCAGAAAAGAACGCAACTCGGCGAGTTGGGAAAGGGGGTGAGGATGTGGGTCGAGCAGGGCGGGTGGTCGGGGTGATCGGTCCGAACGCGGCTACAGTTTGCGCTGCATCAGTTTGTAGACATCGCCGTCGTTTCGTTTCCCGGCGACGAGGACATGCACGAACGCTTCGTCGTGGCGGTAGACGACACGGTATTCGCCCACCGCGATGCGGCGGTAGTCGCTGCCTTCGAGGGATTTCGAGTAATGCGGTGTTGGGTTGCCGAGCAGATCGAAGATGGCGGTCACCACTTGGCGGTAGTGCTTGGGTGGCAATCCTTCCAGTTCCTTGAGAACGCCCTTTTCGACGGCCAACTTCCTCATCCGGGCCGTTTGAGTTGCTCGGTGAGAACTGCAATCGCTTCCTCGTGTCCGACCCAGCTTCCGTTGACCTCGGCCGCTTTAGCTCGGGCCACCCAGTAAAGGTCTTCGAACTTCTGAAGATACTCGTACTCCACGGGCGAAAGGAACACGCCGACCGGCGTTTTGCCGCGAAGTACTGCGATGGGTTCGTCGCGGACAAGCCCGACGAACTCGCCAAAATGCGTTTTGAAATCCGTTGAGTTGACTTGACGCATGGAACCCCTGAAAGTGATTGATAAATATTAATTGAATTATTAGTATAATACGGGTGAAATGATTCAGTCAAGCGATTTAATGCAATCGGTGGGTACACCTCCCCATCGGGGTTGAGGAGGGCCAGTCGGACCCCGGCAAAACCCCACGCCCGCCTTTGGGCGTGGGGTCGCAGTCATGCTTTCCAGCAGTGACCGCAGTTGCCGCAGTTGACTTTTCGCCGTTGACCGACGGGAGTCTCGGTTGGGCACAGCATCGGAAGGCCGAACCGGGGCAGGGGAGTCTGGCGAATCGGGCGATCCCGGAACACCAGATGGCCTGCCACCAGATCAGCGGCCTCGGTTTGAAGCCAGGCGACCCGCACTCCCTCGGGAAGCGGGTCGGGCAAGCCTGTCTCGACGTCCGCCGAGAACCACGCCCGGACATTGTCCAGTTCCGCCATCTGAGCGAGAACCGGTGCCACCTCTTCGACTCGCCAGGAGCGAGTGTAGAAGTAAAACCGGGCCACGGGGCATCGGCGGAACACCGAAAGCCACTGGGTCGCGTAATCGGCATCGTAGAAGTCGCCCGACACGTGAACCCGAACCACCAACACTCCTTTCCGCCTGATCTCGCTGACCATGTGGTCTGCGAAGTCCTGCGAACGGGATTGCTGCAAACACCAATTCAAACGATTCCGCACCAGACCAGTGTGGAACCGCCCGCGAGTCGCGTAACAGACCGACTCGCAGACTCGAGACCGACCCGGGCAGGTTTCCACCGCTTCGAGATCGAAGTGGTGGATTGCCTGCCCGAGCTTCGTGTTGCCAAGCGCCAACAGCGAGCGTAACGTAGCCATCGCTCTGTCCTCAACTGACAGGGCCACGGGCCGGGGGGTGTTGACGCACCCGCCCGGCCCACTGTGTCCCGCTGGACCATCCAACGGAACGCGACAAAAGCCGCTCCAGAGCGAACAGCCGTAGCGCATTCACGCGATGGTTGAAAGAAAAAGTTGAAGCTGTTATTGGTGGGAGATGGCTCAGCAATCCGCGATACCTGACACGCAAGTGGCGGCATTCCTCAAACACTACAAGTGGTTACTTGCGGGAAAGCCGCGTGAACGGCTGGCGTATCGCATCATCGAACGCCAACGCGAGGAGATTGCCCGGTTGCGTATGGAACTCGATATGCTCAAGGGCGAACCGACCGAGCGTTCTCGGTGGACCGAGCGGGTGACCGAGGGTCGGTAGCGTGGGTTTCAAGATTGCAGTTGAAACAGGTCCTCGATGTCGCGGGCGGTGTCGAGGACTCGGATGACGTGGATGCCAGCCTCGGTTGGCCGATAGAGCACGATCAACCGCGGGAATGCCTCGATCTGCCAGCGGCGAATGTCCCGCTCGTGATCCGAAGCCAGCCCAAGCGTCGCGCCGATCTGAGGGAAGGCGGCGAGTGCCTGCATCGCGGCCTCGGCATTGGCGACGAACCGGAGGGCGACCGTGAGACCGGCCTCAACGCGGTAATATTCCGCGAGGTCAACGATGTCCTTCTCGGCCAGCGGCGAACGGCTGATCCCCTCAGTCATGCGACTCGTCGGAGCGGCGTGCATTAAGGGTCGTCCTCAAGCCCGACCAGAAGTCATCGGCAAACGGAGCCGGCGGTCCGCTGTCAAGTCCCTTCTGGATTTCGCCACGCAGCCAGGCCAGTCGGGCCTCCCGCTCACGCTCCTGCTGCTCCAGAAGACGCAGGGCCATGCGGACGACTTCGCTCGCGGACTGGAAACGGCCGGAACGGACAGTCTGCTGGATGAAGGCTTCGAGATGTGGGGTCAGGGAGACATTCAAGGTCATGAGTCAACCGTAGCGCGGATCGACGGCAATGTCAATCATTGACATTGAACCGGAGGTTCACCATCCTCGACCACGAACCGGTAGCCCGCCGGCGCCTGGCTCACCCCCTGAACCCTCGATCAGAATGGGTTCCGGGGTTCCGTCGGGGCTGGACCGATTGCTTCGGCGACCGCGTCGCGGCAGGCACGGGCGGCTTCGGCCAGATTCCCGTGCTCCCACCGGTCCACGACCATCTGGCACGCCAGCAAGAGGTTATCCGCAGCGGCATGCAATCGCGCCCGGCCATCCAACTGCAACAGGACACCGTCCGTCTCGGCCGTGTCCACCCGCCACTCATCCCACGGGTAACCGTCGTCGCACTCCTCGGCCGGTTCGTGGTGAATCGCTTCCCGCGCCTTGGCGAGCGCCTCCTCGGGCGTGTCTGCATCGACTTCGCACTGGGCATAGAAGGGGCGGTCGCACCAGGCGGTTATGAAATACCGGGTCATACGGCCCTCCCGGTCGTGAGGGCAAGTGTGGTTTGTTGTGTCATGGTCGTGTTCCTTTTCGATGTGAGGCCCCGCCCATCGGGGCCTTTCCGGTGTGCGAACGAAGCCGCAGAGCCGGAAGCGCAGCGTCCTTGCAAGCGAAAAGCGGAGGCTCCCGAAGGGAAACCGTTTTGGCAGCTTGCACGGGGCCGGCGGCGGCTTCAGCATCACCGGATGAAAGGCCCGGCGGGGCCAGGACCGAAGGGAAAGCCGTCCAGGGGCAACGAAACCAACCGAGGCAGCCTTCGAACGGTCTGCGATGCCAGGAGTGGAATACTGTCAGTAGTCATCCGGCAGCAAAACGGTGGTCACCGACCGGTCCGATTCGGTAATGATCCAGAAGCGATCTTGGCCTTGCCCGTAGGCCGAAAACAGCCCGCCACCGTCAGACAGAGCGGTATCGTTGGCGAGCGTATCTTCCGGGCCGAGATTGCCCCAATCGCCGCACGCATGCCGACTCAGGGCGGTCATCACTTCTTCTGTCGATAACCGTAAACTGGCGTTTGCCGTGATGGCGACCTGCCCAAGCGGAAAGCGAACAACGCGGGTCATGGCTCGACTCCCGGCTCACAACCCTCGGTCGCTGTGTCACTGGGTTGAAGCCCGTGCAGGAACTCCACGGCTCGCTGGGCGTGCGAAGCGGCCTGAACGATGGCTCGCTTGTCTTCTTTCAGCACCTTGAGCCAGTAACCCAAATACGCAACGTGATCTTCACGAGGTTCCGGAGTGATGCCCAGATCGCAGCACAGGAATGCCGCCCCAATCTCAGCGACCAACTCTTCGCGGGCATAACCCTCGTCGCCAAACTTCCGGCGTCCGAAGTCTCGGTCAAGGCGGATCGCGTGCTTGGTCCAGTGGGTCAGTTCATGGCAAAGCGTCGAGCAGTAACTCGCCGCATCCCGAAACGACTCGAAGGGCGGCATCTGCACGTAATCGGGTTCAGGAGCGTAATACGCCTGATTCCCGCCGTGACGGATGTCGGCCCCGGTGTGGGCGAAGAACTGGTCGGCGACCTCGATCCGCTGCGCGGAGTCGAGTTGCGGCGAGGCGGTCGCGTAGAAATGAGCGGGAAGTCCCTCAATTTGCTCGACGTTGAAAACCGTGTAACCCTTGAGGAACGAGACGGTCCGCTCACTCTCCTCGCCATCCTCAGCGGTCTGGGTACGAGTGATGCGGTTGGAGTAAACGACTAGCGAACCCTTCGAATCCTTCCGCACGTTGCCTTTGAGTTCTTTGGCTTGCTGGTAGGTCATCCAGGTGGGAGCCGTGAAGTTCTGGTTCATCGCCGCCGTCCAGAGCATCAGCACGTTGATTCCCCTGTAAGGCTGGCCTCCGGCTCGCAAGGGTCGGTTGATCTGTCCCGCGGCGTGTTCCGTGTTCCAGGGCTTGAGCCACGTTCGCACGCCTTGTTCGAGGTCGGCAATGATCGTGTCCGTGATGCGAGTGTGTAAGTCCGTGAGTGGGACCATGAGTATCTCCATGGATGTGACGTTGAAAATGGAACCGGCGGGCAATTTCATCGCCCGCCGGTTCCCGTTCAGGCTGCCGCCTGTTCAGATTCCTTCCGGCCCTTGGCGTCGGCCTGAAGTTGGTGCATGACCCAGGTGTGAGCCAGATCGAACAACTTGGCCATCGTGAGGAGGTCGTCGAAGCCGAGGCTGTCAGTCTCCTTCCAGGCGTCTTCTTGCTTGTATCCGCGACTCGGTATGACGCTGTACCAATTGCCCCGTTCGCCGTGGTTTCTCCAGATGGTGACTTGCAAGGCTCCGATGCGGATCTTGTGTGCGGGTTGTTGTGACATGGTGGTTTCCTTTCTTCGAGTTATCGGCTGCGACCATCGCGGCCTGATGACACAGCAAACAAAGTCGCCTCAGTCCGGGGCGAAGCGCACCGGGCAAGCGGAAAATTGGGGGAGACCACTGGGGGAACCGATTTTCCGCTTGCCCGGCTCGGCGGCGGCTTTATGCGTGGCATCAAGAAGGCCGAGTTTTGCAGCCGTCAACATGGAGAGGAAAGACCACCCCCAACAGCAGACACCGCTCAGGAACCCGGTTCAGAAGCGAAAAATCCGCCGAGGAGCAACTGGATCGAGGGAAAGACCGCTGGCGACGGAGTGCAGGCACGAAAGGAAGGGAAACCAAGCCAAGGTGAGGACATTTTTGGTTTCCCAAACGCAGCGTAATTTGCCGGACGCTGTCCAGCAGCGTGGCGGTGAAGCCATCGACCATGTCGAACACCAGCGAGCCGGCGGGTGAGGGCGCGGTTGGTTTGCGCGGCGTCGAGCGAAGTTCAGGCATCGCAGCCGGGTTCACTCGTGTTCGTTCGCATTGATTGCTTTGCCAAAGAGCCAGAGCACGGCCGTCGCCACGAGGCCGACCGGCACCGACCCTTTGGCGATGCCGTTGTGGTGCCCGCTGAGGGCTTGGTTATGCGTCTTGTTGTGTGACTTTTGAGCTACGGCATTTCGGGCATATCGGTTTGTGCAAACTTTCCATGATATCGCCCTAGCGGAGGTCATGAGAGTAAGAGACCCGGTACTAAGCGGGCAACCTCGCAGGCGAAATTACCTCCGTAAGACGGGAGGGCGAGCAATCCGTTGCCGCCCAGGAATGGCCGACCTCGCTGGGTCAGGAAGTGATATGCGACTCTTTGAGCGCCCGATCGACACCCACTTCGACCCCGCGCATGACGAGCGCCTTCGCGAATTCTGCAACATCTTGGTTCGCGACGACCTGATCGACGATGCGGTTACCAACTTCGCCGAGGACGCTGCCCAGTGTCTGACGGGCCGCTTGTTCGACCCCCCAGCGGACGACGCTTGCAATCTTCGCCTTTGTCTCGGGCGACAGCTGTTGGACCAGGCGAGGAACGTGAATCGCCAAACCAGCCATCAACTGGGGGTTCGAAGCGATCGCCTGCATCAGTGGACCAATCCAGCCGAACATGGGAACCTCCGCTCAGGGCCGAACGATGACTCAGGAACACCACGGCCACACGGCCCGAGGTTGCGCTGTGGTGTCTACTAAACATGAACGATTGGTGGAATGAGAGGTGATCTGGGACGCGATTTTGTCTAAGACTTTCTGAGACAAGAGTCTGTCTTAGATGTGCTGCTACCGCCGGCGGACGGGAGGACGAACCGGGCTCTCAGCCTGCAGTTGAACTTCGGTGATGAGGTCGTGGATCAACTGTTTCCCGTGGTTCAGTCCCTGCGCCAACCCCACTTGGACGTAAAACTCCGATAGACGCCTGATCCACTCTTTGAGGGGTTGGGCAGCCTCTTCTTCATTCAGTGGCTGACCGGTTGCCTCCTTGAACACTAACGAGGCCAAGCGGCGTTCGGAGTCAATGAGTTCGCCAAGACCCTTTTCCAGTGAATGCCGACCATACAAGAATCGATTGGCAAAACGGCCACTATAGGTCCTTACGTCCGGTGCATCCGGTTCCATCTTAACATCGAACCGGTGCGGCCAGACGCGGCGTAACTGACCGATGGCAAGGTTGTCGCTCGGGAACGCGATTTTAGTGAAATCGATGGGCGGCGAACAATTCAGCATGCAATCAACATAACCAATATTTACTTAAATTATTATAATCATTAATTAATTATTGTCAAATATTTATTATTAATTGAGAGACAAACCTCGACCTGCGAGAAAATCTCTCGTGAGCTCCCACGCCCAGATGCCGACTGGCCGGCAAATTCTGGGCGGAGTTCGCGGTTGCCGGTTCATGAGTTTGTACTCCTCGTCCTCGGGTGCGGTCGACGTACCGGAGGCAACTTCAAACGGCGGGCGCTCGGGCGGGTGTCCATAGGCCCGAAAATAAGTGGAGAACAGGGCGATGACCAGATCGACATCGCGGCTCACGTCCTTGCCCGGATCCGCTCCTGGCAGGCCGAGTTGCCGAGCCACCTGATTGAAACGGAACACGCCTTCCCGATCCGGGGTCAGACAGTCGCGACCGATCCGGTAGAAGAGTCGCAGTTCCTCCTCCAAGTCGAGAGCTTGGTCAGCCATCCGTTCGAGTCCCTGCGCGACCGCTGGCCCCAAGACCTCCTCGAAGCCAGGTGGTGAGGCTACGTCCCAACACACGTCGATCACCCCGCCGGTTTGATTCAGAAGCACCCATTCCCAGACAGGGCGGCCTCGCTTCGAGGGAACCAAGTTCCCGACGCCTCGCTGCTCGCAGAAATCGTGGCTGATCGGTTCCTCCGTGTGCAGATAGAGGGTCGGTTCCTCCGTCAGGCTGAAACCCGAGTTCAAATACCCTCCCAAGTCGAGGGTGAGCACCACCTTCTGCATTAGGGAAGGCTGGGGAAGGTGGAAGTGGGCGTGCCTGTGACCACGGTCAAACCCCTTCAGTAACTCGAATTGCAAAAAGTATTCGCACCCCGCCGTGGGGGTGAATTGGTACACATACCCCAATCCAGTATCGACATACCGGCCCATTTCGAACGCATCGGCCTCGTTGATCCCGGAGATTTCAGGTTTGCGAATCGCTCCTCCGTTCTGCGTCTGATACCGGAGGAAGCGAAACGGTGTTATCAGCCGGTTTTTCTTCGAGAAGCGGACCACTCGCCTGAGTCGGGCGAGATTATCTGTCCGCACATGCCGAGTGGTCAGTCCGTGAGTAACCCCTTCGCCACGCGGATTGGTCAGCGCACGGTGAACCGGTTCCACCTCGATATGGATTTCGAAGCTGTCGATCTGGTAAGCGAACCGGGCAAGGTCGCCACTCATAATAGCCTCCGCACCTCCTCAGTCGCCGCTTCAGAGCAGACGGGTTCACCGGGATCAACGCAATCGTCGATGATAAGATGCTCGGGCGGGCGGTCTGTGGAGTCGCGATAGCGATGCCGAAAGCCACCATCCAAACTATTCAACCCAGATTCAACTATCTGTAGATAGGTTTTCCGAACTGACGCCTTCGCCACCGATTCGGGAACGGCGGACAGTAGATACTTGTCCAACCCAACATACATGAACACCCGTCCTCCTGCAATCGAGCCGTTGGTGATCGAACCGGTCACATCGGTGCGAGAATAAATCCACTCCCGGGCGTCGAGGGCGGCCAAGTCCGCAGGGGTCACGACGAACAACACCCCGTTTAAGAGCGAGCCACGGTTCGGCCGAACGTTGAGGTAGATGATCCTTTCGGGGTATTCGCGGCCGTTTGCGATCAGAGTGAAGAACCGAGAATTCGGCATGGCGATGTCCCATCCCCGCCTCCAACCGGGGAGCAGACACTCGAACATTGGCCCAGTGTAAGAACGGCCCAACGTTCGCTCCAAACTTTCGCGTGAGAACAGGGAACCATAACCGAGGATCCCGACCTCGCCCGAAGACAAACTGAGGGTAAACTCGGACATCACAGCCCCGTAGAGAGGTACCAGCGGCTCAGTCATCCACCTCACGCAGCGAAAAGGAAGTCTAGTGATTTGAGTCGGAAGTTCGTTTCCCGTTTCGGATTCCTGAGTACCTCGGATTTCCCATGAGTACGCATCACAATACTGAGATCGAACTTCCGATAGGTCCTGCGAACACAAAGGGCCACTCCTGGAAAGTGGCCCTTTGTGTTCGCAGGCCGAAAAGCAGTTACTTACTGTCTTCCGAACAGAAGAATGCGGTGAGGATTGCTCCCGCTAACAGAGCGGGACCGAGTATGGTTCCGCAGACTACTTGCGAAGCGGCTACAACGACCGCCGCGGTCGCCTTGGCGGCAAGAACGGGGACAGCGTCTTTGTACACTTCGCTTCGGCTTGGAACTCTGTCTTCAGACATTTTTATAACCTCCGGATCGAAGATCGAGCGCGACGAACACCGCCGCCGAATTCCACACGATGGAATCATGTCACGTCGAAGTGTTGAGATCTGATCTGGGACGCGATTTTGTCCCAGAGTTGTTTCAACGGAATTGCGGTAGCGTGAAGAACCGAAGCCACGGCTCGGCGGATTGCCGGTGTGGGCGACGACATCGCAGGCGAGAGAGGTGACGATTGCATCGTCGAGGGGAGGAAAGGTCGGCTTGCGGCCTCGTCCGGGATCGTCGTCCAAGGTGAATCGGCCACGGCCCAGCACCGAGGCCGCCACCGGCATCCCCAGTTCGGGTGCAGGTCGAGTCGAGTACCCGCGTGGACATTGGACAGTGCGGGCCAGTCGTGCAACATCAACACGTAGAGGAAGCTATATTCTTCGGTTATCGGGCCACGCGGGAGGCGGCGTTGATTGGCTTGTCTTCGAACTATACGGTACAGGGTAAGACGCTTGTCGCAGAACTGAGAAGTCCGTTCCGTCAATGCGAAAACGGCAGGTGTTCGGGAATGGTAGTTCTCTCTGGACGACGTTCGAACCGAAATCGCAGAGACATGCGGATTATTACAGACCATGTTCTCGACGTTCGAGGCGATCTGTATGCGGGCTGCAAATCGCTGATGGAATGGCAAGCGTGATGCGGCGATCATAACAACTTTGTTGTGGTTTGCTACAATAGTGGCCTGCACTTGGAGGGGCAATCATGCAGAACTGGTTTCCGCGGTTCGTGGACGAAACGGTGAAGTTTTACCTTGAACTGAACAAGGAGGAAAAGCGGGCCGCCTTCTTTGAAGCGCGAGAGCATGTCCGGGCGGCATCGGACTGGAACAACTCGTTCACGGGATTTTGCGGCGAGCGTGTCGTTCAAGAGCGGCTCAAGGGGTTCGGGCAGGTCACCAAGCGGACGAAGGGGAGCAAGAGCCCAGCGGACGTCTGGGGGGCATCCGCTGCCCTGGGTGGTGTGATCCTCGCACTCGTGCAGGTAAAGGCCGCCCGTCAGCCGAACAAACCGGCAGTCCTCACCGCCGAACATGAGGAGACGCTCGGAAATTTCAGCGACCTTGTTTGGACCCAGTATTTCCGCTCGACTGTTGTGCCGCTCGAATTGAGGACGAAGCCACTGATCATCGCTACCTCTTACGCCGGGGTTCAGTTCGACGACGTCGGCTTGGAGGTGGTCGAGCGGAAGATCGAATCTGTCGGCGTTGCCTGGTCCGAATCACTGATACTGGACGACGTAAAAGTTGCTGCGACGAATCTGTTGGGCGCTCTGAAGGGATGAGGTGTTCACCGCCACCGTCCCGAGCATCCACTACCGCCCGACCGGTCTTGTGCGTCGCCGTGGTCAATCCTCGCAAGCGGCAGGACAGCCAGCGGACGGGTTCTGAACTGCCCAAAGGAACTCAAGCCAGTACCTCGACACCATCCAGTACTTTCGCTCCGATGGCCACGTCTTGGGTGTGCTGCCTGGCGAGAGCGATTTGCAACCCCGTTGCGGAGGTTGATTCTTCGCGCCGCGGGGCACTGCGGGCGAGACGGTCTGCCGGATCAGTGGATCACTTTTGCGGAGCAGGATTGGCCTGGGGGTGACGGCCGCGATGGGCACGATAGGACTTGCCATTGATTTTCGTCACACCGACTATCAGTAAGGGCCTTCGCCGGCTTTCAATTACTCACAAGTTCCGTATCTGGCCTTGGGCTTGTGGGATAACGTGACTGAAGGGAAGGTCGCTCGGATTGGCCTACGTTGGGAGGCACCGACATGGACGGTTGGGTCGGACGCGAACTGGACGGCTGCACTTTCCCTGACCAGCGGTTGAAGAGACGCCTGGGAAAGCTGTTGGGCGACCTCGGGCAACGGATCGGCAGCACTGTACCTTCGGCCTGTCAAGACTGGGCCGCGACCAAGGCCGCGTATCGCTTCTTCGGCAATCAGCGGGTGAACGAAACCATCATTCTCGCGGGGCACTTCGCGGCGACTACCGACCGCTTCACCACCACCCCCGGCACGGTCTTGGTCCTCCACGACACATCCGAGTTCAGTTTCCAGCGGGCGGCACCCGGGAAGGTCGGTCAAATCTGCCGCGTCAAAGCCCGCAGTACCACCCACACGGCCTGCGGGGTTCTGATGCATTCCGCTCTGGTCCTGACGCCCGACGGGTTACCGCTGGGTCTGGCAGCCGTGAAGTTTCGGAAAAGTAGCTCTCCTGCAATACTGTGCGATACGGGTTCCAAGCATGGAGACTTCCGCCGCGGAACCGGCTCTATGCAATCACACGAAACGTGAGGATGTCGCCAGCGTGGGAAATGATCCTGGGGGATTGGGGTTTCGGTACAGAATCCTCCGCGATACCGGGAACGTCTAGATTTCAGTCGCTGCGGGATCGACGATTTGCCGGATGAAATCATCGGGCTCCCACTTCGGGCACTCGAAGCGATATCAAGCGACCGAAACTTGAAGTTCAGCTTTCGCAGGTCAGACACATCCGGGAACTGGAGATCTACGAGGCTGCCGACGACCGTCCCAGAGGAATCCCAGACGGCATTTCCGTCCCAGGCGAGTTGTCAGGCGCGGAGGTGCCAAAGTAATCCCGAATCCAACGGTTGGTGGTGGACGACGAGGCTCATGGGCAGACAAACTCTGATTTGGGGAAAATGCGTGGATTCTACCCGGAACGATCAGTGTGCCGCGAAAACCAAAGGGCACGAATTCATCACACCGCCCACCCGATCTTGCGCGGTTACCGACGCTCGTGGCCGGTTCGCTGTCAGATCAGGTTGAGAACCGACCCTGTCGGGGGCAGGGCCTTCATCATCTCTCGGAGTGGCGAGGCGCGTCATGGATTGAAAGACGTGAGGGACTTCTAGTTACTGAGTGTACTGCGGTTTCGAATCAGGGATTCGCTCTACTTCTTTGATGGGTCCGAGCATCGCCGTAACGGTGCGTGCCAGTTTACTGCCGGCTTCCAGCATCTTTTCGGTGAGAGCGGCCCGGATGACGCTCGGATCGTCCTTCTGCCAACCTTGAAGTGATTGGTACACCTTGCGTTGGCGGCGATGGTCATCCGTGACGGTGAACGCCATCAGGCATTCGAGAGTCATGGCGTCGTTGCGGTATTCCTGAACGAGTTCGGGTGTAACTCGGGGGAGACCTCAGGGGGAACTGATTTTCCGCTTGCCCGGCTCGGCGGCTTTATGCGTGGCATCAAGAAGGCCGTGTTTCGCAGCCATTGACCTGGAGAAGAATGACCACCACGGCAACATCCAGACACCGCTCAGCAATCCGAGTTACAAACAACTGAGAGAACTCTTGGAGCAGCAACTGGATCGAGGGGGGCGAAATGGCGATGGAATACAGGTCAGGAAGAAAGGGCAGAAACCAAGCCTCGGGTGAGGTCGCAACCGAGGCTCGTACGGAAACACTTGTCGTTCAATGCATCGGTCGAGGGGACCGACGCGCGTAATCTTCCTGAGAGTCGTGGTCCACTTGACCCGGTTCCTTGATTTCGAGAGCCCGAGAGTCCAAGAGAAGGAATTTCAGAGCGAAGACAGGCCGCGGCGGAAAGAACCAGTGGACGAGTCCGAAAACTCTGTAACCACGCGACCACGAATCCGCATACAGGGCGGAGCAGGAGGGGGCGCCACAGATGATGCAGCCGCGCCGACCTACAGCAAGTGTATCGACTTTCTTCACAACCTTACGAGGGAGGCATGTGAGGGGTGACTTCAGTGTTCGAACTTCACCGCACCGACCAGACGTCTCGCGATTCTTCCCAATCTTCAGCGTGACTACTTGGTCAGTGCCCCTGCCATCCCTCCGCGTTCTGACAACCTCACGGCAGCTTTTTGATGTACGAGGAGTTGTTGTAACCACCGCTGTTGCTCCCACATTGGGGACGGTAGCCGTGCTGCGTGATGACATATCCGGGAGGAGCGGTGAAGCCGCAGATCCACATCCCATCTTGGGGTCGCTCGATATAGCAAGCGTTGTTGTACATCGGATTCCCGCCGCACTGGGATTGATACCCGTATTGGGTGATCGCGTAGCCGGGGGGAGCTGTGAAGCCACAGATCCACTGTCCGGACTTGCCGGCATCGTAGGTCACCGTCGAGATGGTGGCGCTCTCAGTGCAACCGATGCGGCGTGCCCTTCGCCCGCAGGCAAGCCCTTGTTCCGCAACCAATCCGAGCAGACACACCACCAACAAGAATCTGCTGCTCATGGTCACTCCTACATAGGTGTGTAGATCTTCCGTTGTTAGTCAGGAAAGCTCGGCTCCAGCACGGGTATTCGTTTGCTCTGAGCGAAACCTGCCCGAAGTATACAAAAAAACTAGCAACTGGATCTACGAGCGGGTAGATTGCCCAAACTGGAATGTTTGGGCAAGGAAGGCTGACCCTGCGTTGGAGACCCGTCGTGGCGACCTATCCTCGCATCATCTCCCCTCTCGTCGTGGTCACCCTCAGTGCATTCATTTTTTTGCCCGGTGCTGCATCCGCCGAATACCTGCGTCGATCGCGAGCATACTGCACGACCGTTTGCCCAATCGAACACTGCTGCGCACCTTCCACGATCCAGGTCGGATCGCAACCGGACGACCTGAAGATCCGAGTCAGCGGCGACCGCTCGCACCGGCTGGAGATCTATTTTCGGGACGAGGTGCGGACAGTCGAATTCGCAGGGAGCGGGTATCTGCACTGCGCGGGACGGATTGTGACCGCTCCTGCGAATGAGTTCGGGACTTTTGCTGTGCGCACTGGAGAGGCCGACGATACGATCCAGTTCTTTGCATGGCGCAAGGGAGGGGACGGGGCCGTCACGTTGGTGCCTTCGGTTCCGTTGACGCTCGAGCGGCAGCACCCCCTTCAAGTGGAGTGGATTTCGACACGGACCGCCCGAGTGGCCTTCGGCAATCAGCAGAAGACCACGATCATTCGCTATCACGACGTGACGACGAAGTGGCAGCAATTCGACGAGATGAGACAGAACTGGAACGAATTGAAGTGACGTTTCCTATGTGAATTCGCTGGCAAGGAGACACCACCAATGGGCGGTTGGAAGCGAAAGGTCCCGACCGGCGGCAAGAAGGTGTATCTCTGGGGCGGGGCCGAGATCGGCCACCATCTTCCGACGTCGATAATTCTTACAATCCGCGTCGATGATTTCGGCGAGAACGTCCGGTTCGGCGTTCGCGGAAAGACCGGTGAAGAAAGCCCGCCCTACGGAACGCTGCAACCCGGGGAGTGCTTCACCCTCGACCTGAAGGATCTTCGGGGAGTCTGGGCCGAGTGTACAGAACGGAATGTCGACACCATGATACATTGCGTCTTTCACAACCGGTAGTGCAATCCCGCTGTGGTTCGACGAGCCAAGGAGACCCCGAAGTGCCGAACCCACGAAACATCCGATCGGTGCATATACAAGCCTGCCAATCCGCGGACGTGTCGTTCAACATGCCCGGCGTGATCGGTGCTCAGAACTTCGATCACGGTGCCCGCAAGGGGGCCGCGTTCATTGGCTCCCGGGTGAAGACTTACGACTTCGCCGCCGATCTGTATACGCACTTTTCCGAATCGACCGACGACAAGGCACGCTTGAAGTTCGACAGCGCACGGATCCGCACGCATCTCTCCGGTGCCGATGCCTCGCCTTACCTGTTCGCGTTGCGGAACGAAGGGCTCGCCTCGGCACTGGATCAGGCCATCGAGCAACGCGCGGCGGCCTTTCTTGACAAGTACCGCTTCGCCGCCGAGTTCGCGAAGGTGATCGGTGACGACCTTCCAGGCGTTGTCACGGACTTGACAAAGATCCTTGAGGATCTCGACCGGAGATTCCAGGAAACGACGGAGAAACTGAACAAAGAAAACCTTATCGGTGCACGTCTGGTGAAGTCCGTGACGCGGTCGCCTGTGATGATGATGGCATCAAGCACGTTGAACCCGGAAAACCCCGCGGGACTCGACCCGACCGCGACCGTCGCCATCAAGGAAGAGAATGGCGACAAAACCCTCCAACGTCAGTTGACCCTCGGGTACACGGCATCGGTCCCGATGCGCAGGGGACAGAATGGTCTCTGGGCGGTACCACCGAAAACGGCGGACGACGAGATCGTTACCCAGTCCACCATCACGGAATCCGTGACCCACCCGATTCTCGATACGGCGCTAACCCATCGGCAGAATCGAGTCTCCGTGCTCAAGGAGCGGATCCAGAGCCGAACACTTCTGACCAAACTCCCCGCCATGGTCGACGCGATGCGAGCCGAACTGAACGCTGTCGACCTCGGCATTCGCGCCCTTCAGGTGAACTTCGCCCATACGTACCTCGTGCCTCCGATCGACGGGTTGATCACAGCCGTCTATAAGGACATCGGTGAGAGCGTCGAAGCCGCCGAGCCGGTGCTGCGCATCGAAAATGACGCTTTCGTCCTGTTCGTGGGCAAGATTCAGTGGCGTGGACCTTTGTGGGTCGGGAGGCCCGTCAGAATCCATCTCAATTCGATGTTCGAGATGGAAGGGAAGGGCGAAGTCATCGAGGCCAGAGTCCTTTCGATCCGTGGACACAATTCGGACAATGATGAATGGGATTTTGTGGCCGAGGCGAAGAACCCGGCGACCGACGGGCGACTGCTGCTCCCGCTGAATTACCATCTCGACCCGGATACGGACTGGGTTGAGTTTTAACCGGAGCCGCGGAGAGTGTATGCCCGGCAAGCCTACGAACCTTGAACTTTTCGGAGCGACACCCGACGAGCGAGAGCGGTCCCGGGGAGAGTCCTCGATCCGCGTCTCATTCGGTTTGGTGGCCGACGCGGATTATTACACACTTCGAATCAACGGGGTCGTCGGTCCGAACCCGATCAAGCCCGGGGATGTTGTTCCCATCGGGAAGCCCAACACGCTGGCCCGGATCGATGTCCGAGCGGAAAAGAAGGGACAACCGCCAAGCGACTGGGTGGCATTGAAGACCGTCACACGCCCCCCCCGGCCGGTCGCACCCGTGCTGCTTCCATTTGAGCTGAGCGAGTTCGGCGTGATGATTGCCTGGACCGCGGATCCTGCCTTTCCGGGAGGAGATCAGGCGACGATGATTCTGCTCAGGGACGGCGTGGAGATTGCCGCCGAAAGCAAGCTGACTGCACGGAAACTGGATGCGTCTTACCGTCTTGGTGTGCCGCACCGGTACTCCGTGCGGATCGTTGTCCCGAAGGAGGCGGTCCCGGATGGCGCATTGGGAGGACTTCCCAATCCGTCATTCCCATCAGATGAATTCGTCGTGTCCGGCCCGATCCGTCGGATGAGTGCAAGGCAGACCAAGGCATTCTTGAATCGGATACGCGCCGTCGAAGTCACCATCCTCGGCAGGCTGTATTCGCGGTAAGAAACGCTCGGATCATGTTTTGCTGTCCAAGGAGTGCTGCATGACACCTTCTCGGCTCCGGCCCATCCCGCAATTGATCCAAGAGGTCGAGACCACTTTGTGGGAGCGATCTTCCACCGAGTCCGTCGCGATCGAATCCCTTTCGCGATCGTCGAACTTGTCGGAGTCAGGGCAGAATGCTGCCCGAACGTACCGCCGCAAACTGCCACAGGTCGTGCCCCACAAGACCATCGTGCTTTCGCCACTCTCGCCCGCACTCTCATCGTCACCCCGGGAGTCTCGCACTCTGACCCAGCGGTTGGTTGAAGAGCAAGCCAGCCGGGTGGTCACGCAGCGACATGCGGAGGGCAGGAACGTGCGTCTCGCTTCACCGGATCAAGCAGCGCCGGCTCGCCGCACTCTGTTGTGGCCGATTCAATTCCGGGTCGACGGACCCTGGTATGGGAACTACGTGGGTCCCGACCGGGACGGGGCGCGTGCCAACGACTATGGTGCACCGGCCCCGTGGTCGCCGGTGGATCGTGCGGCTTACCAGCACGATCTCGATTACTACGCGGTGCAGGAAAAATACTACAAGTCGGAAGGGAACGAGTCGGGAGGGACGATGTGGCTGAAGGGAGCGACCTCACTCGATCCGCGGCTCCAGTCCGGCCTCGGCTGGGCTGACCTCAAATTGGCGATCCGTGCGCCCGCTTATTTCCTCCAGGGCATCTTCGATGGTTCGTATGGGCTCGACGATTTCTCGGCCGACGAGAAGCACTATAAGTTCGGCGCGGACCTGGCGTGGGCGGTCGCCATCACCTCGACTCACCTGCTTCTTGCGACCCACCGGTTCGGACTCGCTTTACTGGGCGGGATTCAGGACCTCGGCAAGGCGGCAACCGAGGGCATCATCAGTTTCGGCAAGCGGGTCGGCGGGGTCGCCGGGACGCTCATCCAGGGGATCGGATATGCCGCCGACGCGGTGCTGACCGCCGGGGTTTTTGCGGCACGGATTGCCTGGACAGCCGCCAATGCGTTGTTGGGGGTTGGACTGGTGATCGCGAACTTCTTTTTGATGCCGGTCATTACCGCGGCTGCCTACTTGGGCGCGAAAATCATCAGCGCCGTCGTAACGGTCGCGAAAGCAATCTGGGGTGCGATCAAGTCGATCGGTGAAGCGATCGGGGATTTCTTCAGCAGCATCTTCGTGCTCTCGGAGGCCGTTCGGCTGGCGGTCGGCGCTGGCGACGATGTCCGCGCTACGATGCTCGCCTTTCGAGACGGTTACGTTCGCCACGTTGACACCGACGGGGCGTTCCTCTCGACGTATACCGATTCGGCGCCCTTGGTCGTGGCAGAAATCGACCGCCGCCCCGATGCTCAGGCGATATGGGAGGCAGCCTACGCCAGCGGTCTGGAACCCTGTCTGTCATGTATTCGATCCGGAGATCACGCTACGGCATTCGAGCACTTCCGACGGATGTTCGAGGAGCTTTGCGATACTGCCGGTGTTCGCGAGGGATCCGTCTGGCGGGTTCGACGCTGGAAACAACCCCTTATTCTGACGTGAATTCGCTCCGTGATCCTCGGGTCAGGAACGTCCGACTCCAGCGACGCCTCGACGATGTCGTTTGCCCGGCCGCGGATCACGTACCCCTCGCCCTCAGCGTAGGGACCAGTCGGCATCGCCGCGAGCGCCTCGGCTGCGGCCGATGTGTTGATTCGGCATCTCGCGTGGAAAATCGGCAGCGTATTCTCGTTGTGGACCTGCAGCGGGAACGATCCGGTGGTGAGCAATTCCTGAAGGCCGACGATCTCGTCGGTGGAACGGCACGCCCCGTGTGCCGCGACGGAGGAGGTTTGCCCTTCATGGACGTTGAATCCGAAAACCGTGAACAACAACTGCCCGTCGCTCACGACGACCCAAACGCGAAGATCGACGGGCACGCCAACGGCGATCTCGCGGATTAGGTGCAACGGCGGTTCGTTCTGGCTACGATCGACCCAAACGCCGCCAGCGTCGGAAACGATCCGCGCGTAGACCTCCGATGACGGTGTGAAAATCATTGTGGCCCCCAGCAAACCTGCGTCTGGGCAGAACGCCCTACCCCAAAGACACAGCCCACTGTGGCCAGTTCGGGCTTACAGCCCAAGAATTGAGGCGAGGTGGGCCACCGACTCCTCGCGAAGCCCCTGCGTGTGCTTGACCTTTGCTTTGGGTCCGGGAATCCTAACCACGATCCGCTTCAGGCGGTTGTCGAAGTAGAAGGGGTGATCGATCTGCTGGCCGGGGAAGCGACTCGGCAGCCGCTTGTGCCAGCTTTCCGGCGGCCCCCAGGCAAACCAAACGATCGGCGGCCATTCGGACTCGGTGTCGCAGGATAGCGGTGCCCGGACACAAGAGTACGCCTCAACCGCGTCATTGAGCTTCTTGTTGCAGAGATAGAACAGGTTCCAGACGCGGACGAATGCCCGCTGGGAATCTCGACGCCCGCTCTTTCGAAGGCGGACCGAAAACGATACCGGACCGTGGGCAGAAGCTGATCCGTCCCCAACGCGATCGGTGCGAGGCGGTCGAACACCGTTCCGTTGGCCGTGCCGGGGGGGGTCCCGATGATCGCCGCGACGCAGGTATCGCAGTCGCCGGGTTCTTCGTCGTCCAGGTAAATCCGGGTGTCGAGCCTGAACTGGGAGCCCTCGTGCACTCGGAAGTGTGCGAAAAAGGACATGGCCGATCCTCCGGCCGTCATTTTACCCGATCACGGTCTACTCCTTTGGCATCACGTTCTCGACCTCGATCCCGGTGATGACCGGCTCGCCCGTCGGACGAGCAGTGCACCGAGTGCGCCAATCACCGAACTCGGGCGGTCGGCCGGAGAGGCCCTGGCAAAGAACGGTGGCGGTCGCATCGCCGGTCCAACCGCTGCCTGCGTCAGTCACCTCGATACGCGTAGGTAAGCCGATATCGGTTGCTCGCTCCGGTCCGACACACTGACGTTAGTAACTCTCTTCGTCGCGAGCGTATTGAGGGACCCTCAGCTCGAAAACCTCTTGCATCAACATTCCTTCTCCGTCATTCTCCGACGCACGCTCGCGGGTCGTTTGGTAGTATCAGGACGACTCAGCCTCAAGCTGAAAGACATGCCCGTTTGACGACACCCACCCAACATGATCTTGAGGCGTTTGCTCGCCGCACAGAAATTGCCCAGCGATTCCAGCGGGAATACGACGAAGCCTGTCTCCTCACTACATCCGCGTTCGGCCCTGGCTGGGAACCCTGCGGCCGACACTTCCTCGTGGACAAGGATGAAGAGGACCGCGTTCGACGCGAAGGCGGTCTGATGCAACCCGCGACCACGGTGTACTCAGCACGCAAAGACGGGATAAAGCGACACTTCACCGTGAGCGACGGGGTGTCAAGTGAGGTTGCGAGCGTGGAGGAAGGTTTCGGTGCAATGCTCCACGAGAACCACCCCACTAGAACCTTTGAGCATAAAGGTGCCTGCATTCCATGCGGTCGGTATTCGCTCTTTTGGGCGGGTTACGAACTCTACAAGCCGCAATCCGCAGAAGCCCTTGCCGCCGCTCGTGAGAAGCGCGAAGCGAAGGCGGTGGAAAAGGAAGCCGAGGGCAACCTCTTCGCGGACCTCGTCCGGGCCGAAGGATATGTTCCCAAACGCGGACGCCGCAGTGGGCCAAGCTGACGCGAGATAAGGAGGAGTTATCGGCGGTTGCCGCGTTTGGCTTCCAGGGTGGCGACCTGCTGGCGGATGTCGTGCTGGGACATCTCGAACTCGTCGCCGCCCAGGCGGCCAATCACCGGAAACTTAAAATCCTGGTAGAACTTCAGAGCTTGCTCGTCGTTACCTAGTGCATCGGTCAACAAAGCCAAAGCTAACTGTGCGGGTCCAGATCCGCTGTACCCAAAGTTGAAGCAGTCCGGGCTGTGATTACGAAGGTCGTAGCGTGGATCAAGCGGTTCCTAGCCTCCCTCCGCGTCGAGGACCGTGACGGTGACGCCGTCGTCCGTGCGTGTTCCGATGTAGCGTTTCATACTGCCTCCTAACTATTCCCCCTTCATCCACTGTTCGCGTGCTTTCCACGCATCGCGATCACGAATATCGTGTGTTCCCAGGACTCGCAAGCACTTTTGTTGTGCCCACATCCGCTGAGGTCTCCTGAATTCCCGACGCGGTCCCGGTTGGCTTGAGTCCCTATTTCGTTTTGGTTCTTGCGCGAGTTGCGAAGGAGGATTATCAATCTCGGGTTGCAACTGTCTGACACGTCCTGGTGATGGCCGCGAAACCTTCCAAAACTCAACCCTCTCTCCCCGGATTCGACGAACCGCTTGAAACGCCCCAAGCGATCCCCGAAACCACAATTCCCCAGGAACCTCGACCAGCAGTTGCCGGTCCCGCAGATTCCCAGTCCTCATTTGCACAACGAGTCGGTGAGCGGCCTCGACGCCGACTAACCTTCGCCGAGCGGGTCAAGATTGCTCAAACTGCCCTGTTCGGCGCTGGCGGTGCCGAACCGCCGCTTCCCCCGGCCCCAACCACCCCGACCAAGCACCCGACAGAACTGCCACCAGATCAGGCGACTCTCGCGACAGGCGAGAAAGGGAGAGCTCGCGATATCCTTGCGGCAATCAGAACTCTGCAACAGGTCGAGCAGCGTAGCACTCCCGCGACACTGGAAGAACGCGACACCCTGGCTCGCTTCGCAGGATTTGGCCCGGTCGCGTTGTCGCTCTTTCCCAACCCCGCGACCGGCGGCTACAAGGACGAGTCCTGGAAATTGCTGGGTGACGAGTTGCAATCGCTGCTCACGCCCGAGGAGTATGCCAGCGCCAAGCGAACCACCTTCAATGCCTTTTACACCTCTCCCGTGGTGATGGATGCGATGCACGTGGCCCTGACACGGTTCGGCGTGCCCGACAATGCCTTTGTGCTGGAACCCGGATGTGGAATCGGACGATTCATGCGGCCCGGGAAATGTTACCTGGGTGTCGAGCAGGATCGCATCTCGGGCCGGATCGCAAGAGCACTTCACCCTGAGCAGGACATCCGGATCGAGGAGTTCCAGAAAACGCAGTTACCGGAACTCGACGCGGTGATCGGCAACGTTCCGTTCGCCAACATCTCGCTCGACCACCAGGGCCAGAAATTCGCGCTGCACGACTACTTCTTCGCCAAATCCGTTGACTCGCTCGTGCCTGGCGGCATTCTGGCACTCGTCACCTCGCACTTTACCCTCGACAAGCAAAACGCTGCGATCCGCGACTACCTTGCCGCCAGGGCCGACTTCCTCGGTGCGATTCGATTGCCTTCGGATGCGTTCAAACGCGAAGGCACGGCCGTTGTGACCGACATTGTCTTCTTGCGAAAGCGAGCACCCAACGAACCGCCGAGGCATGCCGATCCCGATTGGTTGGCCGTCCAGCCAAAGGAGATTGACGGCGTATCTGTCCCGATCAACCGCTACTTCCTCCACCATCCCGAAATGGTGCTGGGAACGTGGAGCGGCAAGGATTCGCTGTACGGCGAAGGATTCAGCATCCTGTCCAATGGCAATCTCACGGAACAATTGAGGGATGCCATCGCCCGACTTCCTGAACTGGTCCATTTCGGTGATCGACTTCAGCGAGTTCGGCCACCCGAGGTACGGGCCACTCCCACGTTCCATCCTCCTCCACCGGAACGGCACATCTCCGAAGGCAGTTTCTTCGTTCATGATGGTCGCATCCATCAACTCGCCGAAGGAAAGACGGTTCCCGTCGAATACGGAGGCGGTGAACTCTTGGCCAATGGCGGGTTGGTTGGGCGACGGCTCGGCGCGTTGATCGACCTTCGCGACAAGACTCGGTACGTTCTGCGTTCGCAAAACGAGGGCTGGCCCGAGCAAACGCGTCGCGACGCACGCCAGAAGTTGAACCATGCCTACGATGCCTTCAAATCGGCCTACGGCCCCATCAACAAAACCACCTTCAGTGTGACCAAGGATGGCTCGTTGATCCGACGGATGCCCAACGTGGTGAAGTTCCGCGAAGACCCGGACGCCATGCTGGTGATGTCGCTGGAGGAGTATGACGAGAACACGGGCGAAGCCAAGAAAGCTCCCATTCTCCTCAAGGATGTGGTCGGCAACGCCCTTCCAATCACCGTCGTGACGAGTGCCGAGGAAGGGTTGCTCGTCTCGCTCAATCACAGGGGCGCGGTGGATCTGCCGTACATTGCCAAGCTCTATGGCAAACCCGAGGAACAGGTCATCGCGGAGCTGGGCGACCTGATCTATTTCGATCCCGAGTCGAAACGTTGGGAAACAGCCGACGCCTATCTCTCGGGTAATGTCCGCACCAAACTCGCAGCCGCCGAGAAAGCCGGCATCACCCGCAACATCGACGCATTGAAAGCCGTCCAACCCGAGGATGTGCTTCCCGGCGACATTGACGCCAATCTCGGAGCGCCGTGGGTTCCGGTCGCAGACATCCATGCGTTCGCGGCCCATCTCTTCTCCGTCGAGCCATCCTCGATCACCATTGCCCACATGGCGAAGGATGCGGTGTGGTCGGTCGAAGGAGATTACTCGGCGGAGCGTGCCGTGGCGAACACCGCCGACTACGGCACAACCCGTGCCAGCGGCCTCTGGCTGTTCGATCTGGCACTGAACATGAAGACTCCGGTGATCTACGATCCCGTGCCCGGCGACCCCGACAAACGCGCGGTCAACCAGGAAGCGACTCTGGCGGCCAAGGAGAAACAGAAGGCCATCAAGGAGCAGTTCCGCACGTGGGTCTTCGCCGATCCGGACCGCACGGAGCGTTTGGTTCGTCTCTATAACGACACCTACAACTGCCTGCGGCCGCGAGTGTTCGACGGCTCACATCTGAACTTCCCGGGCATGTCGCAAACGGTCCGTCTCAACCCGCACCAGACCGACGCCATCTGGCGAGTCATGTCGGGCGGAAACACGCTACTGGCGCACTGCGTCGGTGCGGGAAAGAGCTGGGAAATGGCCGGGGCCGCCATGAAGTTGAAGCAAACCGGACTCATCAAGAAGCCTCTGATCGCCGTGCCGAACCACATGCTCGAACAGTTCGCCCGTGAGTTCCAACAACTCTATCCCAACGCCAAACTGCTCGTCGCCGGCAAGGAGGATTTCACCAAGGAACGCCGCAAGTTCCTCACTGCCAAGATCGCCTCGGGTGACTGGGATGCCATCATTGTGACGCATTCGAGTTTCGAGCGGATCGGGATGTCACGTGAGTATCAGGAGCGATTCCTGCGCGAACAGATCGCCGAGTACGACCGGCTTCTCGCAGACCGCGCTGCCGAGAAATATTCCAAAGCGAAACGCAACATCATCAAGACCATTGAGAAACAGAAAGCCGCACGCGAAGCCAAACTCATAGACCTCTTGGCCGAGGGCAAAAAGGATGACGGACTGGTGTTTGATGAGTTGGGTGTCGATCACATTTTCATCGACGAACTGCAGAACTTCAAAAACATGGAAGTAGCGACGAAGATGGATCGGATCGCGGGGATTCAGACCACTGGGTCAGAACGGGCCTTTGACCTGTTCATGAAATGCCAGTACCTCTCCGAACGACACCCTGGGCACGGCATGACGGGTGCGACCGGCACGCCAATCTCGAACTCGCTCGTCGAACTCTACACCATGCAGAGGTTCCTCGATCCACAGGGGTTAAAGGATCGGGGCATCGAACACTTCGACGCGTGGGCCGCCACGTTCGGCGAAGTCGTCGAGGCGATGGAAATCTCGCCCGACGGTAAGACCCTCAAGCCGCGTGCCCGCTTCTCGAAGTTCGTCAACATTCCCGAACTGCAGCAGATGTTCCGGGCGTTTGCCGATGTGCAGACCGCCGAAATGCTGAACCTGCCTCGACCCCAACTCGAAGGCGGCAAGCCCCAGATCGTCGCCTGCCCGATGTCCGAGGAGCAATGTGAACTCCAGCAAAAACTGGTCGAGCGTTACGAGCGAATCCGAAACGGTGGCGTCGATCCTCGGGAAGACAACGCCCTGGCCATCACGACCGACGGCCGCAAACTCGCCCTCGATGCACGGATGCTCGAAAGATCGGCGAAAGAGTTCGAGGGATCGAAGGTCAATCGCATGATCGAAAACGCCTTCACAATCTGGCAGAAAACCGCCCCGACGAAAGGGACGCAGATGATCTTCCTCGACATGGGCGTCAATCCGACCCTGTGGGGCTACTGCCCGTACGACGAGATCGTCGAGAAGCTCATCGCCAAGGGGGTACCACGCGATCAGGTGGCGGTTATGGGCGATGCCGACACGGATGCCAAGAAGCAGGCATTGTTCGAGAAGGTCCGCAATGGCGTGGTCCGTTTCCTGCTCGGTTCGACGTCGAAGATGGGAACGGGGACCAACGTGCAAAGGCGGCTCGTGGCCAAGCACGATCTCGACGCGCCGTGGAAGCCCGCCGAGGTCGAACAACGCGACGGTCGGATTCTCCGGCAGGGCAACCTGAATCCCGAGGTTTCGATTTACCGCTACGTCACCGAAGGGAGCTTCGACGCCTACATGTGGCAGGCGCTGGAGACGAAGGCGAAGTTCATCAACCAGATCATGACCGGCGAGACCGGGGTGCGCAGTGCCGAGGACATCGGTGGCCAGGAGTTGAGCTACGCCGAGGTCAAGGCCATCGCCTCGGGGAACCCCGCAGTCCTGACGCTGGCGGAGGCGGACGCCGAACTGCAACGTCTCGCGGTCTTGCGTCGCAACCATGCCGACGAGCAATACCTGGCTCGCCGCAACCTGCGTGAATTGCCCCGGACCATCGAGCGGTTGCAGAAACGGCTCGCGTTGCTGACGGCTGACAAAGCCACGATCCAGGATTGCGATGAGTTCACCGTCGGAGGGAAGCCGGGAATCGAAACCGTCCTCGCTAAAGCCCTCAATACCCTGCCGGAATTCGTGAATCGCCCTCGACGGTTCCCGGTTGGAATTTATCGCGGGTTGTTGTTTGGAATCGAGAAGCATCCCGGCGGCGCAGCGGACGTGTATTTGGAGGGGCAAGCGCACCGCACGACGATGCTCTCGAAAGACTCGCAAGGACCGAGAGCAATGTTCAACGCCTTGAGCCGACTGGCAGCGTCCTACGGCGAACTGTGCGATGAAGTGCGGCGTGAGCAGACCGTGGCGGAAACGCAACTCCGCGAATACGAGGCTCGTGTCGGCCGGTCCTTCACTCACGTGGCATACTGCGACGAGTTGACGCGACTGCGTGATCAACTCAAAGTTGCTCTCGCCGGTACTCCATCCGAAGAAGGTGTTGAGCCAGGACCGTCCGCAAGTTCACTCGCCGACCAGATCAAGGCTCTGAAGGCGTCTCACGCAATCGAGTCAGCACTGTCGCGGATCAAGGCTCCAGACACGGCCACATGGCGTCGCAAAGTCGTCGCTCCCGTGCCTGACGCCACACCACCGGTTGATGACGAGGATTCCTCGCATCCCGGGCCGAGTGGAGCATCACCTTCGTTCCGGGAGCAGGTTCGAGCGAAGGCCACCCCGAGAACATTGTTCTGAAACCAAATCAGCAAGACACTTCGCTATCGCCAGACCAACGGCATTCGTCGGGTGTGTACGCAGAAAGCAGAAAGTGGCTGTCGAGTACGAGGCCGCGACACCCGTTGTCGCGACGGCCTCTTCGCAGCAGCGGGATACGAATCCGACGGAAAGCGATACCCTCCGGCATTTGCCGGCGAACAATGGCCCACCTCTAACCGTCAGACCCCCTCATCACGACAGGTGTTTGCCTTATCAGAAGAATTCTAATCCACCTGCCTTGGGCAACGAGCAGTGTGAACTTGCATCCAAATTATTTCATTTTCGATGGCTGTGCTGCTTTGCGAGTTTCAAGTGCGGCCAGCACTTTTTTGAAATCAGCGCGATTACGCAGGGAGTCGAGATCGCTCTCGTTTTTGATACGTTCGACATCGTTCCATCCCTTTTCAATCGCCTGCTCGAGCAATTCGACAGCTCGCCGACCATTCGATTCTCGTTCGTGTTCTGCCGCGACGGAGGGGACAAACAAGGAGAAGCAGCAAGAGAGGTTGAAAAAATCACTTGTTGTCTCAGCGTGCTTCGCCACCCGCTCAACGGCCTGAGAAGCGACCGTCAGCTTGACTTTTTTTTCCGATTCCAAAGATTCCTTCGAGCTTGCCACTTTCGAACGGAACGTGGCGGGCTCCAACCACCAGAGCGACCAGGAAGTAACATAGACGGAATCAGGCACAACATTCTTGACCAACAACCTCACTCGCTCGGAATCCCTGTCGCACTCGTTCAACTTTTCGATCATTTCGGCTAAGGTTTTACTCGACGCTTTAAATTGATTATCGGGTTGCCAACCGGGAAATGCGCACTCGGGATCATAACGCGCGAGCGCGAGCAGGCCCAGTTCGGCAACGAGATCTCCTTCCGCTTTTCGTCTTTTAATCCACAAGAAACTCTCTTCGCCCGGTTGAACACGCCAGCCCTTTACCCGATCAATCGATGTCCCCCAGACTGATAAAACACTCAGGGTGAACGACTTCCCTTTCAAATCAGGGTCGCCGGTATAAGCGTGAAGGACCACCCATTCACTGGTTTCCCATCCCCCGTCTTTGCTGTGGACCTTGAGTGCCTTGGCGTGGACGAGCCACAAGTCGGCAGGGGGCATGAATTCGACGCCTTCAGGCGGACTCCAGAGCAGCGTGCGATGACCATAGCCGTCTCGCACGACCCATTGTGATTCCACCTTTCCGTCGAGGGTGGCGGACAGACGGAAGGATTTCTCAGCAGTTCCATCGGGCTCACGATGCGTGAAACTCCCGGTTTTCTTTCCCGTCTTCGCATCCCAAACCGTCACCGTTCCTTGGCTCTCACGCGTTGCCGTGAAAACGCGATCACCTTTGGCGCTGACCGCCAGAGAGATCGGCAATTTTGCGTCGATCTTCCCGTCGCTGTGTTTCCAACTTTGCAGGGGGGTTAGCGTCTCGCCGTCAAAGAGCGAGATTGAGCGATCGGCGGTCGCGACAGCCACGATACGGCGGTATTCCGAAGTGGCAATTGAGACGATAGGTACCGGGAGTTTCTGTTGTGCGTCCCATTTTTTCAGGGCAGAATCGCATTTGCGGAGTTGCGATCCGATTGCGATGATTAGAGAATCTTTGGCACCAGGCACGAAAGCGATTTGAGCGCCTGCCTGATCGTGCGCGAGCGATGCCAGCAGGTTTCCTCCGGTCAAGTCCCACTGTGTTAGTTCGCTGCTACCGTCGGCCACGATCAGTGTCATTTTCCCCGCGGAGCGCAAGAACGCGAGATCTTGCACCCCTTTGGCGGAGTCGGGCACTGGTTTCGTAAGCTGTCGAATCGGAAGCAAATTGGTTGTTTTTTGTTTCGCCAATCGGTCGACGACTTGGACTCCGCACGATTCTGTTCCAATAGCGAGGTAAGACAGATCAGGAGAGAGCAGCGCAATTGGCTCGCGACGTGCGGCTTGATCACTTCTCGCCCAGGTGCTTGATTTCACGGCAAGTGAATAGCCAAATGGGGTAGAGGATTTCACATCGAGATGCCATTGGTATAAGAGAGCCGGATCGCCTGTCTTAGATAGGCTGGATTCGGCATAAATCTGCTGAGGTGTCGAGGCTACCGCCGCCCAAGTCCACGAGTTTTTGCCATCCACATCAACCGCAAGAGTTCGGACTGGAAAGCCCAGAACCACGATAGCCAGCACGAAGCTGTAAGACCCAAAACAACGGTTCATAGGAACTCCTCAGGTTGTTTGATCTCCAGCAAAGGTCCCGCTGGAGATCAAACAACCTTTGATCGTAATATGCTCGGCCGCATCGTTCAACCCAACAACATTCTGGTTATTTCGTTATGGCATTTATTTGTACGTTACTGTTCCGAGTAAATAATTATATGCCGGGCCGTTCATGTTCTCGGCTGTGGGCGTTGAAACAATCGTGAATGAGCCCGCCAGGGGACTATTCCCCGCGCCGCCTGCAGCGGTCCAAGTCGGTATCGTCATATACTTCTGGCTGACCAGCACCGGCGCCGGGAGAATGCCTGCGGCGGGATTGATGAATGAAAGCGATCCGCTGCCGTTGAACGACCAATGGGACGTTGCTACTTGAAAGTATTGGGTCGGGCCAATCACTGTCTCACTCGTGATTACAGCCACGTCGAGTTGGAAATCAAGTTGTACAGTGAGCGTTGCGGCAAAAACTGGAAGCTGGTTATTGGCGAGCATTTGTTGAATCGCAGCGACGCTCGACTGCTGGAATACTACCGGAACTTGCGAGGTTGGGGAGTCAAAAGCAAAGATTTCTCCAGAGCCGCTGGTTGTGCCCGTCCCAAAGCTTGGGTCCAATCCACGCGGCAGATACCATGCGGAGTCTCGGACCGTATCGAGGTACGTATTCCCTTGCGTGCTGGCAGTTAGGGTACCGCCATTGGAGTAGGTTGCGGACATCGAAGTGGCGGTGATATGCTGAACAAATCCCGCTTGAATGGAATTCGCCCCTTGATTCCCGTTTGGCCCGTTCATCGTCACTGTCGCGGAAAAAGCCACACCCTGTTTTCCAAACGGTGCGTTAGCAACGACGGCGAGTGCGGTGCCATTGTTCAGAGCGCCGTTCCCAGGGAATGCCGCCGGTTGGTTGGCACTCGACAACTGACCGTTGCTCACGACAACTTGGACGATGTCGATTGGAAGAGAGGCCACCGCCTGCCCATTCACGTTCTTGGTAACGACCACCAACGCAGGTGCAGAATTCGAGAACTGGAGACTGAAGGTTTCTACCATCTTCCCGTCTTCGGTTGCAAATGAATCGTCTACGATAGTGACGGTATTAAGGTAACCAACTGGAGGGTTTTGTCCAAAATCAAAAGTAGTAGACACGGAGTTCGGGGCAGTGTTGGCGCTGTTGGGGCCAAAATTCATCCGGTACGTGTAGATTGAGTTGCCGGGAACAACGGCTGGCCCTGTGATGCTCGCCCCATTAGCCGCAAGTACGTTCCAGAAGAATGTCCGAGTATACGATACGGTCTTGTTCGCATTAGCCAGAGTGACGGTCACGAGATTCGGGGTCGGGGTTGCCGCTGTTGGGGTGCCGTTGATGGATGATGTCTCTGTATTCAGATTCAACCCTGCTGGGGCATTGGTGACCGTGAGGGTGAATCCGGCAGGGATCCTCATGCCCTGCCCATTACTCGACACGAACACAATGTTGTCACCGGTCGCTTCATCGACCTTGCTGTTCTGATTCTCGATTGGCCTTATTGGATTGAAGTAGTTCACCACCCAGTTGAAGGTCTGTTTTGCGGAGTTAGTTCCGTTAGTTGCTGTTACGGTTGTCGAATAGGTCATCGATGTGCCCTTGGCATCACCGAAAATGATTGTTCCCTCCAACAGGCCCTGCGCACTCAAGGTGAGACCAGGGGGAAGGCCCGTTGCCGTGTAAGTTGTGGCGACGTTTGGCGATTCATTGCGGACAGACAGCGGCAGTGAGTTGAGCTCATCTCCTTCGAAGTTTGTCTGTGTCGGAATCGGGTTGAGGGAGAATTTTTCAACAAATACCGTCCACGTAAAAGTTGTGGAATTAGATGCGCCGGTACTATCCGTGACTGTTACCGTCACCGGGTAAACACCATCGTCCATCGGGCCGCCGAATGCGCTGCCGTAGTTGATCACCCCGCTGACGTTGCCGCTGCTGTCCATTGACATTCCGGCGGGCAACCCCGTGGCGGCGTAACTGAGTGTTGCATTCTGATTCGTGTCGGTGGCTGTCACGGCAAACGGCGCCGGAACATCGAGCTCATTATCCGACTGGTTGTTAATTTGGTTAATCGTGATTGGTGAAACGGTCGAGATTGTCCAATTAAACGAAGTGACCTGCTGAGCGCCGTTGTTATCGACCACCCTGACCATAACGGGGTAAAGGCCATTCGCAGCGGCTGCTGCGTCCCCGAATGCGACTGTGCCAGCGATAATGCCGGTAGTGGCATTGATCGCTAAACCGTCTGGCAATCCCTGTGCGCTGTAGGTCAACGTTGTGCCTACATTCGCGTCCATTGCGGTCACTGGGAGAGTGACTGTACCTCCCTCGACGCTGGTTTGACTGGGAATCTTCGTGATCGAGACCGGGTTGACGATTTGCCAAATAAAGAACGTCGCAGCGGAGCCATTGACATCGCTTACGGTGATCGCGACTTGGTAGAAGCCATTATTGCCACCGATGCCAAATCCGGCGCCGGCAGCGACCGTGCCGCTGATTGCACCGGTATCGGGGTCGATCGTTAGTCCTGGCGGCAACCCGGCGGCAGAGTAGACCAAGGTCTGGTTGGGGGTCGCATCAGTTGCCGTCACCGCCAGTGTAATCGTGGCGCCCTCGTTATTACTCTGAGCTGCAATGTTCTCAATGGATATCGGACTCTTGATTGACCAGGCGAATGATGTTTTGCTCGCAGATCCGTTTGGATCTGTAACCATTATTGCGACGTTGTAGGGGCTATTGGAATTGGCACCATAAGCTGGCGTCCCACTGATTACGCCTGTCCCAGCATTAATCGTTAAGCCGGCGGGCAGACCGGAAGCGAGATAGGTTAACATTCCACTGTCGTTAGCATCCATTGCGGTAACATACACCGCGGGAATGGCGACCCCTTCCGTGTTAGTTTGATTGGGGATTTCTGCGATTGACACTGGGTTGAGGATGGTCCAGTTGAACCTATTCGAGGCGCTCACCTGATTCGAGTCGGTCGCTGTAACAGTCACGGAGTAAACGCCGCCTTTACCGGCTGAGGAATCTCCAGCAGCAACGGTGCCGCTGATGAGGCCGGTGGTAGCGTTGATTGTGAGCCCTGTCGGGAGCCCTGTCGCGGCGTAATTGGTTATCGTGGCGTTTGGTGTGGTGTCGGTAACGGCCACTTGAACCGAGGGCTGGGCTCCCTCGTTGTTTGTCTGATCGCCTATCGTGGTGAAAATTACTGGGCCGGGCTTTTTTACCAAAACAACGTTCAAAATCCCGCTTACATAAGTGATGTTGTAGTTGGGGTTGGCCGCGCCGCTCACAGTGATGGGGTAGCCGCCAGGCTCACTATTCGCCTTTGCTGTGGTGGAGACTGTCGGCTGTGTGGTCAAGTTCGCGGAGGTGTCTCCATTGAGAAATCCGCTGTAACTAACAGTCAACGCCGGCAACGCGACGCCATAGTTGATTGTCTTGTTGTCGGCCGTGATCTTCAGGGGCGCCGGCGCGACCACCTGCGGCACAGCCGCAGACGTAGTTCCAGCGTAGAGGGCCGTGATCGAGTGTGTTCCGGCTGACAACGCCGCCGTACTGAACGTCGCCACACCACTGTTCAGCGTTTCGACACCCAGAATTGTCGCCCCATCCATGAACGTCACGGTTCCAGTCAGCGTGCTCGACCCCGCCGCCTCCGTCGCTGTGAAAGTGACCAACTGGCCGTAGGTGCTCGGACCCGAAGAGGTTAACACCGGGGCCGGTGTTGGTGCCGGGAGGGGATAGAGTTGCGTTGTGGGAATGACCTCCTTGATTTGGTCGTCACTTGACCAAAGGAGTTTCGATGTTGCGCCACCCGCGTTCTCGAAATACTCCATAATGATGTCGTATTTCTGCCCCGCGTCCAAGGTGATCGAGCCGCGATCTTCGGTTGTGCCGTGGTCCGTCCAATTATCGATCAGAATTTGCCCGTTGACCCACAAACGCACACCGTCATCAGATTGAGTGTAGAAGGTATACTTACCTGTGTATTCCGGCTGAACCTGCCCACTCCATCTTGCAGAGAAGTGATCCGTCGGTACCGATGCGTCCGGGCTGCCACCGCCCCAATCGTTATTGACTTGAGCATCCACACGTCCCAAGACCTCATTCGAGAGGTCTTGACCATCGAAGTACCGCGCGGCTAACCCTGTGCCGTTGCCGATGATCGGGGCGGCAACGGCAGCCGGGTAGAGTTGCGTCTGTGGAATCACTTCCTCAGGCTGGTTGACGCTCGACCACAGGAGCTTCGCCGTAGCACCACCGCCGTTCTCGAAATACTCCATCTTGATGTCGTACTTTTGGCCCGCCATCATCGAGATCGGTGGGCTGGCGTTGGTCGTCGGGCCATGGTCGGTCCAGTTATCGATCACCAAGTTCCCATCGACCCAGAGCCGCACGCCGTCGTCGCTGACAGTCTTGAACACATAACTATCGCTGTACTCCGGTTGAACCTGGCCACTCCAACGGGTACTGAAGTGATCAGAAACGATGACTGCGTCCGGGCTACCGCTCCCCCAGTCGTTGTTGACCTGAGCATCGACTCGAACCAACTCCAACGCAGTCAGGTCTTGTGCATTGAAGTAATGTGCCCGCAGTCCCGTCCCGTTGCCCATGACGGGGGCTTGATACTCGCGGACATCTAAATTCCAAGCGCGGTCGTTGTAATCCCAGTCAGCGGTGGCGACCGATTGCATGTTGGTGGCCTGGAGATCCTCCAACCCCACCTGCCACAGATCCGGTTGGCCAGAGTTTGGCTGACTGAGCAAGTACGGCCCGTCGTGCGCCGTCGGACTGCTCGCGAGAGAACCTGACGAATAGGCGTAACTCGCATTCTCGCCCATAAACGACACGTCAACTTGCCCTGCCAAAGCTACCGCTGCAGCTTCCCCAGCCGTGGCGGCAGTGACCAGCAGCGCGCCGTTTGCAGCGTGAGGGCCGCTGGCGAGTGCGATGGTGCTTGTGTGTGTTGCGGCAGACTCTGAGGTCTCCGACAGCAGTTGCACCGCGAATGTGGCGGGTACCTCGCGAGCCTCAAGTGCCTCCAACGATAGAAGTGAGCCTCTCCGTGGAGTTAGTTGGGGTTTGTTGTTCTTGTCAAACAGGTAGTCCCAGATGCGGGATCGCAAGAAATTGGCAGACCGGGCGCGAGTTGTGGTCATGTGAAGATCCTCGATCCTGTATGAAAACTGGAAAACGAACCACTTTGCTCACCCACAAAAATTGGGTGATGCGCGACGAAGGGTTAGCTGGTCCCCAGGGAATGGCGGGGAAGTGGAAAGCATCTGGCGTGGGGTGGCCACCGAAGCTTGCGAATAATGTACAAGTTTGCACTACCGAATTTTTGGTGTCAATCGTTGGACGGAACTTTCAGCGGAACGAGTCGCACTTGATTGCTTGGCTGACAGAAGTGTTGGTCTGCTTGGGCAAAGCAGTACATGGGTCCTTCCTTTGATGCGGAGATGGTTTATCTTTGTGGACTTGTCGCGGTTGTCAATGGTAGCTGCTTGTTTTGTCTTGAGAAAATCTGCGGGAATTATCCAACTCAACGTGCACAAAAAATCGACCTTAAAAAATCGAGAATCGGTGGTGAAATGTGTCACCAATTTTCAACAATTCGCGAATTTTCTGCGATCTTCACAGACCGAACTCAGGCATGAGCTGAGAAACGGAGCTTATTCAGGGATGTGATCGACTTCTTTGACCGGCCCGAGCATCTGGGCGACCTTCCGTGTCAATTTGCGAGCCTCTTGTTCCTCGACATGGCTGAACTGGCCATCGGCCCAGCGTTTCTTCCAGGCTTTCGAGCCATCTCCGACATCCTGCCAGCGAAATCCTGCGGCAATCAGTTCCTTGAGAGCGGGGTGCTTCTCACCCGTGCTGTCGGCTGGTGGCTTTGTGTCGAAGCGAACGAAGTAGGCCTTTTGTCGATGGCTGTTGCTCAGATGAATGACGTTGTCGCCGAGGTAAAGTGTTTCGATTGCAAACGGGTCCGGGGCGAGCGTGGTCGGACGAGAACGCGAAGGCGAGTTCGCGACCTGAGCGGCGTGAGTTTCCGTTGGTGTGTGCCGACTGGCATGAGTCTGCTGTTCCTGTTGCAGTTGTCGCTCCAACTCGACGGGGTCGAATTCCGTCGCTGGATCGGGCTCTTCGCTGAGGTGATTCGCAACCTCCCCGTGGTGGGCGGCTTCGGCCTGCCTGTGGCTCTCGCTGTCGGTAATGGGTTGCTCGATGGGTTCGATTGACTTCTTGCGAAATTTCGCCATGTGTGCCTCCTTGCTGTGTTGAAAATGCAAGGGAGTAGCGCGAAACGGAATGTCTGTCAACGCATTGATTTCTCGGCCATAACTGCTCCACCGTGAGACATCGTCGT
>JAIOPV010000194.1 GCA_021413735.1 Planctomycetota bacterium
CTCGGGGTACGTCGGGGCGACGCTGGCGAAGACGCTCGAAACGGCGGGCTACAAGAACGTGCGTTCATCGTGGTACGAGTTCCCGTCTGACAGCATGGTGATCGAGAACATGCTGATGTTTTACGACGAGGTTCGCGGGCCGTTGGAGAGTTACGGCATCCTGTCGGCTGCGGAAAATGCCGAGCAACAGCGTCTCTTGAAGACCTTGCTTCCTGGGCCGCATCCGGGTGTTTGGGGGATGTTCCAGGTTGTCTGCGAAGTGTGACGAAATTACCGCTTGCGTCGTCGCACTTCAGGATGAAGTGCGACGACGCAAGCGGCCAAATCAAATCCCTATCAGAAGCTGTTCGGCGTCATGCCACCGGCTCGCTGACGAGCTGTGTAACCGAAGTACCAGTTCAGACGAACGCCGATCTGGTAGTCGAAGGTTCGAGCGGTCTGACCCAGAAGCGGTGCTGCTGCTGCAACCGCCAGAGTCGTGTTCTGGCCAATTCGACTCGTGAAGCCAGCCGTGATGTTGAACTCGTTGTAGGTGGTCACATCACCGATCAGGAAGTTGTTCGCCTGCAACAGCGTTCCCTTGCTGATGTCGCCCGCGTAGTGCAGTTCGAGGAACGGAGCCACACCACGAATGCGACCGGTTTGCGACTGATAGATCCAGTAACCGAGCTGGGCATCGACCGTCATCAGCGAAGGCGAGGTCAGGCTTCCGATGTTCGGGCCGGTGCCGAAGATCGTCGGATTCACCTGCACGCCGTTGCCGCCAGTGTCGAAAGTGAACCCGTACCACGCCTGGACGAAGAGCTTGTCGTTCGGCGTGTAAATCGCAGCCAAGAACGGAGCCAGTTGCACTGACTTGTTGTTGATGTGAATCAACTGATTCCCAGCGCCGTCGCCAACGGCGATGTCGTCTGCGGTGGGCAGCGAGATACCCAAACCACCGGAGACGTTCATCACGCTGCCCTTGTAGAACAGCGCCTTACCGAGCAACCGGACGTTCCCGAATTCGGTGCCCAACTGCTCGCCGTTGAGTGCCGAGTTGCTGCTCAATGTGCTCGCGAATGGAACCCGCACTTCAAACGACATGCGGCCCTGGAGCAACGTCTTTTCAAACCCGAACTGGTACCGGTTCACCGGCAACCCACCCGTCCCCAGCGGAACGTTGTTGAAGTAGTCGTAGGTGAAGATGACACGGTCACGCGGGAACGGGCTGTTGTCTTCCGACACCTTGAGCAAGCCCACCACGCCACCGGCACCAGGCGTCGGCACCGAGTAGCGAATGTTCGTTGCTTGCGAGGTCGAGACGGTATCGCTGATCGTGGATGTGTAGACGATCTGGTTCCCGTTGAACACGGCCGTGACTGGCCCGAATGTAATCGAGTTGAGCGTGGCCTGCGGGTTCGCGGCCTTCTCGGTGGCCGCTGCGAGTGCGAACCCAGGCGTGCCAGGCGCGAACCGCGTCGAGAGTTCGTTCACGATGCGTGCAGAGTTCGGGGAGTTGTTGATCGGCACACCAACGGCCACGACCTGCTCGTGAATCGGCGAACCGTTCAGGATGAACGGAACCGTTTGCGTGAAGCCCGAAACACCGATGACCGCAGGGGCAGGGGTCTGGATCGTTAGTTGCCCCGGAAGCGGAGGGATCGGGGGAGTCGGGACCGCCGTGACCGATCCGATTCGTCCGGTCAGGATGCCCGGCATCGTCCTGCTAACCACACCTGGCAGCGAGATGATGCTGGCTTTCGCGCCGAACAAATCCCCGAACATATTCGGCGAGTTCGTCTGCGCTGCATCCGTGCCGCCGCGGTCCGCCTGGAACGACGTGTTGTTGTTTGCCCCGGCTCCGGCTCCAGGCATCGCTGGATTTGGATTCGGATTTGGATTGGGGTTCGGGTTCGGATTGGGGTTCGCATACGGATACGGATACGGATACGGGCTCGGCTGTGGTGGACACGGGAAGTACGGGTTCGGACGGCCCCACTGTGAGGGTGCGGCGAACCGAGGCGGGTTGGCACCCGCTTGCATAAACTCTCGGCCACTGGGAACATTGACGACGGGCACGGCAGCTTCGTTCCCAGCGGCGGGGGCGACCGCGATGGGTGGTGCCATGTCGCCAGCGGGGGCGACCGCTGGCACTGGTGTGGGCATCGGTTCAGCAGCGCTGACAAGGGGTTGGGCAACCCCTAACCCGAACGTTGTGGCGATCCAGACTTTCCAGGTCCGCTTCATCGGGAATCCCTCCCTGTTTACCGACACTGCCGTCCTTGGCGTGTCGGTTTGATCTATTCACATTCGTTATCGTGCCGCATTGCTGTTAGATTCAGCAAAACTCCCAAAGCCCCACGGTCCGGCTCGTCCGACTTGGCGGGTTGTTCCGGTGGAGGGGGTACGATAAGAATTCCGGGACGTTTCTCATTGGTTCCGGGCGATATGCACACCCATCCCCGGAACCATGTCACCTGTCCGGAAGAATTAGTATTAGAATATTTCTCGCCAGGCTATCTGTCGCACATCCCATTCGTGCCAAAGATGTTATGGAGATGAGTGACAAACATGATGAACTTGCGGATCGGTTTTCACCACTCCGGAACCAAACGCAACCTGTCCGGAAGCACGGGGCGATTCGTGCCGCTGTTGTTACAAATGGCACGAACGCGGAATGCGATCATGAGGCGATCTTGGACGTGATTCGGTATCCCGATGCGAAAGTGGTGAAGGCTAGGGGGAAGTGAACGAGGGTTACTCGTTGAACCCGTCTGGCGTGAGTCGATGGGTATGCGGAGTTGTTGGAAACGCGGTGGCTGCAACTGGCAACGCAGTGAACCCCGCGCTTGGCCAAACTCACCCGGCACGGCGAACTGGTGTTGGCAGCAGCGGAATCAGTCTGCTCAGTTCTTCCAACTTCGCTTGCCGCACGCTCGGCCATTTGTTCGGGTCAATCTCATTGCGGTAGATCATGGTCGCTTCCATCGTGTTGCTGGCGTACACGAGCCACTTGTTTTCCACGACATACGGCATCTGTTCGTTCATGATCTGCCCTTTCCCTGGCATGGGTCTCGGCGCTCGGTCAACAATCATGGGCTGTAATGCGGTGCGATACCGTCGGGTGTCCGCGTCTTCAAGGTGAACCGTGTCCGGATCACTCTGAAGATCTGCATGATGTGGTAGGCGGGTGACACGGTTCTTTCGTGATCCACCGTCGCTGGTAACGCTCTTGGAACACATCTTGCCCAATGTTACAATCGTTGGAACTTCACGTCCTTCGTCGGGGTTGGTCATGTTCCCGAAACATCAAGCCGTCTGGTGTGTCGCGGTCGCAAGCTGCTTGTTCGCAAGCACACCCGCTTCTGCTCAGCAGGTCACACGGCTCGCCAACGACGAACCCGAAATCCGTTTCCGCGCCGACGGGCGTGCCGGCGTGTGCGATGTCCTCGCGTTCACGGCCGACGGTGCCGCTCTCCTCGCTGTCGGCGAAGATAAGGTGATCCATCGCTGGTCGGTCGCACCCGACAAACTGCGACCCGCACGGCCCCTGTACTGGAACACCTTCCGCGAACAGCGAGGCGCGATCTACGCCCTCGCATTCTCCGCCGACCGCGAGAACCCTCTGGTCGCCATCGCTGGCAACGGGAAACTTAACGCCGACGTCGCGATCTTCAATCTGCGTTCCGGGGAGCTCCTCGGTGCGGTTTCCGCGCTGGCAGATAACCCCGGCGAATATGTTCGAGCTGGCGGAGTTGTGTGGTCGTTGGCGTTTCACCCAACCGGGAAAGAACTGGCTATCGGCGACACGTTCGGCAACGTGTGGGTTTCTCCTCTCATTGATGGAAAGCCAGTCACAGCGAAAACGACGCGGGTTGTTGGAGGAACGGCGGAAGCCACATACGGACGGCGTGTCGTGTGGGTCGGTTACCTTCCCGATGGCAAACTTGCTTACGCGAAACGGGACGGAGGCGTGTACGCCGTTGGGAAACTGGAGCCGCTGTTCCGCTGGGGTGGCGAGGTCGAGTATGTGGTCGGGAGTGCGGATGGTCGTCGGCTTGCGGCACAGCAGGCGAAAGCCAACGCTGGCGAAGGTTCGGTTGTGAAAGTTCGCACGCTTCCCGACGGCACCGGCGAGCGAATCGTTCACTTCCCGAATACGCACTATCCCGCCCGGATCGCTCTTGATGCAACCGGAAATCGCGTCGCGGTCGGACTGCTTGAAGCCAAACCCAATGAGCGGGGCGAACCGCTGTTGAAGCCGTTCGTGGTCGAACTCCCCGGCGAAGTCAAAATCTACGACCTCCACGCTGAGACGCCGAAACTCGTCGCGTCTCTCCCGGTCGATCACCGACCAGACGCGATGGCGTTCCACCCAGATGGCAAACGATTCGCCACGGCCGATTCGCTCGATCACGGAACCACGCTGTGGGCCATCGAGAACAACACGCTCCGCAAACTCGACCGCGACGTGAATGCTGGTCGGTCGCTGTGGGCTGTCGGCATGACCGCAGACGGCAAACACCTCTGTTTCAAGGATAAACGCAACCCAGACCCGCAGGATCCGAATGAGCGAGCCGACCCGAAAGCACCGTGGATCACGTTCGATCTCGACACCGAACCGCGGGGCTGGGGCGTGGCTCAGACGCCAGTGCCGCCCGTGAAGACACTCGGCGGATGGTCAGTTGCATTCATCGGCAAGGACCAGATTCGCAACGAGTACCAGTGGTACGCTGTCTACGAGGGACAGCACTTCGCACTGCCGATGAACGCGCTCCAAGATGATCGGCCGCGTTGCTTCACCTTCCTGCCCGCTGGCGAAGGTGCGAAGCCGGGAACCGTTCGCCTCGCGGTTGGTCATGCCTGGGGTGCGAGCGTCTTCGATCTCGTTCCCGTATCGGGGGTCAAACGGATTCGCCGACTCAACGGACACGCCGGGAATGTCACGGCCATCGCGCCGGCGTTTGGTGGCAAGGGACTCGTGACGTGCGGGCGGGATCAGACCATCGCGATCTGGAATCTCGCTGACTTCGCATCGGAACCGTTGCTCGGGGCGTCCTTCGCAGTGGATGGCAATAAGGTTGTGGTGAAGGCGGTCGATCTGGGAAGCCCGGCGCAGGAAGCAGGGTTATCCGTTGGCGACGAGGTGTTGAGCTATCACCGTGGCGACAGCACCACCGCGGTGCCAAAGGAGCGATGGCTCACGGAGTTTCGCAACATCGAGCCGATGCGCGAGATGCTGTGGTCTGTGAAGCCGATCAACAGTGCCCCTGGTGACACGAAACAATACGGCTCGAAGACTTCACTTCTGCATCGCCCGGCAGCGAGATTCTTGCCGCTCGCGAACAACGAATGGGTGCTCTACAGCTATCGTCAGTGCTACTACGACTGCTCCGCCAACGGCGACAGCTACATCGAATGGCTTGTCTCAAAAGACCGGGCTAACAAACGGCCCGATGTCTTCGGCGTCGAGCAGTTCCGCAAGTTCCTGAACAAGCCCGAGAAGCTCACGGACGTCATTACCAAACTGATTCGCGAGCCCGCCAAGCCGTTGCTTCCCGATTTGTTCCCACCGACGGTCACGCTCAAAACCGATCTGCAAAAAGTCGCTGCGGGGCAGGACGTGAAAGTCACCGTGACGGTCGTTCCCGGAGCGCGACAAGACGGCAAAGTGAACGCCGTCACGCGAGTTGAGTTGTGGCTGAACGGGCACCATCGCGTCGGTCTGGATACGCTTCAGGGCAAGAAATTCGAGGTCGGCGTTCCGTTCGATGTGACGTTCACCGTGCAGAACAAATCGCTGATGTCGGGCGACAACAAGCTCAACGCCGTTGGGGTCGGGTTCGACGATCCGGGCAACGGTTCGGGCTCGGGTGTCAGCGCTCCGGTGCGATTCGTGGCTGCCGTGGATCGACCCACGCGGCGGCTGTTCGTGATTGCGGCGGGCATTCGCTTCTACGAGAAAGCAACCGATGCGCTCGGCCGCGACATGGACTTGCCCGGAGCCAGTCGCGACGCGGCCCGCATGATGCAGATTTGGTCGCAGGTTCAGCAATTCGGCGGGTACGCCACGGAAGGGGCACCGAAAGCCGTGCTGCTGCTGAACGAGAACGTCACCAAGGAACGGTTGCTCAAGGAGATCAAACAGGTCGGGGAAATCGCTCGCCCAGATGATGTGCTTGTGTTATGCCTCGCGGGGCACGGCGCGATGTTCTCGGCAGAAGCGAAAGCCGCCGAGGGAACGCCCAAAGACTGGTACTACATCATTCCACGAACGGACGAGAAATCGGTTCTCTCGGCGGCCGATTACCGCAACCCCGACAAGTTCCGCAACGCCTTCATCCGCGACTCGGAACTCGCCGAAGTGCTCGTGAATCTCGACTGTCAACCGCTGGTCTTCCTCGACTGCTGTCACTCGGGAGCTGCGAGCGCGAAGGTCGGCGAGCGCGCCTTGACCCGCAACAGCACGCGCGGCTTCTCGCAGAATGGATTTGGCCCCGTGGTTGTGGCCGCGTGTGCGCCGCACCAGCTTTCGTGGGAAACCGGCGACACCGTGCAGACTCGCGGTGGCCTGTTCAGCCGGAGCGTCGCATTAACGCTGGGGGAACAGTTTTCAGAGGCCGACAAGAACAAAGACGGGGCACTCAGCGTTCAGGAGTTCTTCCTGGCTGTGCAAGTCGGGACCGAGAAGGGGGCTTCCGCGATTGTGGACGATCTCGGAAAGCCCGTGCAGCAGACGCCGCAGATCAGTCCGTTACCCGACCGACTGAGCGATCTCGTGCTCAGCAAGCAAGCTGTTGTGAAGCCGAAAAAGTGACTCGAAACAACGAAATGTTGTCCGCTTTTCAGGCGGAGTTTCGCATTACCAATGTAAACTGAACGATGATTGGTGGGTTCGCATCGCCACCAACCCACATAATCCAGACGAGGAGCAGATCATGTTGAAGGCCGCTTTCCGGCGTACCCACCTCGGGGTGTTCGCCCTCAGTTTCGCTGCCGTGTTCGCAGGAGCCTCCCCCGCTCGCGCCGATCAAATCGACCGCGTCATGGTCGAGGATGCGGGAGCGATTGCGAAGGCTGTCCACGGCTTGAAGGCGAAGAATGTGGCGGTGCTGCGGTTCCAGGTGAAAATGGGCGATAGCCTGCCGACCTTCAAGTGTGGCACGGAAGGTGCGGAGATGGTACATCGGCTTGAGAATCTGCTCGTGCTGAGTCTCGATCCGAAAAGCCCGGACTACACGATCCTGACGAAAGCCGGTGAAGCGGCTTCAGCGCTGGCCAAGGCTGCCAAAACGCCGATCGACTGGACCACCTCCGACGGCCGCAAGAAGCTCTTCGAGGTGAAACTGCCGGTGTGTTGGGACGACAAGGACACTCGGAGCCCTGATGCATTCGTGACAGGCACCGTGATCGTGTCGAAGAACTTGCAGGAAGTGAAGATCGAACTGACGGCGTTCGCGAAGTCCGACCCGGCGAGCCTGAAGAAGCTCGGCACGCTGGCCGGAGCAATGGCCAACAAGGGGATCTGGACAGACCGTTCGATGCTTGCGAGCCTTGGCCAGACCTACACGACGAGCCGCGATCTGAAGACCACCGGAAAGGCTCGGGACTTCTTCGCAGCAGATGAAGCCGCAGCCGCCGATGCCGCCGCTCGCGACAACATGGCGATGGCACCAACGGCTGACCCCACGAGCGGCCTTGCGAACTTGGCCGGTCCGGTTTCGTTCAAGATCAAACTCGATGGCGAGGTGGCTCCGATTCAGTCCGACGGCGGCAACAGTGGCAACTTCAAGGTCTCTGGCAAGCTGCCCAACAGTGGTGTTGCCGGTCAGAAGGTGACGTTCACGCTGGTGAACAACCACACGGAGAAACTCGCCGTGCTGCTGTGTCTGAATGGTCGGAACACGATCGCTCTCGATGGCGAGACCCTCGACAGCCTCGATAAACCACGCTCGAAGTTCCGGATGTATGTGCTTGAACCGAAAGTGGTCTACGAGATCAAGGGCTTCCTGAAAGACGACAAAGGCACGATCGGCGAAATTGTGGTGTCCCCGGATGACGAGTCTTCTGCATTGTACGATCAGATGAACTCCGAAACGCGTGGCAAGATTCAGATGTTCGTGTATGGCCCGGCTCCTGTCCGAACGCCGGACATCACCGGGGGAACCGCAGCCGAGACGACCCCAGTCGGCGACGATCCGGAAACCGCGTTCGACAACGCCTTTGCAGCGAGCGGACTGGCGACGGCGGAGAAGAATCTTGGGAAGTCGCGGAGCCTTGCCGCCGCTCAGAAGAGCCTGGAAGCCCGGACGAAACTTACGGTGGCGAACGGAAAGATCAGCCCCGATCCGAAACTGGCTCGTGGACGCAGCCGAGGGCTGTTCATCGAGTCGAAGGAACCGCCAAAGGTGGCCGGTGGTGCCGTTCAGGTTGTTCAGTTCAATTATGACGAGCAACCGCTGGATAGTGTGGTAATTAATTACTATGCCAAGTAACCGCCAATCAGTTCGGTAATCCGTTCGATCCCACGCGGCTGAGAAACTCCAGCCGTTCGGGTCGTTTCGGATGAAGACATAAAGGCAATCCATGTGCCTCGCATCCACAATCCGGCGAACGTTCCTCCCGACCCTGCTCGGGCTTCTCTTCGTCGGCTCTGCGGGCGCACAGGAAGCGAAGACGAAGGAAGTCGCTCATCTCAAGGTGCTGCTCGTCGCTGACACGTCGGACCCAGTACTGGCCAAGGGGGTTCACCGCGACACCAAGAACTTCACGAGCTTCCTGGCCAACAACATTCCGAAAGAGCGTTACGATCTGGTCGTGCTGACTGGCGAGTCAATCACGCCGGATCAGATACTCGCACATTACAAGAACCTCAAGGTCGGCCCCGACGACGGCTTGCTGTTCTACTACTCCGGTCACGGCTCGATTCGACCGGGGAAGGGCCACACGCTCGAACTGCAGAAGGGGAAGAATCCGCTTACTCGCTCTGATGTCGTGGCTGCGATGACGGCCAAGAAGCCGCTTCTCGCGGTGCTTCTCACGGATTGTTGCAGCGACCGACTCGGGCTGACGGATATGAACTCGAAAGAGGGAACCCCGCACGCCGCGAACATTCCCACGGCCCCGACCACGCTCGTCCGAAAGCTGTTCTTCCAGACTCAAGGGCTTGTGGACATCACTGCCGCGACCAACGATGTCGCGCTTGCAGACGACTTCCGGGGCGGCTACTTCACGAACGCGATCTGTCGCATCGCTGGCCAGAACAAAGACAAGGCGCTGAGTTGGAAGGAGTTCCACACGGCGGTTGCGAAGGAGACGGTTGCGATTCATCAGGACGCGATCAAGAAGGGCATCGCCCCGCAGTTGCGAAAAGGGCAGCAGTTCCAGGAACCCGCGCTCATCAATGTCCTGCTCACGGGCGCTGACGCACCGGCTCGCGTTGCTGCGGTCGTGAGTCTCGTGAACACGGCCGAGGCGGAACTGGAAGTCGAATACCGCTGGGATGCCTCGCAGCCGTGGCTCAAGAAGAAGATTCCCGCCAACGGGAAGGTGTCGATTGGCACATGGCTTCCCACGGCACTTGCGAAGTTACCCGACATGACGGTGAAGATCGACGGACACGAACAAACGCTGACGCCGAATCGCTTCGACAAGGAAGGCACGCCGAAGTTTTCCGATGGCAAGGTCTACCGCCTCGGTGCGAAAAAGGATGACATCAAGGGGCGGTCTCGGGTGTTTGAACTCGACTCGTAACATCCCACGAACAAATGTTTTTCGGGCCACGGGATTATCCCGTGGCCTTGTTGTTCCAGAGCAGCCCGGCGAACGAAATAGAAACGAGCAGGTTGTGTCGCCAGTTGTCTCGGTGGCGGTGTTGATCCGCTTGTCCAGCTCAACTCCGCCAACCCTTGTTGGCTCGTGCCGTCGCCGGGTTCCGCGGTTTGAAGTTCGACAGCAACGCCCACGTTCGTCAGTGACGATTGGCTTCTTCCTCGAAGTAGCTGTTCATTTCACGCATCACGCGATCCAGCATGTTGCTCGTCCTGGGGCCGCTGTGGTCGGACCGAAGCGAGCGGGTGTGCCGACGGCAGAACTACTCGACCTTCCCGCAATCGCTGATGATGACCTTGGCCGACGTCTGCCCGCTGCGCGAACCGACTGCTTCGATCTTCTTGACCACGTCGTAACCCTTCACCACCTGTCCGAAAACGACGTGTTTGCCGTCGAGATGCGGTGTTGCCGCAGTGCAGAGGAAGAACTGAGAGCCATTCGTGTTCGGGCCTGCATTCGCCATCGAAAGAGTACCAGGCCCGAAGTGTTTGCCAGCCTTCCCTTCGAAGGTTTCGTCGTCGAACTTTCCGCCGTAGATCGACTCACCACCTCTGCCGTCACCGCGAGTAAAGTCGCCCGCTTGGCACATGAAATTGGGGATCACGCGATGGAACGACGAGCCTTTGAAGGCGAGTGGCGTCCCCGCCTTGTTCTTGGTTCCGACGCATAATTGCAAGAAGTTCTCGGCGGTCTTGGGGCAAGTGTCCGCGAACAGTTCCATTTCGATCCGCCCCGCCGCCTTGTCGTCGATGGTAATGTCGAAGAACACCTTGGGATTTTTTGGGTTCACGGCGTGGAAGGGTTTGTACTCGTCTGCCATTGAAATCCCTCGTTCTGGTGCATTGGGTTGCCCGTCCTCAGTGTCCGGCCTGTTCGTTGAGCACGCAGGCAGGACCGCAAGGCAGGCCAACAGGAAGATTCCACGCAGGAGAATCACTGGCCGGTGACGCATGATGGTCTCCATTGGAAGAATCAGATGAGGTGATTATCGGTCCGCAAGAGGAGAAGACAAGGAAGCTGCACCCGAGGTCCATGAGGAGGCCAGTCCGAAAGCGTCGGTTGCTCGGCCCTGTGCCAGCGAAGCAGGACACTCTCTCACAATCCCTTCCTCGCGATGCAACGTGTCAGATTCCGTCGACGGTGATGCCGCCAGCGATGGGATTCAGTGAGAAGCCGCCCGTTTGCACGGCGTCAGTGAGTGGAGCAAAATAAACGCTTCATGAAGACGCGCTTTCCGTCAGCAGGGCTATGTTCTGCGGTGCCCCGGTAGCCGCGACGTGTGGGTGCTGGCCCTCTCTGGCCCCTAAAACCCTGGAAAGGGCGGAAATGGCGAACTCAGCAGAAGAGCCCCAACGAAAAAACCCCTGGTTTCCCAGGGGTTTTTGAGTTGCGGCGGTAGGATTTGAACCTACGACCTCCAGGTTATGAGCCTGGCGAGCTAACCGGACTGCTCCACGCCGCGTCTTGTGAGGCTAGTATATCAGCGAGACAGGGCAGAGAAAAGAGGGGTTCGCAGGTTCCTTGCTTCTGACCATCGAATTGACCTCCTTGCCGTGGCAACCTATCATGAGCGAAGTCTTTCGCCACCGACCGTTCCGCGACGAGATGCCCTGTGAACGCACCGTTCATTCTCGTCATCTGCATCGCCAACGTGTTTTGCCTCGCTCCACTCTCCATCTACCTCTTCTATCTTGCTATTCTCGCACGCCGTGACCGCCCCACAGTCATTTCTGGACCGTGGGACTTCGCCGGGCTAACGGTCGGTCTCTCAGGATTTTTCGTGTTCGGCGGCGGAATCGTTCTGAGCTTACTGCAATCGAACTTCCGCTACTGGCTCCGAGGAAACCTCGAAGCATTTCGCGCCGCATGGGGATCCGAGAAGACCGCCTGGATGGTCATCTCCACCGTGTACTTCCTGGGGATTGTTTGCGGAATTGCCCTCACGCTCGCTGCAAGACGGCGTTCGCTCGTCGTCTACAACATCGAACCGATAGACTTCGAGTCAGCCATTGTTGATGTCTTCGAGCAACTCGGTCGGCCACTTGAGCGACGTGGGAATCTGTGGGCTGCAGGCGTGCCGCTCTTCGAGTTGGATAGTTTCGAGGGCGGGCGCACTGTGACGCTTCGCTGGGTGGCCGAAGATCTTGTGCTTTTTCAGGAAGCGGAACGACTCCTCCGACAAGCTGCCAGAAATCTCGCGGCTCACGAAAACCCCGTAAGTCCCTGGTTGACTGCGTGTGCGGGCGGCGCTGGATTCTGGGCAGCGGGAAGTTTCGCATTGCTCCTCGTCTACTTCTTCTCCCTGAAGTGACGAGTTCCGCGTTCTTCGCACCGTCGCGAAAATCCCTCCAGATTACCCACCCAACCGACCGATGAAACCGTTACTCAACGGCGAGGCGAACTGCGCCTCCCTATTTGAGCACGCCGACCGAAACACAACATACTCCCGACCACGGAGAGGGACCGGATATGAAAAAGACGTTGATCGCGTTCGCGACCGCGGCTGGGCTGAGTGTTTTCCTCAGCAGCGCTTCGGCTGATCCGGGTGGCTACTCTCCCCCGCATCCCGGAGCCGGCGGTGGCGGCGCTCCCTTCCAAATTGGCGGCCCTGACACTCTTCTCGGTGCAGGCGCTCCAACCGGTCGCGCTCCCGACCGCTATGGCTGGAACCCCATCTTCAAGAAATGTTTCCGGCTTGGTGGATCAGGGGGTCCAGCTGGTCCGCAAGGTGGCAACCCGCTGAATTACCCGGGGAACTGGGCTGCGGGTGGCTACGGCCAGAACGGCCCGGCTTACAATCCGGGTGGCTTCCCCCCGCAAGGGGGCTGTGGTCCGCAGGGTTGCGGTCCTCAGGGTCCAGCGCAGGGCACGCTCGTGTTCCCGAACCATTCGTTCGTCCGCAGCCCACGCGATTACTTCATGATGGATATGAACAAGTGATGTAATCGCGAACGCCCCGAAAGCCCACGGACTGCCATCCGTGGGCTTTCGTCATTTCGGTTTCTCCAATTCTTCGATCGCTTTTCGTACCGCGTCCGGAATTGGTGCCTTCTTCTCCGCGTTGTAGTCGTAGCTTACGACGACCGCTTGCCCTTCGCACGCCACGGCGTTCAACTTCATGCTGACGATGCGGTAGTCGAACGTCACGCGATCAGGCTGAATGTCGGTGATGCGTGCTCCGACGAGCAGGTGGTCCGGATAACTGACGGGCTTGCGATAGCGTGCGGAAGTGCTGGCAAGGATCGGCCCGTGTCCCGTTTCGAGTTTCGAGGCCATCCAACCGATGCGGTCGAGGTAGTGGATGCGTGCGTTCTCGAAGTAGCTGAAGTAGACGACGTTGTTGACGTGAGCGTAGGCGTCCATTTCGCCCCACGCCACGTCGAGTTCGATCACCACGGGAAACAGCGTCAGTTCGGGATGCGTCATGTTGGTTTCTTGGTCGGGCCGCTTGCGGCGTAGCGCTCTGATTGGCGCTACGCCGCAAGCGGCAACACTATTTGCCCTTGTTGTCGCGTTCGAGTTGCTTCAGAAACTCCAGTGCTTCGTCCACGGTGCCGACCGTCGCGCCAGGCACTCGGCCACGGTCGTCCAACTCGCGAAGCAACATCAAGTCCTCGAAGTCTTCCGATTCCTCCAGACGCTTACGGGCCTTGAAACCCAGCGTGCCAGCCTTGTATTCCTGAGCGAGCATGTGGTTCTCGATCAAGAACGCCGTTCGCGGGGTGATAAGCCCATCGAGTGCCTGCAACGCCGCGTTCACGTGGTCGTATCGGTCGATTCCCTTGCCGACGTCGTGCAAGAGCGCCGCCAAGATGAACTCCTCGTCCCACGGTTGAGCGTCGCGAGCCAACTCGAACACCTGAAGCAAGTGATACAGCACGTCGCCTTCGGGGTGCCACTTCGGATTCTGCTTCACGTTCTCCAACGGCAACAACAAAAGCCGGAAAAGCTGGTACGGGTCAACAGCCTCTTCGCGTTCCTGCATCGCGTCGTCGAGGCTGATTTCGGGGTGTTCCCGTGCGATCAGTTCTTCGAGTTCGCGTGTGCTGGCGCGTTCAATCGCCTTGCCCGTGATCGACGACTTGAAGACGTAATGTGCCTTGTCCTCGGCGTAAACCGTCAACTCGAACTGAAACGTGTCGTAAACGTGAATGTGCGTGAAGACACGCGATTCGCCGTGCTTTTCGAGGTGTTTGCGTTCGACGTCGTACTGCAATCCTTCTTCGTCGAGCGTGCCCGTGATCGGCTCGACGTGATCGCTGAACAGGTGCAGGTCGATGTCGGAACCTTTGCGAACGTGGCCCGTCATGACGCTGCCGATGAGCCGCGGACGGAAGCGACACAAGATCCGCATGAGCCACAGGGCGGCGAGTCGCATTTCACGAAGGTTCTCAGTGCGTTTCTCGCCCTCGTGCATGCGGGCGAACGCCTGAACCTGTTCGCGAATCTCGGCGTTGCTGGGGAGGTCGCTGGGTTTGATGGACCCGCGACAGAGACGGGCGGCAGCCTTGCGTTTGGCGGTGAAGTACTCGGACTCGGTCCGTTCGTACATCAATCGGGCGGCTTCAAACGCGATGGCATGACGCAGCTTGGCGTCGGACATGGGAAACGTACGCCGGTGAGATTTTTACTTCACGAGCCTATCCAGTGCCGGCGCGAGGCTCGTGACAGGACTATACCCGAAAGAGTGCCCCACGTCGAGCGAGGTTCGAGTAGAACAGTTGCACTCGTTGAATCGAACACGCGACAACCCGAGGAACCCATGATTCGCATTGGCATCGTCGGTCTGGGCTTTATGGGCCGTATCCATTTCCTGGCGGCGCAACGCCTCAAGGGGGCGAAGATCGCGGCGGTGTGCAGTCGCGATGCTGCCAAGCTCGCCGGCGACTGGCGAAACACTCGCGGCAACTTCGGCCCCGAACCCGGTCACGTCGATCTGACCGGCATCAAGAAATACGAAGCGGTCGCGGACTTGCTCGCTGACCCCGAAATCGACCTGATCGACATCTGCACGGTGACCGATCAGCACGCCCCACTTGCGATTCAAGCCCTCAAAGCGGGAAAGCACGTTCTCGTCGAGAAGGCGATTGCGCTCAGTCCCGCCGACGCTGACGCAATGGTTGCTGCCGCACGGACTGCGGGGAAGATGCTGATGGTCGCGCATGTGCTGCCGTTCTTCCCGGAGTTCCGATTCGCGGCCGACGCTATCCGCAGTGGCAAGTATGGCAAGCTTGTCGCGGCACACTTCAAGCGAATCATTGCGAAGCCGGACTGGTCTGCAGATATCGGCGACGCCGCGAAGACCGGAGGCCCTGCGGTCGATCTGCACATCCACGATACGCACTTCATCGGACTAGTTTGCGGTGTGCCGAAGCAGGTGTTCGCTGTCGGCAACGTCGAGAACGACGCCGTGAGCTACCTCACGACTTCCTACCTGTACGGTCTTGGTGGCCCGGCGGTGACGTGTTCGAGCGGTGCCGTGAGCATGACGGGCCGACCGTTCGCACACGGCTACGAGATCTATCTGGAGAAGGCGAGTTTGGTCTACGATTCGGGTGGTGTGCCGCTGACGCTTCTCACTGCCGACGGCAAATCGACGCAGCCCGAACTGCCTGGCGGCGGCGATCCGCTGAGTGCGTTCGCGGACGAGATTCAAACGGCGGTCGATGGTGTGGCGAGCGGAAAGGAACCGGACTTGCTCTCGGGGCAACTTGCGCGCGATGCACTGGTGCTGTGCCATCGCGAGTGCGAATCGGTGAAGACGGGGAAGGCCGTCACCGTGGGGTGAACTGGTGGACGTTTAGCGGTCGCCGCACCGCGGCGACGGCCGCCCCAGCGGGGCGGCCGCTAAACGTGTTCCGAAACAATTTGCGCTGTGTCACAACGCCCGCATGAACGCAACCAAGTCCGCTTTCTCTTCCTTCGTCAGTTGCAGTTCCAGCACCAAGTTGAAGAACTCAACGGTGTCTTCGAGTGTCAGCAATCGACCGTCGTGCATGTACGGCGGCGAATCCTTCACGCCCCGCAACGCGAACGTCTTGATCGGCCCATCAACCGCTGCCATGCGACCGTTCACCATCTGCGGTGCGAAGAACCGTTCCGTCTGGAGATTGTGCATCATGTTGTCCGTGTAGAACGGGGCAGGGTGGCACTCCGCACAGCGGCCCTTGCCCAAGAACAACTTCTCGCCACGCAGTTCCGCCGGACTCGCCTTCTTCGGATCGAGCTTTCCGAACACGTCCAACTTCGGGGCCGGCGGGAAGTCGAGCAGCTCCTCAAACTCCGCCATGAAGTGAACCTGACTGCCACGTTCCAGCACGTTCACGCCCTTCTTCGCAGCCGTGAGATGGTCGCCATCGAAGTACGCTGCCCGTTGTTCGAACTCCGTGAAGTCCTCGATCGTCTTCAGCGCTCGCTGCGAACCGAACAGCCGTTGCACGTTCACGCCTCGCAACGACGGCGTATCGAGACGGTGGCGGAACTGCTGCGGGCGAATATCGCCGACGAGGTGCGTCGCACCGTTCGCGTGTCCATTGACGTGGCAATCGAAGCAGGTCACACCGCGGCTCGCCTTCGTGGTGCGCCGGTCGGCCGTCGGATTGAACTGCTGCTGTGGGAATGGCGTCACGAGCAACCGCAGCCCTTCGAGTTGCTTTGGGTTCAGGATGCCATTGAACAGTTCGTAATAGTTCGCGATCGTGACCAACTGCCCCTTCGAGACGTCGCCAAGATCAAGGCGTGTGGTGAGGAACATTGGCGGCGGAAACACCGGCAGGAAGTGGTCTGGGAAGTCGTGGTCGAGGTCAAAACGAGTCAGATCGCGGGCTTCTTGCTTGTTGATTTCGTCGATGTGGAACTTCGGAAACACCATACCGCCTTCGGGATGGTTCGGGTGCGGTAACGGCAAGAAGCCCTTCGGCCAAGTACCCTTCGTGCGGATCTCTTCCGGCGACATCTTGGCGAGCGCTTCCCAGGTCACGCCCGCTGGCAGTTTGACCCGCACGCCCTCCTGAATCGCCTTCTTTGTCGCCCCCGACATCGTGACACCTTTCGCCGGGGTGTTGCTGAGGTCGTAGCGTTCCGCGAGCAGATCTTGTTGTCGCTTCGCGATGGCAGGCTTCTCGGCCGTCATGCGGGCGATCACGTTTTCGAGCTTATCCTCGATTACCGGCGTGTAACTCGTTGGTGGCTTCTCGGGCTGTGCGGAGGTTGCCGCCAACCAAAGCCCGACTCCCGCCAGCGCGGAGATGCCGAGGAGAACCCAGACCCGTTTCGTGTGCTTCATCGCGGAGACTCCTGTTGCCGGTCGAAGGGAGAAGCGAACTGCCTGTGGAAGAGTGTCGCGTTCTCGCCAGGTAAAAGCTAGGGGGGTGAAACCAGAGCGACGAATTGGTGTTGCCGATGGACTTCGCGTGCAAAAGAGGCGAGACGTGGCAAATTCAAGACCGTGAAAGAGCCGTGAAGAATCTCACACGGTGCGAAATTTGGTGGATTTCCTCTTCCATTAGCCAACGGGCTTGGCGTAAACTTCTTTTCAGGCCCATCACCACATCACAAAACTGACCACCCAAGACCACAACACAACTCACGAAGAGCGAAACGCCGCATCGGAGTGTTGCCGTCATCGGGTGGGTCGCAGTCGAAATCGCCCAGGACCGCCGGTTTTGTGAAGCGATTTCCCATCGCCCAGTTAGCGCGAATGAGAACTCGGTAGGCTGCGTTCTCATTCAATTCTCCTGCCCGTTTCTCGGGTGGGGCCGCGTTCGCCCTTCTTGTTGGAGTTCCGGAATGACCTCGACCAATCTCTATCATGTCGCTCATGCGCTGGGTTGTTTCAACTGGTTCCCCGAGGCGTCGCATCCAACCGGTGTGTTGGTCGCAAGCGACGATCTCGACACTCGAATCGCAGTGGCTCATCACCTGGAAGGACTCGGCTACGATGTGTGGACGGCTGCGTCAGGTTCGGACGCTTACGAAGTTGGTCTGAGTCATCCCCGAGGCATCGACATTCTGGTCTGCGATGCCGATCTGCCCGAATTATCTGCTCCTGAACTGTTCCGTCGCCTGAAGGCCCGTCTGCCCGAGTTGCGGTGCTGCGTCCTCGCCACCGTGACCCATCGTGGTCACGCGGCGGAAGCTGCTGAACTTGGTGCGGTTGTGTTGAACATGGCTCGCGGGCGAGACGCTTACGATCGCGGTGACGAGGATTTTCTCTCGAATGGAATGAACCTCACTCGGCGAACGAGTTGGGGCATGGCAACGGAATGGTCAGTGTGAATGATGTGCGGCGTGGCGTTCCTCGGCTCGCCACGCCGCGAGTGTTATGCCCATGAGGAACAAACAGGCAAGCCACTGCATCGTACTTGTCCACAAGTACGCAGCGTGAACCGGATAGAACCTCGCCTGCGTTTCAATCCGCATGCGGGTTGGGTCCATGAATGAGTCGAGCCGTTCGTGCAGGTAAAACAGTAGCCCCTGGCACACCAACATCACGACCCAACACCACCGGCGTGCAAGCGTTCGCCGGCGATTGTGGTCGTGTCTGCCGTTCAAATCCCAAGCCAGCAGTGCGAGTGCGACCACTCCAATGACGTTGAGCGAATCGGTCACGCGAGCGGTAATCGCTCCTTGTGCTGCAGCCGAACCGAGTACCTTCGTGCCGGTCGGCACCACGAACGCCGCGTAGAACAAGAAGCCGCCTTGCCACAGTAAGAGCGCCTGCACGACGCAGAACCGGCGGAACAGGGTCATGATGATCCCCACAACTTTTACCATTCCCGATCGAATCGACTGCTGACACAATACAGACACCCGCCGCGAGCGTTCCCCGCTTCGCACCGTTCGTCGAGGTCTTCCGATGAAGTCATTGGTTATTGCGTTTGGTGTATGTCTCCTCGCATTCGGCGTGATCGCTGCCCCGCCTGCCGAAACAACTCCAACCACCCCCGCGAAGATCGACTACAACCGCGACGTGCGGCCCGTCCTCGCGGATGCCTGCTTCTCGTGCCACGGCCCCGACGAAAAGACCCGCAAGGCGAAGCTGCGTCTCGACACCAAGGAAGGCATGTTCAGCGCGAGCACGGTGGTGCCCGGCAAGCCTGCTGCAAGCGAACTGATGACTCGCATTCAGGCACACGACGGCGAAGAACTGATGCCGCCCGCCAAGAGCGGCAAGAAGCTCACCGCAGCGCAGATCGCATTGTTGAAGGCATGGATCGAGCAGGGGGCGACGTGGTCGTCGCACTGGGCGTTCACGGCTCCGGTGCGACAGCCAATCCCCGATGTGGCAAAGCAACTTGCACGAAACCCGATCGACAACTTCGTGCTGGCCCGGCTGGCAAAAGAAGGACTGACGCTCTCGCCCGAGGCCGACAAGGCAACGCTCATCCGTCGGCTGTCGCTCGATCTCACCGGACTGCCGCCAACGCCCGAGGAAGTGGCCGCGTTCCTGAAGGATGATTCGCCGGAAGCCTACGAGAAAGTCGTCGATCGCCTGCTGGCGTCGCCGCACTACGGCGAGCGCATGGCGATGACGTGGCTCGACGGTGCCCGCTACGCCGACAGCAACGGCTATCAGGCCGACTTCGAGCGGTTCATGTGGCGCTGGCGTGATTGGGTCATCGACGCCTTCAACACGAACATGCCCTACGATCAATTCACGATCGAGCAACTCGCAGGCGACATGCTGCCGAACGCGACCGTGAGCCAAAAGCTCGCGACGGGCTTCAACCGCAATCACCGAATCAACACCGAGGGCGGCATCATCGCCGAGGAATGGCGGATCGAAACGGTCGTCGATCGCGTGGACACCACCGGTTCCGTGTGGCTCGGTCTGACGCTCGGCTGCTGCCGCTGCCACGATCACAAGTACGACCCGATCACGCAGAAGGAGTTCTACCAACTGTTCTCGTACTTCAACAACGTCCCGGAATCTGGGGCCGGACTTGAAGCACAGGGGAACACGCCGCCGACGGTTCGGGCACCGCGACCGCAAGACGAGGCAAAGTTGAAGGAACTGAAGACCGCAATCGAGACGGCGACCGTCAAGGCGAAGGACGCAGAGAAGGAGCTGCTGCCAAAGTTGGCCGCCTGGGAGAAGACGGTTGACCTGAAGAAGCTCGGGGCAACGTGGGTATCGCCGAAACCAACCGAAGCGACCGCCGCGAAAGCCAAGCTGGAGGTACTGCCCGATTACTCCATTCACGCGACCGGCCCGAACGGCGACAGCGAAACGTACACCGTGACCGTGCCCACCGACGTGAAGGAACTTTCTGCGGTGCGGTTCGAGGTCTTCCCGGATGACAAACTCGCGGCCAAGGGGCCAGGGCGTTCACAGAACGGCAACTTCGTGCTGACCGATGTGCGGGTCGCCGTGGATGGCAAGCCAGTAAAGCTGACGTCGGCGACGGCGAGCTTCAATCAGGAGCATTACGCGGTATCGGCTGCGATCGACGCCGACCCCGTCACAGGTTGGGCGATTCACCCGAAAGTGGGGCAACCGCATGATGCCGTGTTCGCATTCGAGAAATCGCTGAAGCTCGACAACCCCGCAAAGGTGGCGGTCACGCTCGTGTTCGGGTCGCAGTTCGCGGGCCACCAGCCCGGCCGCTTCCGCGTGTCTGTGACCGATGCGAAGTCGCCGCACGAACGCGGTGTGCTTCCGGCTGGTGTCGCGGGTGCGCTCGCAATTTCAGCCGAGAAGCGAACGCCACAGCAAGCTCAAGAACTGATGACGTATTTCCGTCAGCATCACGCGGGAGCTGCGACCGATGCCGACCGTGAACTGGCTGCTGCGACGAAGACGCTCGCCGACTTCGAGAAGACGTTCCCGACCGCGATGGTGATGGACGAGATGCCGAAGCCTCGCGATGCGTTCGTGCTGGTGCGTGGGCAGTACGACAAGAAGGGCGACAAGGTATCGGCATCAGTACCCGCCGCGTTGCCGGCGTTGCCGAAGGACGCACCGAACAATCGGCTTGGCCTCGCAAAGTGGATCGCTTCACCCGACAACCCGCTGACGGCTCGCGTCGCCGTGAATCGCTTCTGGGAGCAACTGTTCGGGGCGGGGTTGGTGCGATCGACAGAGAACTTCGGCATTCAGGGCGAGCCGCCGACGCATCCCAAGCTACTCGACTGGCTCGCAACGGAATTCGTTCGCCTCAAGTGGGACATGAAGGCCACCCAGAAGACAATCGTGATGTCGGCCACCTACCGCCAGTCGTCGAAGATCACGCCGGAATTGCTCGCGAAGGATCCCGACAACCGCCTGCTCGCTCGCCAAACCCGCTTCCGTTTGCCGGCTGAGCTGGTTCGCGACAACGCCCTCGCTGCGAGCGGACTGCTCACGCGAGCTGTGGGCGGCCCGAGCGTGCGACCGTACATGCCGGCCGGCGTGTGGGATGAAACGAACTTCTACGGCAACCTGCGGAACTACAAGCACGATGTCGGCGACAACCTGTATCGCCGTAGCCTGTACACGATCTGGAAGCGAACGGCAGCGCCGCCGTCGATGTTGCTGTTCGACGCCCCCGGCCGCGAGGTGTGCAGCGTTCGCCGTGGTCGCACGAACACGCCATTGCAAGCGCTCGCGTTGATGAATGAGGTCACGTTCGTGGAGGCATCGCGGCTGCTGGCAACGAAGGCGATTAAGGAGGGTGGCAAGTCGCCGGAGGAACGCATCACGCATGCCTTTCGCCTCGCGATTTCACGCCCGCCAACCGATGCCGAGCTGAAGGTGCTGGCCGCTGGCGTGGCGAAGCGAACGGAGGCGTTCAAGGCGAACCCGGACAGCGCCAAGAAGCTGCTGACGCTTGGCGACACGAAACCCGACGCGACGATTGAGCCAGCCGAACTCGCGGCATACACCGTGACCGCGAGCGTGATTCTGAATTTAGATGAGACGATCACGAGAGAATGACGTGCGGTTTGCGAGCCACGGGGTTTATCCCCGTGGTCTTACTTCACCTGAACCAACACCACGGGGGTAAACCCCGTGGCTCGCCAGCGAGATCCATATGTTCCCGTCTCCCATGCTGCGGCTTCAGGATCAACTGAACCGCCGTACCTTCCTCGCCAACAGCGCCGCGGGCCTCGGTCTTGCTGCACTCGGCTCACTGACGGCTAACGCGGCTCCATCGGTAACGGCGAAGGCCAAGCGCGTCATCTACCTGTTCCAGTCGGGTGCGCCGTCGCAGATGGATTTGTTTGACCCGAAGCCCGGACTCGAAAAGGTTCGCGGCGAAGACCTGCCCGCATCCATCCGCATGGGTCAGCGACTCACCGGCATGACCGCGGGGCAAGCGAAGTTCCCGGTCGCGCCGTCGATCTTCAAGTTCGCGAAGCACGGCCAGAGCGGTCAGGATTTCTGCGAACTGCTGCCGAACACCGCGAAGTGGGCTGACCGCATGGCCATCGTGCGGTCGATGCAGACAAATGCGATCAACCACGACCCGGCGATCACGTTCTTCCAGACGGGTCAGGAAATCGCCGGTCGCCCGAGCATCGGGTCGTGGCTCGCCTACGGCCTTGGCAGCGAGAACAAGGACTTGCCCGCGTACATCGTCATGACGTCGCAAGGCTCAGGACGCCCGGCCGACCAACCGCTCTATGATCGCCTGTGGGGCAGCGGTTTCCTTCCGACGCGGCATCAGGGCGTGAAGCTCCGCAACCAGGGCGACCCCGTGCTGTATCTGTCCGACCCGCCGGGCATCGACCGCAGCACCCGTCGTGAGATGCTCGACGAACTCGGCGAACTCAACAAGCTGAAGCTCGGCACATCCGGCGACCCCGAGATTTCGACACGAATCTCGCAGTACGAGATGGCGTTTCGGATGCAGGCGTCTGTGCCGGAACTGACCGATCTCTCGAAGGAAACCGCGAAGACGCTCGAAGCCTACGGCCCGGATGTGAAGCGGCCTGGCAGCTATGCGTACAACTGTTTGCTGGCTCGTCGGCTGTAGGAACGCGGCGTGCTGTTCGTGCAACTCTTCCACATGGGCTGGGACCATCACGGCGGCTTGCCGGCGGCGTTACGGGGCCAGTGTCGCGACACCGATCAGCCGACGGCAGCGTTGCTGAGGGATCTCGAGGCACGCGGCTTGCTCGACGAAACGCTGATCGTGTGGGGCGGTGAGTTCGGGCGCACGGTGTACAGTCAAGGAGCGTTGAGCGCGAAGGATTACGGCCGCGACCACCATCCGAAGTGCTTCACCGTGTGGCTCGCGGGCGGCGGCATCAAAGGCGGCGTCAGCCACGGCGAAACCGACGACTACTGTTACAACGTGACGAAGGACCCCGTTCAGGTTCGTGACCTGCACGCGACGATTTTGCATTTGCTGGGGATCGAGCACGAGAAGTTGACGTACAAGTTCCAGGGCCTCGATGCGAAGCTGACGGGCGTGGAGCACGCCCACGTGGTGAGCGAAATCGTGGCGTGAGTTAGAAACGGTGGCGTCATGATCGGAAGAGTTACTGGCAGTAGATAAAGGAGTTTCCCCCTCACCCGCGACTCGAAGACTCGTCGCGACCTCTCCCCCAAAAATCTGGGGGCGAGGTGGGCATAGCTGGTCACTTCTTGAAGACAATTGGTTGGTTGAAGCTCAAGAGAAGATGCTGTGCCCCCACCTCGCCCCCATGCTTTGATGGGGGAGAGGTCGGTGAGGCTTTGCGAGCCGGGTGAGGGGGAAACACCTGGACCAAACCCTGGCACAATCTCACTCATTCACCACGGTTTCCTACGACTTGCCGAGGACGTGATCGACGACCCAACAGCCGCGAACGTGCGGCCCGCTTCCGCGACAGTGGTTGAGGATGTCGTCGTTATCGCAGCCGGCGTCTTGGAGGGCGTCCGCGAGAATCGGCATCGCGGAGAAATCGCGTGACTCGTACATCCCCTGTGCGATGGCAACGACTGTTGACGTGAGCCAGGATTTATCGAACGCGACGGGCCGAAACGGATTGCCGAAGACGTCACGAAGGAGGAGAACGGCCTGCCTCACTGCTGGCACGCCCCACTTGCCCCATGTACCGGGAGCCCGTGCCGTGGTTTTCACGGCCCGCTTTGCGTCTGAAGCTTGGCCCACAACAGTCAATGTGTTGTGGTCGCCGTCGGCATTGGGTGCAACTCCACTCTCGCCCCACTCTTCAATCAGTGCCGCGCGACACCGCAACCCTTCGCGTGCCTCAGCAGTGTGCAGAGATTCTGCCTGCCACCCCCAAAATGCGGCAACGAACAACCTCATAACTCGGTCGGTGGCCCGCAGTGAATCGATCGCGACCTTTGCCAACGCTTTTGGATCTTCTGATTTCAGCCAATCTGCGTCAGTCAGCTTCGGCGCCGGCTTCTTGCGGGTCATATTCGCACCTCGGTCATGGCGTCAACTCGCCCAGAGTTTGCGGTCCAGCGCACGGTAGCCGATCGCTTCCGCGACGTGATCCTGCGTGATCGCGTCACTGCCCGCGAGGTCCGCGACTGTGCGAGCCACCCGCAAGATGCGATCGTGGGCCCGTGCCGATAACCCCAACGCCTCCATCGCTTCCTTCAGCGTCGCCTGGCCTTCTGCGTCGAGCTTGCAGTGCGTGCGAATCTGCCGCGAGGTCATGCGACCGTTCAGCTTGCCGGCGCCCTTCCCGAATCGCTTCAACTGAATCTCGCGTGCCTTGTACACCTGATCTCGCATCGACGCGCTGCCGGTGCCGTCACCGGGCTTCGACAAATCCTCGAACGGCACCGGCGGCACCTCAATGTGCAAATCAATGCGATCGAGAAGTGGCCCGGAGATGCGGCCCATGTACTTCTCAACCGCGATCGGGGCACACTTACATTTGTGCTTCGGATCTCCCAAAAACCCACACGGGCACGGGTTCATCGCGGCGATCAGCACGAAATCCGCAGGGAACGTCGTCGAGTGGGCCGCCCGGCTGATCGTCACCACGCCTTCCTCAAGCGGCTGACGCAGCGACTCCAGACTTCGTCGATTGAACTCGGGAAGTTCATCGAGAAACAAAACGCCGTGATGAGCGAGCGAGATTTCCCCGGGTTGCGGAGTGCTGCCGCCGCCGACCATCCCGGCATCCGAAAAGGTTGGTAGGGATAAAGGGAGGTTTTGGTAAATGTCGCATCCTCCATTTTTCCTTCCGGCGATGGCATCACGCGGGAAGGAAAACAGGGAATCTCAAGGCCGCGTTGAGGTCACTGGCTCGCGGGTGACTGCAACACACCATCTTGTTGCTGCCGCTCACGCACGTTACGCCAGTGAAGGAAAACCCGCACGGCTTCCTCAACTTCTTCACGACTGGCCCCAACTACATCCTCCGGTGCCTCAATCAACCGGTCACATAATGCAAGCACACCCGTGTGGTCGATGCCGGCAAGTAGAAGCTCTGCGGCGACTCCGATGAGCGGGAAGTAACTCGATACGAATTCGTCGTCTGTCATATCTTTGGGTCGCGGGATCGTATTTTGGTCCGCCCCGGCTAATCGTCATGCTTGGCTGACTTGGCCGTCCCAATTCGTCCACATCCCTGACAAACGACACTCGCGTTATTGCTTGCATCGCTGCGTCCTTCCCATCAACGGGCTTCGTTCGATCCGTGCTGCCCCGTATTAGGACGAATCATGCTGGGGTGACGCAAGATCATTCGCCCAGTCCCATCCGCCAGCGTCGAGCCGTCAGGTTCCGCCGCCCGCGTCGGTTGCCCGGCGGATTTGTAGCGACGACGGTGACGGCTGTGCGGGTTGCACTGGCTGGACGTTGACCAACCTCATCATTTCTTGCGTGAATCTGTGGTTTTTTGCATGGGATGTCGGCACGTACTCCACAATAGATGTGGATACCCAACGCATGTGCATCACTCACCCAGGAGACTCAGATGATCCCGTCGGTTTACAGGCCCACAAACGCCGAGTTGATCGAGAGGCTGTCAATCTCGCCACCGTTAGCCGTGCCGGGTCGCCCCGGTGTGTTCAGCGTCAAATTTACGCCTAAGTGGGGGCTGATTCCGGTTCGCGCCCCAAATGAAAGGCCGGAGCGTGTCGAATTCCCCCCTGTCGCGTCGGGCGAAGTCTGGGTCGATGCCACGACGGGAGCCGTAATCCGCCACATACCGCTGGTGGCGAAAGCGTCCCCCCTGACGGCTGAGGACTACGAAGCCAAGGCTATCGAATTAGTGCTGACGCGGGACCGAGCGAATGACGGGCTGAGCGAGCCTGAAATTAAGAGACGGTCAGGCGGACGTCGTGCCTGCTGACGCCTTTGCGAGTGCCACGGGCCAGCCCACGCACGCCGGGTTGCAGCCTTTTGCACACGCACCCGTCGTGTGGGCAGCCCGGCACGCTCGACACGGCCACGGGCGTGACCAGTGCCGGTGCCGGCTTCGGCTTCCCCCACGTGCGCAGTAATCTCGGATCGACTTTCGGGCACGCCATCGCCATCACTCCAGCACGCACACGCACAACGTCCGACCACCGCGAGCCGCGCCGCCCGCAGTCCCGTAAAGGCCGCACTGACCGCCCGCACCCGCGCCGTAATTCAGCGATGCCGAACCGGCGACGCCGCTTCTCGTGCTGCGGCCCCGCCGCCCGTACCAAAATTCAGTGACACTTCGCCGCCGGCCCCGGCCACCAGCGTTGGCCACAACCACGCCATCGGCCCCGTTGCCGCCGTTGCCGAGCGAGCCGGCCCCACCGCCGCCGCCGGCACCGCTGCCGAGCGTACCCAGTACGGTCGTGCGGTTGTTGCCGCCGTTGCCGTCGCTGTATTTGATGTCACCCATGCCGCTCGACGCTTGACCGCCGACGCCGCCGGTGTAGTCCAGGTTGCCCATCGTCTCGACGAACGTGGGCTTCAATCCGGCTTTTGCCAGCACGACAGTAACGCCGTTGACCTTGACCAGGAATCGGCCTCGCCGCCCGCCGCAGCCGGTCAGCGAGTACCTTGCGGCGTACCCGGAACGCCCAGCGGAAGTGCTGGCCGCGCTGCACCAAATGAAGACCCCCCGGTGATGCCGGGGTGGATTCAAAACCGTTCTGGGATCACTTGTACTTGAAACAGGCGTTCACTATTGTGGGTTGGGCGATCTGTTCACGCCCGTTCCAAACCTTCGCCCAGGAGCGACGTTATGCAACAATCGTTTTGTCCGTGGTGTTGTGAGATGGTGGCAGGTCGGGTCTGCTTTCTTCCTGGGCATCAGCCCAGTGTCACCCACCACACAACCCAATCACCACACTGTCACACGCCGGAGGCCACGACGGCCGTGACCACACCCCAGGCTGAGTACGTTCGCGTACCCACCACAACCCCAAGCCCCTGCTGCTGACAATTACTCTCCCATCAACCCCGGACACGGTGCGAGCCGCCGGGGTTTACTTCAGTCGGAACACCTCTCCGAAACTCGAATCTCGATCCACTCCGGCACCGCAACGCCTTCAACTACACACGCTCGGTGTCGGATGACGCGCACCGTCCCGACCACGGTGACACGCTTCCCTTCAGCGTTGAGCCAGTTCCCCTGCAACACCGCCCCCCGCTCAACGAACTCATCGTAATCGGCCGCGCCGAGTACCGTGTTGTCTCTCCATGTGAACGCCGGCTTCATGGCCAGGAAGGACGCGACGACGAGCTTATCGTGATGGTCTCTCGCACGCTCCACCGAAAGCGTGTCGAGATTCACGGGGATCGGGAGCAGGAACACGGCGAAGACAATCATGGTGGGGTCCGTGTGTCGCCTGTATCGGCTGCAAGGCCGTGGGCGTCGGGATTTTCGTTGGATGAAATCATCCCCTCCCGCGCACCGAATCTCAACGGTGTAGGCTTCCGGCATGTGCGGAAGATTTACGCTCTCGGCCCCTCCCGACCTTCTCGCAATCGAATTTGAAGTACCGGAACCGCCACGCTTTCAACCTCGGTACAACATCGCCCCGACGCAATTAATTGCCGCCGTCGCACGCAAGCCCGACGGTGAAAATCGTGGTGTCGTGCGTGTGCCGTGGGGCATGGTGCCGGCCTGGGCTGACAATCCCAGTGCGGCCCCGAAACTGTTCAACGCCCGTGCCGAAAGTGTGGCGTACAAATTCGGCGAGTGCTTCCGTGAACGTCGGTGTTTAATTCCTGCCGATGGTTTTTTCGAGTGGCAGACGGTCGGCAAAAAGAAACACGCCTGCCATTTTTCGCGGGCTGACGGTGGCGTGTTCGCGTTCGCGGGCATGTGGGATGTGTGGGAAGATGCTGACTTGAAGATTGTCGGAGCGTGCATGGTCACGACCACGCCGAACGAACTCGTGAAGCCGTTTCACGACCGAATGCCTGTCATCTTGTCGCGTGAGAGTTACGCCGAGTGGCTTGATCCTGAAACATCAGAGAAACGGTTGCTGTTGCTGCTGAAACCGTACCCAGCTGACGTGATGCGAGCGCGAGAAGTTGGCCTGGCAGTCAACTCAACGAAGAACGAAGGACCGGAGTGCGTTCAAGCAGTGTGATTGTTGAAGGACAATAGGTTAGCCGGATTAGGTGCGTTACATAGTTTGGCCACGGAAGCCTACTCTGCCGATACCAGTTGATATTCTTCCTCAAAATGCAGCTTTCTCTGCGCGGCCTCATCGCAGTCCGTTCTGAGTTGTCGGAGGCCAGCAATCATTTCGTACTCATCACGAGCAGTTTCGTATGCCAACCACGCTGCTTTCCTCGCTTCTTGGCCTTTCCCCTGTTCTTCCGTGAGGAGTGTCATATCTGGCCAGAGGTTCTCGTCGGATGGAACGAAGAAAACGCAAAGCATGAAGACGAGACCCAGCAAAAAGCCGATCCCGCCGAGCGAGAGGGCAAGGGTACGCCCATTCACGAAAGGCAGAACGATCACCACGGTACTTGCAAAACAAATCGCTCCGAAGATGAGTACGGGAGCGAACCACGGAATGCCTGAGCGGTCAGCGGTCTGTCGGGCGTACGAGGCAATCCGCAGATACGTCATCTTCGCAAAGGCGAGGCGACGCTTCCGATTCTCTTTGCGAAGAACTCCCTGAAGTCTTCGGACCTTTCCACGTGCATCGTCAATGTCAGCTTTGTGAACCACGGGTGAGCCGGCTCGGTGCCACGCTGCGGTGCAACTTTCCACGTGTTCGGTTGCCTTCGTAATCTCTTCCCTGATCCGTTCGAGTTTCTCTTTCTTGTTCCGGGCTGCTTTGATGCGTGCCCGCCTATCCTCATCCTCAGCCCGCTGGTAAGCGAGCCGTTCCGCTTCAGCCCGTTCCCGCCGCGCCATGCGGGCCTGTTCTTCGAGAAGTTGTTCGGCCCGCACCGCTCTTTCTTTTTCTGCCAACCGTTGCTGTTGTTCGTATTGCCGCTTCGCCTGCTTCTGCTCTTCGAGGACATTGGGATGGGTGGCTTTTAAGTGGCGGTCAAAGCAATTGTGTGAGCAACAAATTAGCTTGCACAGTTTGCACTGCACTCTCGTCCGCATTTTGCGGTTGCACTGCTGGCAACGAGGGGTCAGGTGATCGGCCGCTCTTTCAAGCGTGTTAATCCATCCCCTCAGAGACATTGGTCACCTCGTTAACGGCCAATCGCCGGCATCGAAGTTCGCAGGTTATCACAGTCGTCGGAACCCCGCAAGTGTCCGGGATCGCCGCCCGCTGGGGTTACTCGGCAATTCTTGCCTCTCGGCAACCCGAATCTCGAACGACTCTGGCACGGCAACGCAATCACGCAGGTGATCGGCAAACAGCTTAACGAATCCGCTTTCCTTGTCGTCATGAGATGTGGCGGATGTTAGAATCCACTCTCCCCATACTCCACGAGGGGCTTGGCAGAACTTGTCTTTTTCGCTGGCGTCGTTCGACGTGAGATGCTCGTGACAATCTGGTGTGCAACCCTTGCATGAGCAACCCCCGTGAACGCACGCACCCACGAAAACCGTGGGCGTGTTTTTGTTCGTGCCGTCCGTGCGTCCGTGTGAAGCGATACTCATTTCTGACCCTGTTTCCGTGCAGCACCTCCACTACTCTTCTCCCCAGTTCCCGACCCAGTGTCCGCATCGGCCTTCTCGTCCAACCCGCCGGAAGCCCCACTTCCCTTCGGCCTCCCTTTCGGTCGACCACCTTTTTGCCGGAGCCGCTTACTCCGATCACGGTCCACCTTCGGGTCCGGGGCCGCGCACTCCGCCAACTCTTCAAGCCGGACCCCAAATACGCGGGCCAGTTGCAGTGCTGACCACAACCCCGGCGTGCGGTGGTCCCCTTCCCAATTTCGGAGATTCGGTAGCGACTGCCCCGACTCATTCGCGACCTGTGCCTGCGTAAGACTTGCCTCGCGTCTCAGCCTCTGAAGACGCTGGCCGAGTGTTTCTTTGCTGGCCTTTTTACTCACAGCGTAACTCCGAGGTTCGGAAAGTCACAACTTTAGTCCAACGAACTCACATACGCAATCGAAATCGTGTCGATAGACAATCTATGTCTCTAGTTGTATAATAACGGTGTAGGGGATGTGAGGTTTCTTCGGTCTCACAAAGGGAGGGATTCAAATGGCAAACGAAATCGAAGCAGTTGGCCGTGCCGCCGTGATGACGGTTGGCCCACGGGTGATGGTTCATGCGGGTGCCCACCACGCAACCCGTGAGGAAGTGGCTCTCACGACAACACCCGACAGAACGAAAACCTGGATGCCGATTCCACACGAGACGTTGTTGACTGGCGTTCAGGGTGCCCTCGAACGGGCCGGACTTGCACTTGTCAGCGAGTCGCACGCACTCGCCCGAAGCGGTGATCGCTACTTCGGATTGCTGCGTGTGTCTGACGGAAATGACGCGGGGGATTTCGGGCTGACCATCGGCGTGCGGAATTCGCACGACCAAAGTTTTCCCTTCGGCCTTGTGGTCGGCGCGACGGTGTTCGTTTGCGACAACCTTTCATTCTCAGGTGAGGTGAAGTTGTCACGGAAGCACACGGCTCACATCGGACGTGACCTGCCACAGTTGATTAATGCAGCAGTCGCTCGGCTTGGCGATCTTCGTCGAACACAAGACGAACGATTCGCGACCTACAAGTTGCATGAATTGACCGACGCAGCCGCTCACGACTTGCTCATTCTGGCTCTCGACGCTCGTGTCCTTCCAGTGACGAAGGTCCCGCTCGCCCTAGAGGAATGGCGGCATCCGCGACATCGCGAATTCTGTGAAGGCAAGACAGCTTGGAGGTTGTTCAACTCGATCACGGAGGCTGTGAAGGGCGGCGACCTCCAACTTCTGCCGCGACGCACCCAAGCCTTGCACGGCCTATTGGACGCAGCCTGCGGGCTGACGACGCTCGCGGCGTGACCAACTTCGCCGTGGCGGGAAGTTCACCTTCCCGGTCCGGCTTTTCCTCAAGGGCATCGTCATGCTCACCACTCGATCATGCAGTTGGTGTCATGCCATGAACTTCGCGACCGCGAGAACGTGCAGTGAGTGCGGCCATGATGCCCATGTCTGCCGGCTTGACTGCTCGTGTCCTCGGTGTGCCCGCGCACGTCGCCAAGCGGCTCGCAGTGACAACCCGATTCCGCTGGCTGGGCTGGTCGCAGAAGCAATCGCGGAGTGGCGGCGGAAGACCACGCCAGAACGCGAACCGGCTGGCGAGTCTTGCACGATGCCGGAAGTTGCCCGCACAGCAGTTTCACCGAAGCTCGCTGCACTGATTCAGGCGGTTGAGGCGGCGATGGTCGAAGAGTTTGGGATGGGCGGGTTCGCGTACACGATGATTTCGGAGGCTGGAATCGTTGCGGCACACAACCCGCCCGATGATTTCGTGGTGCCGCTCGTGGCTCCGCCACATCCGCCCGCAAGCAACTGAACCCTGTTCGCGATGAGTTCGCGAACAATAGCTTTCAACACAAGGAGTGCCAATGTCCAGCAACAACGACATGCAAATTCTGGTTGGGCGGACTGAGCAACTCATTGCTGCCATTACGAACGCGATTCTCTCTTCCGCCGAAGTTGCAGCCGAACGAATCGAACTCGCTGCCAACGTCGCCCGCATTCAGCAACGCATGAGTGCGTTTGGCTCTGTGCTGGAGACGGTCGGGGCACAAAAGGAAATGCTCGCCAAGCAGCTTCCCAATGCCACCGGCCCGTCGAAGACGTTGCTCCTCAAACAGATCGCAATGCTCGCTTCGCAAGAGGTCGCGATTCTGTCGAAGGCTGGGGTCGCTGAGCCAACGGCTGTGGCTGCACTCGCGGAGGTTGAAGCCCCACGCGAACCCTCGCCACAGTCTGCATCGTCTCCGACCCACCGCCGCGATGGTAGGCGTTTTCTTCGTGTAGCACCCGGCACCAAGCGTGACCGGAACGGCACCGCCGACACGAAGGAGGGGCACGATGAGGAATAGCCGTCCGAAGCCGAACGGCTGGGTGAGCCGCGTTCCGACAGCGGACGCGGTTCTCCGCGAAAGCGTTGTTCGAGTCACGGCGAATCGTCCGGGAACTTGGGGCTTCGCAATGGCGGAAGTGAGGGCATGTCGAAAGTGGTCGCTGGCGACTCAGGCGATGGCGTTGGGCGTGAGCGAGTCGGCGTTGGTGTTCCTGAGCGTGTGCCGGCTTCCCCGTCCAGGTTGTCGTGAGGAAGACGTAGTGGCTGTCGCCAACCGGATGGGCATACCGGTCGCCACGCTATGGTTCATTCTTGACCTTGCGGCGGAAGCAACAGGAACACACCGCCGCGTGGTCACTGAAGGTGCCGCATGACCAAACCGCACAATGCTGGATCAAAGCCGGGTCGCCGGTTACCGAGTATCTTCGACGGCGTGCCACCGGGCACGCCGTTGTCGCTTCGTGACCTGGAAACGCTCATGCAGGCCGATACGCAACGGCGGATTCTGGCTGTGCTTGATCGCATGTTCGCCGCTCAGCACGAACCGCAACCACCGGAACCTGCTGAGCGAGCGTGATCCACACGATGGGCGGCGATTCGGTGACGTGCGTCACAAAGAGCAACACTTCGTCTCGGTCCGGCAATCGCACCGGAATCCGCTGTCCCACTCCGAAATCCATCCTTATCCAATCATCGAGTGCGAGTCGTACTTGAACCCCATCCCCGTCATTTTCGACGACGAAGCCCCACACCTGGAAGCCGTTCAACCCGACGACAACGTTTGCCATGACTGCTCGCCTCTGAAAGAGATTGGTATACTTTTGTGCGCTACGATGTGCGACAAGGCAAATCGCCGTCCAGACTTTTCCCGACTCGGATTTGACACCGAAGTGAACCCCAGCACTCGACAGCCCCTCCTTATCGCCGAGACGGCACGGCATCGACGTCATGCCGCGCCGCGTCCCGGCACGTCTCGCGAGGGCTTGGGGTGTTCCGCAGTAACGTTCGCCGAACGGGTTCGCTCCGCAGCGTGTGGCACCGTCGCGACCGGAAACGTAGGCCCACCGAATCGCTACAGGCAATCGGCGTACCGGCACCACCCCGCCCATCCTCCCGCAACGGCCCACAGGAAGACGATTGGCACGCGGGGCAACCATCGTCGATGCTTCAATGTCTCGTTCGCCTTGCTTGCGACAGCCGCATCGTGTTCCACCTCACGCAGGCCCAGGTTGAACGCAAGATTCGCCTGTATTTCTGCGGCCTCTGTCGTCTTCGGTCGGAGTTGATTGCAAACGACGATATCCGTCACGCAGTTGATGTGGTCGAAAACCACGCGGATGGGAGAATCAACCGACGGGAGTGGGCTACGGTCCGGAAGCTCGTCGTTTTTGCCGAGCGTACCGCCTCGCGTGCTGCACGTTATTCGCCGGAATCTCGCGGTGCTGCCAGTCTCGCGGCCCTTGTCCTCTCCGCGTCCGAAGTCCGGCGTTCATTGCGACATCGAACGATTCCGGCTGGATTCCCAGTGGAGGCATCCGATCAAGCGGCGCTGCTTCGCGATATGTTCAACAACCCGTTCGTTCCGACATCAGTGAAGCCGGAATGGCTCACGCGAACTGTGGCGGGCCTCGCCCGCACGATCTACGCCGAGCGGTCGTTCGAGTTGATGGGCGTACTCGGCGACGCCCTCCAGGACGCCGGATGCGACTGCCCGCACGTTCTCGATCATTGCTACGGCTCAGGCATGCATTCGCGTGGTTGTTGGTTGTTGGATGCCGTGCTGGAAAACGCATGTTTCTTGCGATTCTGGACGGTTGTTAAATGACTTCCGACAATCGCAGCAGCTTGCATGTTGCCGAATTAAAGCACGTCGCCGTTATGCTGGTCACAGAACGATCCCGTTTGGTCTCTGGTAGTGAGGGCAGTGTGGTGTCACAGGGTTTCGACATCGTCGTATCCGCAGTGATTGCAGCCGACGAACTTCAACAGTTCCTCACCTCAATCCTGCCGAATTCCGAGGTCGTCGTTACACAAGAAGAGATGGAACCCCCGGAGCGGCTCTCTGCAATCTGGGTAAGACTGATGCGAACCGTTGACCCGGACTGGCCGTGCATGTTGGGGTGTTTTGCGTTCCCAGACCCGTCTCCGCTGGGCGAGCGTCCCGACCTCCGGATAGCCGAATACCTCGCCGTCCGGTTTGGGGTGAAATCCCTCTGCGACTTGGGCGGACTCATGCCCGACTTGGACCCGCACGATCCGTACTGGTCACTGGCCTTCGCCGACGGTGCGTGGCACTTGGCAGATACATCAGGGACTCCTCTGATGGGACCGTACACAGACGGCAAGACGTCGTTCCCTGGTGACGAGAAGGTAAGACTGAAGCAAAAGCTTGAGTTGTGAGGCGACGGCGGTCTCACGGTGACGAATTAGCTTCGACCATCATGCCACCAAGTTGCTGTCGCCCAAGAGGCGTGAAATAGTGGCCGGAGTTCGATGACCGAGAACCTCTACCCCGAACTCGAAGACCGTCTCCGCCCATTGGTCGAGCCGCTCGCACCCCCGCGCCCTGGCGAATGGCTCGCGGAACACCGCGAGAAGGGCCAAATGTTCCGTCAATATCTCGCTGCCAACCCGGTGCGTCGCGACCGTGACCTGACGACGATCTACCTGTGTGTGATTGGCGAGTGCGACACGGCACAGCAATCAGTCATCGACATCACACGCGAGTTCCTGGTGATCTTCTTCGACTCACCGGTTGTGGTTCGCCGCACCGTTCCGGCTTCCGCGATTCCGAACACCGCGAAGCGAAAGCACCCAGACTGGGGCGACCGACAACTGCTCGCACCGTACATTCTGCACGAGATTCTTGAACCGGACCGGCCCGACGACGCCCTAGCGTATCTGGCACTCACGGCTCGCGACCTGTGGCCGGGCGACGGCTGGAACTTCGTGTACGGGCAGGCGAACCTGCGCCGCCGCGTTGGTGTGTGGTCGATCTACCGGAACGGGTATCCGGGTAAGAACGCGGAGGCGTTCCGCGTGTGCCTGCGTCGGACCGCGATGACGGCGGCTCACGAGACCGGGCACATCCTCACAATGATGCACTGCACGATGAATCGGTGTTTGATGAATGGCTGCAATCATGCCGAAGAAAGGGATTCAACGCCACTGAGGTTGTGCCCTGTGTGTTTGCGGAAGTTGCTGTGGAATCTTCAGGTTGAGCCGAGTGGGTACTTGCGGCGGCTGGCCGAGTTCTGTGCGGCGCACGGGCTTGGAGAAGCCGAGTGGTTCGGACGAGCGGCGGAATTGCTTGTGGTGTGAAACCAAGCGCAAAGCATCACCGAACGTTGCCCCTACACCAACTCCAGCGTCCCATTCTCCATTGAATCCACCAAATCTTCCAGCCACGCCTCCAAGCTTGAGTACGTGACAGGCCGGTCAGGTTCGTCATGCCAAAAGGTCAGTAACTGCCGAGGCCGGCCCCCATCGAACCCGGCAAGGTCTACCACCAACCGGTCCCCGCCGCCATTGTGAAGGAACGGCACCCACTCCCGTCGCCACCAGTCGGGCGACTCGAAGTCCGAGCCGATCATGCCGTCGAGCATCGCCTTACTGCTCGCGATGTCCTCCAACGGCGGGAACATCCAGTTCATTTGGAGCGACCGATGGCACGTCACTTCCTGGCCATTCCGCCACTTGTATAGCAACCGGAACGCCACCGGCATTCGTAGCGAGAACTGGTCCTCGAACTTGTCCAGGTGGATTGTCGTGACACCGGGTTGAAGGCTGGCATAGTAATCGGGACGATTGGTTCTCAGCCACCGATCCAACCGCACGATCAGTTCAGGCACCATTCAAGTCTCCGCTGAACGACTCGGACAGCAACGCTAGCAATCGGCGAGTTGAGTCCACGAAACGAATCACTTCGAGTCGCTTACGTTAGTACGCGGCATGTTCAGGCTCCCATACTCCAGTAGGTCGTAACCGCGACGCCAGCCGAACACCCCGCCTGCCGCCTTGAACCCGACCGACTCGTCTTCCAGCACGAACACCCACGCCTTGTCCGCATCACGGTCGTTGTGCCAGACCACACGCAGCCGCTGCTTCGGCCATCCGACTGGACCGGCGATGTGGTCGCATGCTGCGAGGGTGATGACGAGGTTATCGCGGGCATGCGGGTCACCGACTACCACCTCGAAGGTACGGTGCGAGACGGAGTACAACCACCACCGACAGCCTCGGTCTTGTAGTTCGACCAGTGCGTCGTTCGCACCTTGTACGTATTTGGCCTGCTCGGTGTCGATTTGGTCGTAGGTTTGGCCGCATGGCGTCATCTGGTTTGGGTCGAACGCCACGACAGTCCCTCTGCCTTTGAGTTTGTGATGAGACGTAGGCCACCGCGAAGAGGCCGTAACTTCGCACCTGCCAAGACCATTGACCTTCAGTCCGGGAACAAGCACATTCAGAATCGAACTCGGTCGTTGCGGGGCGATCTCCGACTGCCTTCGTCGCGATGAGCATCACACGACCGCATGCTTGCACGGTGAGCGTTTGCTCGCAAGGATACTGGCCCGCGTGCGATCATTGATTGAGTAACTGCAACACTCACACCGGCGGTTCCTTCAGGTATCGACGTCCCACACGACCACTTGCCCGTTCTCGCCGCCAGCCGCACACGTCAGCCCGTCCGGTGAGAACGCCGCACAGTACACCTTTCCCAGCCCCCACGCGAAGGACCGCAACTCCTTCCCCGCGTTCGCGTCCCAGTTACGAACAAAGCCGTCGGCACCCGCAGTCATCAACACCTTGCCGCCGTCCGCCCATCCCAACGCCCAGACGGCAGGTTGCCTTCCCGTTCCGGCCACGAGAGTCGCGGTCGGTTTGTCTTCGCCTGCAACCGGCCACAGGTCCACATACTTCCCACGGGCGAGGGCAACGACCGTTCCGTCAGGGGAAAACCGAATTGCTCCACGGTGGTTTCCACTTGGGCGTTCCAGAGAACGGACTCGCTTGCCCGTCGTCGGGTTCCAGAGTCCGGCTTCGTGGCAGTTGCTCGCCGCCAGGACCGTGCCGTTGGGCGAGAAGTCGAGAACGGCCACGCCGCCGCGAGGCCCGCACACGCGGTCGGAGGGCCGAACCTTGTCGCCGGTTGTCCTGCCCGCGTCCGCCCAGATGGCGGTATCCCGCGACTCCGCAGCCGCGAGGACGGGATGTTCACCCGGCCCGAACGCCAACTCGTAAGCCAAGGCGGTATTCAGGTCAGCGACCAACTCCCAGGTATCGGTTCGCCAGAGCGTCACACTCCGACTCGTTGCGGCAGCGAGCAGCGGTGCGCCCGAAGCGAAAGCCACGGCCTTCACGGTGCCGAGCGTGCGACCGTTTGGCCAGTTGCCGGTGAGCTTGCGGACGAGTTTGCCTGTGGGTTCCCACAGGTGAACGGTGCGGGTTCCACCAGTGGCGGTGGCAAGCAGTTGGCCGTCCGCCGAGAACGCCATCGACTCGATTTTCCCGACGTGCGCCTTCCAGACGATCACGAGATTACCTCCGGGACACGCGGTGTCAGGAATCGACGTCCCACACCACGATGTGGCCGTCCTCGCTTCCTATCGCACACGTCAGGCCGTCCGGTGATAGCGCTGCGGAGTACAGCTTGCCGATCCTCCAATCGAAGGACCGATGCTCGGCTCCTGAATCCGCATCCCAGAATCGAACTGTCCCGTCACTACCCGCTGTGATTACCGACCGGCCGTCTTTGGTGAACCCCAGTCCCCATACGAACAGCTTGTGCCCTCTGAGAGTCACCACAGGCCCGTCGCGTTCAATGGGCCATATGTCAACCTGCTTCCCGTGGCCGACCGCCACTCGCTCACTGTCCGGACTGATCGCGAGCGTTGTTTGAGTTGGTGTCGAGCGATGACCGACCGAGCGGACCAATTTTCCGCGAGCAACTGACCAGACGGTCGTATTGTCTTCACGGCTTGCGGCGATGAACCGGCCGTCGGGGCTAAATCGGACGCAATGGAAGTAGTGAAAGGATTCTTGTTCGTTGGTGAAAACCCGGTCCGGTTTGCGTTTGTCTTTAAGCTCCCCGCGAATGGATTTCGGATCAGGTTGGCCCGGTTTGGTCCAAAGGGAGACTCTCTTCCGCCCGCATGCGACAACGGCCGAAGAATCTGGGGCAAAGTCTGGGCCTTCGCTCGTTTCCCGGTCACAAAGTTCGGCTATGGGCAGCCACGTTTCCCGGTCCCAGATCACCACGACAGCAACCTCAGAGTAGGTCGCGAGGAATCTGCCGTTGGAACTGAATGCGGCCCCGTAGATGACCCACTGGTCGCGGAGTTCTCGCACCTTTATCCCCGTGGTCGGGTTCCAGAGCCGAAGAGTTTTCACACCCTCGGCCACCGACAGCAATAACGTTCCATCTGGGCTGTACGCGAGTTGTCGGACTTTGCTCGTGTGAGCCTTCCACTTCAGCATTTCTCCCCCAAGACGGTAGTGTGGGAAGTCCTCTGCTGCACGAAGAGCCGCGTTGAAACGCGCCTTGGACCAGCCTATAGCCCAGACGGGTCGGCGGGCACCGCCGCCTGCAACATACTCAGTCAATCGGGCAGCCACTCCCGCCGTATGAAGTAAGGACCGCCGAGGGCATGATCCTCGTGCGTGTGCAGCATGGTCCAGGACAGGTCAGCCGGCGACACCGAGAACTCGACGTTGTGTGCGGCTCCGAGCGGCACCAGTGCGCCCTCGCACTCATAGCCGGTTGGCACCGACCCGTAGCGCGCGACAGATGTACCGGGGAAGCCCGATGACAGCGGCACAATCAGCCACCGGTCGGCGAGTTGTCGAGCGAACTCGAACTCTGCTCGTGTCCCGTGTCGCAGTCTGGGACGTCCGGCGAACGCCTCACCGTATACCGCACGCCACTGCTGTTCGGCCTCGACCCGCTCCGACTCCGCGAGCGGACGCCAAGTAACGCCTGCGGCACCCAGTAGCGTTTGCAACATCGAATCGCGCGATCCGCCACACATTTACGGTAATCCTCTTGGGTTCAACATCTGGTTCGCTGAGGAGCAAAGACAGGAGAGGAACGTCTTCAGTTCGGAGCGAACGCCTCATTTGACGGTCAAAGTCGGCCCATCCACGACCACGCTTCCCGCACCCCGATCTGGGCAGCAAGCCACAATGGGACGAAGCCCCAGCGAAGTAGCCACAGGTCGGTCGCCGTCGGAGTCTGCGGACGACGGATGGCCATGACTGCGGCACCTCCCCAAATAGCCGAGGGCTGCCATGAGAGTAATTTGGGCCGTGAGTCCGTGGTCCAACACGAGTTTGGAGAACACGAAGAGCATGAACACCACCAGCGTGCCCCGACCGAGTGCGCGGCGGTAGTCGGGTGATAGCGCGGCCTTGGTCAGCATTGCGATTTCTTCTCTGACGCCAGACGAGAATGCTATCAGCAGGGTGAAAGCACCTCAGCACACCGGGTGAGGCCCGTTCGCTGACCCCGCCGCCACTCCCACTCGGCAACGAATTTGGCGAACCCTGCCACATCGTCGGCTGCCGGCTGCTTGGGCGAGCAGGCAGCGTAGAATTCGGACACGCGGTCGGCGAACCCGAACACGGCCGCTCGCCACTCCA
>JAIOPV010000169.1:0-12344 GCA_021413735.1 Planctomycetota bacterium
GGAAGGTGAGCGTTCTGGATGTTGCGACCGGGAAGTGGAGCGACGGGCCAGAGTTCCCAGGCACGGACCGCGTGGGCTTCAGCCCGGCTGCAACAACTGTAAGCGGCAAGATCGTCCTCAGCACGTCTGACAAGAACGTGCATGTGCTGAATGAGAAGGGCACCGCGTGGGACACGGTCGGCACGACCGCCGAGAGTCGGTATGTTCACAGGTTGGTGCCAGGTGGGAAGGACGTCGCGGTCGCGATTGCTGGCGGTACCCCGCAAGGACCGCACGCCTCGGTTGAGGTTGTGAAACTGGACGGCGCAAAGCCCACACCGGCTCCCGCGACCCCCGGCGTTCAGAAGTTCTGCCCCGTGATGACGACCGATGAAATCGACTTGAAAGAATCGAAGACCGTGACATACAAGGGCGTGAAGATTTATCTGTGCTGCGGGCAATGCGTTACCAAGTTCAACAGCGATCCCGCAGCGTATCTCGACGCGAAACTCATCCCCGGACTCGCGGGGATGGAGTTGCCGAAACGCGACATCGAACAGGTGTATTGCCCGGTGCTCAAGGAACGAAAAGTGTCGTCGAAGGATCCCTTCACGATGTACAAGGGCGTGAAGGTGTATTTCTACAACGACCTCTCGCGTCAGCGATTCGAGAAAGACCCCGACCGCTACGCAGACCCCGCAATTCTGCCGCAGTTGCCGAAGAAATGAGAGAAATCTGAGGCTCACCTAAAAGATAGCCAAACTTCACAGACAACTGGGTCCGCTTTTGCCATAATGTGGATAGCCACGTGGATGTGGTGTAAGAAAGCGACAGGATCGCCCTATAAGAAATGTTGAGCTCCTACCCCCTCCGTCAGTCAGGCAATCGAAAAACGCGATTGCCTTGAATCTGAACGGTCTTCGGACGAAGGCTCAGGTGAGGCCTTTCGTCAGCACGGCCAAGAGCCATGCATCGTGATGCGGTTCCGAGCGAGTTCGTGTTCGCGAACCACATCACGCAATGATTGCGGTCATCCGCACTTGAGAGCCTTGTGCTTTCACTCTCCCCTTTGTGTGGCTCAGCCGCATAAACTGCCGTTCGCCCGCACCCAATTGGAAACTTTCTCGTGTCGACTTCGCGTTTCTTGACTCTCCTTTCCGCCGTCACTGTCACCGCTGTGGTTGCCAGTTCCGGCCGGACCGCAAGTGTTGTTGCCAGCGCACTCCAATCGCATTCCTACGAGGATGAAATCCAAAGCCAGATCGAATTTGGGAAACAGCTCGATGTGATTGACGGAGAACTTCGTCGCCAGATCCAAATCAAGGACATGCTGGTTCTCGAATTGATCGCTGGCCGAACGACGTTGGAGCAGGTTTCATCCGAGTTCTTGCTCATCAATCAGAGCCAACCCGGTTCGACCGAACGACTTCGTAAAGATTATGTCGGAGACACCGACGAGGAGCGAACAGCCCGAAACGTGATTGGGTTTGTTGCCGCGGAACTGGCAAAAGAATCGCCACTGCGGAGAGCCAGCGTCCTGACTCGGCTTCAGGTCGAACTGGAGCAAATGCGAGAGAAGTCACCCATGCATACGTTCCCTTCGCACTGATAAGAACGCCGCTTGCGGCTTCGCCTTCGAAGCCGCAAGCGGCCGGGACTAACCGATCAGCCCTTCCAGTTCCCGCAACGCCAAGTCCAGTCGCGAATCGGATCGAGCACCTTCATTACGTCGGCGAGCAATTCCTGGTCAATGGGTTCGGTCATCGCACGCAGGTTCACGTCGAGTTCGCTCTTCCGCGACGCCCCGGTAAGCGTACACGGAATACGCTTCTGCAAGTAGCAATACTGCATTCCCAAGAATGAGATGTCGGCCCCGCGACTGCGGCACAGTTCCGCGGCCTTCTTACACGCAGCCACGACTTCCGGCTGCCCTGGAAACCACGGCTGCGGTCCCTGATTCGTGAGCAATCCCATCGCGAGCGGGCTGGCATTCATGACGCCAACGCCACGAGCTTCCGCAGTCGGCATGAAGTCTGTGAGTAACCGGGTGTTCCACAGATTGCAGTGTGCGTAGCTGATGACAACGTCGAGATCGCACCGTTCGATGGCTTGCTTGAGCAGCGGCAGCGGATAGCACGACATGCCGATGAACCGTGTTTTGCCTTCCTTCTTGAGTTGCTGCAGAACGTGATACGTCTCGTTGAAGACGTATTCGTAGTCGTCCGCGAACTCGATGTCGTGAGCGAGCAGAATCTCGACGTGATCGGTGCCGAGGCGTTTCAGAGAAGCCTCGAAGCACTTTCGCGTGCCTTCGGGAGTGAAGTCGAACACTGCGGAATCGAGCCGACAGGCTTTCGTGCAGATGTTCACTTTCTCACGCCAGCCGCCAGCGAGCGCCTTACCGAGAAATTCCTCAGCGGTGCCTTTGCCGTAGAACGCGGCCGTATCCACGAGGTTGACGCCAGCATCAATCGCGGCGTGAATGCAGTCGGTCGCTTCGGCGATGGACACGGGGCCGAACTGCTGCCCGAATGCAGCTCCGCCTTGCCCGAGAACGGAGACGTTCAGACCGGTCTTTCCGAGAGGTCGCTGTTCCATTGGTGTTTCCTGACTTGTCTGGGATACGTGTTGACCTGTCACCCGTGTCGCGATATCTCGCCGTGCGAGAACTGACTACGGGGTTGGAGGATGAAGCATGCGGGTCGCGGTGGTGGTTCTCATCGCGTTGACACTCGCGTCGTGCGGTCGTTTTTCAGATCGGCGGTCAGTTGCGGACGTCACTCCCGATAGTATTCGAACCGACCGATTGCACGGTCGCGCCTATCTGAAACCGACGCGAACCCACCCCGACGTTCTGATGCAGGCCACGAATCCAACCCCAGTCGCGAAATCCTCGGAAGGTACTGAGTCGACCTCGAATCTGAATCCGCGCCCTGCTGTGGAATCGACTTCTGCCAGTCCCACAGCGCTCTACCCGTACCCGTATGCGTCCGAGAACACCGGCCAATCCGCGATCAAGCAGATGACGGCGCGTTCCGGTCAAGGAAGGGTAACGTCCTTGCACTTTGAGAACGGGAAGTCGACACTCAAGTTCCAGTACAACGACGGCTCGACCGGATCCTTGACGAGCGGGGGCGGACCGAGCGAGTTCCTCTTCGTGCCCGGCCCCGTTCAACCCTGATACCGCTTACAACTTCACCACGCTCTTCTCGGCGATCGACTTCTCAGCGGCTTCGATCATCTTTTGTGCGGTGATCGCGTCGTCGAGCGAACTCAGTGGCGGTTGCCCCATTCGCAGGCTATCCACGAGGAAGTGCCGCACTTCGTTCATCACCGAACCCTGATAAGCCGTGTACGTCTGACTGTGAACGAGGCCCGGCTTGATCTCGACGTGATCGCGGTAGCTGTATCGCGTGCTGCCGGCGGTGCCGATCACCTTCACCATCACCGTCCACGGATCGGCAGCGTGATCGTCGGCCGCGAAGCTCGCACAGAAGTGAGCGAGCGCCCCGTTGTGCAATCGCATCTGCACCATCGCGATATCTTCTTCGGTGTATTCTTTGTAGTGCAGCGTCGCCTTCATCGCGCACAGCTCGACCGGCTTCCCGACCAAGTACAGCAGAATGTACGAGTGGTGCGTGAGGATCTGCCGCACGACCCCCGGATAGCGTTTCGCAACTTCTTCGGGGTGATGGATGTTGTACATCACGTACGCCGACACGATCTTGCCGAGGTCGCCGTTCTGAACGAGGTCGCGAGTCCGCATCATGCTCGCTTCGTAGACGTAATTGTGGCCCGGCAGGCACACCAAATCCTTCTTCGCAGCCAGGTCACGCATCTGCTCGATTTCCGCAACCGAAACCCCCACTGGCTTCTCGACGAGAACGTGCTTGCCAGCGTTGAGGGCAAGTTGCGTGTATTCGAGGTGCGATTCCAGATTCGTGAGGACGAACACCGCGTCGATGGCGGGATCGGCCACCAACTCGGCAGGCGTCTTGTAGTTCTTGCAGCCGAACTCGGTGGCTCGTTGCGTGGCTCGTTCCTGGTTGCGATTCCAGAGGCCGACCAGCTTCGCGCCAGGACACTTCTTCACGGCCGCGGCGTGCAACACCGAGATGTCGCCGGCACCGATGAACCCGACGCCAATGGTTTCCTTCGTGATCTTCATCGCACGCTCTCAAAGCCAGCGAATGAGAATACGGCCTGCCGGGTTCTCATTCACACAGAGGGGGAGTTTGAGTTTGAGTTGTAGCCACCGGATTGCGGTTTTCAACCACGCGATCATGTGCGATGCTAAATCCCCAGGAGTTGCATCATGACTTGCTGCTAAACATGGAGTGTTCGATGTCCCGTGCGGTGCTCTTTATTCGTGTCTCACTTTGTGCGGCCTTCCTCACACTCCTCGCAGCCATTCCGGTCGCGTTTCCACTCCACGCGGCCGACATTCCCGCCGAGCACAAACCCGACCCGAAGACCATCCAGAAAGACAACGAGGGATACCGCTACACGCAAGCAGGCTGGGTCGTACTGCACATCGAAGGCGATCCGTATCCCCGCGGACTCCAACACGGGAAGTTGCTCGCCAACGAGATCGCGAAATACATCGTGACCCTCGGACGCGAACGCAACCCGAAAGACGGCACCGACGGCTGGCGAACCGTTCGCACGCTGACCGATGCGCTCTTCCTTCGCAAACTCGACAAAGAGTTTCTCGAAGAAATGAAGGGCATCGCGGATGGTGCCGCTGAAGCCGGCGCAATGGTCGATGATCGCAAGGTTGATTTGCTCGACATCGTTTCCATCAACGTCTGGCAGGAAATCGACACACTTGAATCAGCACTCGCGGCCACGCCAACCGGCCTCGAAAAGACGAAACTCACGGCTCCTGTGCAACCCAAGAAAGAACACTGCTCAGCGTTCGTGGCAACCGGTCCCGCGACGGCCGATGGCAAGGTCGTCCTGGGCCACATCACGATGTTCGGGCTTCACTTTGGCCCACACGTCAACGTGTGGATCGACTGCAAGCCAACGAAGGGCAATCGCTTTGCGATGCAGGGTTTCCCTGGGGCCGTGTGGTCGAGCCAGGACTACTACATGAACGCGGCCGGGATCGTTCTCTGCGAAACGACCATCGACCAGACGCCATTCGACGCGACCGGCGAACCGCTGACTACACGCTCCCGCAAGGCGATTCAATACTCGAACAACATCGACGATGTGGTGAAGTATCTGTCGCAAAACAGCAACGGCCTGTACTCGAACGAGTGGCTCATCGCGGACACGAAGACGAATGAGATCGCCATGTACGAGCTTGGCACGAAGAAAAGCAAGCTGTGGCGCAGCTCAAAGAACGAATGGTTCAATGACACGAAGGGCTTTTACTGGGGCTGCAACAACGCGAAGGATTTGGCGGTGCGAATGGAGGCAGCGCCCGCAGCCGAACCCGATTCCGTGAAAGCCTGGGAAGCAGACGGTCGCGACAAGGCCTGGCTCAAGTTCTACGAGACGTCGAAAGGCAAGATCGACGTCGCGGCGGCGAAGGCGATCTTCGCAACCGAGGAGTTAGCGTTGCCACATTCGCTCGATGCGAAGTTCACGACAACGAAGCTCGCGAAGGAGCTGGCTTCTTACGCGCTGTACGGCCCGCCGACCGGGAAAGAGTGGAAGCCAAACGCGGAAGACACGCAGAATCATCCGGGGATCAAGTCGCTGATCTCGCACCCGTGGACGGTACTGACGATCAACGCCCCGTTAGCGTTCCCGGCTCCCGAAGCGAAGGAAGACAAGAAGCCCGAGAAGCCGCGTGCGGTGCCGACACCGTGGCAACTGCCGGCGAAGTAATCATTCGTCGTTCGTCCCTCGTCATTCGTGAAAACCAAAACTGCTGGTTCTTCTCGAATGACGCGGGGTTAATGACGAACAACGGTAGTCACTTCTTTTCTTCTTTCATCTCGACGACTTTGCCCTTGCTCAGAATGGTCTTCAAGGACTCGACCATTTTCACCGCGTCTTCCTTCTTGTCGAACGCCATGGTGCCGATCGCGATCGACTTGCCATCGGCGTTCTTGATTCGGAAACGCCAGCCATCCTTGCCCATGAACACCTCGGTCACGCCAATGTCGTCGGCCTTCGGATCAACCTTGGCCTTGTCGTCTTTCTTGTCTTTGTCCTTCACCTGAGCAGGGGCAACCGACAACCCTGTAACGGTAATGAGGCCGCCGATGACAGCCACGAGCGCGAACGAACGGAGGAACTTACTCATTTCGACTCTGAGCCTTTGATGGAATTGGATGCGTTGGCGAAGCCGGATGAAGCCGGGCGCGGGATTATCGCAGGGTGGGCGTTTGCCCGCAAGCAAGTCACGCGGATTACAATGCCCAGAATTGATCCCACGAAGCTTGCAAATCAAATCACAGGGACAGCCCATCGCATCAAGGTGCCATCACCGCCGCCGGAGAACAGCGAACGACCATCCGGCGCGAATGCCACCGAGCGCACTGGGTGCCCGTGCCCGGTATACGACACCAGTTCCTCCGCGTCGTCCGTGCTCCACACTCGCACGGTTTTATCCACACCGCCACTGGCCAGCAACCGACCATCCGGGCTGAACGCAACGCAAAACACGTTCCCGGAGTGTCCCTGGAACTTCACAAATGTACCCGTCGGCTGACGCACGGCGAGCGTGTCACCCGCAACAGCCACTCGCTTCCCACCGAACGCAAGGCCCGACAGCGGGCCCACACCCGCGGGCAGCGTTCCCTTGGTCTTTCCGATTCGCAGATCCCATTGCCGGACCGTCCCATCCACGCCCGCTGAAAGCAGCGATTCCGGCGATACGAACCAAAGCGCGGTCACCGGTCCAGCGTGACCCTTCAGGCAGAAGGTTTTCGGTCCGCTCGCATCGGCGATCCACAACCACACCATGCTGTCGTCGGCACCAGCGGCAATCGCCTTGCTGTCCTGCGAAATTGCCACACAGCGCACGTTCGCAGCCGGTCCACGGAGTTTGCGTTGCTCGGCACCTGTCGCCAAATCCCAGAGTTGCACGCCCATTTCAGAAGTCGTCAGCCTCGTGGCGCACGTCGCGATTCGCTTCCCGTTCGGCGCAAGCACCATGCCATCGACAGCCCCGAAATCGCCGAGGAACGTCCTGATCTCCTGGAGCTTCGTTGACTGCCACAACCGCACGCGACTATCTTCGCCGGCAGTCACGAGTGTCTGCCCGTCGTCGGTCAGAGCCAGGCCGCGGATGGCGCCGTCGTGTGCCTTTACCTGTGCCAATGGCCCGACCGGTTCAGGCTCCGCCATCACCGGAGGAGCCGACGAAACCGGGCCCCCCTCCCCACGCAAGATGCGATCGAGAGCAATCACCACATCGCTCGCATGTTGATACCGATCGTTCGGATCACACGCGAGCATCTTGCGGACAATCGAATCGAGCGCCGGCGGCACATCCTTGCGTTTCGCCAGCGGTGAAGGCGGCGGTTCCGTGAGCGCCTTGCGAATCTTCTCGACGAGCGTCTTACCCGGAAAGGGAACTTCCCCCGTCAGCAAGAAATAGAGCGTGCCACCCAGGCTGAAAATGTCACTGCGACCATCGGCCTGTCGGGAATTCTCGGCCTGTTCCGGGGAGACATAATCGGGAGTGCCGAGGAACATTCCTTCCTGCGTCAGCCCCATTTCGGAGTCACTTCCGTCCGGACTGATGACGCGAGCCAGCCCCATGTCCAGGATCTTGACCTTGGGGAGCTTCCCAGCCTTCAGCCCCTCGGCTCCAATCGGCCCCGGAGAAACCATCAAGTTGGACGGCTTGATATCGCGGTGGATGAGACCTTGTTCGTGTGCGTGTTGAAGTCCATCCGCAGCTTGCCGGACGTAGTACACGGCATCGGCGACCGGAAGCGCTCCTTTGCTTCGCACGAGCCGTAGCAGGTCGATCCCCGGAACGTACTCCATCGCCAGATACGGGAATTCACCGTGCAGGTCGGTGTGATAGACCATCACGATGTTCGGATGATTCAGCAGCGCCGACGCCTTGACCTCGGCCATGAACCGCTCGCGAACACCTGGGCGTTCGAGCTTCGCCGGGATGATGGCCTTGAGAGCGACGATCCGGTTCATCGCCACCTGGCGAGACTTGTAGATCACGCCCATCCCGCCACGGTTCAACTCCTCCATGATTTCAAACCCGGCGACGACCTTGCCCGGTTCAGCCGACACAGATTCGGCTGCCGATCTCGCGGCTTCTTCGGGTGCCTGCACGTAAGTTCCTGAACCGCTATGCACGCGGGGGGGCGGAATCACCGGAGCGGGGAGTGGTTTGAGTTTCGACTTGTCCGACGACGCATTAAAGAGAGACAACGGATCAAATGGTGCCGGAGTCGGCAACGCGCACGACGGGCAGATCGACCGCAAATCGGTCGGAATGGGAACCCCTTCCGGATGTTCCCAGCTTTTCCCGCACGAGCATGTGAGACGGACAGTTGTCATATACACGAAACCGGGTGACCCGGAGAGCTTCGAGAATTCGGTTACTCTATTGCACCATCGCGACGCATTCAGGACAAGATCACAACTGGAGTTACAGTCAATTCACGTTTAACGATTGCTGGTACAAGTCTCGCCGAGATGCGAAAACCGAAACCACGCCCATCGAGCGACGTCAGCGGTTATACTGCTATTTGGGCGATTCCGTGAGCCGCGGATGCGAGAAGCCGTCCATGTCGTTCCCCGTAATTTGCGACTCCTGCGGTGCCAGGCTGAAACTGCCGCCGGGCTGCACCAAGAAAAAAGCTCGGTGCCCGAAATGCAATGCGCGGCTCAACCTGACCGCAGTCCTCAACGCCACCGCCTACCATGTTGACTCGGTTGCCTCAATCGCGGATTTCACCGTTCCGGAGCGTTCGGCGCCGCCGATAGCATCGGCGAAGCCTTCCAAACCCTCTAAACCTGGCAATGCAACCCCGTCGGCAAAATCGGACACGCGTACTGCGGTGACAGTAGCACGGCCGATCAGCCCCGAAAGCCGAACCTCGCCGAGTTCGGTCCGCGAGATCGAACGCGAAGAAGACCCCCTGCCCTACGCAGATCTGAATCCTCAAGCTCGCCCATCGGTCCCGGCGAAGCCACTGCCACTCCCGCTTCCAGATGACCGGGCCACCGAAGCGCCGCTCACACTCGACGACGATCCCGTCACGCCGTCGGGGACCGCACCGGCTCCGGTTGCACCGCCACCGTTCCGTACTCCCGCACAGATGACTTACGACTCGGCGGGCCTGTTCTCCGGATTCTGCGAAGTCGTGCTCGTTCCGCACGGGATGTTCCTCGAAAGTGTCCCGTTCCGCCCGTTCCTGTATGCACCGCTCCTCACACGGGCGGAAGTGACCGGTCGTGAAGTGAGTGTCACCCTGCCGGACGCGCGAACGGTAACGGTCGAGTTTGTCGGTCCGAATGCCACACGCATTGCTAACGACACGACCGCGTTTCTGGTTGGCGAACGGCCCATACCGGACTTGAAGGACTACCGCCGGAATCCGAGGTGGTTGCTGTGGCTTGCCCTCATCTTCGCGCTGGGGTTGGCTGTCGGGCCGCTCGTGATGACGCAGACGACCGACTTTGGCCTGAGCACCGGGTTGATGATCGCGGCTGGTTTTGCTGGCGTCGGATTGTTGGCGAACTCTGCGGTCGTGCTGCTGACGCGATGGTCGGTGGCCGGAAAGGTCGCGATGATGGCAACGATTGGCGCGGCTGTCACAGGCGTGTTCCTCTTCGCGACGACGGCATACGTCGCTGGGCGGAAACATGAGGCGGAGCAACCGAAGCCGGAACCGCCGACGCCGATTCAACCGCAGCCCAAACCGCAGCCGCCTGATCCAACACCGCCTGTTGTGTCGCGGCCGGGGTTGCCGACCGCAGTGGATGCGGCATATCGGGAAGGCGTATTCCAGTTCGAAGAAGGCCCAGACGACGTGACGGCTTTGAGCCTGACGCCCGACGGATCGATCATGCTCGCCGGATACAAGAATGGCGCGAGCAAAGTCTGGCGGTTCGATCAACTTACGGTCGATCCATTCACCGCTGGCCCCAGGGCCGACGGTCCCATCACCCGGATTCAGTTCGACGGGTCGGCAGCGATCGCGTACCTGACCTGCACGGGCGGCGCAGTCGCGGCATACTGGAACGATCCACCGGAGTCGCCGGTCAAGATTCCGGGCGACCCGTTCTCGGTATTCACCTTCCCGAGCGGCGAGCGGTTCGCGACCATTCGCGGAAATGCTCTCACACTTCGCTACGTTCCACTCGGATTGGTGAAGAAGCCAGTTGCGAAGACGAAAGGCTTCGCGACGCTCACGCCGAAAGACGAAACCATCCCCGCTGAAGTGAAGGGTGTTATTGCCACGCCGGGCCCGAAACCGACGTTCCTTGCGTGGCACCCGACGGGAAAGCTGATCGGCGGCCTACCCGACGGCAACATCATCTCGTGGGGTGCTGTGGGGCCGCGCTTCGAGGTGATTAGTCGGGATCACAAGGCTGCGGTGCGAGTGTGGGCCGCGTCTCCATCGACGTGGGATTTCGCGACCGGCGACGACAAGGGAATGGTTGGCCTGTGGGCGAACAAGTCGATGACGCCGAAGGTGTTCACCGCGACGAGCAGCACGGGTGCGCCGGTGTCGATTACGCACTTGTCGTTCAGTCCGTCGGGATCGCATCTGGCGGTCGCGGACTCGGCGAATGTGGTCTGGGTCTGGGATCTCTTCGCGATGCGGTCGATCTTGCGAGTGACGCGGCCGCATCCGGTGCGAGCGCTCGCGTTCGGTCCGTACGATGATCTGTTGCTGCTCGGCAACGGAAAGACCGTGGAACTCTGGCACATGAGCGAACTCGCGAAACAACCGTGACAATTGGTGCGGTCCCGTTGGGACCGCAGCTAAACTCCCGCCTCCTCGCAACTCAATGACATTATGAACCGAACTCTTCTGATCTGCGTCGCAGTCATCTGTGGGAACACTTCCGCGACCGCAGCGGATGGCCCAACCTATTGGCAGGACGTGCGGCCGATCTTTCGCAAGCACTGCACCGTCTGCCACAGCGAACGCAAGCTCGGCGAGGTCGAGCTCTCCGCTGGCCTCGCGCTCGACAAGCCCGAACTCATCCCCAAGAACAGCAAGAAACCGATCCTCATTCCTGGGAAGCCGGATCAATCGCTGCTCGCGACGCTCCTCACGTCGAAGGACAAGAAGCGTGCAATGCCACTCGACGCCGACCCACTGCCGGAAGCCGACATCGCCACGATTCGTAAGTGGATCGCTACCGGTGCCCCCGATGGCATCATGCCCAAAGAAGACGACGTTGGCGTAACCGCAACGACTCCCACGAAGGTTCGCAAGCTCGACGTCACGTTCACCACGAAAGCCGTCTTCCCCAAGACCGCAAACCTTCCTGGCGTCATCGACATCACGCTGCCCATCGGTCCGCTGTCGCCGGTCGCAGCGGTCGCATTCAGCCCGGATGGAAAGCTCCTCGCGTCGGGAATCTATGGTCGCGTCACCATCTGGGACACGAAAACCGCGAAGCCAGCGAAGTTCCTGACGAACGTTCTCGGAGCCGTGAACGACCTGAAGTTTTCACCCGATGGCAAACTGCTCGCGGTGGCCGGCGGTCAACCCTCGGCACGCGGCGACCTTCGCCTCTTCGACACGGCCGACTGGAAGCTCGTGCATTCGCTCGGAGGGCATCTCGACACAGTATCGGGCATCTCGTTCAGTCCGGACGGCACGAAGATCGTGTCAGCGAGCTTCGACAAAACGGTGCGGTTGTGGGACGTGAAGACCGCGAAGGTGCTGCACACGTTCACGGGGCACTCGGATTTCGTGTATGCGGTGGCGTTTGGACCAAGTGGCGAATGGTACGCCACGGCGAGCAAGGACCGCACTGGACGACTCGTGGACGCGACGACCGGCAAGAGCCGCCTCACGTTCAGCGGCATGGAGCAGGAGGTACTCGCGGTCGCGGTTCGTGCCGATGGACAGGTCGCAACGAGTGGTTACGAGACGCAGATCAGTTGGTGGGATCCGAAGACAGCCGAGCGGTTACGTCGCACGGGCGGGCCGGGAATCGCGGTTCACGAGCTGGCCTTCAACGCGAAGGAAACGGTGCTGGCTGTTGCTGGTGGCGACGGCAGCGTTCGCTTCTTCGACCCCAAGACGGGCACCGCACAAAAACTCGTGCAGGTGGGCAGTGCCGCGTTCGCGGTGGCACTCGATCCCGAAGGAAAGCGATGTGCGACTGGTGCTGCGGACGGCACGGTGAAGCTGTGGGATGTCGCCGACGCTCGTCTGCTCGTGACGCTGTGGAGCGGTGCGAGT
>JAIOPV010000169.1:12364-86358 GCA_021413735.1 Planctomycetota bacterium
CAACTGGTTGTCACTCGCACCCGAGGGGTATGTGATGTGAGCCGAGGCGACTCTGACGAAAGCCATGTGGAAGGTCGCAGGCAAACCCGTGATCGATGCGAAGCTGCTGGCCCCGTTGCTGGACGCTACCCAAGTGGGGAAGGCCGCTCAGGGGCAGAAGTTGACGGAGCCTGTGTGGAAGTGAACCCACCATCTCGTTTAGCGGTTGCCCCTGCGGGGCAACCGTCGCCGCGTTGCGGCGACCGCTAAACGGGACTACCCTTTGCGTCAATACATCGGAATCTCGACCCGTTCGCCGCCCTTCATGGCGCTCTCGTGAGCGCAAATCCCAACCAGCGTCCAGTTCGCACTCGTCGGGGCGTCCGGGAACGCGGGCTGCTTGCCCAATACCGCCATCAGGAAATTGTGCGTCAGGTGCGGGTGACTGCCGCCGTGCCCGGCCCCTTGCAGGAAGCTCAGGTGCGTCGCGTCGTGAATCGCCCCCGTGAACTTGCGGATGCCTTCTGGGAGCCGACCCGCGAAATCAGGCACCTTCACCCGTCGCGGGATCTGCGCTTCGGGCAACCCCCGCATGTGCAGCACAGGCTCCTCGCCTTCGACTTGCTGCCACTCGAAGCTCACGTTGCTCGCCGTCACGTCGAAACTCTCGCGATACTGCCGGGCTGTGTCGAACAAGCTGCGAGTCACCTCCGCGACCACATCGGAACCCTTGATCTTGAACGTCGCCGTTTCGATCGCGAACGAACTGTTGTACTTCGCAATCATCTCCTCGCGAATGCGGCCCGAGCCGTGACACACCACGCTCTCAGCGAGTGCGTTCTTGCCGTTCGCTGGGTCAGATAACACCGCAAGGCACGGGCTGACGCAGTGCGTCGCGTACCACATCGGCGGCAAGCCCGGCCAGTAACCGGGCCAGCCGTCCATGTCCTGCTGATGACTGCCGCGAAGGAACTGGATTCGCCCCAACACGCCGCGGTCGTACAGGTCCTTCGCGAACAGGTACTCCCGGCTGTACACGACCGTTTCCATCATCATGTACGTCTTGCCGACCTTACGCTGAAGCTCAACGATCTCCTTGATTTCGTCCTTGGTCGTGGCCATCGGCACCGTGCAGGCAACGTGTTTGCCCGCCTTCAGTGCCTTGATGGTCTGCGCCGCGTGATCGGGAATGGGACTGTTGATGTGGACCGCGTCGACGTTCGGGTCTTTGAGGAGTTCGTCGTAGCTGGTGTACGCGACGGGAATGGAGAACTGCTTCGCACAGCGGTCGAGTTCGGTCTTGTCGCGTCGGCAGATGGCGTACATCTCGGCGTTGGGGTGCGCCTGATAGATGGGGATGAACTCGGCCCCGAATCCGAGGCCGACAATAGCGACGCGAACTTTGCGATCCGACATGGAAGAGGCTCCGTAACCGCGAGATTGATTGCTCGCAAGATACGGTTGAAGCGTGTGAGCGTCGAGACGTCAGTCCGACGGTCGCGGGAAGTGTCCAGCAACCGTCGGACTGATGTCTCGACGCTCACAGAATTCAGAGCGAGGTTCAGCGCTTCTTGCCTTGCTTCTTACCCTTGCCGGGGTTCGGGTGATTGCCGTTGGGATGCGCCCCGTTGGTGCCGTTCGCGGGCGGCGGCTCTGGCAAAGCCGTCACAGGCAACGTCGGTCCCTCAATCGGCACGGACACCGGAACCGCAACCGCCTCGGATCGCGGTTGAGCCTGATCCGCGAAACTCCGCCAATACCGGAGCGGAATCATTCCGAAGCCGATGAGGAACGTGTGGCCCACCCAGGTAACCATGCATCCCGTCGCAAGCGTGTTGCTGAAGCCATATGCATGCAGACCAACTCCGAGTTGGTTCGTCCCAAAGTAACTCCACGTCGTAATCATGTTGCCGACCAGCGTCAGCACGGCGACGCCGCGATCCTTTACCAAACCGCACCACCGGGCGTGCAGGATCAGCGCATTCCAAATGACAATCAGAACGGCCCCGTTCTCCTTCGGATCCCAGCCCCAGAACCGTCCCCAACTCTGATCGGCCCAAATACCACCGAGAACCGTTCCGACGAAGCTCAGTAACGTCGCCAGACACAACACCCCGTACATGAGTTGACCGAACACACGACCAACGCTGTCGCCACGGGATGTCCCGCCAGCCGCACCCACGCCAACGGTTCGCGTCAGCAACGGCGTGAACAACCCGATCAAGATGTACAGAACACCTATGACCCCCGCGACATAAGTCGCAGCATATCCGGCGTTGATCGTGGTAACGTGCGTGGCTAACCAGAAATTGGTATCCAGAACCGCCTGCATCATCTCCAGGGTGTCGCCGCTCGCAGCCAGATTGTGCGCGATGATGGCAGTGCCACCACCAACCACAGCCGCCGCCAAGTTTCCCAATCCGATCGGGGCAATTCGTTCCAGACACAATCCCAAACCGACCGCGGCCCAACCGATGAACACGGCAGTCGAGTACAGGTTCGTGATGAACACGAGCGGTCGATCCATCAGGTACATTCGAGCGAACAGAGCGAACCCGTGAACCACGAATGTCGTGACGAGCAGCCAGAACGCGGACTTCTGCAACGCCTGAGCCAACGCGGGACGAAACGCAATCGCCACCCACCCCCACAGCGCGAGCATACCGGCAAACCCGTACAGGATGATGACCTGATACGCCGGGGCGAATTCATTCAGGAACACCTCGAAGTCTGCCTTCGAGCGGTCCGCCGGTTTGACGCTCGACTCCGTGGCCTCGCGGTACGCAGTCAATGCCTTCGTGAGACGTTCCTGGTCGCCCTGGCCAATCGCGCCGCGAGACTTGTAAGCGAAGATCACATCGGCAAGCTTCATCGCGCTGGGATCGGCACGGATCAGGTCGAACATCCGATCCTCAATCTCGGCCTGAATCTCATCGACCTGCGCCTTGTCCAATTTCCCCGCGTCTCTCGGGAGTATCCCACGGCTCTGGAACGCCGCGAGAACGGCCTGTTGCTCCGCTTTGCGTTGGACCTCTCCGAGCGAACGCCACTCCACTCCCTCGGCTGGCGGCAGCGTGAGCGGAACTGCCCGGTTGCACAGTTTCATGAACAACTCAATGCGTTCGGCCGTCTCCATGACCTGCGCACCGAACACGTCGCGGTCGCCCGACTCGAACAATTGCTCGATTCGAGCACGGTCGATCTTCGCTTCCCCTTGCTGCTTTTGCGCGTCGTCGCGTGGCCGTGCTTTATCCATCGCGTACTGGAGTTCCGCGAGCTTTGTGTGTTTCGGGTCCGCCTCTTTTCCGAAGATCTCATTGAACGAGTACCGATACCCTTCGCGGCGAGTCAGGCCCAGCAGCGATTGCACCTGCTCGTTCTCGATCCGAATGACCTTGTACTCCCACGCAGGACCGCCCGACGGCCCCGGCGACGCCATCATGTCTATGATCCATTCGATGGCGGGGTGCATCTTGTTATCGTCGCCGACGAACTCTTCACGGGCGCTGATCTTGCGGAGATACACACGAGCCACAGTGTCGAGTGGCTTCACTCGGCCCCCATCAACCACCGGAATCCGCGCAAGCGTCTCCAGATCCGGTTTGCCTGGTTTGGGTATCGCCATCGCGAGGAGCATCAGCGCACCCAAACCAACAACAGCCACTGGCATAAATCGTTCAAAAATCGTGGGCCGTTCGCCTTGAACCACGGCAGCGGCACGCGGTCCACGGTAGGCGTTGAGGAGGACATAGACTCCGACTGCCGGAATCACTGCGGTCGCGATGAAGAAAGGTGCCAGCGATCCCAGGATGCTTCCGCCACCCACCGGGCCGAGAAGTCCATCCAACCAATTCGCCACCAGCCCGAAGCGAACCAGACACGCCATCACAGCGAAAATCGCCACCCACAAACCCAGAATCTCGACCGCGGAGGCTGGCTCGGTTCTGTTCTTCTGCCGACGGAGGTACTGCACCAACCCGAGAATGAAGTGGAACAGCAATCCCGTTCCAACCATCACGCACGCGAGGTACGGCAACTGCCAGCCAGGATTGCGAACCACCTGCAACACGGTCGTCTTCTCGGTCGTCTTGTCGAAGTTCGACTGATAAAACGTCTCGCCACGATAACGCATCGGGTCGTTCATCGAGACACGAACATCGCGATGTTGTTGGCGTTCGGGGTCGATGAGGGTCAGGTCGCTTGAGTAGTTCTTGGCATTCTGCGTGCCCGTGTAGCGGTCGAAGCTGAACTTGCGAAGGTACAGGCTGAATGGCTTGTAATATCGCTTGTATCGCAGAGCGAGATCGTAGTCGTGGCCATCCACCGTGACCGCCTGCTTCTGCTCAGTTTCGCGATCGAACGGGTTGAACGTGAACCACAGCGAGACGAGGTAGGTCCCGATTTTCTGGTCGGTTCCCTTGCGAAACAGCGTCACGTATGCAGCGGGCAAGTCGATCGTTTGTTCTCCGACGCCGGACACTTCGGGAGCGCTCTCCACAATGAAATCTTGCCCCAGCCCAGCCGTGACTGGGTTTTCAGGAACGGCTTTCCCCTCAGCTTTCAGCAGCGCGATTTGCCTCGGTGTCAGCCGTGATGAATTCACCATGTACGAATCAACCTTCACATCGACCGGCAGATCGGGATGGCTGATCGTCGTGTGGGTTTTCGCGGCCCTCGCGAGCATCGATCCGGGAATCACTGTCGTGCGGCGGGTACCGTCGGCATCGGGCGTGGTGAACGCGAACTCAACCGCGCGTGCATCCTCCGTGAAGTTGACGGCCTGCCCCTCGGGAATGGTCATACGCTGTTCGATCTGGCATTCGCGTGTGATCGCCTCGCCAACGAATAACAGCAGCAATCCGGAGTGCGCAACAATGATGCCGGTCCGTTTCCAGGTGAACTTGAACCGCAGCGCGTGCGCCGCCAGCAGGTTCACGAACATCAACCCGCCGATGAGCTTCCCGCCTGGGAACGGAATGTGAACCCAACTGGGAGCGACCGCTTGCTTATCCGGAACAAGGAAAGCGAAGAATATCTTCAAGAACTCCAGCGTCGGCTGGAGATCAATCATCACAATCCACGACCAGAAGTACTTATCGACGACGGTCCACATGCCGGCGGTCTTCTGGGCGAGCGTGCCGAAGAAAACCAGCCCGACTCCGAGCGCAAGAAGAACGACCGTGAGTTGCAGCGATGCCAACGGCTTCAGCACGCTTTTGAGGAGCACGCCAATCGGGTTCGGGCCCGTGGGTCGGAACGGATCGTGTGGATCGGGTTGTGAGAGGGACATTCGACTGATCCTTATGAACCGGGCCGTTCGACCCGGAGAGTTTTTGACACCGTCTCACGAAACTGTTACTTGCCCATGAATGGCGGCATCATGCCGCCCTTTCCGCCCGGACCGCGAAGATCGACTCGGTGAGCTTTGGTTGCGCCGAGTTGCACTTCCTTCGTCGAACTCGGCAAATCGGCCTCGGTCACTTCCGGAAGTCCGGCGTCGCCCTTCCGCCAGCGGTTGACGTTCTGCAACAGACCGCCACTGAACGGCTCGGAGATGTAGAGGTCTGGCACGCTGCCGTCGACTTTCTGGAGAGTCACGATTCGCATTGCGCGAGCCGGCGCTTCCTTCCAGCCAGCGGGAACTGTCCAACTGATCGGTTTCCCGCCCTCGCCCGGCACACGAATCGAGTTCAGGAATGCGTCGAAGTCCTTCTCACTCGCGTCGATCTTCTCAATTGGGCCGACGAACTTGACGAAGAAGCTGGTTTCCCCGCCCGTGGGGATGATCGCTCCCAGAAGCCGAACTTTCGCGGCACCGGGATCGCCGCCGTTGCCAGCGTCGCCTGGACCTTTCTTGTCGTCCGGCTTTGCTTTGTCGTCGGGGTTGGCGACCTTATAGGTTTTGATGCCATCGTCGGCGTTGCCGCAACCCACGATGAATAGGCACGGGAGAACGAGAACCAACCAACCGCGACGGCTGGGACGGTGGATCAGAGAAAGCATGTTGACGTCTCGGAAGGGGAGACACGGACCAGAGGCGAATCGGGGTGGGAGAAACATCCCCTATTCTTTCTATCGCGCGGCTGCGCGTCAAGCTGTAGAAGTGAGTTGTGAAAGTGATTCCGGTCTTCGCCCCTTGCGGCAGAGCGATTTTGGTCAAGCGGAGCCGGCTGACGCCACCCCGCTCGCCAAGATTCACTCGCTACTTCTTTTCTTCCTTCTTGCGGAAATCTTCCTCGGCCTGAATGAAGATCGTCGGATGCAACACCACCACCCAAACCTTGTCCTTCGGGGCATACGCCAAGCGGAACGCCGTTCGGCTACCGTCGGCCACGACCGTCGAGCCTGTCGAACCGAGGTCTTCCGTTTCCAGCGATGTCAGCACGAATTTCTGGCCTTTGACCACCTCGCCAAAATCCTGTTTCTTGATGCCGATCACCGCCGTGGATTGTTCGGTCAACTTCAGTCGAACGAACCGCCGATCAGCCGACACCACTGGCAACCCGACGAGCTTGAATCCGTCCTTCACGAACATCGGTGGTGCGGTCGGTTTCTTGTTCACCTCCGTGTTGTTGAACGTCTGCACCGACAGCCGAGCCGAGAATGTGGACTCCACGCCGTTGCTAAATCGGGCGGATGACGTCTGCACCACCTTGCCTGTTTGAAGAATCGCATGGGCTGCGGCGTAAGCCTTCTTCTCCTCGCGGGTCAATTCACGCTCATCCATTTCTGTTTCGCGTGCGAGAACCACCGGCGACCCTACCTTGCCTTTCCCTGAGTTCGGCAACGCTTTCTGCCATTTCTCGAATGTCGCGGGGTCGAGCTCAATCACGTCGGCCTTGATGTCAATGGCCAGATCCGTGAGACGCATCATCGCTTCAATCAGGTCGGCAATCTCTTGCTGCACCTTCGCAGTTGCTCGCACTTCGAGCTTGCCAGCATCTCGCTCGATGAGCTGCGGCCCTTCCGTGCCTGGCTTCAACTCGCCGACCTCAATCACCTCGAAGATCGCCTTGAAGACAGCGTCGATTTCCGCGAAGCCGTTGACTTTCCCACGTTCGCCGAGGAGCGGCTTCAGGTCGTACACCTTCGTGACAAGCGTTTTGTCGTCGGCTTTCTTGGGGGCTGCTTGTGCAATTGCCGAACCGACGACCGCGAAAATCGCCACTGCCGCGAGCAGATTTCGGAGCATGGCCGAGTCCTTGTGAGTCCGAGCATCAGGGTCCCGAATGCCAAACACCGGAGCGAGCATCCCGTTTGCGATCTTCGCTTATCCCGGCATTTCCTTGACGGCACAAGACCCTTTCGTAGTATGCTTGTGAAAGAATTCACAAGGAATCCGCGGGAGGGCAGCACCGATGACCGTTCCCCCGGTGCGAACGCCAGCCGGACTTGAGCCAGCGTTCAGCCTGGAAGGCTACTATCCAGCGTTGATTTTCGCTGTCGTCGTGGTTCTTTTCGCAATCGGCACCGTGGCCGCCACGCACCTGTTCCCGTTCAAGCCACGCAAACGCACCAAAGTCAAGCAGATGGTCTACGAGTCGGGCATGGACCCGGTCGGCTCGGCTCGCATGCAATTTGACATCAAGTTCTATCTGATCGCGATTCTATTTCTGGTCTTCGACGTGGAACTTTTGTTCCTCTACCCGTGGGCAGTGATCGCTTACGGCGAAGGCGGCGACCAACTCTGGCGCACCGTGTTCGGACGAGTCGCGTTCCTCGAAATCCTCGTGTTCATGGCGACGTTCGTGATCGCCTACATTTACTCGTGGAAGAGGGGGGTGTTCCAGTGGCGCTAACCGGCCTGCTGCCCGACTTCCTGGTCACGAAGATGGACGCGCTTGCGAGCATGCTTCGCAAGCACAGCCTGTGGCCGATGCCATTCGCGACCGCGTGCTGCGGCATCGAACTGATGGCGACTGCGAGCAGTCGCTACGACATCGCACGCTTCGGTTCGGAGGCAATGCGGTTCTCGCCGCGTCAGTGCGACTTGATGATCGTGGCGGGCCGCGTGGCGATGAAGATGGTGCCGGTGATGCAGCGAATCTGGCTGCAAATGCCAGAACCGAAGTGGTGTATCAGTATGGGAGCGTGTGCTTCCAGCGGCGGCGTGTTCGACACCTACGCCGTGGTGCAAGGCATCGACCGCTTCATTCCGGTGGACGTGTATGTGCCCGGGTGCCCGCCGCGACCTGAACAGTTGATTCGCGCTGTGCTCGACATTCAGGAAAAGGTGCAGCGCACAGGAACCATCGACGCACGCGAATTCGCAGCACGCGATACCTACGCGGGGCCGACATCGCTGGCACGGGAACTCGGGCCGGATCAAACGATCGTCGCGCCTGGCGATTACAACACGGCAACACGCTTTCGTCGGCCGTTGAACTGAATTGGCGAGCCGGGAGATTTCGATGCCCGCATACCTCGACACACTGAACGCGAAGTTTCCGAAGGCGTTCACGACGTCAACGTTCCGCGACAACCATCGCGTGGTTCTGTCGGGGGAGAATTCGTATGCCGTGCTGTTCCCGTTGCTGAAATGCCTGAAAACCGAGTGCGGCTTCGACATGCTCGGCGAAATCGGCGGTATCGACTATCTGAACTATCCCGGTGCAACTGACCGTTATGGCGTTGTGTATGGCTTGACGAACACGACCACAGGCGAACGGCTCTTTGTGAAGGCGTTCACGAACGACCCAGAGCCGGAGTTGCCTTCGGTGTACGAGATGTGGAAGTCGGCCGACTGGATGGAACGCGAAGTGTACGACATGTACGGAGTGAAGTTCGTCGGGCATCCGGATCTGCGGCGAATCCTGATGCCGCACGAGTTCGCGGCGTTCCCGTTGCGGAAGGATTACCCGCTGCGTGGCTACGGCGAACGCCACAACTTCCAGACCGTAACGCGGGCAGATAGTTAGGCGAGCGGTGGGCGTCAGCCCACTGTTCTCGCAAGGTTTGAACAGTGGGCTGACGCCCACCGCTCGCCAGGAGCGACGATGCCAATTGAAGCTGCGACTCCCGTTGAAGACGTTGCCGGTGCAGACCGGGAGTACCTCTACACCCTCAACTTCGGTCCGCAGCACCCGGCGACCCACACGACGCTTCGCCTCATCCTCACGCTCGACGGCGAAACGATCGTCAAGGCTGTGCCCGACATCGGCTACCTGCACAGCGGCTTCGAGAAACTCGGCGAAGACCTCGACTTCAATCAGTATGTGACCGTCGTTGACCGGATGAACTACATCAGTCCGTTCGCGAACGAATGCGCCTGGTTCCACACAGTCGAGAAGCTGCTCGACATCGAAATCACGCCGCGGTGTAAGTACCTCCGCACGATCCTGTCGGAACTGGCTCGCATCAGCGATCACCTGCTGTGCATCGGCGCTGCCGCCCTCGACCTCGGGGCACTCACGGCGTTTCTGTACGCCTTCAATCAGCGCGAGATGGTGTATGACATCATGGAATTCGCGTCGGGCCAGCGATTCCACCCGAGCTATTGCCGCGTCGGTGGATTGATGGCCGACATCTCCGATGATGTGGTCGCCAAGATTCGCTCTTACGTGAAGACCTTCCCGAAAGCTCACGCCGATATCACGGGCTTGCTGAACCGCAATCGCATCTTCGTGGATCGCACGAAGGGCATCGGCGTGCTGTCGAAGGAAGAGGCGATCAACACGGGTTGTACGGGACCGGTGGCGCGTGCTGCAGGCGTGGTGCGTGACCTGCGGAAAGATGAACCGTACCTGGCGTACAAGGATCTGGCGTCGTCTTTCAAGGTAGTTTGCGGCAAGGGCGGCGACTGCTTGAATCGTTATCTCGTGCGTATGGGCGAGATGGCGGAGTCGATGAAGATCATTCACGCGGCTGTGGAGAATATCCCCGGCGGCCCCGTGAATGTGAACCTCGAAGATAAGTTGACGATCCCCGATAAGAACGCGACGTATCGAAGCATTGAAGGATTGATTCAACACTTCGAGTTGTTCATGTGGAACCGTCGGTGGGAAACGCCTGTCGAAGAAGTGTACGGGGCACAAGAAACGGCGAACGGCGAGTTGGGCTTCTACCTGGTTGCGGATGGCAGTGGGAAGGCGTTCCGGGCACGGACACGGCCACCGTCGTTCATCCACTTTGCGGTGTTCCCGCAGATGATCGAGGGGCACCAGATATCGGACGTGCCCGCGGTGCTGGGCAGTTTGAACATCATCGCGGCAGAACTGGATCGATGACGTTTGTTTAGCGGTGGCCCCAGCGGGGTCACCTCAAGCTGAACCGGTGACCCCGCTGGGGCCACCGCTAAACGGGATGGACCGATGGGCGCTCTGACCGAAGACATGAAGAACCGCATTCGGGCGTTCCTCCCGAAGTACCCGCGTAAGCAGGCCGTAACGCTGCCAGCGTTGCACCTTGTTCACGACGAACTGCGGACCGTGTCGAACGAGGCCATCGTCGAGATCGCCGAGATTCTCGAACTGCACCCGTCCGAAGTGCAGGACACGATGACCTTCTACGAGTTCTACAAGGGCGAAGGTCAGAAGAACGGCAAGACGCGGTTGTGGGTGTGTCGCGGGCTGGCGTGCATGTTGCGGGGTGCTTACGAACTGATCGAGCACTGCGAATCGAAGCTCGGCGTTAAGTGCGGGCACACCACTGAAGACGGTACGATTACGCTGGAGTTCGCGGAGTGCATCGGTGCGTGCGACGGTGCCCCGGCCTGCATGCGTGAAGATGTGCATGTGATGAACGTGACGCCTGAGAAGGCCGACGCACTGATCACCGAATTGAAGCTGAAGTAAACCATGCCATACGAACCCGTACTCCTGGCTCGCATCGACAAGCCCAACAGCAGCAAGTTGGAGGGCTATCGCGCCGACGGTGGTTACGCCACGTTCGAGCGTGTTCTCAAGGAATTGCAGCCAGCACAGGTTATCGCTCAGGTGAAGGACTCGGGGCTTCGCGGTCGCGGCGGTGCGGGCTTCCCCACGGGGTTGAAGTGGACGTTCCTGCCACAGAACCACCCGGGGCCGATCTACCTGTGTGTCAATGCCGATGAGTCCGAGCCGTGTACGTACAACAACCGCATCTTGATGGAGAAGGATCCCCATCAGGTTATCGAAGGCATCATGCTTTCGTGCTATGCGATCAAATCGAAGTGTGCGTACTTCTATATCCGTTATGAATATGGCGACGGCTTCCGCAGTATGCAGTCGGCGGTCGAAGAACTCTACGCCGCGAAGTTGCTCGGCAAAAACATCCTCGGCAGCGGTTTCGATCTCGATATCGTCGTACATCGCGGGGCCGGGGCGTACATCTGCGGCGAAGAAACCGGCCTGATCGAATCGCTCGAAGGCAAGAGAGCGTGGCCGCGAATCAAGCCCCCGTTCCCGGCTGTCGAAGGAGCGTTCCGCAAGCCGACCATCGTAAACAACGTCGAAACGATGGCGTGCGTCACGCAGATCATGAAGCTCGGCAACGCCTGGTTCAAGTCACTCGGCGTGCCGCCCGACCCGAAGAACCCACGCGACGCCGGCAGCTACGGCCCGAAGCTCTACACGCTTGCGGGCCACGTCGAGAAACCGATTTGCGTTGAACTGCCGATGGGCGTGACGATCCGCGAACTGGTCGAGAAGCACGGCGGCGGCGTATGGAAGGGTCGCAAGGCGAAGGCCGTGAACCCCGGCGGGCTCAGCATGGGCTTCGTCGATGTGAACGCGAAGCTGAAAGACAGCGACCTCACCGAATACGACATTCCCTTGGATTTCAACGGCCCCGGCCGCGTTGCGTGTCTGGGTCTTGGCACCGCGGCTGTCACCGTGATCGACGACCAGACCAGCATGGTCGATGTGCTGCACAACGTCTGCCAGTTCTTCAGTCACGAGAGCTGTGGGCAGTGTACGCCGTGCCGTGAAGGCACCGGCTGGATGCTGAAGATTGTCGATCGCCTTCGCCGTGGCCAGGGTCGCAAGGAAGACCTCGATATTCTCGTAGATGTCGCTGACCGAATTGGCATCATGCCCGGCACGACGATCTGTGGCCTCTCGGACGGCGCTGGTTGGCCCGTGAAGACGGCGATTCGCAAGTTCCGTGCGGAGTTTGAGGCTGCGATCAAGAGCGGCGCGAAGAGTCAGTACGCGAAGTCGCTGGAGGTCGTGGGGGCGCACTAAGTTGAGTGAAACCGAGTCAACCAAGCCGAGAACACGCGGGTGGTTTGCTGTGACGTTTCCGGTGCTTGGCCCGTTGGTTGCGTGGCTGGCGGCTCTATTGGTTTTCCGAGGTGCCCCCTACGAAGCAAACGCAACAACCCTCATGGGGATGTTATTCCTCGTGATGAGTCTCATAGGCTGCATCGCTTGGTTGAGAACGACCGAGTTGTTGGCTTGGGAATTCGGTTCCCATCCAACACAAGGTAAGTGGTTCGTTCTTGCAGCGTATTGGGAGTTGTTTGGTGGCTTATTCGCCATGTTGAGTTTTGGCACGCTTGCGTTATGGGGTTTTCTGGTGGTGATGATTTCAGACGTGGGTGATCGGTAACGACTGCTTCGAGTTCGCTTTCGATATCAACGTGGGTTCGTCATATGCCGACGGTTTATGTGAACGACAAGCCGGTTGAGATCGGCACCAAGAAGCTGAACTGCATCCAGGCAGCCGAGCTTGCTGGGGTGTTCGTTCCGTCGTATTGCTGGCACGAAGCGCTCACCGTTGTCGCCAGTTGCCGAATGTGTCTCGTCGAAGTCGGCGACCTCAAAGACGGCAAACTCGCGATGCAACCGCGCGTGCTGCCGGGTTGCCAGACGCCCGTGAAAGATGGCACCGTCATCGTCACCGGCGAGTACGACAAACGCGACGCCAGCCTGCCCGCCCTGCCCTACGATCCGGGGTACGTGAAGGGCGGCGCACCCGGCGTGCGAGCCAAGAAATCCCAGGCTGACACGCTCGAAGGTTTGCTCATCAACCACCCGCTCGACTGCCCCGTCTGCGACAAGGCTGGCGAGTGCAAACTGCAAGACTTCTCGTTCAAGTACGGTCGGTCCGAATCGCGAATGGTGGACGTGAAGAACACGCCCGCCAACAAGCCGCAGTTGTCCAGCAAGATCACGCTGTTCACCGACCGCTGCATCATGTGTACCCGCTGCGTGCGGTTCACTCGCGAGATCAGCGGCACCGCCGAACTGATGGTTCACGGTCGCGGGCATCACGAAGAGATCGACACGTTCCCCGGTAAGCCGCTCGAAAACAAACTCGCCGGCAACGTGGTTGATCTCTGTCCCGTGGGTGCCCTCGGCAGCAAGGACTTCCTGTACAAACAGCGGGTCTGGTATCTGAAGGAAAGCGACGGCGTCTGTTCGCGGTGCAGCACAGGTTGCAGCATCCACGTCGATTCGAACAAGGACATCGTCTATCGGCTGCGGGCACGCACGAACCCCGAAGCGCAAGGCTTCTTCATGTGCGACGAGGGCCGTTACGGCTACCACTTCGCCAACTCGACCGAGCGGTTCCTGCGTCCAGTGGCGAAAGTGGATGGTGCGTTGAAGCCGGCCGCGTGGAACGTCATCACGCCGCAACTCAAGCAGGCGTTCGCGAAGGCCGTCAGCGATAACGCGAAGTTGGTCGTGGGGGTGCTGTCGCCGTTTCTGACGGTCGAAGAAGCGTTCCTGTTCGCGACCTACTTCAAAGGCCTGTCGGCAGACGTGCGGCTCGCCATCGGGCCGGTTCCAGTGGTCGGGCAGGACGACAAGTATCCGAAGGACGTGAAGGGCAACGCGGTCGAGCCGACGAAGTTCGTGATTCATGCGGAGAAGTGCCCGAATCGTCGCGGCGTCGAGGCGGTGCTGAAGCACTTCCAGGGCAGCGTGATCTCGTTCGACAAGGTTGCGAAGGACTCAGTTTCGGCGATGTGGTTCGCGGGCGGCTACCCCGACAAGGTAGCCGTCGAAGCAAACATGGGCATGGACTGGAAGACGCCCGGTTTGCTCATCGCTCAGGATCTTTTCGCGAGTACGGTGACGGCGGCCGCAACGTTCATCCTGCCTGCAACGACGAGCTTCGAGAAAGACGGCACGTTCGTGAATCACGCGGGTCTGGCACAGACGTTCGCACGATCCGTGAAGCCCCCGACGGAGATTCGCACTGAGTTGCAACTGGCGTTCGACATGCTCGGCCGCCGTGGACTTGTCCAGGCTGCCGCGATTCGTGCGGAGCTGGCGAAGGCGATTCCGTTCTTCGCTGGCCTCGGTGCGACGAAACTGGCCGCGAACGGCGTGCGATTCGAGTTGCCGACGGTGTGATGTGGCGGTGGCCCCGTTGGGACCACCGCTAAACGTTATTGTGGCGTGTGCGACGCGAGAACCGAGACAATGCCCCCATTCGATCCCCTTTACACCGCGATCGTCATCGTCTGCCTGATTGGCGGCGTTCTCGGACTGTGCGCATTCTTGACCCTCGCCGAACGCAAGATCTCGGCGTGGATTCAGGATCGTGTTGGCCCGAATCGCGTCGGTCCTGGCGGTCTGCTTCAGCCGATGGCCGACGGCGGCAAGTTCTTCCTCAAGGAAGAAGTGATCCCGGACCACGTCGACAAGATTTTCTACCTCCTCGCACCCGCGGTGGCTGTCGGAACGGCCCTGCTGACGCTCGCAGTCGTGCCGTTCGGTTCGACCGTTCCGGCCCCCGAGCCAGCTTCGTCGCTCGCCGCATACGAACAGTCGCAGGCTGAATATCAGTCGCACTTCTCGTTCGTGGTAAATCCGGGACTCGACATCGGCGTGCTGTACCTGTTCGCGATCGGCTCGCTCGCCGTGTACGGCGTCGTCCTCGCGGGTTGGAGTGCGAACAACAAGTATTCGTTGCTCGGCTCGCTGCGAGCGTCGGCACAGATCATCAGCTACGAAATCCCGCTCGGCATGTCGGTGCTTGGCGTGTTCCTGATCTGCGGATCGTTGAACCCCGAGAAGATCGTCGCATGGCAAACGGATAACGGCCCGTACTGGCTGATCCTGTTCCAACCGCTCGCCCTCCTGCTGTTCATGACGAGCAGCTACGCCGAGGCGAACCGGTTGCCGTTCGACCTTCCGGAAGCGGAACAGGAACTCGTCGGCGGCTACCACACCGAATACTCGGCCCTCAAGCTCGGGCTGATGTTGCTGTCGGAGTACGTTCACCTGATCGCGGGCAGCTTCATGTTGTCGGTGATGTTCCTCGGCGGCTGGAGTCTGTTCGGCCTCGAAACGATCTCTGACGATCCGATTGTCGCGGCGGTCATCAAGCTGGTCATCCTGTGCGGGAAGATGTTCGCGTTGTGCATCTTCGCTCAACTGATTCGCTGGACGATCCCGCGGTTCCGGTTCGACCAACTCATGAACATCGCGTGGAAGGTGCTGCTGCCGTTGGCGCTGCTGAACCTGATCTGCGTCATGGTCGTGAAACAGCTCGGTGCCCCGCTCCTCGTGCTTACCGTGACCTCGGCGGTGTTGGTGGTCGGCGCTGGTTTGTTCTCGGTCTGGACGGCGGGATCGGTGACGAACCCGAAGCGCAAGGTTGTGAAATTGCCAGCAGGCATCCCCGCAGGCGTGACATACGCGAGCTAACAATGCCGATCCCCGAAACCGATGTGCAGTGGGTCGAGACAGCCCGTTTGGGCTTCTGGGAGCAACTGTACATTCCGTCGATGCTCGCGGGCCTGAAGACCACCATCGGTCACATCTTCAGCCCGCAGGTGAAGACGGAGCAGTACCCGGAACAAGAGCCGAAGATGCCCGCGAACTATCGCGGCGTCCATCGGCTCAACCGCGACCACAACGACCGCGTGAAGTGCGTCGCCTGCTACATGTGCGCGACCGCGTGCCCAGCTCACTGCATCGACATCGTGGCCGCTCCCGCTCCTGCCGACTGGAAGGATCGCGAGAAGTACCCCGAGACGTTCGTGATCGACGAGCTTCGCTGCATCTACTGCGGCATGTGCGAAGAAGCGTGCCCCGTGGACGCCATCGAACTGACGACGCTGTACGACCTCACCGGCTTGAGCCGCGAAGAGATGATCTTCGACAAGGAAAAGCTGCTCAGCGTCTTCGACCAGACCACGAAAGCCGGCACCGATCCCGTTCGAACTCGCGCCGGTCGATTGGGTGCCGCTTCGGATACGGCACCAGGGTAAAGATCTGGTTTTGCCGCTTGCGGCGTTGCAGCATATACCTTCCGTGTCCGCTTGTGAAAAATTGCACGAGCCCTGAATGAACCTGTTCGCACTCACGCCGATGCAAGAATCCGCTGGGCAAATCGCCCTCGCGGCGGTGCTTGCCATCGCCGGGTTCGGCTTCCTGTTGCCCCAACCCAGAGGGCGACGTGTCGCACCCGGAATCGCCGCGTTGATCGCCGCTGCGGGCGTCTTCGTCGCGTGGCTCTACAGCACGTTCGGCCAACCGATGCCAGACATCATCGGCACCGTGCTGTTCTGCTTCTTCTCGGTTGGGGCACTCGGGTTCGGGTCCGTTCTCGTGGCACAAGTGAATCCGGGTCGTGGGGCCATCGCCTTCGCGTTCGTGATCCTCAGCACATGCGGGCTGTTCTTGCTGCTCGCCGCGCCATTCCTGATGGCCGCGACCATCATCATCTACGCAGGAGCGATCATCGTGACGTTCCTGTTCGTGCTGATGTTGTCGCATGCGGGTGGTCCGTCCGACGAAAACAACCGTAGCCGCGAACCCTGGCTCGGATCGCTGGCGGGGTTCGCGTTCGTCGGGTTGGTGCTGTTCTCGCTGTATCTGTCGCACGGCGGTCCCGATTCGGCGAGCGCTGCCGAAAGCCTGAAGACCACGCAACGGCTACCGGCACAGGTTCTCACGGCAGACGAGCGAAACACGCTCCTCGCGGCAGTCGAAAAGCTGGACACGGTCGAGACGCAACTCGCAGGCGACAACGTGCCGTCAGCCAACAAGAACCGCGTGGCTGAGGATTTTGAGGGGATTCACGATCAGATCGGCACCGTGGTTGGCTCGACGACCCTGAGCCGCGACGGAAGCGTCCTCACGCGGTTGGAAAAGGTGCCGATGCGTCCGGGCGAAAAGCTCTCACCCCTCCGCACCGACCAACAGGCCAAGACGGTGATTCGGGACACACTGGAAATCCGAAAGCTAAACGAAGAAGCCTTCAAGGATCTGTCGAACAACCTGCTCGACGACAAAACCAAAAAGTCGTTGCCGACCGTCAAGGCCGAGTACCACAAACTTCGCGAGGAGTTGGTGCTGCTCGCCGGGGTGGGTCAACTGCCGGCTCGCAACGTCGGCAACCTCGGCTACATCCTCTACGCCGATCACCTGCTGGCCGTCGAACTCGCCGGCACGCTGTTGCTGGTCGCCACCATCGGAGCCATCGCCATCGCTCAGCGGAAGGGAGCCGTCGCGTGATAACGCTGTGGCACTATCTCGCAGTTGCGGCCGCATTGTTCGGCATCGGTCTCGTCGGGTTCCTCACCCGGCGAAACATGATTACGATGTTCCTCTGCGCCGAAATGATGTTCCAGGGCGTCGCGATCAATTTCGTCGCGTTCGCCCGCTATCACGGGAACCTGCAAGGGCAGGTCTTCGTGCTGTTCATCATCGCCGTTGCCGCGTGTGAGGCCGGCATCGCGCTCGCTCTCTTTCTGATGCTGTACCGACGCGGCAAGTCGCTCGACGCCTCGACATGGCAATCGCTGCGGGAAACCGGCGTGCCGCCTGCCGTGGATACCGAACCGCTTGAGATCGAAGTGAAAGTGGAAGACGAACATCTGGCCCCTGCCGGCGTGCGTCCGAAGCACATTCCGACCGAGGAGGAGGCCGCCCGTGTCTGACCCGATCGACCTCGCCTTAATCATCCTCGCGCTGCCGCTGCTGGCTTGCCTGAACGCTGCTGTAACTGCGGTCTTGAAGTCTTCCCTTTCGAAGGTTGCGCACGTTCCGTTGGTTCTCAGTTGTGCCATCGGCGCGGTCCTCGGAATCCTGTTGCTGTTGAAGGTGGCCGACGGAGAAACTCATCGGTGGATATCGAACCCGATAACGTGGTTCGCGGCCGGCAATCTGAAGGTGAGTTTCACCATCGCGGTCGATCCGCTATCGGCAATCATGCTCGCGATGGTGACGTTCATTTCGACGTGGATCGCGATCTTCTCGTCTGGCTACATGCACGGCGAACGCGGTTACGGTCGTTTCTTCGCGATCATGAGCCTGTTCGTATTCAGCATGCTTGGGCTGGTGCTCGCGAACAACTTCCTGCTGCTGGTCGCGTTCTGGGAAGGGGTCGGCGTCTGCTCGTATCTGCTCGTCGGGTACTACTACGAGAAGCCCTCGGCTGCTGCGGCTGCTCGCAAAGCGTTCCTCGTTACCAGGCTCGGCGACGTCGGCTTTCTCCTCGGCATTTTCTTGCTGTGGAAGATGGGTGGATGGAACACGGACCTGTCGGCACTGTTCGATTACATCGCAAAGACGCCGCCCGATCAGGGTGAACTGACACTGGCGTGCTTGCTGCTGTTCTGCGGTGCGGTCGGCAAGAGCGCGCAGTTCCCGCTTTATGTGTGGTTGCCGGACGCGATGGAAGGCCCAACGCCTGTGTCTGCCCTCATCCACGCGGCGACGATGGTGACCGCTGGTGTGTATCTGCTGGCTCGCTGTGCCCCGCTGTTCGCGATGTGCCCCGCAGCACAAATCACAGTTGCCACGATTGGCGGCGTCACTGCGATTCTCGCGGCATTCATCGCGCTGGCTCAGAACGACCTCAAGCGAGTGCTGGCGTACTCCACGGTGAGCCAACTCGGGTACATGTTCCTGGCCCTCGGCACCGGTGGTGCGATCAGCCCCGTGTTCGCAGTCACAGCCGCAATGTTCCACCTGTTCACGCACGCATTCTTCAAGGCTCTGCTGTTCTTGTCGGCCGGTAGTGTGATGCACTCAATGGGCGGCGTGATCGACATGCGGAAGTTCGGCGGCTTGCGAAAGCTGATGCCGGTGACGCATCTCGCATTCCTCTGCGGTGCGGCAGCTCTCGCGGGGCTTCCGTTGCTGTCCGGCTTCTGGTCGAAGGACATGATCCTCGAATCGCTGGAAATGGCGGCCGAGGGTGAGCGTTACACCGGCGGGTATTACGTCCTGCTGCTCGTGTCGCTCATCACGGTCTTCATGACGGCGTTTTACACCTTTCGGGCGTACTTCCTCACGTTCTGGGGTCCGGAACGCATTCCGGAGGAAGCAGGCCATCACGCTCACGAGTCGCCATCTCGCATGACGATTCCGCTGATGATTCTCGCAGTCGGAGCGGTGGGCGTCGGCATTGCGGTTGAGCCTTTCAACCACAAGTTCAGCCACTTCCTCGACCACGCACCGACGCTGCAACTGGCGTTCGCGACGTCGCATGCACCAGTGCTCGAACATCACGGATTCAACTGGCTACTCGCAAGTATTGGAACGGCTCTCGCACTCGGCGGCTTGGGGCTGGCGTTCATCATGTATCGCAAGGGAACGGAGACGCTGCCCGCGGCCATCGAACCGGTGTTCGCACTGTCGCGGAACAAACTGTATGTGGACGAGATTTATGGAGCCGTGTTCGTGAAGCCGGCTGGCGTGTTGGCGTTCCTGTCGGGCGCGTTCGACGGATTCCTCGACGCGATGGCTAGGCTGATCTCGTCCCTTCCGCGGTTCGTGGGTTGGTGGGTGCGACCGATCCAGAACGGACTGGTGCAGTTCTACGCTTTGTCGATGGCGCTGGGTCTGACGGTGTTGCTGACGTTCGTGGCGTTCAAGATTGCACGCTGAGGGTGAGCGGGAATGTAGTAGGCACACTCCGTGTGCCGTCGCTCGACAGAAGAACGGCACACTCCGTGTGCCTACTACATTGAATGAGCATCAAGGACTCGCATGGAAAAGATCTCCGAGATCGTCGCATCCCCCGTAACCAACCGCACATTGCTGTTGTTGCTGGTGCTCGTTCCGTTCCTGTCGGCTTTCTTCGTCTCGTTGTTCGGTCGCAGCAGTCGTCGAATTGCTCTGACGCTCGCGTTTGTGCACCTCGGGCTCACGTTCTTCGTCGTGGTTCTCGGCACCATGCACTTGAACGTCCGAGCCGAAGGAACGTCCTCGCGAACTACCGATATTGTGCGGTTCCATCCGACGTTCATCCCAGGCGACACCGCCGGCAAGTCTGGCGAAGACGGACGCACCGGTTGGACGCTCATGCGTCTGACGGATGCACCGACCAGCGCGAACCGTTCAGGGCCGTATGTGCAGTTCTTCATCGGCATGGACGGCTTGAATCTCTGGCTCGTGGCCCTTTCCAGCATCATGCTGATCCCGGCGATCCTGGTTTCGTGGGAGTCCGTGAAGACGCGCCCCGGCGCGTTCTACGCGTGGATGTTCTTCCTCCAGGGGGCTGCAATCGGGGCGTTCCTCTCCTTCGACGTGATTCTCTTCTACGTGTTCTTCGAGCTAACGCTGATCCCGGCGTTCTTCCTCATCGGGAGATGGGGCGAAGGTTCTGCTCGCCGCGACGCCGCCCGCAAGTTCTTCCTGTATACCCTCGCCGGAAGTTTGCTCACGCTCATTGGTGTCCTCGGCGTGGTCGTCACGAATCCCGACCCAACCACAGGGCAGATCACGTTCTCGCTGCCGGATCTGATGGCGAACGTGCAGCACTGGTTGAAGGTTGCCCACGACGAAGCGCTCGCCGGGAAGCCCGAGAAGCTGGCGTCGCTTCACACAACTCAGATGTGGCTGTTCATCGCGATGATGGCCGGATTCATGGTGAAGGTTCCGATCTGGCCGTTCCACACCTGGCAGCCCGCAGCCTACGGCGAAGCACCGATTGGCGTCACGATTCTGCTGGCGGCTCTGCTCGCGAAGCTCGGCACGTTCGGCATCTTGCGGTTCGTGCTGACGCTCCTTCCCGACGCCGCGATCATGTACGGCTTACCGGTGGTTGGCTCGTTCGCTGCGTTCGGCATCGTGTATGCCGCGCTGTGTGCATACGCCCAGCGTGACATGAAGTTGATGATCGCCTACAGTTCCGTGTCGCACCTCGGCTTCCTCGTGCTGGCGATCTTCGCCTTCAATGCCGAAGGGCTGAGCGGTTCAGTGTTGCACATGGTGAATCACGGTCTGAGTACCGGTGCCGTGTTCGCACTGCTCGCGTTCCTGCTCGACCGCTATCGCACAACGCAGATGTCGCAGTACGGCGGCATGATGGGGCGGTTCCCGAACTTCGCCGTGCTGGCATTCATCCTGTGCCTCGCAAGCATCGGACTGCCGGGGTTGAACAACTTCGTGAGCGAAATGCTGATGCTCGCCGGATTGTTCCACGCCGACGTGCCGCACGGCCACCACTACACGCTCGCGTTCATCGCGGCATTCAGCATCTTCCTGAGTTCGTGGTACATCATGACCATGCTTCAGAAGGTGTTCTTCAGCCCATTGAAGGAACCGCTGCCGGCTGATCCCGAAACAACGGTCCCCGCAAGCGACGTGAGCCGTCGAGAGGTCTTCGCGTTCGGGTCGCTCGCCGGATTGTGTCTGCTACTGGGGTTGTATCCGCAGCCGATCCTCGACTCGCTGAAAACCGATGTGAAAGCACTCACGCAAATCGGCAACGGTGCCAGAGCGCGGGTGAAGGGCGAACCCGTGCCGGTGGAATCTGCTACCCCGCCAGTTTCGACAGCGAATCCGACCCCTCCGCCGAAGATTGTCCCGAAGAAGGGCGGAGGCGGCAAGAAGGACCGGAAGGATGCAAAGGGCGGAGGCGGCGAAGAAGAGGAATAGTTCGCGAGTGTAGCGATCGCCCCAACGGGCGGCGTGACCGCGAGGCGACGGATTGACCGTTTAAGAGGCGACCCAATCGTGAATCCGCTGTTCGATACGCAGTTGCAAGACACGCTCAAGGGCGTTTTCCGGCTTGTCGTCCCGGAGATCGCCCTCATTGGCACGGCTTGCGTCGTGTTCCTGTTCGGCTGCATCCTCAATCGCCGTTGGCTGTGGTTCACCGTCTCGTTCCTGGGCGTGATCCTCGCGATGATCCTCGCGGGCACCGTGAAGACCCACACGCCGGAATTGCTCACTTCCGCCTCGATCGTTCCCGACGCCACTGCGAACTTCATTCGCTGGGTGGCCCTCATCAGCGCGGCCGTGTTGCTGTTCATCTCGTGGCCCGAAGTGAGCCGTTCAACCGCCGCCGAGTATTACGGCTGTCTCCTCGTCGCAGTCGCGGGGGCGTCGCTGGTCGGTCGCGCGAATGACCTCATCACGCTCTTCCTCGCGCTCGAACTCATCAGCATCCCGACGTACATCCTGCTGTACCTGCCCGTTCGCACGAAGTTGAACCAGGAAGCGGCCGGCAAATACTTCCTGCTGAGTGTGATGTCGTCGGCCGTGATGCTCTTCGGTTTCAGCTACCTCTACGGCTTAACCGGCAGCACGAACCTCGCGGTCATCACCGACACGCTCACGAAGGCGAATTCCGAAACGCTCTCGCCGATGGCGTTGGTTGGCATCGTGCTGTTCATCGGTGGCATCGGCTTCAAGATCACGGCAGTGCCGTTTCACTTCTACGCACCCGATGTGTACGAAGGCGGCCCAGGTGGCGTGGTGGCGATGCTCGCCGTACTGCCGAAGCTCGCGGGGTTCGTGGCGCTCGCTCGCGTGCTGGGGTTGGTGGGCGGCGACACGCGACACATTCCGTTCGACGCGAACACGCAACTTCCGCTGCTGTTGTGGATTCTCGCCATCCTGACGATCACGCTCGGAAACGTCCTCGCGCTGCTGCAAGACAACATTCGCCGAATGCTGGCGTATTCCAGCGTCGCACACGGCGGCTACATGCTCATCGGTATCGTGGTGGCTTGCTCGATACCCGACGCAACCGGAGTCATGACACGCAGCGACGGAGCGACCAAGGTGATTGGGCCATCCGTTGGCGGCATCGACGCTCTGTTCGTGTACATCGTGGCTTACGGACTCATGACGTTCGGTGCGTTCGCGGTAATCCTGTATCTGAGCACCCCCGAACGCCAGGTCGATTCGATTGACGACCTTGCGGGGATTGGTCAAACGCATCCGATCTCGGCCGGCACAATGGCGATATTTCTGTTCAGCCTGATCGGGTTGCCGCTGACGGCTGGCTTCGCCGGGAAGTTGATGCTGTTCATGGGAGCGTTCACCGCGCCCGCCGACACTGCCACCATGCGGAATCTGTACCGGTTGCTGGCGGTTGTCGCGGCGGTAAACGCTGCCATCGGAGCGTACTACTACCTCCGCGTGATAGGCGTGATGTATCTGCGAACAGCCCTGAAGCCGATTCAGAGTTCGCGTGCCGCCCCGACACTGATCGGTGCAATGGTACTCGCCGGTGCGACGCTGTTCTTCGGCTTCTATCCACAACCGCTCGTGAACGCTGCCCGCAAGGCGGCTCCTGTACCCGAGATTCCAGTCACGATCACCGCCGACGCCAAGTAACACACGCCGCCAAGACACCTGACGGACGCAGCCCGCGTAGAATGGGGTTGTGTCCGTCTTTCATTACCTCGCCCATCGTTTAGCATCACGACAATGGACCCTCTCCCCCGCACGCCGTTCGACGCCATTGTTGATCCCGAACCGCCCGAAGTCACCAGTGGCCGAGTTCCCTACGCCCCGCCCTCTGCCCAAGAGTACGCCAACCAAATCAGGGAAACGGCTGACAAACTCCTTCGCGATCACGCCAGCCGCGGCGACGTGAAGCTGATGGCCACGGCGTTGAGAGAACTGCGATATTGCTTCAAGGTGTTCGCAGCGTATCGGGGCACTCGCAAGGCGGTCGTGTTCGGTTCCGCACGCACGAAGCCCGATCATCCCGCGTTCGCTGCCGCCGAGCAGTTCGGCAAGAAGATCGTTGACGCCGGCTGGATGGCGATCACCGGCGCGGGCAGCGGTATCATGGAAGCCGGCCACCGTGGAGCGGGGCGCGATCACAGCTTCGGGCTGAACATTCTGTTGCCGTTCGAGCAGTCGGCAAACTCCGTGGTGCATGGCGACCCGAAGCTCGTGACGCTACGGTACTTCTTCACTCGCAAGCTGATGTTCATCAAGGAATCGGATGCGGTCGTGCTGTTCCCCGGCGGCTTCGGCACGCACGACGAGGGCTTCGAGGCGCTCACGCTGGTGCAAACGGGCAAGTCACACATCTTCCCGATCGTAATGGTTGACGAACCCGGCGGCGACTACTGGAAGCTCTGGCAGCGTTTCGTGGAGGATGCGCTCCTGGCACGCGGGTACATTTCGCCACATGACACAAGCCTGTACAAAGTGACGGATTCGGTCGAGGAGGCCGTGAAGGAAGTGACCGGATTCTATCGCGTGTATCACAGCATGAGGTATGTTCGTGGCGATCTGGTGCTTCGACTTCGCACGCGGCTGAACGATCACCTGTTGGAGCGAATCCGTTGGGGTTTCGGCGACATCCTCGCGGGTGGGAAGTTCGAGCAGGTGGATGCGCTGCCGGAAGAGTCGAACGAGCCTGAATTGGCGAAGTTGCCACGATTGAAGTTCCGGTTCGACCGTCACGCGATTGGCCGATTGCGTCAGTTGATCGACACGATTAACGCTGAAGGCTAACAGGTTCGCGGGCCGCCCTCTGTGGCGGTCCACGCTCCCAGGCGACAGACCGCTAGACCATTTCCGAAACTGCTCGAGCCCTTCCAAAACTCCTCCAGGGCTCCGGCTGGTCGTAGGGCCGGCAGCACTCCGGCAGATGGGGCCGATTTTCTTCTGTCTTCCCCGGCTTCCCTGCGGCACCGTCGAAGCCATCGTCTCTACAATTCAAAGGATGCACACCTCAGTTTTCGCGCTGCTGGCTTTGGGAGCCGGTGCGTGCATTGCGATTCAGGCGTCTGCGAATGGGAAGTTCCGCCAGAATCTCGGCGATCACCCACAGTTCGCGCTGTGGGCGATGTACTTCTCCATCCTCGGCACAATCTCGACGGCAACCGCAGTGATGATCCTCATCCGACCTCCGATGCCCAGCATGGAGACGTTACGAGAAACCCCGTGGTGGAACTGGATCGGCGGACCACTGGGAGCGCTCATCGTGCTGGCTGGTGCGGCACTCACTCGCGAACTCGGCGCGGCGCTGTTCATCTCACTGATTATCGGCGGTCAGCTCCTCTGCTCGCTGATTCTCGACCATTACGCCCTCATGGGACTCGCCGAACAACCCGTTACTTCGGGTCGGCTTCTTGGAGCGTTGCTCGTGGTCGCGGGAGCGTTGTGCATCAAGTATCTGTGATTCCGATTGAAACGCTGTTACTGTTGTCCGTGCCGGGGTGCGTAAACTACATTGTGGGTAGTCGTCTTGACCGCCGTTCGGGGAGTTCGGCCGTGTCAGCCTCATTATTAGTGGAGATGTTCGATCGGGTGCCCGAGTTGCAACCGGGCGACGACGAAGACCTTTGGGCCGCGGGTGTCCACGACGCCATGCGTGACTTTCGCAACGGCGTTCGCAAGCGATACACGGAGGGCACGCTTCAGCGAATGCTACTGTCGCCAGATGTGAAGACTCGTCGGGCCGCGGCTCTGGCGCTCGGGCTCCTCGGCACAATGGACTCGAACCCGATCGTTGCGGCGTCGTTGGCCGATCACGATTTTCTGGTGCAGAAGTTCGCGGCCGACGCTCTTTGGGAATTGTGGTTCCGTGCTGGCACTGCCGATCAGAACTGGCGATTGCGTGAAGCGACTCGCAATCCTGACGCGACCAAAGCCCGGGCGGAACTCGACGAACTGATTCGGCAAGCACCGACCTTCGCGGAAGCCTACAATCAGCGGGCGATCTGGTTCTTCAAACGCGGCGAGCTTGCACGCGCGGTCGATGATTGTGAAGCTGTGCTGCGTCTGAATCCCTTCCATTTCGGGGCCGCCGCTGGGCTTGGTCAGTGCCTCATGAAACTCGGCAAGCCACGCGGTGCCATTCGCGCTTTCCGCACGGCGCTCGACATCAACCCGGCACTCGAACACCTCCACGACACCATCCTGCAACTCGAACGATCCCTCGACCGCAGCGGCGAATAGCGTCTTGGTATTCGCCGCTTGCGGCGAAATCGCCGACCGAACTCCCCTCCGTGCTTGACCGTACATCCCATGACACCTAGCGTGTCTCCATCTCGCGCTCATGTCCGACATTCCGAGGTTGTCGTGAAGCTGTCTGCTCCTCCGCCACCGCCGCCACCGCCGGAACCGAATCAGGCCGTGCAACCCACCCCCAACGACAACCCTGAAGCCAGCAGCCCAACGCAACCCCCGCCGGAAGGCGTGCCCCCGGTTCCTCCCGTGGAGGCAGCGAAGACCGCCACCTGGCCTGTGTGGTTTTCTGGAGCCGACTTCGTCCTCGCTGTGGCCGCCGTCGTGCTCGCCTTCCTCGTTGCCTCATTCGTCGCGCGAAACTCCGACATCTACCTGCATCTCGCGGCTGGTCAACGACTCCTCGCGGGCACATACACCCCCGGCAGCGATCCGTTCAGCTTCGCGGCCGCCGATCGTGCGTGGGTCAATCACAGCCTCCTGTTCGATGTCGGAACTTACCTGCTTTACTCGGGCAACGGCTCGACGCTCGGCGTTCTCAAAGCGATTGCCGTGGCCGCAGCATTCGGCCTGCTCATCGGCATCCGACGACCGGGTTACTCGCTGTGGCCGTGGGCCATGATTGCGGTCGTCGGCATTGTTGCGACGGCTCCATACGCGCACATGCGACCCGTTGTCGGTTCGATGCTACTGCTCGCTGTCACGCTGTTCCTGCTGTTCCGTCTGCCGCACCAGGCAGGGTCGTGGCGATTCCCGATCGCGATTGGCGTCACGTTCTGGGTGTGGTCGAACACGGATGAATGGTTCTTCCTCGGTCCGATGGCTCTGGCACTCGTGCTGATCGGTGAACTCATCCAGCGCTCGATGCGGAATGTCGAGACACAATCGACTTCGCCCCCGGAGGCAGAAACGCTGGGAGCGCTCCCGGACGTGAAGACTCTGACGCGAGCGCTCGGCATCGGGGTCGTGGTCTGCATGTTGAACCCGCACCATGTGCGAGTGTGGGAACTGCCGTTCGAGCTGGTTGGGGCAAAGGATGTCGCCGACGATATCCGCTTCAAGCAGTTGCTACTGACGCCGCTCGACTCGGATTACACGGACAAGCCGCATCTCGGGTACAACCAGAATGGCCTCGCGTTCGCGCTGCTGTTCGTTGGCGGTGGCGCTGCCCTTGGACTGGCGGGAGCGCGAATCCGAATCTCGCTCATCGCTCTCTGGGTAGGGTTCGCGGTGCTGACTCTCGGAACCATTCAAGCCATTCCGTTCCTGGCGATGGTGGCCGTCCCGATCATCGCATCGCAACTGAACGCCATCTCGTCGCGCATCAGTTTGAAATCGAGGAGCGAGCCGAAAACACAGATCTTGCTGCTTGGCTCGTCGCTCGGGCGCGTTGTCTCGTTGATTGCCGTCCTCGGTGCGTGTGTGGTGGCGTGGCCCGGCTGGATCCATCCGCCGAATAGTAACCCGGCGTTTGTTCGGCGTGTCGCGTGGGGCATCGAACCGGACGCTGGGATGGTGAAGGGTGCCGAGCAGTTACAGGCGATGCGGAAGAGCGGACAGCTTCCCGCCGATTCGCACGGGTTCATCACGCTCCTCGATTTCGCGAACTATTGTGCGTGGTTCGCTCCGGATGAAAAGGTGTACGCGAACACGCGATACAACCATCACCGTCCCGAGTTGCCGGGTTACATGACTGTCCGCAGGGGACTGCAACTCATCCTGCCGGCCGAACCACGAAGCACCCAGGAGACGAGAGCACTGAACAACGCCGCTCTCGAAACGCTCTTGAGCACAGGTTCCGAATACGTCGTTCTGAACGTCTCTCCCGGCGACTCCACCTACATCCGGCCTCCAGGTGGACCACTCGACTGGGAGGTTCGGGGTTATACTTCGATCGCTGCGGTCTTGCATTGGCTCAACCCAGATCAGTGGTCGCCGTGGTACATCGACGGGCGGACAGCAATTAGCGGCTGGCGACCCAAACCCGGAAGTGAGAAACCGACGTTCGCGGCGTTGCGGTTGCGTCCGTCAGTGTTGGCGTTTGCTCCGGGCGGGGAACAACTGCCTGCGGGAGCGGTTCAACAAATTCGCCCGCAGGGCGGCTGGGAAGATGCGTTCATTCGGTCGCCGGGATTGCCTCCGCCGTCCGCTGACGAGTCGCTGATCTGGCACGCCTACCGCAAGATCGGCGAAGAACTTCAACAGCAGCGAGTGATCGCGGTTCGTGTGCTCGCGGCAATCACCGAGCGTGTAGTTGGCACTGCCGGTGTGATTTCGCAAGTGATTCCGCTGCCGCCGGCAAACACCGATCTGCGAGCGAGCGCGTTCCTCGCGCTCCGAGCGGCTCGACGAGCGATCGCTGCCGACCCACAGCACCCAGACGGATATTTCGCACTGTTCCGAGCGCTCGACGCCCGCGAACTGTCGATCCCCGATGACGAACGAACGATCGCTCAGATCACGGCCTTGCGGCAGTGTCTGGAGCGAATGCCGCCGCCAGAGGAATACAAACCCGGAGTGTACGCGGCGATTCCTTCCAACGTCGCCATGAACTTGGCGGCGCTGTATCTCGGTCCGCAGCAAAACCAGAACGGTGCCATCGTGGGGATCACGGGTATCCCGGTAAATGTTCCGGCGCTCGGACTTCTCACCCGCTTTGGGGCAACAATCTCTCTCGTTGTGGAGGGGAACCGGATTGCTCGCAAGCCTACCATTCTCGTGATACAGAGCGGCCAAGGAGCCCGCGGCCCGTTTCTTCTTCCGCTCGATCTCGCTCGTGAGGTGGTTCTGAAAGCTCAGGAGTACGCGAAGGTTGATTCAGGTAGCACCGAGGCGGCAGACCGGATCGTCACGCACCTCAAGGGTTTTCAGAAGGTCTTCGAGACGGATCTCGCACAGGCGAACAATGCCTACGAATCGCGTCGTGCCGCACAGAAGCCACCATTGCCTGGGCAGATTCAAATGGCTCTCCAGAACAACCTCACGGGCGAAGCTCTCCGGCTTCTGAAGTCGCCTGACCTGAGTGAAAAGGAGAAAGAGTTCGGCCCAGCTCTGCTGGATTTCCTTCTGCTGCGGGTCTCTCTGGAACTGGCCATCGGCGCGCTCGAAGATGCGGCTGCGGACCTGGAGGTTCTTCAAACGAACTCGGGAATCCAACAGCGGCTCGCCGATCCGAATTACCGAACGCTTTTCCAGTTGCTCGTGTACCAGAAGCTGCTTCTGGAGGGGAACTACGCTGATGCTGGCCGTGTGCTGGAAGAACTCGACGGACCGGTAATCGGGAAAGATCCACTCAAAGCAACCCGAGATCAGTTCGACACGAAGTTCTACCTCGGGCTTGGCGACAAGCTCTCAATGTGGGCGGAATTCGCCCCGCTGACCGGATTGCTTGCGCCGACACCATTCGACCTGCTTGCTCGGATTCGTGGGCCGGGTGCGGCACTTGGGGGAGAAGAACGCGGCCTCGGCTACTTGCAACTGCGAAACGACCTCGCGAATCGCCGCAATCAGGATGCCGATTTCTACTTCCGCCGTGGATTGCTTTTCCTGTACGAAGGCGACATGGTCGCTGCACGCAAGCGATTCCTGCAAACGCGATTGCCGGCCGTGAAAGAATGGGGATTGCTCGAGTATCGGAACGGGACAGCCGAACTCTACATCCGCCTGATTGATGAAGCCGAGAAAGCTGCCCCCGCGAAGTGAATGGAGTTGTGCCATGTCCGAGAAATGGACCGTCGCGGGAGTGCAGATGGACTGCACCCTCGCCAACAAAGCCGAGAACCTCGCCGCGATCATCCGCAAGCTGAACGAAGCGGCCGACCGCGGCGCAAAGCTCGTCATCTTCCCGGAGTGCATCCTCACAGGCTACGGCTTCGAGAACCGTGCCCACGCAATGGTCTCAGCGGAATCATTGCCTGGACCGAGTACCGATGCTGTCGCGAAAGAGTGTGCCCGTCGCGGTGTGTGGGCCGTGTACGGGCTTCTCGAATCGACCGCCGACGGGAAGTTGTTCAACGCAGTCGCGCTCGTGGGGCCGTCGGGGTTCGTCGCGAGTTATCGCAAACTTCATCTGCCGTGTCTGGGTGCGGATCGCTTCACCGATCCGGGCGACCGACCGTATGCGGTACACGATCTCGGCGGGTTGAAGCTCGGCATGGGAATCTGCTTCGACGGCAGCTTCCCGGAGACGGCGCGAATTCTGACGCTGCTCGGTACGGATCTCGTGGTGTTGCCGACGAACTGGGCCACGAACGCTCGCAAGATGGCGGAATTGGTGTCGGCGGCACGAGCGTGGGAGAACCACATCTATCACCTCGCCGTGAACCGCGTCGGCGACGAGACCGGCTTCCACTACATCGGTCTGAGTTCCGCAGCGGATTACTTCGGGAATGTGCTGCACTTCGCCCGCGAGGACGCGGAAGAGATTTTCACCATCGAAGTCGATCCGGCTGCGGCACGTCAGAAGCGAGTAGTGGTTTGTCATGGTGAGTACGAGATTGACCGCGTGAACTGGCGACGACCTGAGATGTATGGGCCGCTCGTCGAGAAACCCGGCCAGTTCACGGGCCACTTCAACAAGTGATCGTGGATTTTCTCGCCGCTTGCAGCCGTGCCTCCAACGCCGCAAGCGGCGAAACACATCCCTACCCCATTGACCGGCGCGTTCGCCGGTTCACAATAGGCGTGCCGCCCGTGCGGTGCCCACCGAACCCTTTCCCTCCAGGAATCACCATGTTCCGTTCGTTGCTTGCTGGCGCATTCGTCGCCTGTCTCGTGGTTGGTGCCGGCTTCGCCGAAGACAAAAAAGTCGAGAAAAAGGAACCGCCGAAGAAAAAGGAACGCATCGCCCTCAATGAACCGAAGGACGTCGCCAAAGACCCGGACTTCGCCATTCAGGGCGAATACGCGGGGAACCCCGAGTACAAGGTTGGCGTGCAAGTGGTCGCGAAGGGGTTGGGCGAGTTCGATCTGAAGATCTTCCAGGGTGGTTTGCCCGGCGACGGTTGGGACGGCAAGGCCACGACCAAGGCCACCGCAAAGCGTAACGACGACGGCGGCGCAACGATCGTCGGGAAAGACCTGACCGGCAGCATCGCGGGTAAAACGCTCAGCCTCAAGAGTGACGGAAAGGAGTCTGCCATGACGAAGGTGGAGCGCAAATCCGAGACGATCGGAAAGGCACCGCCGGAAGGTGCGGTCGTGTTGTTCGGCAAGGAGGGCGACGAGAAGAACTGGGACGGCGGCAAGATCGTGGAACTGTCGGACGGCAAGTTCCTCGGCGTGGGCGTGAAGAGCAAGCAGAAGTTCCAGGGCTTCACGGCTCACATCGAGTTCCGTCTGCCGTGGATGCCGAACAGCACGGGCCAGCAGCGCGGCAATAGCGGCGTGTATCTGCAAGATCGCTACGAGTGCCAGGTTCTCGATAGCTTCGGGCTCAACGGCGAGAACAACGAATGCGGCGGCATCTACACGCAGCACAAGCCCTCGGTGAATATGTGCTACCCGCCGATGTCGTGGCAGACCTACGACATCGAGTTCGCGCCAGCACAGTTCGGCGAAGACGGCAAGAAGGCGAAGAATGGCCGCGCGACGATCTACCACAACGGCGTGAAGATTCACGACAACATCGAGTTCCCGAAGGAATGTCCAGGTGGTCAGCCTGAGAAGGCGGAAGCTGGTCCGTTCCAGTTCCAGAACCACGGCGACCCGGTCGTGTATCGGAACGTGTGGGTTCTCCCCGCAAAGTGACGGAACCGCTCACGGTTCCAGGGGTTTACACCCCTGGTCTTTCGCATTCGCACCCGGAGTGAACCATGTCCCGCACGTTCTCCATTGCGGTTTGTGTTCTCCTCGCCTCGCTTTCTCCCTCGTTCGCCGCGGAGAAGATGAACGTGCTGTTCATCGTCTCCGACGACCTCACAAACAACACCCTTAGTTGCTACGGCAGTCCCGTCAGCAAGTCGCCGAACATCGACAAACTCGCCGCGAAGGGCGTGCGATTCGATCGTGCGTATTGCCAGTTCCCGCTGTGCAATCCGAGCCGTGCATCGTTCCTGACCGGCCTTCGACCAGACACCACGAAGGTCTACGAGAACGCCACGCAGTTCCGCAAGAACATCCCCGATGCCCAGAGCGTCGGCCAGACATTCCAGAAGGGCGGTTACTTCGTCGCTCGCGTCGGCAAGCTCTATCACTACGGCGTGCCCGGTCAGATTGGCACTGATGGCCTCGACGACAAACCAAGCTGGCAACTCGTCGTGAACCCCAGGGGCCGCGACAAGGACGACGAGGAGAAGGATCTGATCTTCACGCTGACGCCGAATGGCAAAGGCTCCGGACGCTACGGCGGCACACTGAGTTGGCTCGCGGCTGAAGGCACCGACGCCGAGCAAACGGATGGCAAGATCGCGGCCGAGGTCGTGAAGCAACTCGAAGCGAACAAGGATAAGCCGTTCTTCTTGGCGTGCGGCTTCTTCCGACCGCACACGCCGTATGTGTCGCCGAAGAAGTATTTCGAGATGTATCCGGCCGACAAATTGAAGCTCGCGGATGTGCCGCCGAAGCATCGCGAGAGCGCTCCGGCTCCTGCGTTTGGCAGCGCGAAGGCCGAGCAAGAAAAGATGACAGACGCCCAGCGTCAGCAGGCGTTGCAGGCGTATTACGCTTCAACCACGTTCATGGACGCGCAGGTTGGAATCGTGCTCGACGCACTGGAGCAGTTGAAACTCGCCGACAAGACGATCGTGGTGTTCATCAGCGATCACGGGTACCACCTCGGCGAACATGGTCTGTGGCAGAAGATGAGCCTGTTCGAGAACTCGTGTCGTGTGCCGTTGGTGATCTACGACCCACGCTCGAAGGGCAACGGCAAGGCGTCTTCGCGCACGGTGGAACTGGTCGATCTGCACGCCACGCTCGCGGAGCTGGCGGGCCTGCCTGCTCCCAAGAACGACGGCACAAGCCTGAAGCCATTGCTGGACGATCCGAGTGCGAAGTGGGATCTGCCGGCGATCACGCAGGTGAGTCGTGGCACGCCGACCGCAACGGGCGAGCCGATTGGGAAGAATCCGTGGTTCCTGGGTGCTTCGGTGCGGAACGAGCGTTACCGCTACACGGAGTGGGACGGCGGCAAGAAGGGCGTGCAGCTTTACGACTACGAGAAGGATCCGGGCGAGTTGAAGAACCTCGCGGAAGACCCGATGCACGCCGACGTCGTGAAGCAGATGAAGGCACTGTTGCCGAAGAAGTGACCTCAAGACTGCATCGGCTAGAAATGAGTTCAGCTTGGGCCACCACAGAGGGCGGCCCAAGCCTTCCCAGGGTTTCAACAAAGCACCACATCTTCCAACAGAATCCGGCCGCGGGTCGAGTCGCCGACAATCTTCACCCGCCGTGGTTGCTTCCGTCGGCGGTGCCAGCCACGGTCGTACTGCTCCTCCGTGAACTGACGAACGGATTCGCCAGCCAGTTGCTCGAACGCCCGACTGACGTGCCGCATGTCGAAGAACAATTCCGTGTCCTTCGCGAGTTCCGCTGCCGTCAAGACACACACTCCTGGCTCGGACCCGAAACCGATCCCACGCCCACGCCATTCCCCCTCGCTGTAAGCACACACTTCCCGCGATGCCTTGTAGAGCAGATCGACGGCGCTGTCGTCCACTCCGACGAGTCGCAGGTTCGCGTTGATGAATCCGAATCGTTTGCCAAGCGTCTGAAGACCCGAGCGGAGCACTTCCACGAAATGCTCCCTCGCGAGAGCGAGCATCGGGATCGCCTCGAATCGCCGCACCAACTCCGGCCGCTTGTTGCCGTAGCGGTCGGTGAACGCTTCCGCGAGGATGTCCTTCACCTCACGCTCGCTCATGTGCCGGTGCAGTCGGTCCGCACCAGCGTTCGCAGCGCCGACGATGACGTGCCCAGGCCGCCGCACGGTTTCGCCGTTGCCCGCAGTGAGGATGCCAGCGTCGAAGTAGTTCATCAGCGCCGTGTACACGTCTGGGTGCATCTTCTCGATCTCGTCGAAGAACACAATCGCCGAAGCATTCTCCTCCGCGAACACATACAGAATGCCCTTGTCCGGACCGACATAGCCACTCGGCGAACCAATCAGTCTGGCGACCGTGTGCGACTCCGAAAACTGTGCCCCCTCAACGTGGAAGAACGGCATATTCATCGCCAGCGCGAACTTCATCATCAACTCGGTCTTGCCGACACCCGTGGGGCCAGGAAGCAACAACGCGAGTGGCCGATCCACGTCTCGCACGCCGAGGATGTGGCTCTTCATGCGTGCCCCAACTGTGCGGATTGCTTGCTCCTGACCCAGCACCTCGAACGGAGCGTGAACGAGAAACTTGTCCACGGCCGTCTTGCGGTGACGGATCTGTTCGCCGTCGGGCAAGTGGAAGATGGACGGCGCCGCAGCGGCAACATCCTGTTCAGTGAGTCCACGGAAGCCCTCCATGCGGGCGTGCTGTGCGGCTCCGTTCAGGGTGTGCAGCACGAGGTTCAGGTTGTCCTGCTCCGGGCGGCGAGTGCGTTTCACGAGTGCCGCGGCGAACGCGAAAATCTCGCGCTCGATCGGCTCTTCCAGGCCGAGTTTGCGGCGCAGCGCTGGCTCCTCCGCCAGTAACCGATCGGGGATTTCGTCGTCGGTGAACGGCTGAATGAGCACCTGCGGCAACCCCGGAAGCGGCTCACGCATTCGCAGGATCACCTTGATGCGGTATCGCTCCAGAAGGCCGACAAACTGCCGGTACTGCTCCAGGTCCTTCACCGAGTCGGCGTCCACAACGAGCATCACGTTCTCGTCGTGCAGCGTCAGGTCGGAGAGCACCTTGTTAATCAACCCGAGGTCGGGGGTCAGGTTGAGGTCGATGCCGAGGAACTTGCGGATCAGCCGCTCCCAAATCTTGTCCATCTTGTCAGGCTTGTTGACGCACACGAGCGAGTAATCGCGCAGCCGTTCCCCGGCAGTGCCCTCCATCAATCGCCGAGCGAACGACCGCACAAGCCGCTCGTGCGGTCGAACGTAGTCTCCCCACACTTCGCGGGTCTTCTCGACGTCCTCCTTGATCTTCTCTTCCGCGACGACCGCCCCAAGTTCAGGGTGAAAGCTCGTCGTGTCCACGATGCACACGATGCCACGGTCGAGCAGATGCCGCTCCAACTCCGCAACCTCCGCGGACATGCCGAAGGCATCGAGGTGAAGCGTTCGGTAGTCGTCGAGGGTGGCAATGTCCTTGAACACGACCGGCAACGCCCCGAGCTTGTTCGGACGGTACGACCCAGCGTAAACGCGGAACTGATTGAGGATCGCCGGCGCGTGGTTGAAGCGCTCAGCAGAAAGCTCCCGACACCGCTCAGGGACATCGGAGAAACCGAGTTCCCGAAGCACGAGCAGGATGGCTTGCAGGTCTGGCTCGCTGAGGTACGCAGCGTGCTCGAACGCATAGCACAGGTAGTCGTGAGGCTTCGGCTCCTTACGCCCGCACCACACACGGACGAGGTACGTGAAGTGCTTGCGATCCGACGCGCCGGCGATGCGAACCCGCGTCCGCAGGGCGTCGATGAGCATGCCGATCTTCGGGTCGATCTTCTCGGGAAGGATTCGTTCCAGAATGAATCGGAGGGTTGGACCCATCTGCGACGGCACAACAGGGAAGTCCCGCAGTTGTTGCTCGGCGACGCTGCCAAACCCCTGCACCCGATGGTCGCGAACGTGCTTGGCCGCGATCGGCGACAGCAAGAACGACGCCGACCGCAGCAGTTTCACGCCCTGACGCCCGCGTGCGGGACCAGTGGAGAAAGCACGGTCGAGGTACTGACAGAACACCGCACCATCGGAACCAGAGAGCAGGCTGAAGACGAGCTGCTTTCCGGCGCGACGAGCCTTGGCGATCTCGTCGCGGAACTTGCGGACACGCGCTCGCCCGGCCTCGGCGTCGTCGAGTTGCCGCAGAATCGTCTTTCGCTTCGCCCGGTCCTGGTCGGCTTGCTTGATCTTCTTTTCGCAGTCCTCGATCGACTTCGCCAGCTTCGTGTCTTCACGCTCCCAAACCGACATCGTCTTCTTGTTGTCCTGATCCGGGGAATCCAGCAAGTGCTTCTTTCGCTTGGCCCTCGACAGCCGCAGTTCGCGTTTCGTCTTGCGGTAGTCGCGTTCGGCCTCGACGCTCAGTGCCTTGCGGCGCAACAATTCCCCATCGCGATTTCCGATCAGGAACCAATCAATGAACTCAGCCGCGAGCTGTGCTTGCTCCTTCTTCTCGATGTGGTCGGTGGCGAAGGTCGGCAGGTCCGGCACCTTGATGCACGCGAACGGCCTTGGGATCGCCGGGTCGTGGTCAATCACGAAATCGTGAGCGGAGTTAATCGTCGCGTGCAGTAAATCCGCAGCCTCCTTGTCGAGAGCTTGCGTCGCGGGCTGGGCGGGCTGATTCGGAGCGCCAGCCGGCGCAGGCTCCTCCTTTTCCATCTCCACGTAGTCCTTCGCGGCGCCGATGCCCTGAATGACCAAGAACCGGAAACGGTCGTTGGACAAGCCTTCCAACAGCGTGCGGATGCGAACGAAGAACGGCGTGCAGAGGCGAAGGTAGCGGACCGCCTTGCGTGGGTCGTCGCAGCCGCCAGCCACAAACCGGCCGAAGAAGTTGAGGCTCGTGACCGGGAACGGGAACTGTGCGGCGAGGTCGCGTAAGTCTGCCCCGTCGAGCGCGAGTTGATGGCGAAGGATGGACTTCAACAGGTCGAGTTGCGAGCGAGTGACGCCCGTGAACTCCTGATACGCCTCGGCGTCGCCGGCATCGGGGAACGTCTCGGGGTTGAACGGGCAGTGAGCGATCTCATACAGCAGTTGTGGCAGCGCCTCATTGATGGCGTCGCGGCTGCGTTCGGCGCTGGCGACGACCTTCCGATCGCTGGGCAGGTAGCCCATGATGTCGAGGTAAGTTCGGAGGTGTTCGCGATCGCGCGCATTGGTGGACGGCCGGAGCAAGACGGCCCAGGTCATGACCGCCTCCAACGCCGAGAGCTGCGGACGACTCAGGCCCAGCCGTGCGGCGAGTTCCTGGACTCGCTGCCGTTCGGCAGTCACCGCTCCGGGCACGGGTGCCACGGGGGTGAACAGCGTGACTGTTTCCGTCGCGTTCGCGATCTGGGTGCGTGCTTGCATCGGATGCTCATGGCGTCAGGGATGTGTGTCTGACAGAAATGAGACGTGCAAGGCCGGAGAGGTTCGCCCGGCGTGGGTCGTCGTGACGCTGGAGCGAGAGCGAGGCAAGCCACGGCTGGGTTGTCCGTCAGCCCGCGAGCTTTCGGATGGCGGCCGCTGCCTTCACGCACTGCTCGCGTGTAACGTCGAGATGTGTCACGGCTCGGATCACTTTTTCGCCCAGCGCCGCGACCAACACGCCATCCGCCTTCAACCGATTCGCCACATCTTTCGCAGTGCCCAACTTCCCGCCAACCTCGAACCACACGAGATTCGTTTCCACCTTCGCCGGCGTCAGCGTCAAGCCGGGGACTTCTCCTACAGCCTCGGCGACGAGCTTCGCGTTCGCATGATCTTCTGCGAGGCGGTCGATGTTGTGATCGAGTGCATACAGGCACGCACCCGCGAGGAAGCCCGCTTGCCGCATCGCACCGCCAAACAGTTTCCGGATGCGTCGGGCGTGTGCGATCAGATCCTTCGGCCCGAGTAGCGCCGACCCGACAGGCGTTCCAAGTCCCTTGCTGAAACAGACGCTCACGGTGTCAAACATCTGGCCCCAGATCTTCGCGGGAACACCAGTCACCACCATCGCGTTCCAGATGCGGGCACCATCGAGATGCGTTGCCAATCCGTTGGAACGTGCCCACTTCGAGATGCCGTTGATGGCTTCCGGCGAGTAGACCGTGCCGCCGCCGCGATTGTGCGTGTTCTCCAGCGACACCAGCCTGGTGCGAACAGCGTGCATGTCGTTGGGGCGGATCTTCCCGGCGAAATCGCTTTCGTTCAGCAAGCCGAACTGCCCGTCGATGGTTCGGCACGTCACGCCGCTGAGAGCCGCCGCGCCGCCTGCTTCCCACAGGTAGATGTGGCTCGTCGTTTCGAGGAGGATTTCGTCTTGCGGTCGGCAGTGGATGCGCACCGCAATCTGATTCGACATGGTGCCGCTGGGTACGAACAAACCCGCTTCGTGGCCGAACATCGCGGCTGTGCGGCGTTCGAGTTCGTTGATGGTGGGGTCTTCGCCGAAGACATCGTCGCCGACGGCCGCGGCGGACATGGCCGCGAGCATTCCGGGGGTGGGCTTCGTCACGGTGTCGCTGCGAAGGTCAATCATGGAGCAACCCAAAAACAAAGAAATTAGCCGCACGATAAACAACACGATCAAAGCAGGATCAAAGCAGAAGCCTGAGCTTAACTCTGTTTTCTGTCTGAATCGTGTCTTTATCGTTTTTATCGTGCGGCTAATTATTTTGTCTGCGTTTGCCTACATTCCCTCTTTTTTCGGCGGCGGAACAACCGGAGCAGGAATGTCTTCATGGCGGTTTTCGAGGAACCAGCGATCGTCGATCTTGCGGAAGTACAACGCACGATCTTTCACATCCATGTGCGTCAACTTCGCCCCGGTTTCCGTGTCGGTGGGCATCCCATCGCGAAGTAACTTCTTCAGGTCTTTCAACGCCTGCGGGTCATCGATCAGTTTGGCTTCCATATCCTGGACGATCTGGCGGAAGGCTCGTTCCCGACTGCGTTCGATAATGAGCGCCCTGAACTTCACGCGATCCACGGGCAAGCGGGTCTCGGGTGCGTATTTGTCTGGGTTGCGAATCTGAAGATCCCGCAATCGAGAAAGCTCGATCTCGACCGCTGCCTCGTACTGCTTCGACCGGTCAGCCACACGCAGTTCCACGAAGCCCGGATCGAGCAAGTGAGCCACGATGTACGGGGTGTCGCCCTTTTCGATGGCCTCGATTGTCGAGTTGAGCGCTTTCTTGGCGCTGTCCTGGGGATACGCCTTGACCTTGTATTGGATGCCGAAACGGGGCGGCACGTCCTTCGGCAATTCGCCTTCTTTCGGTGGCTGGGCGAAGGCCACGGACCCTGAAACGAGCACAATCGCGAAAAGGAGCCTCATCGGGAACCTCCCGGAACCCAGCGACACGGCCTATAATCAGCCGCATGGCAGGTAACACGTTCGGTAAGCTGTTTCGGGTCACCACGGCAGGCGTCAGCCACGGCCCTGGGTATCTTTGTATTATCGACGGATGCCCCGCGGGACTTGAACTGTCCCTCGCGGATTTGCTTCCCGATCTCGCTCGGCGCAAACCTGGGCAGAGCAAACTCACTACCCAGCGAGACGAAGCCGACACTCCGGAGATCTGGTCTGGCGTCTTCGAGGGCAAAACCGACGGCACCCCCATCGGCATCTTATTCCGCAACAGTGACCAACGCAGCGGCGACTACGGCGACATCAAAGACAAGTATCGGCCCGGTCACGCCGACTTCACGTTCGACGCGAAGTACGGCTTCCGAGATTATCGCGGCGGCGGTCGCAGTAGTGCGCGAGAAACCGTGTGTCGGGTTGCGGCGGGTGCCGTGGCGAAGAAGCTCCTTGCACGGGAAGGCATCCGCGTTCTGGGTTATGTCACGCAAGTCGGCGACGTAAAGGCCGAGATCGCAGATCCCACGGCGGTCACACTCGATCAAGTTGAAGCGACGCCGATTCGCTGTCCCCTGCCCGACCGTGCAGCCGCGATGATTGAGCTGATCGACGCCGTACGGAAAGATCGCGATTCCATCGGCGGCGTCTGCGAACTGGTTGCAGTCGGCGTTCCGCCCGGGCTTGGCGAACCCGTGTTCGACAAGCTAAAGGCCGATCTCGGGAAGGCGTTGTTGTCGTTGCCTGCTGTGCTCGGATTCGAGTACGGAGCCGGGTTCGCTGTTGCGAACATGCGGGGCAGTGAGAACAACGACGTATACGTGCCTGATGAGCGACCGGCCCCTGAACCCGAAGCTCCGGGTGCTGCGGATCTGTCGCCGGACTGCAACGAAGCGGTGTGGAAGCCGCACCCGACCGCACGCATCCGCACGGAAACGAACCGCCACGGTGGCATGCTCGGCGGCATCTCGTCGGGCGAACCGGTCGTCTGTCGCGTCGCGATCAAGCCGACGAGTTCGATTCCGCGATCGCAACGAACCGTGACCCGCACCGGCGACCCAACCGACATTCTGGTGAAGGGGCGACACGATCCGTGTTTGTTGCCGCGGTTCGTGCCGATGGGCGAGGCGATGGTCGCGCTCGTGCTGGTCGATCATCTGTTGCGTGCCAAGGTTAGTCGACTCCGAGGCTGAGACGCGAACCGTTCAACTGGAATGCTGATGCAAGCCCTTGCAATTTTTTCGGCAGTCGAACCACAGGGGACGCGACGCAGGGAGTACGAACTGCTGCCAGATGTTATCCGGCTCCGTGCGATTGGCCGCTGGGAAACTGTCGAAACAAGCATCCCATTGAAGACGTTCACAGGAGAGGAAATCCGGCGGAGCTTTCAGCTACCATTTTTCCCCCGGACAGATCTCGTTGTTGGTTCGTTTACCTGCGGTTGCCTCCTGCTTGTATTCTGGTTAACAATCGAGACCAGCGGGCAACTGATGGGGGTCAGGGAGCGAGTTTTGTTTGGTGCATTCGGGTTCGGGCTCATGCTTTGTTCCGGACTCCTTGTTGGACTGCGGTACCTGCGACACGATTGGCGACAATGGCGTGAGTTCGAGTTTTGGTATCTTCGCGAAGGTGAACCGACAACCGTAGGAATACTCAGCGACGAGACGTTGTTCACGGAACAGGAGCAGTTTCTGGAACGGTTACGTTCCCAAATCCAGCGATGCCGAGCGCAGCACAAGAGTTGATGTAATAGTCGCCAAACAGGAATTGCCATGAATCGAGCCGCGGCGGCGGCTCTTGTCCGGTTCGAGGCTTCACACTACCTTGTCGAGTAACTTTCCCGGAATGCTGCTGAAAGGCAATTTCCCATGTCCACCGACACGACGTTTCGCGGGCACGTTTACGACAACATCACGCAGTGCATCGGCCACACGCCGTTGATTAAGCTCCATCGAATCGTTGGACCGGACTGCAAAGCGACAGTGATTGCAAAGCTCGAAAACTTCAATCCGCTGTGGTCGGTCAAGGACCGCATCGGGGTCGCGATGATCGACGCAGCCGAGAAGGCCGGCAAGATCAAGCCCGAGACAATGATCGTGGAACCGACCAGCGGCAACACCGGCATCGGGCTGGCGTTCACATGCGCCGCACGCGGCTACAAGCTCACGATCACCATGCCCGATAGCATGTCGCTCGAACGCCAGCGGTTATTGAAAGCACTCGGCGCAACGCTCGTGCTGACGCCGCGTGAACTCGGCATGAAAGGCGCGATTGCCGAAGCCACGAAGATTGTCGCGAGCCTGGGTGGGGAGCCGAAGGCGTTCATGCCGCAGCAGTTCAAGAACCCAGCGAACCCCGAGATTCACCGCAAGACGACCGCTGAAGAAATCTGGCGTGCGACCAACGGTCAGATCGACATCCTGGTGTCCGGTGTTGGTACGGGCGGCACCATCACGGGCTGCGGCGAAGTGCTGAAGGCTCGCAAGCCATCGGTGAAGTGCATCGCGGTTGAGCCGGCCGCAAGCCCAGTGTTGACGCAGCATCTCACGCAGGGCGTGCCGAAGGATCAGGTGAAGCCCGGCCCGCACAAGATTCAAGGCATCGGCGCTGGCTTCATTCCGGATGTGCTGAACACCGCGGTCATTGATGAAGTGGTGACGGTCACCGACGACGAATCGTTCGAGATGGGGCGGCGGTTGGCGAAGGAAGAGGGGATGCTGTGCGGCATCTCTTGCGGAGCGGCCGCAGCGGCTGCAGTGAAGGTTGCGAAGCGGCCCGAAAACGCCGGCAAGGTGATCGTGGTGATCCTGCCGGACCTCGGCGAACGCTACCTCAGCACGGCCCTCTACCCACAGGACTGATAGTTGTTGCCCTTTGCGGCGTAGCGTTCGAGGAAGCGCTACGCCGCAAGCGGCGAAGACCTTCACATCACACGTCCCATCGGTGCCTCGATCTCCAACGATGATCGGGCTTCTCGTTCTCGCTTCAGGTACAGCATGTACCCGAGAACGCACATCACGATGAGCAGCACCGTGAGGATCGCGTAACGAATCCATGAGTTTCGGTACGACCATTCCTGCTCTTCGTCGCGCTTCTTCTTTTTCTTCTTCTTTTTGGGTCGCTCTTCTTCATCTTCTCCCGCCTCGTCCTCTCCGACAGCCTTCACCGGTTTCTTGGCGACTGTACTTGGGGCGGCCTTCCCCTTCTTGGGTTCCTCGACTTCCTCTTCAGCCGGTTCTTCGACCTCGAACTCCGCTCCGCACTTGGTGCATTCGACCGTCTTGCCGAGTTTGAACCCGGTTGCTGATTTCATTCCAGCTCCGCATTCGGGGCAGGAGATGCGATTGATCGCCACACGAAACTCCGAGAGGGAAATAACGAAGGGATTGGGATACAGTGTACCCGCTGCATCACCAGGAGCAATCGCGTCGGCGAAACAGGTTGAGAAACGTGGCAACTCATCAATCTGCAAGCTGCAATTCTTGCTCTCCGGGTCCAACCGGTGTTACAGTTTAGTCTGCGGCGGTCGGGCGTCTGACCGCGTCGGTTCAGCGATGGAGCGTGCATGTCCGGCATTTCGCCTTCGGCACTCGAAACCAGGCAGGTCGCGACCGCCCGAGTTCGCCGGATGCGGGCCGCTCGCGGTGCGTGCTGGCTGATCGTGATCGGTCTGCTTTCCGTCACGAGTGTGGCGATACTCGACGCGATCGTTCGGCTTCCCCCTTGGTCTCGCGGATTGACGCTCGCCATCTGGCTCACAAGCGTCGGCGTTCTCGCATGGCGGCTCGTCTTCCGGGCACTGCGTGACGAACCCATCGCACAGCCGACACGAGAGGCGAGAAGGGAACTGCCCGGAAACCTTCGAGCTGCCGCCGCCGCGACTCTCGCACTTGGGGCGTGTCTGCTCGCAGGTGCGTTCGTGCCGGGGGCCGTCGATCAACTCCGTCGCGTTGCTGTGCCGTGGCATCGGGCCGCTTCCTCGCCATATCGGATTGTCGTCACTTCGAATAACCCGGTCGTGCGTCGTGGAGGCACCGTCACGCTCACGGCGTATTTGAAGACCGATACGGGTGCGTCATCGGCGATCACGGCAACGCTGTTTTGTCGCGAAGTTGGCGGCACTGTCGAGCGACCGTTTCACATGATCGACGACGGGAACGCGGCGTTTCATTTCACGCGAGTTGTGTCTGCCGATTTCGATTACCGCATTGAGGCCGGCGGCGCGACGAGCGACTGGTTCACGGTGTCGGCCGTTGATCCGATCGAACTCACCGACGGCACAGTCACAGAAACCCTCCCGCCGAAGTACGTCTCGAACACGGCGAAATCCGTGCGACAGGGGTTCGCGCCGCTCGAAGGATACCAGCATTCGACGGCTGAGTTTCGGCTGCGGTTCACGCGAGCACCGAAAGCCGCATGGCTCGAATTCCGTGCCGAGGGCACCACACCCGAGACCCGCCCCGTCTCGCTTTCCGACGAAGGACTGAGCGGCACCGCGACATTTCGCCTGAAGCAAGATGGCACGTTGAAACTGGTCATGGTGGTCGATCAGAACGGCCGCGAACTTCGGCTCGACGACCCTGCCGTGACTGTGCGAGTGAAGCCGGACACGCCGCCGCGTTTCGAGCAGGTCAGCGGGTTGTCGCCACGACCGATGGTGGCTCGCCCCGGCGAACGGCTCACTCTCGCGATCACTGCGACCGACGATATCGCGATCAGTTCGGCGGTGCTGGAATACGCTGTCGGAGCCGCCGATGCTCCATCGGTTTCGGTGCCGATTCCGATCACGGGAACCGGCACGGCGAAGGCAACCGGTCGGCTGGAGTTCGATCTCGCCGATAAGGTCAAGCTCGGCGAAACGCTCCGGTTCCGGGTTCGTGTGTTGGATTCTCGCCGTCTCGATGACGTTGCATTGAAGCCGCAGGAGACGACGTACCCCGAATCGGGCTGGGCGACGGTGCGGATTGACGCGGATGCTCTGCCCAGCGAAGTGCAGGAGATTCAAGGCCGCCGTGAGTACGTGCGGCTGGCGCTGGAGCGGGCACTGAAAGAGATTCGCGAGGAAATGCTGCCGGCGGTCGATCATGTCATCGAGGCCGCGGACAAGCAAGTGTTGCCGCCCGAACAGATCTTCAGACTGAACAACTCCCGCGAGAGCAACAAGACCGCCGTTGGTTTGCTTCACGATGCGGCGCGCGAAAATGCTCTGTGCCTGGAGTTGCGACCGCTCGCCGCGGCACTACGAACCGTCGCCGACAGTTCGCTGAAAGAAGCCGAGGAAGCACTGCGACAAGCCGCGATTGCGTCGTCACTGGAACGCGGGATGCTGCTCGCGAGCGGACGAAAGCATCTCGTCGAGGCCGGCGAAAGAGTTGAAGCCTGTATCGCACGCAACGAGCAACTGGCACGGGATCGCCTCGATACGCGGGCACTTGCGGGATTCGCAGCGGAACAGGCTTCGCTCAGTCAGCGAGTGACGAACACCACGCCCGCGGAACTTGCGAAGCTTCAGCAGGAATTGCTCGCCAAGTTCGACAAGTTGCTTCAGGAAAGTGCGACGCTGCGGAATGCAACCGAAGCCGCGAAGCAGCAAGAATTCGTGCGGCTCGCGACACACGCCACCGACCTCGCCGAGATGATCCACGAGTTCAACGACGCCGTGCAGAAGTTCCAGGCCGACGCAAAAAGCCAGGCGTTCGCCGCGATCACGACCGATCAGAAGGTACTCGCCGCGAACGCTGTGGTCTTGCTCGCACGCATTGAAACTGCCGCACGCCTCGCGAATGTCGTGCTGCCGAAAGCCGAGGAGTTTCGCCGCGTGGCTGAGTTGGTCGCCGACGGAAAGAACGTCGAAGCGCTGGTCGAGATGGCACAACTCACGCTCGCGCTGGATGCCGTCGCCGCGACGTTTGACAAGCTCGCAACCGATCGGCTCGACTCGAAAGCCGCGGCTCGACAACTCACGCTCTGGCAAGACGATCTCCGCACGAGGTTCCGCACGGCGACAGCCGCGAACCCCGCGAACTTCGCTACGCTTCCTGCCGCAACTCAGGCGAGTTTCCGCACGGAACAAGCTGCGATTAAGGCCGCCGCAACTGCTCTGCGAGTGCCGGCTGGTGAAAGTTCCACGGCTCGCGACACGGCAGTCGAGCACATCACAAGCGTCTGTAATTTCTTGAACGGCACCGGAGCGAATGCTGATCGTGCAATGGAAATCGCCGTCGCGGAGTTGACTCGCCTTGCGATGAAGCTGCCCACGATTCCCGAACGCCTCGCAAAGACTCGCCCGGAGTTCGAGAAGCTATTTCGCGAACAGGAGTCTATTCAGGTGGGCGTCGAGGCGGTGTTCCGCAACGACCCCCCGGCCACGTTCCCGATGAAGCTCATGCCGTTCGCACTGCGACAACGGAAACAGATCGCCGGGTTCGCTGCTCTCGATCTGCCGGGGTTCGACGGTCGCCGGGAACGCACGCTGGCCGCTCTCACGGCCGCGACGAACGACCTGCAAGCATCGCTCGCCCAAGATGCTCCGGCGTCGCAGGCGTGGGTGAAACGCGAGTTCGAGCGATGGCGAAATGTTCTGTTCGATAATGTGCCGCCGCCCGACGACAAGACCGACGAACTCGCTCGCCGTCTGGAAGAGACCGCGAAGACCCTTCAGGCAACGGGTTCAACACCGACCCTCGCGGCCAACGTGCAGGATGTCTTCAAGCAACTCGGGAAGTTGACGCGAACGCCGGAGGCGAGCGCTCTCTTGTACGATGCGTTGGCATCGACAACCACGGCTGATCTGGCGTTTCGCAACAACAACACGAAGCCGGCTGAATTGCTTCGCAAGGTCCGCACCGCCGCCGAGGATTTGGCACGCCTCTCGGATCGCCTCAACGGGTTGGAGTCCGATCTTGACCGCGTTCGTCGGCTGTCAGCGAACCGTCGGCTGGGGGCGGCTCGGGCGAAGGACGTTCCACCGAATTCGCAGGTGAATGCCGAGGTGGGGCGAGAGCTTGGCCGCGAACTCGAAGAGTTGTCGCTCACTCGTGTCGGCTTCGTGGCACAGCTTCACAAGCAGCGTTTGCTCGCTGAGTACGCACGCCTTCGCGACAAACCCGGTGCGGATCGACAGGCCGGAGCGCATGCAGCTCTCGCAACTTCGCTCGATGAACTGGCCGCCCTCATGGCCGACATCGACGAACTGACCGCGACCTTCGAGCGAAACCCGCCAGCCAGCGAACCGGGCGAAGCAGATGCTTACTTGCCTTCAAAGCTGTTCGCTGATGCAGTTCGCGATTTGGCTCGTCGGCACCGCATTGCTCGCGAACGGATCACGAACATTCCCGCTGAACTCGCGAAGTGGACGAAGCCCGCAAAAACGAATCCGTTGGTTCAGATCGAGAACTCGCAGCGGGAACTCGCGGCGGAAGTGTCGAAGTTGGCCGAGGGGCTTTCGGCGTATGTCGGCAAGTTGCCGACCGATCCGGGCTTCGCAGAGTCGGAATCGTTTCTGATGGCGGATCGTCTTCGGAATGGGTTGGTGCGTGAAGCGAGGGAGAACGGCGAGCGCACTGCGAGGCTTCTTCGCAAGCTCGCGGGTTCGGAACATGCGAAGGGTTCCACGGCACTGGCTGAACGGCAGGATCGCATTCTCGCGGAGTTGGCAAAAGTGGCGACGCTGCCCGGCGTGATCGCCGCTCGTCAGCGTGTGCGCTCTGAGGAACTCGCCATCGCGACCGAAGATCTCGTGAAGGCGTTGGAAGCAGCGGCTCGCGACGTGGGACCAGAAAGCCCTGCGGGGAAGTCGCTACTGGAGGCTGCGAACATCGCGAGCGGTACGGGGAAGTTGTTGCGTGAGGCCGAAACGAAACTGAGTACAGGCAAAGTGGAGGACGCGGCGTCGCTGCGAGAGGATGCCGAGGCTCAGATTCGGGCCGCGGCAACGAAGGTGAGTGGCGTTGGCCCGATGCTCACGACGTTCGACGCAGAGACCGCCGCGCTGGGGGAAACGCTTCGTCGGACGGAACTGGCGATGCGGCATCTGGCGCGCGAGTTAGTGGGGAAGTACGACCCTGTTGCGATGGCGAAGGTGATGCGAACCGTGGCGGATGGATTGGGGCATGCTGCGAAGGTGATTCGTGAACGCGTCGCGAACGACGGGAAGTGAAGCTGCTTGGCGAGCGTGCGACCGAATTGGTTCTGATCACGACTTTGTTTTGCCCTCTCCCCTTGCGGGAGAGGGTGGCCGCGCTTCGCGGCCGGGTGAGGGGCAAAGCCTGAACAACTGCAACGCTCTTACCCCTCACCCGCTCGCTTCGCGAGCTGCCCTCTCCCGCAAGGGGAGTGGGCGAAGACAAGACACGTTTCGCGTTCACGGGGAAAACCAACATCACCCCTGCCACGGGAACCAGCCCTTTTTGCCCGCCGTGCAAGGCTTCGCCATCACAGCAAGGATCAACACTTCGCCCGCCTTCGTGCGATGCGGCGTCACCACAGGAAAGAACTTGTCGCACGCGCAGCCGTAGGTCACGTTCTCCAACCCCGGCGGTTTGATCGTCAAACTGATGCGGCCGTTCGCGTCCTTTTGTCGCGTCACGGTCACCTTCAGTTCTTCCTTGTCCACCAACTCGAACGTGTGCGAATCGCCGACCGGAATCGACTTCGCTTCGGTCGCCACGATTCGGAATCCCGTCAGCTTCTTGTCGCGTTTCTGAACCTGCGCGGCAAGCGCCGCCAGCTTCGGATCAACGTCGGTATTGGCGTCCGTCGCAAGTACGACGACGACTGTAACCCGAACGGGGTCTTCGGTCGGACAGAGAATCAGAAATAACAGCGGCGCAATCGCACCGGCCATGGGTCACCTATCTGGGCTTTGCGGCGAAAATCATTGGAGCCTGACCGGGAGCCGTCGTCATCTTCGGAGCACTCGCCGGCCAAATCGGGCTGAGGTCCACTTCCTGTAAGTGTACTTCTTCGAACGATGCCAGCACCAACGTCTCCGACAGCGGATGCCGACCAATCGGCAACCAACCCGCACGCGTGTCCGGCACTCGGTCGAGAATCACTTCTTCATCAGATGCAATCGGAAGAACCGCGAACGCTGCCAGCAGGTCCGGCTTCATCGACGTCACAACCGCTCGCGGTTCAGGAGCAATCTCGGGTCTTGACACCACTTCCACGGGCTTCCGAATAGCGTCGGTTGGTCGCTGCGGGGCCACAGGCCCGAATGCGATCCACGCCACACTCGCCGCGGCAGCAACGCTTGCGATGCCGCCCAACGCCCATGCTGCGATCTTCCAACGATCCGCGTGCCTCGGTGTCGGCGGTTTCAGCCCCAGTTCGATCCGATGGCGAACGGTCGTCCACGCTGCCGACGGCGGTTCCGGTACCTCGGCACGTTCCCACAAGCCCGCGTTTGTTGGTCCGAACTCACGCTGTGCGTTCAGGTCGGCGCTCGCGTCGGGGTTGTCGGCCAACCATCGTTCCACCGCGGCGTGCGCCTCCGGATCGAGTTCGCCGTCGGCGTAAGCCGCGAGCCACTCAGGCGAGATATCGTCGGGTGTCGTGTCTTCGGGCATCATGGCGAAACCTGGTCGGCAAGCAGTGTCTTCAGTTTCTGGCGCGCGTAAAATAGCCTGCTCATTACCGTTCCGATAGAGATTCCAAGCGAATCCGCGACCTCTCGATAAGACAATCCACCCTCGACGTGCAAGACGAATGTCTGTCGCTGCGTGTCGGGCAACCGGGCCAAGGCCGCGTCGATCTTCATGCGAACATCGGCTCGGCTCAACTCGGCGTCCGCCGGCGGATGATCGTCTGGTCCGAAACGGTCTGGCGGATCATCTCGCGGTGCCTGCGGAACTCGGGCGTCGCGTTTCCGGTGCCGGCCGACATCAAGAGCGGCGTTGCTGACGATTCGAAGCAACCACGTCTTGAACGAACTGTGCCCACGGAACTTGTCGAGGTTCGTGAGCAGCTTGACGAACGCATCCTGAACCGCGTCGAGAGCGTCCGCCTCTCGACCGAGCAACCGATAGGCGACCCGATACGCAACCGCACGGTGACGGTGGAACAGGTCGTCGAGAGCGGTGCGATCCCCTGCCGCGAACCGCTCAAGCAGAGCGACATCGGTCGGCACGGAGACAACAGGCTTGTGAAGAACCGAGACAGCAGGCATGGGGTGGGGTAAACTCCGAACTCCTGCGGGTCCGCCCGACGCACCGCATTCTACCGCCCTGAATGGGTAGACGCGACAGGTCCCGAAAGAATTCGACCCAAGTCCGTGAGCCGAGAGACTATCGCATGATCGCTGTGCATCACTGGGACGCAACGAAGAAGACTTGCCACTCCGATTGTCACGATAAGTTGCCCGCAAGTGCGACTGAAATCGCTCCGGACGACGTCTGGTGGGTCGATCTCTGCGATCCGACTCCAGAAGAAGAAGCACAGATCTTCAGCAAATTCTTCCCAATCCACAGCCTCACGCGCGAGGATATCACCCGTCAGCGAGTGAATGAGGATAAAGGAACGCACCTGCCGAAAGTCGAAGAGTTCCCGGATTACCTCTTCGTGGTCGTCAACCCGCTGACGCCCGGACTCGGCGAAATGCTGAAGGCACCAGCGAAGGGCACGCCATTGCCCAGCGCCGCGGACGTTCGAGCCAAGCGGAATCGGCGACCACAACTCAGTGCCGTGCTGAGCGAACGTGTACTCATCACGCACCACTACGAACCACTGGAATGCGTAACCACCGCGACAGCGTATCTTCACCGGCACGCCCAAGCCGCGGAGCGAGGCCCAGACTTTTTGTTTCACCACATCCTCGACGCGATGGTGGATGAGTATTCGCCGGTTGTGGAGCGCATTGCGTCCCGGCTCGACGCCCTCGAATCGCACATCTTCCGCGATCCGTCGCCCCGATTGCTCGCTCGCCTGCTCAGGATCAAACGAATCGTAACGGGGCTGCGAAAGACGCTGATTCTCGAACGCGAAGTGCTGGCCCGCCTGATTCGCGGCGAATTCGCACTCGTGGAGGACCGCGAGGTGGTCTACTACCGCAACGTGTACGATCATCTCGTGCGATACACGGAACTCATCGAGTCCGCTCGCGAAATGGTCAGCGATTTGATGGAAACGCATCTGTCGGCGGTTTCGACCAAACTCAATCAGGTGATGAAAGTTCTCACGCTGATCTCGACTATCGGCATGGTATGCGCCGTCATCGCTGGCATCTACGGAATGAACTTCGAGCACATGCCGGAGCTAAAATGGGAATACGGCTATCCGATGGCACTCGGCTTGATGCTGACGGCATCGTTGTCGGTTGTCGCCATCGCCCGCTGGAAGAAGTGGATTTGACGGCGTGGCGGGCAGGGTGCGGACTTGTCGGTTATGCAGTCAGAAGGTAGTTTAACTGCTGCGAGAATTCCGAGTCACGACGGAGGCAGAGTCATGGCGAAGGGGCGTGGGGGCCGTGGGCCAACCCGGTTGGATAAGCGACGCGAGAACGAAGCGGCAGAGGCCCAAGAACGCGATAAGGCGTCCGAGGAGCCGGAAGAAGCCGAAGAAGAAGAGGCTGATGCCGGGGCAGACGACGGCGACGGTGAGGGCGACGACGATGCCCCGAAAAAGAAGCCGAAGAAGGCGGCGAAGAAGCCCGCCGCGGCGAAGAAGCCCGCGGTGAAGCGAACCCGTGTCGCGAAGGAAGTTCGTCGCCGGGCGGTGTGGGTTGTGTGCGACAACGGCAGCAAAGAAGTCGGCGAGTTCCCCTTCAATCAGAAGGCCGAAGCCGAGGAACTGCTCGCCAAAAAGATTCTGGAGAAGGAAGGCAAAGCGACCTTCTACATGAACCTCGTCAAGAAAGAGATGAAAGAAGAGAAGTAGGCCGACTTCCGGAATTTGGAACGCGGAGTGAAGACCAAAGACCAGCCATGCTTGGGTCTTTGGTCTTCACTCCGCGTTCCGCGTTTATTCCCTTAGCTGCTCACGGTCGATTTCTCGCGGATCAATCGTTGCACTTGCTCGATACGCCAGCCAATCCACAGCACATTCGGCAAGCGAATCTCTTCCTTCGAGTCCGTCAGCTTGATAACGATGTCGCCGGAGAAGAATCCGAGCAGCCAGTGACGGAACATATCGTCACGCTTCTTCTCGAGTTCCACTCGGCTGCCGTCGATGTCCCGGATCGACGCGCCAATGTGTTCGCAGATCGCGATGTGGCCTGGGGTCACCCGCATGTACGTCCGCTGATCGAAGATGAACACCGACACCACCCAGAGGACCAGAACGGTGGTAGCGATGAACAGGTAACCCGCCAAGTTAATGTAGATGTGCAGGTTTCCGACCGCAGCGAGCAAGTTATCCCACCCGTTCGGCACCAGCGTAATTCCCAACGCCAGCACCAGAACCAACAGGAGTACCACGAACGACCACACGCCACGCAAGGGGACGTTCGTGATAAGCACCGTCAGCAACAAAACCACGCAGAACACCGGCCCAAGCCAGGCCTTCTGCGAAACTCGCGTCTTGAACGTGGGGCCTTCACCGGGAACGGACGTCGAGCGTTCGGCCTGGTCGAGCAACTTGGTCGGCGGATTTGTGACGACAACGCTGTATGCCGTGTGCGTCTGATCGGAGTTGCCTTTATCGACAACAACGCGGGTGTCGGCGGGCACGATCGCGAGGCGGTGATCCTCGGCATAGGTGACCAGAGCAACGATGTAGCCCAGAACCCAGATTGGCCACCAGTAGAACAGCATGGAATGGCTAATCAGCGTGATTTCACGCTTCTGCGGATCGACCGCTTTTGGCGGGGTCACAGGCGGTGCCGGCGTGTGCCCTGGAGGTGGTGGCGTGGTTGACATTGGGTGGGTTTACTCGGTTGAGGGTATGAACATTCCGACCGGGCGACTCGGTGCGGTTACCGGGTACTTCGGATGCCCGGCCCGGTTCTTTCCGGGAAAGCGCGAGTAAACCTAGACGTAGATGTGAGACAACTCAATGTCAAGCGCCATAACGAAAGGCCACGGAGAAGACTCCGTGGCCTTTCGTGCAATTTCAACAAACTCATTCATCGGCGAACGGATCGACGCGGGTCGGCACCTGGAACGATTGATGGCAACGGTTACAGACATTCGCGAGGTTGGCCAGCCCCGCACGCGATTTGGCGTAATCCTTCGCAACGGCCGCACGAGCGAGTTTGTCGGCTGCGTCTCGCATATCCCCGGCGTGTCCGAGCCAGAGGTCTGCTCCGCTGCCGGTTCGCGGTGGGCGAATCAGGAGCAGATTCCCGGTTTCGGCAATGATCAGAGCCTGTCCCCGTGCGAAAGTCCAGGCTTCCGCCTCGGTCGGCTTCTCACGAAGCAGTTTGCCGAGCCCGCGAAGGTTTGTCGAAGCCAAACCCTGCATGAGCAATTTCGTGTCAGCGATCGGCTCCGGAGGAGCGGCCTTCCCCTTGATGACGACACCGCCGCCCGGCTGCGACTGTGCGACCGGAACGAACAGACAGACCGTGCCGAAAAGTCCGAGCACTGCCCAGAACCGAACCCGTGACATGGTGCGAACCTCCAGGTGCGTGCCGATCTGCAATTGAACGACCGGAAAGGCGAAGTTTGCGCCTCACTCGGGCATTTCCAGTTGCACGTCATCCCCCACGACGTGAACCGGATACCACCCCGTCTTCACTCGTGGGCTGTCGGCCCACGCTCCATCCGAGAGCCTGAATCGCCAGTAGTGCCATGGGCAAGTAATGCAGCCATCATCGACGTGGCCGCCGGAAAGCGATGCGCCCATGTGTGGGCACAAATCATCAACGGCGAACAACTCACCCTTCACGTTGAACACCGCCACGTCCTTCTTGCCGATCGTGACGACGATGTTTCCACCAACGGGAATGTCCGCCAGTTTCCCGACCGCAATCCGCTGACCCACGCCGAATCCTCCGAAAGCCCCGATGCGTGCCCGCCCTTCACAGCTATTGTACCAACACCATTCGCACGAGGGATCACAGCCATGCTGGAAGTTGAAGTTCGCTACCGTACCGACGACCGACCCGGAGTGATTGCCCGATTGAAGGCGATGGGAGCGGAGTTGGCTCAGGATCGCACCGACATCGACCAGTATTACAACGCGCCTGATCGCGATTTGAAATCCACCGACGAAGCGTTCCGTTTGCGTCGGATCGGGGAAACAAACTACCTGACCTACAAGGGTCCAAAAATCGACCCCGAAACGAAAGCTCGCCTCGAAATCGAGATTCCCCTCGGGGATGGTGGCGAAGTCGCAACCGATACGCAGCGACTTCTCACGGCACTCGGATTCAAACCCGTCGTGCTCGTCCAGAAGAAGCGAAGCGTGTATCGCTTCACGCGTGGCGGGTTCGCGATGGAAGCCTGTTTCGATGATGTCGAGCGAGTAGGGCCGTTCGTGGAACTGGAAATTCTGGCTCCGGAGGATCAGTACGAAGCGGCGAAAGCTGTGCTGTTGCAAACGGCAACGCACATCGGACTGACGGAAAAAGAAACGCGGTCGTATCTGGGGATGGTGCTGGCAGCGCAGGGACGTGAGTAGTGGCTGTTCGTCTGAGAGCGCCAAGCGAGGGTAACATTTCCCTCGCTTGGCGCTCGGGCTCGGACCGGACCATCACTTCTGGTGCAGGAATGCCTTCTCCGCTGCCTTCAGAATCTCGGCTACCTTTTCATCGGTGAGGTCGGCAGCCTTCTCGAATGTCCAGGCCATGCCGACACGCCGCATGCGGTAGTAGACGATCACCGTTACCTCGTCGGTGTCCTTCACGCCCCAAGCCGTGTTCGCCTTCGACTTCTTCGGAGCCAGCCCAAACGGCACATTCGGCACATTCAACCCAGCCGCCAGCGCCCCGATGTTCTCCGAGAACTCATCCCGCTTCTTGTCATCCTCGTCCGGGTACTCCATGTCTTGCTCGATCTTCTCCTCGAATTCCGTGCCGTCGGGCCGCTTCGACTTCACGGTCACCACCTTCGGGCCGCTCTCCAGTTGAAGAAAGGCAACGAAGCCCGAGAGTTTGTCGGCACGGTACTTGGGGACAAGAGCATTCAACCCCTTGGCCAGTTTCCCGACGCCGCTGTCTGGCCCGAGATCCTTGGCGTCGGTTCGCACGAACGCGGCAACCATCGGAGCCAATCCGTTCTCGCACACGAGGCAGTGAATCTTTCCTTCGCGATTCTTTGGGCTTTGGATGTCTTTGCCGGTTGGCCCCTTGAGCAGTTTCCCCTCAATATCCTTGAGCGGTTCGTAACGGCCGTCCTTCACGAGAAACATGCGGAACGTACCAGGCACGACGTCCGGCGGCAGTTCCAGTTTCAGGTCGGGAACCGTTTTCGGTTCCTGTGCCGTGGAGGGTTGAGAAATGAGACCAGCCAGGGCGAGAAACCCAGCCGCCACGAACAATCTGCGGGTGCGCATCGGAGACACCTTTCGCTGAGACGAGATATCCTTTAGCGTGACTGGTATCTGTGCAAAGGTCAAGAGGGTCGCTCGGTTAACGCTTGCCCAATGCTGCTCCGACCCGGTAGGATCGTCAAGTCGGACTCGCACAGTCTTCCTCCGTCGTCCCGAGTTTAAGAGTTCATCCCGTCATGGCTGTTGAATTGCGTTGTCCGAAATGCAAATCCAAACTCCGTCTCCAAGAAGAGCCGGATGCGGATGCTGAAATCGAATGCCCCAAGTGCGAACACGTCTTCGGTGCCGAAGATAACGTCGTGAACGCCGGGGACGACGACGACAAGCCCAAGAAGAAAAAGAAGCCCGCGGCGGATCAGGACGATAAGCCGAAGCAGCCCGAAAAGAAGGAGGCGGAGAAGAAACCCGCCGCACCACCACAGCCGAAGAAACGCAAGAAAAAGAAAAGCAAGGCGAGAAAGACGTCGCCCGTTGTTCTCGTGGGTATCATCGTCACGGGGGTCATGGTAATCGGCACGGTGCTCGGCGCGATGGTCTGGTTCTTCACGAAGAAGTCTGCTTCGCAAGAGATGATGACCTACCTGCCGGACGACTGCGACGAAATCTTCGGCCTGAACCTCGGGCATCTCCAGAAATACCCCGAGTTCTACAAGTCGTGTGAATCGGCATTCACCAATGCCGGGTTCCGAAAAGCGGGTCAACTCTTCGCCACCGCGAAGGGAGCCGAGTTCAACGACACGTTCGATTACATGATCTACGGCGTCGGAAAGGTCGGCGGCAAACAGGATGGGCAACTCGTCGAAGCGACGGTTCTTCGCACCAAGGTGGAGTTCGACCCCGGTGTTGTCGGGAAGATTCCAGGCGCGAAGGAAGGCACGCTCAACGGCGTCAAATACTACGCAATCCCGGAGGTTCCCGAACTCGGATATCCTGGCTTGCGCGTCTTCGCCCCGACAAACCGGATCGTCGTTTTCTGTCGTGGCGACATTCCCGACGCCAAATTCAAGGCGATGCTGGGTGGGAACAAGGAGAACCCGGACGCGACACCCTTCGTTCGCGCCGGCGCCATTGGCAAGTACGCGATTCGCGGTACGGTATGGCGGATCAACCTCTACGACCGCAGTTTCCCTCGACCGGTCGCACCAGTTCAGGCCATGAAGCCTAACCCAGTCGCCGGTGGTCCTCCAGTTCCTGCGGGCGAGCCCACGAACGAGGACGCCATCAAGAAAGAAATCGCTGATCTCGCAGGGTCAGCGAAGGCATCCGCGTTCAAGGCGAGCGTGGGATCGCGCGAGGTTCGGGGCGAGTGGACGCTCTGGTACAAGAGTTCCGACGCTGCCAGCGAAGTGCGGAAGAAGTGGAAGGAGAAGGAGTGGGTCAAGGATGACGAGAAAGATCCGCCACGATGGTGGAAGACGGTCGCCGACAAGAGCGGCGGCGGGAAAACTGCACCGAACGTCCTCAAGGACAATCTGAAGTTCCTCGCATCCGGGGAGTTGTTCACCGTCCGCACGACGATGGATACGAATATGATCAAACAAGGCGTCAGCAGTCTTGTCTCGACGTTCTCGCCACCCGCACCGACGCCACCCGCTGGGACACAGTAGCCCCTGGTTCGGCCGCGTCGTCGCTGATTGCTCGCCCGTCGGCGACGAGCGCGCTACAATGTCCGCGTGATGAATCCAACACTTCCAGCGTGGCCGCCGACCACATCAACCGCGCCGCTCGCCGTGCTTGTCAGCGGCGGGCTTGATAGCGCCGTTCTCCTCGCGGAAGCGGCGAGAACCTATCCAGCAGTCTTTCCCGTCTACATCCGCACCGGAATTGCCTGGGAATCAGTCGAACGAATCTACCTCGACCGCTTCCTGTTAGCCGTTCGCACGCCAGCATTGCGTCCCATCGTGGTTCTCGAACAGCCCGTGACCGATTTGTATGGTCGCCACTGGAGCCTGACGGGAGTGGGCGTGCCTGCTGCCGGCACGCCAGACGAAGATGTGTTTCTTCCCGGTCGCAACGTCTTGCTGCTCGTCAAGCCGTTGCTGTGGTGCCACTTGAATGGCGTGCCCGAGATCGCGATGGCACCGCTTGCCGTGAATCCATTCCCGGACGCGACGCCTGAGTTTTTCAGCGAGTTCACGGCTTCGGTGAACCGTTCCGTCGGCGGAAGCGTTCGTGTGATCCGTCCGTATGCGACGCTGCACAAAACCGACGTGATCCAACGTGGCGCGAAGTTTCCGCTGCAACACACGTTCTCGTGCATCCGACCGGCGGGCGAATTGCATTGCGGCGTGTGCAGCAAGTGCCACGAACGACGGGTTGCGTTTCGCAAGGCGAACGTGGCTGATCCGACCGAATACGCTTCCGGTGGGGAGTAAGACTGTGTTCGATCTTCGCAGCTTGCGGCGAAGACAAAACTCCATCACCACCCACCAACAACCCTCGAACGATCCCGATGTTCAAAGTCACCAAAGAAATCAACTTCTGTTATGGGCATCGGCTGTTGAACTACGCCGGGAAGTGCCGGAACCTCCACGGACACAACGGAAAAGCCGTCATTACCGTCGAAACCCCGGAACTCGATTCCCTCGGCATGGTCATCGACTTCACCGAGATCAAGCGGGTCATCGGGGCGTGGATCGACGAATCCCTCGATCACCGGATGATCCTGCACCGCGATGACCCGGCGCTCCCGGAACTGCGGCGGCTCGGCGAGCCTGTCGTCGTGCTGGACGTGAATCCGACCGCCGAAAACCTCGCGAAACTCATCTTCGACCACGCCATCAATCACGGTCTGCAGGTTACCGAGGTCACGCTTTGGGAAACCGAAACTTCATTCGCGACCTACGGATTGGCACGCAATTCTTGACGGCGAGTGGCAACGCACGGGCCGGCAGTCGGTTTCCCCGATTTCCTGCCCACATCCCACAACCCACAATCAACGCTGCAGGACGCCAACATTTCGTCCCGTCGGGTGTTGTGTTCGTTGACAGCCGTAGTTCCGGGATGATACCGTGAATCCTGCGGCACGCCCAAACACTCGAATTGAGTAGCGCATTCGTCTCCCGGAAGACTCAATTTCCGGTCCGAATCCGCTGCGTGAGCACATCGCACACCACGACGAGGGAGTTTCAAGTAACGAGTTGAGCGTTTTGAGCTAACACCACTCGAAACACGAAACCTGGAACTCAAACCACCCGGAGACTCCGATATGGCAGTACCGAAAGGCGTCTGGGGCATCGACATCGGTCAATGCGCCCTCAAAGCTATCCGACTCGAAATGATCGGCGGAAAGCCCACCGCCACAGCGTTCGACTACGTCGAGCACACGAAAATCCTCTCCCAGCCCGACGCGGACCCAGACGCCCTCATTCGCGAGGCGCTCGAGAAATTCCTCTCTCGCAACCAGCTCAAACTCGACGACGTCGCGATCGGCATCGCTGGCCAGTCGGGCCTCGCTCGCTTCGTGAAACTGCCGCCGGTCGAAGAAAAGAAGATCGCCGAGATCGTGAAGTTCGAGGCGAAACAGCAGATTCCGTTCCCGCTCGACGAAGTCGTCTGGGACTTCCAGAAGATCGCCGGCGGTGAGTCAGTCGATGGCTTCGCGCTGGAAACCGAAATCGGCCTCTTCGCGATGAAGCGAGACATCATTGCCCGCTATCTGAACTACTTCTCTGGCTCGAAGGTCGAAGTTCACACGGTGCAGATGTCGCCGCTGGCACTCGTGAACTTCGCCACCTACGAGATTCTGAAGAAGGGCGGCGCGACCCCCGTGCCCGAGGAAGTTGAAGCTGACGACGAGACGCCCAAAGGCAAGAAACGCTGTGCCGTTGTCATGGACATTGGCACCGATGCCTCGAACCTCATCATCACCGACGGCGGCAAAATCATCTGGCAACGGCCGATTCCGCTCGGTGGCAACAACTTCACACGGGCACTCACGAAGGAACTCAAGCTCACGTTCGCGAAGGCCGAACACTTGAAGCGGAACGCCGCCAAGAGCCCGGAAATGGCGAACATCCTCAAGGCCATCAAGCCGGTACTCACCGACTTCGTCGGCGAAGTGCAGCGATCCCTCGGGTACTTCACCAACACGCACCGCGATGCTCACGTCGCGTACCTCGTTGGTCTGGGCAGCGCGTTCAAGTTGCCCGGCTTGCAGAAGTACCTCGGCGATAAACTCTCGCTGGAAGTTCGCAAGCCCGCGAAGTTCGCGCGACTCGAAGGCGAGAGCGTCCTGGCCGACCCGCTGTTCCAGGAAAACCTGCTGACGTTCCCGGTCGCTTACGGCTTGGCGCTCCAGGGTCTCGGCGAAGCCCGACTCACGACCAACCTGCTGCCGTCGGAGATTCGGTTCGATCGTCTCATTCGAGCGAAGAAGCCATACGCGGTCGCTGCCGCTGCGATGCTCCTCATCGGTACCGTCGGCCTCGCCCTCGGTTTCGCCTCGGATCTTCAGTCCGTCTCTGACAAGCGAATCGCCGCCGCACAAACGAAGGTCACAGCGGCGGTCAGTGCATTCAGTGGTCAGGAGACGAAGTACACCGAAGCTGTCAAAACGTCCCTGGATGCACAGGCACGCGGGAAGACCGTGATCGCCGGTCAGGAAGAACGGCTCAACTGGCCGCGCTTCTATGAAGTGCAGACGCTCGCCATGCCGCGTCCGGGCGACGTCAACAGCAGCGATCCCAAATCCGGCGGCAACGTGACGGATTTCAACTGGAAGGGGCCAAGCGACGTCGGCATCGAGGCCCTCAAATGGTTCAAGGATCGGATGGCGCGTGGAGTTCCCATCGAGCAAGCTCTGGAAGATGATCGCTCGGATCACCCCAAGAACCTGGCGACCGTCAACGTCGAGGCTGTTCACGCTCGTTGGGTGACCGACCCAGCCGCGTTCCTCGCGGCAGCCGATGCAGCGGTCTACGGCGACCCGGATAAGAAGATCGGCTTCGGCAAATACATTGCCGACACCATGCTCCCAGGCGAGCGTGAAGAGCGCGCACCCGATGTGAAGGACCACTTCAAGCCGCTGTGGAAAGGGGCGACCCCGCCAGCAGGCGCGGCGCCCGCGGCCCCAGGTGCAACCGATAAACCGGCCGAGCAACAAGGGGCATGGGTCGTCGAAATTCGCGGCTACACCGATCACCAGAACGCGCCGGCCTTCCTCCGGGACGCGCTGCTCAAGAACCTTCAGAAGTTCGATACCTTCGCGTCGCAGAACGATGTCAAGTTCCGCAACGAGAAGGGCGAGGTCAAGATCAAGAGTGAGGACAAGGTCGGCCAGTTCATCGTGGGCGTTCAGGATCCCGTGAAGGGCAAGGTCTCGCACGCCTTCATCTACAACTGGTGGAAGGTCGACGACGCGCTGCCGAACTCATTCACGTACATCCCGGTCTCCTATCTCGACAAGTTGCTCGATGAAAGCGGCGGCAACGCGGGTGGCCCTGGCAATCCGGGTGTCCAACCCATTGGACCGCCTGGCGGTCAGCCGCCGGTTGGCCCAGGAGGTTCCGAAGCTGGTGCCCCTGTCGCGCCCGTTACAATTGGGCCGAAGTGGACGCCACTGATTCCGCTCACGACCGGCGGCACCACTGGCGGCGTCGGAGGAGTTCCTGGGGGTCCTGGTGGCGTCGTTGTGGCCCCTCCGGTCGGTGGAACCGGCGACAAGAAAGAAGGCGTTGAACGCCGACGCTACGAGTTCGTCGTCATGTTCATCTGGCGTGAGCCGATTCCGTCAGGAAGCGGTGAAAATGCGCCGCCCCCGGAAGCCGCTCCCGTCGGCCCTGGTGGCCCCGGCAGGTGACCGGAACACGACGATCTCGCGACAACACGCAACCCAACCCGACTCGCTCGCCTTCAATGTGGCAGCCAGTCGAAGACCCCTCCAACGGGAGGGGTAACCGGGTGGATCCAACGCTCCACCATTAAACCACCGCCGGACGACCACAATGAAAAAGAAGGACGTCTTCAAAAAGCATCACTTCTGGATACTCCTCGGAATCGTTCCCCTGTTCGTGATGCTCGCTGCCATCATGATCAGCTCCAACGTCGGAGCCGCCGTTGACAAGAAGCTCGACGAATACAAGAAAGCCACAGATTCCCTGAACGGAAAGACAAATCCGAAGCAGGATGAGCTGATCAAGAAGATCCAGGAGCAGAGCAGCAAAGTGCAGGTCAAGCGGGAAGAACTGCACAGACTTAACTGGGAACGGCAGAAGGATATGTACGTGTGGCCGAAGGATGTCAACGGACACCTCAAAGACATCGAACGCAAGAACCTCAAGTTCGGGGACACCATCCCGTTCGCCAATTCCCAGTACGACGAGTTCAAGAAGCCCGAGGTTTACCTCGCGGAGTTCTCCACGGTGTACCCGAACAAGAAGGGCAGCGTTCCGACGACTGGAATGGCAGATACCCTCGCGCCGACGCAGTTCAAGGGCGGCTGGCAATCGGTTCTGCGGCACGTCAACGCCTTCGATGACCGAGCGCTGACGTCCGAGCAGATCTGGCTGATGATGGAGGACATCTGGATTCAACGTTCGCTGTTGGAGGCGGTGCGGACGGTGAATGCGCAAATGGCCGAGTTTCATCGCGTCAAATATGAGAAGAACGGCGTCGTCATCGACGATCCGGACAAGAAAACAGCTGAAGATCCGCTTCGGCGAAAGTTCCACAGCCGCATCTGGGATATCGAACTGGAAGTGAACACCAAGGACAACAAGAGGGTTCTCGGTGGTCGGCTCATCAACCACACGGATCGCCTCCAGTTGATGGGTCTGAACAACACGATGATCCTCAAGGTGTGGCTCCAGAACGGTAAGGATCTGCCGCCGTTCGAGTTCAAGATCGGTGGCGAATTCGTCCCCGGTCGGGGAGCGTTGAAGTCTGACGGAAAGACGCCGGCGAACGTTCTCGACATCGTGCCGACTGACGACCACGCCATCCCTGTTTCGTTCACCGTGGCCGAGATCGCCAAGGTCGAGCAGGTGTTTGACACTCGCACCGTTCCGGTTCGTCGCATCGAGGCAATGGGTCTCGGCTTCCGAGATGCCCGATCCGCTACGAAGCAGTTGTTCATGCCGGAGTTCACGGCCTTCAAGCCGAAAGCGGATGTGGTCCCAAAGGATGATGCAAAGGCACCGGGAGGCCCACCGATTGGCCCGATTGGGCCTCCGTTTGGTACAGGTCCGGGGGGTGTTGGTCCCGCTACCGGGGCGTCCGGGGGTGGAACGGTCGATACTGTGGTGAACGCGAACAAGAAACGCTACCTCCAGATCACGCAAGAAGTCCGACGAATGCCCGTCGCGATCGCCCTGATCGTCGATCAGGCGTACATGCAGGACGTGTTGCTTGCGTTTGCCAACTCGAAGCTCAAGCTCCAAATCACGCAGGTGGACTGGGCACGTTTCCGCCCGGATCCCAGTGACAGACTCGGCGGCACTGGCAGCACAGGGGATCCCAGCAATCCCGAGCAACCGCAAAGCATTATCGTGGGCGGTGTCCCTGGGTCGGGTGGCGGGCTCGGTTCCGAATTTGGTAAACCTCTTGGCCCGCCGGTTGGTCCTCGACCAATCGGGCCGATTGGCCCCACTGGCCCTGGGGGTTTCCCTGGCGGAACCTCCACCGCGACCGTGTCGGAATCTCAGTTGACATCCGGCCTGATCCAACTTCAGGTCTACGGCGTCGCCTCGCTTTACGAGAAGTACGTCCCACCGGGCGAAACCCCGAAGGAAACGCCAAAGGAAACGGCGGTTGAGCCCAAGAAGACGGACCCGAAGCCCAAGGATACGAAGGCCGATCCAAAGGCGACGGACCCCAAAAAAGATCCTGCAGTCACCGATGCGAAGACGGGCAAGGAACCGCCTGTTCCCGATCCGAAGACGCCGAAGGAGAAAGAGCCAGCGGTTCCAGACCCGAAGACGCCGAAAATGCGCCGCCGTCGTCAATGACGCATGACTGATGACCAACGAGACCCGCCACTGCCGTGTTCTACCTGCAGTGGCGGGTCCAAAATATCCAAGACAAAGACCCAAGACAGGTAACAATCACACACCTCGGAGGTGCCGTGTCATGGCCAACAAGTCGAGATCCAAAGCCGATCTGAAACAAATGCTCGTCGCGAAGGGCGAATTCCTCGCGATGGGCATCGCCGGGTTGTTCCTCCTGATCTTCCTGATCTGGGGTGCCTCGCGGTGGTCGGGAGCCAAGAATCCCGTCGAAATGGCGGAGAAACTGGACAGACAAGCTGCTGCCGTCCACGCGAAGATCGCGAACCCGCAGGTTTCCGATGAAGAATTTAACCGGGACGCCAAGCTCCCTGATTGGCTCACCAAGCCGTTCAAGACGCCGACTGTTTCAATCAATTGGTTTGACGTGACGGGGCCGCAGTTCGACCCAATTGCGAAGCCCGATACCAAGCGTGAGAACCCGACGGTCCTCACCATCGGCGAGTATCAGGTCGATCTCGTTCGCGCTCCGATGAAGGGCTACGACATCACCTTCGACAACGCTGGTAACGCCCGAATCGGCGTCATCATCTCGAAGGCCGTCAGCGAGCAAGACAAAGAGAAACGCAAGACGCTCGGGCAGACGATTGTCCGCCGCGGAAACAGGGGGTTTCACAACCCAATGGGTCCGATGCCGATGCCGATGGGGCCAATGGGGATGGGACAGCCTCCGATGGGAATGGGGCAGCCTCCGGTTGGCCCTGGTGGCAAGATGATCTCGGGTATCAACCCCTACGGCAACCTCGGAGGATCTTTCGAGGCCAATGGGCAGCGGATGGAGAAGGCGTTGAAGTATGTTCCGCTTGAGGAACTCGACAAGGCTCTGGAAGCGGGCGAAGTTCCCGCGATGACGGTGATCCCGCTCCGGATGGTCATTATCAACGCCGAGATCCCGTACAAGAAGCAAGTCGATGAGATCAAGCGTGCGTTGCGTCTGCCGACTTCGGCCGAAGCGCAGAAGTGGGGTCCACTCTACGACGGCTACGAGGTTCAACGTCGCGTTTCGCGCATTCTGCCTGGTGGCAACGTGGACGTGTTCCAGGACTGGTCCGACTACAAGTTCGAGGACAAGTACTCCGAGTTGATTAACGCCCGCAAGCTGGCCGACCACTTCGAGGACGGCTACCTGTCGCACTTCATCCGGTACGACATGGCGCTGGCGTTGCCGTTGCCGCAACTGGTGGACGAACTTGGGAAGTACCCAAACATCCGCCTGAAAGAGATCAACGAAACCATCGTGAAGCTGAAGAATGCGAACCGCAAGCCAGAAACGCCGTCGGATCTCTTGAACCGGCTCGGCGGGCGACCGGCACGCAACGACCTGTACCACCCGCAGACCGGAGAAGCTACTGGCGCGGCGGGCATCTTCGGACAGGATCAGGTCGGTGGTCCCGTCCTCCCGGTGGGCAAGGGAGCGAATCCGCCAAAGGGACCGCTTGGTCTCCCTGCTCCGATGGGCGCGCCAGGCGGTCCGCCAAAGCCGGGCGACATTAGCAACCAGAACGCCGCTCCGCCCGTTGAGATCGAACAACTGCTTCTGCGGTTCGTCGATGTCGATGTGAAGCCGGGCTACACCTACGAGTACAAAGTCCGCCTTCGCATGATTAACCCGAACCTCGGCATGACGAAGGAAGTCGCGATTCCGGCATACGCCAATGTGAAGGAAATCTACAGCCCATGGGCACAGATCAAGGACTCGATCACTGTTCCGACCGAATCGTTCCTGTTCTCGATCGATCCCAGCACGTTCCGCAAGAAGATCGAAGAAGAATACTCGAAGGAGAAGGAACTGCGCGAGCGACTCCAGGCGAAGGACAATCAAGTTGTCGTCGAGATGTGCAGTTGGCTCGAACAAGTTCGCACCGATGCCGGCGGCAACCGTGAACCGGTGGGAGCGTGGGTGGTCGCGGACATGCCGGTTGGTCGTGGTGAATACGTCGGCCGGAAGCAGTACATCAAGTTGCCGCTCTGGTCGAGCAAGGACAACCAATACGTTCTGCGTGAGGTCGCCGACAAGACGATCGTTGGCAAGAAGGACATCGCCTTGCCGCGTGGCTGGCTGGTGGACTTCACGACGAAGTCGGTTCTGGTGGACTTCGAGGGTGGCAAGGTTATCACCAAGAATGCGAACGGGAAGATCGCGACCGAGGAAGTCGCCACGGAGATGCTCATCGTGCGTCCGGACGGCAAGTTGCTCGTGAAGAGCAGTTTGGTGGACGAAGCGGACGAGAACCGTCGGAAGATCGTGGGCGACTGGGACAAGTGGATTTTGGCGGTGTCGCAGCGGAAGAGCACCGCGGACAACACCGGCAAGAACCCATTCGAGAAGTAAGCGTTGCTGTCGAAATTTGTGACAACACCACACGGGGGGCTTCGGCTCCCCGTGTGCGTTCCGAGATCGTGCTTTGCGAGCCACGGGGTTGATCCCCGTGGTCTGGGATCATCGAAAGTAAAGACCACGGGGATCAACCCCGTGGCTCGCCTGGAAGAGCGTCATGTCGTCAGAACTCACGGGTCGGCTCGCACCTTCGCCCACCGGGGCACAGCACGTCGGCAATGCCAGAACGTACCTCATCGCCTGGCTGATGGCTCGGTCACGCGGCGGCACTATTCGCCTTCGCATCGAGGACATCGACTCACCACGGATCAAGGCAGGAGCCGCAAAACAGGCTGCCGAGGATCTCCGCTGGCTCGGTCTCGACTGGGATGGCGAGACGATCACGCAGACCGACCGCGTTGCGTTGTACGAAGCAGGTTTGGAATCGCTGAAGCAACGGGAACAGGTTTATCCCTGCACCTGCACGCGAACCGACATCGCGGCAGCGGCGAGCGCTCCGCACGTCGGACAAGAGGGGCCGCCGTATCCGGGAACGTGTAGCCATCGCACCGTTGCGGATGCCGCCAGCCTCGCGGCTGAAGGCCGACCGTTTGCGTGGCGATTTCGCGTCACGGAATCGCCGGTGTTTACGGATCTCTATGCCGGCAAACAGCGGATCGACTTGCCGAGTTTGGGCGGCGATTTCGTGGTGTGGAAGAGTGCGGGAACGCCAGCGTATCAGCTTGCGGTGGTGGTGGACGATGCCGCAATGGGCATCACAGAGGTGGTTCGCGGCGACGACCTGATTCCTTCGACGCCGCGGCAGTTGTTGCTGTATCAGGCGCTGGGGCTGACCCCGCCCGTGTTCGCGCATGTGCCGCTTGTGGTGGGGGTCGATGGGCGACGGTTGGCGAAGCGCCACGGCGACACGCGGTTATCGGCACTGCGAGAGTCAGGTGTGAAGCCCGAGGAGTTGGTCGGGTTGCTGGCGTGGTCGTGCGGATGGATCGACGAGCCTGTTGCCATCACCGCGAGTGAACTGCTGCCGCTGTTCAGGCTGAGTGCGATACCGCAGCGGCCATTCGTGCTGACCGCTGAGCTACTGCGGAACATCGGCTATCATGCGTGACGACGATTACTTCTCCCGGAGGGCTTTGCCGAAGCGTGATCGCAGGCTCGCCATCAGAGAGGGATCGTTCATCACCGGGTTGCCCTGAATCCACAACTGCGTGACGTGATTCAGATAAGGCGACCGCACGAGCGCCCTCGCTCCTCGCGTGGCAATGCCGCAACTCGTTACGACCAGAGTTCGGATGTGCTCCAGCACTGGCCACGCCGCGAGTGCTTCTGCCCCGGCATCCCCGATGTCCGAGTTCGACAAGCTCAATACTGCGAGGCGGAACTTCGGGCGAGCCTCACACATCTTCAGGATGTCGGGTTTGCTCAGACCGTTGTAGCTAAGGTTAAGCACTCGCAACCCGCCCAGATGCTGAGAGTCGCAGAGTGACTTCACCACTTCACCATTTAGCTCGATTCCACCCGACATGCGGCCACAACCCCAAGCACTCAACAGTTGCAATCGCGCAAGCTGTGGCGAATTGGCCAGTGTCAGAACACCCTCGGGCCCGAGCGGGTTCGCAGAGAGGTCCAACCCATCAATTCCGTCGGCCAGTGGCGATTTTGCGAAGGTACGAATCGCGTCGGCAGTCAGGCGATTGGAACCCAGGTTGAGCCGTCGCAGGTTTGGCAAACCAACTGCATCTGCTGACAACTCGGTCATCCTCGGATCGTCGAACTGCGTGTGATTGATCGTCAAACTGGCAAGGTTTCGGATGTTTGGGCTGGTCGCGAACTGGCGAGTTTCCTCTGGAGTTTCGAGCCAGCCGGAAAACTCCAGCGCATCGACTCGCAATAAGCTCGGCGAAGCCAGCAGGTTTGGAAATGAATGGCGATTCGTATCGATCCGGAAGTTCCATAGCGGGGCGGCAGCGAGATCGGCGGTCGTGAGCTTCAAGAACTTTCCGGGGCTGATCCGTTGATGAACCGGAGCGGCGAACCCACGGTGAAAGCCTGTCCGTTTTGCGATGGCTGACGGAAGCCCCTTCTTCCACGTCTCCGCGTGCGTGTCCCACAACTGCTTCTCGCGTTGCGTCAGTTCGGTCTTTCGCGGGGACTCATCCCACTGATCCAGGCCAGCCAGTTCAATTTGAACGCGGATGAACTCCGCTCGTTCGGGTTGTCCGTTTTCCTGAAGCCAGTCGGCATACACAAGTCGCGGCGTATCCTCGTGTGGGTGTTCCCAGATCGCCGCCAACAATGCTTTCTCGTCCGACATGGCTCCCTCCACGATCACGGCCGCATGCGTCACCGCCCAGACAGCGAGACGCCAATCAGCGTCAGCGCGATGACCGACAGCACAAGGCTACCAAGGATGATCGTTCGCAGCAGGCCGTACATATTCTGCAACTGCCCGAGCGCGTTCATCAGGTGCCAAATATCCTCGTTCTTCGTCTCCACGATCTTCCGGAACGAACTCGCTGAGCCGCCCGTCCAGAAGCCGATGCACAGGCACAACAGCGCTGCGGCACCCAATCCAATCGGCGGGCCGTATCCGCCACCGGATTGAACCACGCTGGTCACCGCGAGCGCACACAGCACCACGAACGCCAAGCCAAGCAACTGCATCAGGCTCGCGACCACGACCATCGCATCGGCCAATCCGGAGATCTGCCGATTCTGTTCGTCGTTGAACTCGTACTGCGCCGACTTGTATTCCTTCATCGGTGGGATGTCTGGGCCTGCGGCTGACATGGCGTGACCTCGAATGCGTGAAGAAGAACGGAACGGATTATAACCGCTAGTGTCAGAAAGCGAAAACCGTGTGCCGATCAAACGACACACGGTTTAAGGTCATTCGCTCCGGCCAACGAGACATTTAGAACCCGTTGAACGTGTCAAAATTGTTGAACGAATCCATGCTGCTCACGCCAGGCACCGAGACAAACGGAGAACTGAATGTCGTCGGAGTCGCCTGGATGCCCGGTGCCAACGGCGAATTGAACGTGTTCACCGGTGTGCCGACGATCCCTGGGCCAAGTGGCTGCGCAAGTCCGTTCGAGAAAATTGATCCACTCCCGAAGGTTCCCGTTGAGTTGACGAAAGATGTCGGCGCGAAGAACGTCCCCGTCGTGGGGAAGAACGTGCTGGTATTCGGGAAGCCTGATAGAGACGGGAGTACGTCGCCGGTCAGAGGCACTGAGTTCTGGTTGGACGACCCCGTCGTGTTCGACGTGTTCGATTGCCCCGGAACGAAGAAACCGCTCGTCGGAAATAAGGTTCCCGTGGTTAAGAAGGGTTGAGCCGAACCCGTGCCGAGCGTGCCAAACGCATCGGCAACCGCGACATCCAAGAGCAGCGGTGCCGATGTGCCCACCGTCCCGAAGAGGCTCAACGCACCGCTGTTGAGATCAATCTGGCCAAACAAGGAATTCGGCGAACCCGCGGGTTGAATGGAGATGAACCCCACATTGCCAATCGGATTGATGTCGAAACCCACGTTGCTGGTGATATCCACCCCCAACCCGCCGACCGTGAGCATCTGACCGGTGTTCGGGTCACCAATGCCACGCACCAGAGTATCGTGTGTGTGATCGATGCCGAACAACTGAGTGGTCAGTGTCAGCGGTCCGTTGTTTGTGAAGGCGAGGCCAGAAAGTCGCGCGAGGGTTCCCTGGAAAACATCTCCGAAGACATACGTTGGGGCAGCACCAAGAGCAGCAATCGCTCCCGTTGAGGCGTTGAGCGCGATGTTCCCGCCCGAGTAATTCACAGCTCGCAGTTGATCCTTCGTGGGGTCGAAGGCCATTCCAACACTGGCCCCTGCAATCGCGCCGCCGACCTGCGTCGACAAGCCGGTTGTCGGATCAATGAGATAAACGCGCCCCTGATCGCTTCGCCCGTATAGCCCACCATTGGCGGCTCGCACGTCGATATCGGTGAGGCGTTCGCCAGGCGAAGCAAGACCATGAATTGGCGTGGAACCCAGGAGAATGCTGGGGTTGCTCGTGTCGAAGGTTTGCAGTCGCTGCGAATTCGTGAGAGCAAACATGATAGCGGGGACTTCACGATCTTCGAGCGTTTCGAGGCTCAACCGGGTACTGGAAAGTATGGAGCAAGGCATCGGTGAATTCCATTTGTGGTGGGCGACATCATGGATGAAAATTAAGGGGCGACCACAAATGGAATTCATGCAAAATGGGTACCAAGCAGCCGAAGTCGCAACATCCCACTCAGCCGCGTCTCGAACCTCTGGGGAGAGAAATGAAGTTCGTGTATCTCACATATCCAGAGATCGAAGGGATCGCGATCCGGTGGAATGATGCGACCCCGAAGACACAGGAGTTAGTAGCCGCGGCACTCGCTGCCGGGTTTACGGAGCATGAAGTGTTCGGGTCGCCGGTTGGTGTCTTGGAGGAAGGATTCGGGCTGACCGAGAACGAACTCTTCAAGGTCGGCGCGATTGCCCTGATGGGCACGAACGGGTCGACACTCATTGAAATGAGTTAGACCATCGCACGACCAAAACCACCTCGACCACCGCAGTGACAGTGGCTCGCAGTCCAGTTTCATGTCTCGTCAAAGTACCAAAAGAGGCATTTCGCGCGTTAATTTGGGCACTTTCCGGCCTTGAATTCAATTCATCTGAAACAATAATTAGTCCTCAAGGCATTCGTGGTTAATCCTTTGCAATTACAATGACGATCTTTCTTCCGGACAGCTAAAATGGTTCCGGAGAGGGGTGTGCATCTCGTCCGGAATCATGTTCAGGCCGATGTGAAACTCGAAATGATCCTGGCGAGAATGTTGAAGTCGCGAAAAGTCCCCTCGACAAGCAACCCGCATCCCCCCTACACTTCCCAACCCAGACGTTCGGACCGGGAAAGGATTCCCGTGCGACTTGTCCACCTGACAGCGAGTACGTTCTTCGGCGGCCCCGAGCGGCAAATGCTCGGACTCGCACAGGCGATGCCGGGCCACGTCCACACGACGTTCGCCAGCTTCTCCGAAGGTGGACGCTGCGCCGCGTTCCTCGACAAAATCCAGGCTCACGACTTCCCCACGGTTCCCCTCACCGCTGACTTCCCACACGTATTCAAGGCCGTTCGCGAACTCTCAGGGCTGCTGCACGACACGAAGTGCGACACGCTCATTTGCCACGGTTACAAGGCTCACATTCTCGGTCGCATGGCTGCGCGACGGGCTGGCATTCCCGCGATTGCGGTGTCTCGCGGGTGGACCGGCGAAACCCGCAAGGTGAAACTCTACGAGTGGCTCGACCGCCGACACTTGCGATTCATGGATCACGTTGTTTGCGTCTCCGACGGACAGGCCGCGAAAGTGCGGCGATGGTGCGGCGTGCGAAGTTCGCAGCTCTCGGTGATTCGCAACAGCGCTCGCCTCGCGGCGTTCGAGACACGCGATCCCGCAGCACGCTCGCGATTGCTCGGCTTCCTTCCGGCGGACAGCGGTGTGTCGCAGGTCGTTCTCGCGGCTGGTCGATTCAGTCCCGAGAAGGGTTTCGGCGTGTTGGTCGAAGCTGCCGCGACCATCTGCAAAGAGAACCCATCTGCGGGCGTCGTGCTGTTCGGCGAAGGCGTACTGCGACCCGAACTCGAAGCGAAGGTTCGCGAACTCGGTATCGCCAATCGCTTCGTGATGCCGGGCTTCCGAACCGATCTCGATTCGCTCATCGGCGCTGCGGACATCGTTGTGTTGCCTTCGTTCACGGAAGGGTTACCGAACGTCGCTCTCGAAGCGAGCGCCGCTGGCGTGCCCGTTGTTGCCACGGCTGTTGGTGGCACACCCGAAGCCGTCATCGACTCAGAATCTGGATATCTTGTGCCGTCAGGTCAGCCCGACAAAATTGCTGCGAGGGTCGGTGAGTTGTTGCGGAATCCCGCACTCTGCGCACAGTTCGGCGCTGCGGGAAAGAAGCGAATGCAAACCACGTTCACGTTCGACGCCCAGGCTGCCGCGTATCTTGATTTGCTGAAGAAGTTGAAACCGCAACGCCGCGTTGTCGGCTCAAGAACCCCTCCCCCAACCCCCTCCCCCGAGGGGAGAGGGGGCAAAATCCGGCTCCCCCTTCCTTCTTAGGGAAGGGGGCTGGGGGGTTAGGTTTCTGCATTCACCACAAGAGGGACAGGATGTCCGCACTTCTCGCGCCTCGCCGCTCCGTCGCGATCAACGCCCCCGTGCCGGTGGAGAATCCGGTTCGTGTTTGCTTCATGATCGACCGCCTCAGTCGCGCTGGCACGGAAACGCAACTCCTCGCCCTGATCCGTGAACTCGACCGCTCTCGCGTTCAGCCGTCGCTCGTGTTGCTCGACGGCGAAGACGATCTCTCGCGTGCCCTCGAACCCGCCGACTGCCCCATCATTCGTCTCGGCGTTCGCAGGCTGTTCAGCATGACCGCCGCACGCGCTGCTTCGCAACTACGGGCTTTCTGGCGTGAGCATCGCCCGGACGTGCTTCAGGCGTACTTCCTCGACGCGGCGTATTTCGGCGTGCCGCTGGCGAAGCTCTCTGGCGTGAAGCGGGTCGTTCGCGTTCGCAACAATCTCGGCTACTGGATGAACGGCAAGCACCGCGTTCTCGGGCGCTGCGTGCGGCCGTTCGTCGATGCGGTTCTCACCAACACCGCAAGCGGCAAGCAAGCTCTCATCGAACAAGAACGCCATCGTTCAGAGCAGGTCGTCGTGCTGGAGAATGGCGTCGATACTTCGCGGTTCAATCGCTTCATGTTCCCGGATACATCGAAGCCGCGAGTGCGGGTCGGATGCGTCGCGAATCTCCGACCGGTGAAGAATATCGACGGGTTGATGCGAGTCGCGAAGGCCACGCTGGAACGCTTCCCGAAGATGGTGTTCGAGGTTGCGGGTGACGGCGAACAGCGTCCCGAACTCGAACGGCTTCATGCCGAACTCGGCCTCGGCGATCGCTTCAAGTTGCGTGGCTCGGTTACCGATGTGGCCGCTTTCTTGCGAACCATCGACATCGCCGTGTTGCCATCGCACTCGGAAGGAATGTCGAATTCGCTGCTGGAATACATGGCGGCGGGTCGTGCAGTGATTGCGACTGATGTGGGTGCGAATGCGCAACTCGTGCGGCACGGCAAAGACGGCCTTGTTGTTCCCGCAGGAGAACCCGAGTCGATTGCCGATGCGATTGGCGAACTGGTGGCGAACCCGATGCGAGCGGCTGCTTACGGCTCATCGGCGAGACGGAGAGCGGAAGCCGAGTACAGTCGCGACGCGATGCGCCACCGTTTCGAGAACTTCTACCGCACGATCACGGCTAACTGATTCGTCTTCTTCGGCACTGGCACCGGCATCTCCTCGCGAATGGGGAGAGCGCCATATTGCCTGAGATGTTCGCGAACGAATTCCTGAATCGCAATGCCATAAACCCAGTTCAGAATCACGAACGGCACAAGTCGCGGTCGGAACAACACCGGCACTAGCGATCGCGCGACGTGATACCATCGCCGCACGCCACCGCGAAGCACACCCTGCACCAAGAACCGCCCGAGATAGGCAAGAGTCGACCGGAAATCCAACTGGAATGGCACCGGTGCCGACCCGAGATGCGGCAGCTTGTTCCGAATCCGTTGCCCAATCGCAGCATCGTCTGTGATGCGCCGAATCAATTCGCGGAAGCCGAGAACCAGTTCGCTGTAAGTCATGTTCTGCGGGATGATGTTCGTGCCGATCAGGTTATTCCACAGGTGATGCCCCTCGCCCGGCGATTGCAGTCTCCCATCGCGTTGCAATCGTTCGAACAGCGGCGTGCGCGGCAACGCCAATAGCATCGCCACCGATGCGACCACGATTCCCGACTCGATGATGAACTGATACTGCCGCTCGAAGACGCTCGGGTCGTCGGCATCGAAGCCCACGACGAAGCTGCCATAGACGTCGATTCCGTGTGCGTAAACCGTGCGAAGCGAACTGAGCAAATCGGCCCGCGTGTTCTGCGTCTTCAGCGTTTCGAGGAGTGCTTCGCGGCTCGGGGTCTCGATGCCGATGAACACCCACTCAAAGCTCGCGGCCCGCAACAAACCAAGCAGATCCGATTGCGTGGCGACGTTCGCGGATGTCTCGGCCCCGAACGCGAACCGATACGAATGTCGGCGTTGATACTCGGCGAGCATTCGCAGTAACTCACGACATCGCGGCAAGTGACCGATGAGGTTATCGTCCACGAAGAAGACGTTTCGAACGCCGCGTTCGCGGAGCAGATTGAGTTCGCGTTCGATCTGCGGAAGTGACTTGGCTCGCGGCTTCCGACCGAACGTGATGATGATGTCGCAGAACTCGCAGCGGAACGGACAGCCTCTTGAAAACTGCACGGCAACCGATTGATACCGTTCCAGTTTGAGCAGGTCGTGCCGTGGTGTCGGGCTGTCTTCGAGATCGACCGAACCAGTCTCTTGGTAGCGTGCGAGCGGCTTGCCTCTTGCGAAGTCGGCGCAGAACTGCGGCCAGATGTATTCGGCCTCGCCGGCGACCACCGTATCGGCAACATCACGGTATTCTTCGGGACAGAGCGAGGCATAACTTCCGCCAACGACGGCGTAAGCACCCTTGTTGCGAAAGTGCGAAACGATCTCCTTCTGACGCGGGAACTGCACTGCCATGCCGCAAACACCGACAATGTCCGCGTCGGCCTCCCAGTCGATGGGTTCGACGTTTTCATCAACAATGGTGATATCCCAGTTACCTGGCGTGAGAGCTGCGAGGGTGGCGAGTCCGAGTGGGGAAATCGCGGCTCGCTTATCGCGTGCGACCTTCTGGAATGCCCAACTGAAACTCCAGAAGCTCTCGGGCAACCGGGGGTTTATCAGCAGCAGTTTCATGGGCATTCGCGATCTTGCGGTGCTGTTTCGACATGATCCCAACCGAAGAATCGCAACCCTGCATAACCAGCTAGTTGGTTCACCCCCGGAACCCAGGCCGTTGGCCTGGGCTGAGGGAGCGCGGTCCTTCAGACCGCAAAGACATCACCG
>JAIOPV010000008.1 GCA_021413735.1 Planctomycetota bacterium
CTTCGACATCGGTCACGGCGATGAGGGGCTGCGGTCGCATCGAAATCTCCGCGTCTGGTGGTAGGGGCGACAGGAGGTTGAGTTGCCAAGACACGCCGACGTGTGAGGAACTGACGAGGAGTCTTAGGCATGTGTGTCGCAATATGCATTATCACGGTCGCGTGTGGCAGAGTGTCGGCTGCCGGCCACGATGACCGGTGAGCAAGTGGGCCTGTGTTCGGCTCCGCAATTACAACTTGCCCTGTGACGAGCGGCAGACACCTTGTGACTCTGGTAACGCGTTCCCGTGTAGGAATCGCCTGGCCGCCTCGCGCAGATTCGCATCGCGGTCGTTGAGGAGGAGGCTGAGATCTAGGAGGTCCTCGGGGCACGACACACACCCTACGCGGGCGAGGACCTCCATCACCCGCAGTCGGTGCGGACGCGAATTCTTCTTACTCACCGCCTCCCGCACCAGCCTCCGTACTGGATCCGTGCCCAGACGCGTGAGTAGTTCCGCGGCGGCCTCGTTGAGACGCGCGTCGTTGACCCTCAACGCGTCGAAGACGAGGCCCATGACGAGATCGGTTCGGCTTCGTTCTGCCAGGCTGGACATTACGGCCCCCACTGAATGCGTTGAAGTTGAAATTTCTCTCGGGCTACAGCCCCACTGATCGCTGCGATTCCTGCATATCGCGTAGCATGGCTCGCAGAGAGCGAAGATCGGCCTTCAACTCACGCAGACTGACCAGGCCGCTTTGACGCTTTTTGCCATTCATCACAGCCTTGGCCTTGCCGGCAGGGGTTCGTGGCCCGGTCGAATGCACAGTGCCGCAAACCGCAACTTCTCGCGGCCCTCGGCCGAGAACCCGCGTCGCTTCAACCAGTTCCGCTTGCCGGCCGCGACCCGCTTGGGGTTGGGCACGTGAGTCGGAGGCTTACTGCCCAGTTCGGTGGTCGCGTTTCGCACAAGAATCCTTTCCACTCGAATCGGACGTTTCAACGCAGAGTCACTTCTCACTGAGCGGCCTTGAGCAACTTCAACTGCGCCTTCTTCTGCTGCTTCGGCACGGCGGACGTGCGGTACGCCGCCAGGGTCAGGGCCGTGCGGCGCATCTCGCCGAGCATCCGCGCGGCGACAGAGTTCAGCACCTTCGTGGCCTCAAGGCCGGTGGCGGTCCCAGCACCGCTGTGCAACTGTGCGACCCGGAAGTGGACCAGGCACAACTGCGAGATCAGCATCCGCTCGATTGGATCGCTCGGGTCACCGAGTTCCCGCATAATGTTGGCCAAGTACGTGTGGTATGCGGTGGTGCCAACGTGCCTGTCGAGGTTGAGAGCCGAGGCCATGAACGCGGGGAAGATGCCCTTCTCCAAAACCTCGGCCTGATGGGCGGTCGCCTGCGCTGCGGCGTGACGTGCCTGGTCGAGACCGGCTGGCGGTCCTTGTGAAGGAGATTGTGGACCAACTTCAGTACCAGGCGGTCGGCTCACCGCACCGGAACGGGCGGCTGCGTCAGCCGGTTTTGTGTTCGCAGTGCTCTGCTGAACGGGTGCCTTGCCCTTGGGCTTACGCATTGTCGCGTCCTCCGATGTGGGGTTCGGGAACAGTACGCCCCGGGCGGCGCGTGCAGGCCGTCGCGGCTTCGGGTGGTGTCGAAGCCCGATCGCCGGGAGCACCGTTCCGGCTTGCACGACTGATCCCGGACAGGAACTCGCCCAATCCCGGCAAGAACGGTCGTCGTTCACGAGTCTCTAAACCGGCCTCGGTTTCGAGTTCGTGGAACTGTTCGGTCAACTTGACCACGGATGCGAGTTGGCTGGTGGACGTGCCGCTCAGGGATGCGATGGCGAGTTTTGCTTTCAGTCTGTGGTGCTTCTCCTCCATCGCTGGGTTCTTGCAGAAACCCTCCCGTACGCGGTCCGGCAGGGGACAGTCCAGCGTTACCGCGATGAAGGTGTCCAGCACGGATGCACCGCCGACGAACGCGAAGTACCTCAGCATGCCAGCGGGCTGCGGGCCGGCGAAGACGTTCCAGGGTGTCGAGCGGACGACTATCGCGAGCACCCAATCGGTGTGGTGCAGGCGGGGGCGGACGTCGAAGAAGAGCTTGCCGTAGGTGGCGACCACGGACTCCGGCAGCGAGCACGCTTCGGCCACTTCGCTGAGCGTTTGGGCTGTGAGCAGCCGTGCTTCCAGTATCCAACGCGGCTTCTGATTGGCAGTCCACAACTCGAACGCGTCCCGGACCTCGGGTGCCAAGGGCGTTCGGTCGCCGGTCTTGGTCTTCGTGAACAGACCTTGAGCAATCGTGACCCATTCGTCGTCGATCCGCGGATCAGGCTTACCGTTTTCCTCGACGAGATACGACGCACGCAGCGTCCGCCAGATTGGCTGGCGGAAGAAGCTCTTTGGGCACCAGTATTCGGGGTCGCAAACCATGCGAGTAAACCTCATCCGTGAGGCGAATGATGACACCTCTATTTTAACTCGGACACTGGGTTGCCGATAGAGCATCGGGACTGTCAGTACACGATCGACAGGACGTATGCGGGCAGTCACAATGCCGCCCGCATGCTTTCACTTCAACTCACGGACGGCTGCCTCCACTCCGCGAATTGCCTGCACATTCGAGTCTCGTTGCCTCACTTGCCATTCCAGACCACGCCGGTCGCACTGAGACCATGTTTCGGCCCGACCGCCCGTTGAAGTCACTTTGGATCCCCACGTTGACGACGCCACGCGGTTTCGCCTCCTACTTGTCGAGGACGTGATCAACGACCCAGCACCCGCGCACGTGCGTCGCCTTCGCGTCGCGACAGTGGTTCAAGATTTCTTCGTTCTCACAGCCGGCCTCCTGTAACGCGTCCGCGAGAACGGGCATTCCCGAGAAGTCCCTGGACTCGTACATCCCCCGCGCAATGAGAACCACGGTCTCGGTACGCCACGCGGGCGAAAACGCGACCGGGCGGAACGGGTCGGCGAAGATGTCGCGGACGATGGCACACTGCGCGGCCAACTCGTCGGCGAACCGGTCTCCACCCAAGCCGAGGGCCGCTCGCAAGTAGTGCGCGTCGAAGTCTGCGAGTTCGTGGTTGTTAATGGACAGGACGAAGCGACGCAGGTGATTGATGAGTAACGTGGCAGGCGTCGCCTCCAACTCGCGAACCATGTCGCACTCGTGGAGGAGATACTCCTGCGGAAGCTGGCGTTCCAGGGCGGCTTCCAGGTGCTCTCGGATGCGCTCGACCCTTTTCCACTTCACGTTGTTCTCCACCGAGAATTCGATCGCATCCACCATGGGACGCACGAGGTCGTGCTCGAGGAAAGACCATGCCCGCCGGCAACAGGCCAGTTCAAACAGGAGCGCACGCCGTCGCCCCCGCCACGAGTCGAAGACGCCTTCTTCGGCCAGGTGCCACATCATCTGGCCGGGAGACTTGCTCCTCTGCCACTTCGTGCGACTGATGTTTCCGTATTCGGGGCGGGACCATGCCGTCCACTTGCGCTTCATATCCGCCTCGCCGCGTTCGGTTTTGCATTTCCTCGCTGGCCCGCCGTGAAGCAGTGCAGGCCATTAACGGATTTCCGGTCAGCGTGTCCCGGCACGGGCAACCCGATTTGTGCTTATTCGGTCACCCGTGCGCGAGACTAATTTTTACTGGGGCTTTGTCGCCGTTACAGCGGCGACCGCCTTCAACAACTCCACCGCGTCCTTCACGACCGGCGCGGAGTTCCGCAGCCGACCCCGGTGGAGGTGCTCGACCTGGCCTCGGATCTTGGGAACCTCGCGATCAAGCGCCGACACGAGTCGGACGAACGCCTTGCCCGCCTCGCGGGTGGCGTCCGACTCTCCCAAGGGTTGCGTGTACTCCTTGACGAGAGCCGCGGGCTCTTCACCCCCTCGGATTCGCCTGGAGATCTCGGCCTTCACCTTCTTGTCGAGCATGGCGATCTTGCCCGTCATGATGAGTGAAACCTCACCCCCATCGAACGCCTTCTGGATCTCGACCGGCGTGTCGAGCAGGAGCAAGTAGCGGTTGACGCTACGGATCGACAGGCCCATGCGTGTTGCGATGCGGTTCTTCAACTCCTCCTTGCGGAAGCCGAACGCCTCGGCCGCACGCCCCGTTTCCAGCTCCATCAAGCGGCGGATGCACTTCGCCCGTTCCAGCGGAGAAAGCTGGCGGCGGACGAAGTTGTCCTCGACGAAGTGCCGTTCCACGGCGACGGCACCTTCGGCCGCGAGGTCGTGGCGGACAACGGCGTCGATTTCCTTCCAACCGAGGCGCTGGGCGGCGCGAACCCGCTGGTGGCCCGTGACGATGGTGCCGTCGGGCAAGATTTCAATCGGAATGCGGAGGCCGTGCTTCTGCATGTTCTCGGTCAAGGCATCCAACTCGCGGTCGTCGACGTCGCCGAACATCCCCGCCTGCTGCGGGTGTTCCTTGAGCTTGGCAATCTTCCACTTCGTCGCGGTCGCTGTGACGACCTGTTTCTTCTCGCCTGCCATGTTGATGGCCCTCCTGGTTGTGGTCATAAAATCCGGAACTCAACTCCCTGGGACTCTCGGCCGAGGCACGTGGGCTGCGGCCAATGGACTTCTCAATCGTCTCGGGGCGTCAACGCGTGTCGGAATCCGCTACGGGGGTCGAATTTTGGTCCCGAAGATGGGAAAAGTGGGCCCGGATTCGGCACTTTTTGCACCTGCCTGCTTCGTAAGTTTCGAAAACCACTTTTGAAATCCGGTGTTTCGCTGCGTTCGCCAATTGCAGACACCCACGAGACACACGAAAGCGTGGTGCGCGTCCAAGATCGCGAGAGGGCAGTCATTCATTGCGAACCTCCAGTTTGAAATCACAAGCATCAGCCCACCCTCAGGCATCTCGCAGGAGCCTGCGCATGAATCGTTCGAGTTCCTCGGTCGTGCAGTCGGCCGGGTCCTTCCCGGCCGGAAGGGACAGGAGCAGAACCGGTGACGTGTCGGGACGCAGCAGCGAGGTCTCGCGAGCGTGACGCAACTGCGTCACGAGTTTCTCGGCCTCGTCCTCGGCTTCGCCGTCGAGAGCGACGATCAGTGGTCGCTTGTCAGCGATTCGACAAAGAAGTCGGATCTGGAACTCGGACGCGTCCTTCCCGAAGAGGGCGACCGCGTCCTTTCCAAATCGCCAGACGTCGATCGGACCCTCACAGACGGCAACCGGACCATTCCCAGCGTGCACCCGTTCGGCCCCGTAGAGGAGCGTCGACTTCTTGAGGTCGGGTGCCGTGAAGTACTTCGGGCTGCGTCCGTGCTCGTTCAACTTTCGGGCCTGCCAGCCCCACACCCGCGTGCCGTCCGCCGCGACGCGGTGAATGGGGATGACGAGGCGGCCGAGGCGCGCACTCGGGAACGGTCCGTCCTCGGAGTAACCGACGCCCCACAGCTCCGCGATGTGGTCGGGAGTGAAGCCGCGACCCTTCACGTACTTCCGAGCGGGGTGCCCCTTCTTCAGGGCATCGAGTCGCACGAAGTCTTCGGGCAGCGGCTTCGGTGAGCCGGGGTCGATCACCTTCCCGGGAAGGATCTTCACCCGTCCGGCTCCGGCCGTGCGGTCGTACCACGACGTCCGACGGATTAACTCGACGCGATTCTCTTCTCGCGCGAGGCAGTCCTCGTTGAAGCACTTCGCCGCCCACCGGTGCCGGCTGCCGGTCTTCGCGTCGGTGACTCCCCAGCGGTGGTTGATCCACAAACGGTAGCGGGTGTCGTTGCAGGCGAAGCAATTCACCCGGTAGTACTCGCCGGCTGAACTCACGATCAGCCTCGTCCGCCCGCCCGGAACTCGGACGTGTTGGGCGACCATCGCCGCCCCCTCATCTGCCACGCGAACAGACCCAAATTCGCGGGTCAGAGCGTCAAAAAGGGGGGAATTTAGTACTTTCATGACCGATTTCTCCTCGTTTTTCCTCGTTTTGAAGCCTGGTTTTCACTGAAAAAGAGCCCTTCCGGGGCTGCCGTCCGGAATCGGCCCAAAATTCCGGACGTCATTAACTCCTTTGTTTAACAGCACTTCCGCAGTCGCCGTCCGGAATGCGAGCGTCGCCACACCGCTCCACTTTTCACCCCACCGCCCCTCTCAGTTCTTCTGCAGGCAACCGATATCGAAAAACAGGATAATTCCGGACGGCGCAGCGTAAACCCTTGCTACCACGACTGTTAATGCCGTCCGGAATGAAAATCGATTCCGGACGGATCGTCCCATTGGCTGTCGCAAGTTACAGTCCCATAAGAACTTAATGACGTCCGAAATTCTGGACTCCATTCCGGACGGTTTCGGACGGCGACGGGTGTCATGCGGCGTCCTCTGCCTGTGCGTCTTCGTCTTCGGGGTCAGCAGTAGGCGTCGGAAGCGGAAGCAACTTCCCGATCCCGGTCCAGTGGTACGGGCGCTTGCCAGTGGGATCGGCCTGGGCTGAGCGGTGTTCAGCGACGCCGGGCAGTTTGCCGATTTGGCGGTTGAAGCTGTTCTTGGACTTGGCCTTGAACCCGCCGTTCTCGGACCACTCGCTGTACTCCTGGTACAGTTCGTCCTTGAGGACCCAGCGTGTGCCTCCGCACGACGGGGGCGGGTGAATCCCGCACTCGTCGATGAACTGGGCGACCGGATCGCAGTCGAGTTGATGCCGCCGTGCTGCATCGGTGCAGACAACGCAAGCGGAGAAGTGCCCCTGTTCGAGCAAGCGGCGGAGGCCCGCAATTGCCCAGTTCAGGATGCCGGGCAACTCGGCTGTGAGCTTTTCAGTCAGCGTCTCGTCCTGTTCGGCGTCAGGAAGGACGACCCGGAACGGCATGGCCATCAGTCGCCGCCAGACGCCGCGGCTCTTGTCGGCGAACCGCGGCAAGGCGTTCGTCCCGAAGATCAGCTTCACCGACGGGGCCATGGTGACGGGCGGCCGGTTCTTGATGTCGACGGTGATGTTGTCCTGACCCGTGAGGCGTTTCAGAACGCCTTCGGCAACGGCGTCGATCTCGCACAAGTCTCCACAGATGTTGGCCATCTTTCCGAGTAAGGGCTGCAACGCGAACCGCTCGCTCAACTGGTCAAGGCTGACGTGGGAAACGTTCTCCTGGCCGAGCATGCGGATCCAGAGGTTCTGGATTACACCCTTGCCGTTAGAGCCCTCACCAACCATGAGCAAAAACTTCTGGAACCGCGCGTCGCACAGCAGCGTGTAACCGAACCACTCCTGGAGAACCCACAGTCGCCGGTCGCCCACGGTGAGTGCTATGCCCGACTTTGGATCGCGCTCCAGAATCCGGTAAAGGAACTTCTTGAACTGCTTGCACTTCGCTTTCGGGTCGTAGTTGAACGGCAGGACTGACGTCCCGAACCACCGTGAGTCGTGCGGCTGGAGTTCGGGCACCTTCCCGGCTGCCACGGACTCAAGGTCGATCAGCCCGTTTTGGAAGGCGAGCATCTTTCGCTGAGTGGTCTGTGTCGGCGGGCCGTACTCGTCGATGTAGAACGGCAGCGGTTGGTCCGCACCTTCGACCAGGCACAGCCCCTGGAGGTTGAGTTGCACGTTGCTCACGAGAGCAGTCGTGACTTTGTTGACACCAGAGTGATCCTGGAGATCACGGGTCACCCGTGCCCGCATCTCCTCGGGTACGATCGCGATCCAGGCGAGATCCCAGGCGTAGAACGAACCCGCGAAGTAGTGGAGTGTCTGGGAACCCGACGGAAGCGACTGGTACGTTGGCGTCGCCAGTTGCCGCTCCAAGAAGTCGGCAGCGAGCAACGTGGGGTTCGGGCCACCCCCGCCCTTGCGCGAGGAATCGTCATCTCCGGCTGCCTCCGCGACGCGAGCAAGAAACTCGGCCTCCGTCAATTTGGTGGAGCCGACTTCCTCAAGTCGCTTCACAACCGCGGCAGCACACTTGGCCCGCTCGGTTTCGGCGTAGCACACCGCAACCATGGCGGCGGCTTCCGTCACCCAGCCGGCAATCTCGTCCTCGCCGGGCGTGTCGTCGAGAACGGACAGCTCGAAGTCCAGGGGCTCGCTGTAGGTCGCCTTCTTCACCTTGGCTGTCACGACCCGCGATTGTTTCACGGCAGCCCACAGGTCGAAAAACACCGTGCGGGCAGTGGGAGACCAGTCCGCGAACTTGCGGACGTTCAGTTCCACCGGCCCTTTCGGCTCGACAGCAATCTCTTTCGTCAGTTGGATCGCGATCTCGGCGGTGAGGTCTGCCGCCTCGACAGTTCGCTTGAGGGTCGAAACACTGATGATGAGTTTCATGACCATTCCTCCTCTTGACGGAGGAACGAACTCAACGCCGCAGTCGCAAGCACCAGTGCGAATCGCCGTGACGCTCGCGATTGAACAATGAAACGGTCACCCGGGCTTTCCCGCCCTGGGGATCTCGTGGTACAATCGAACATGGTGAAGAGCCCTATCTTCCCTCGGATTGGACGACCCACCGGTTGCACCCCGGTGGGCCGTCGCGTTTTGGAACACGTCAACACAAACTCAATCAGATGGGACAGGCGGATGCCTGGAGCCCACAACCAACGTCACTTCGATTCGCCCATGCGGATCACGCGACCGTAATTCGCGGGCGGCTGACCTCCCGGAACGAGACACCACACCAGCGGCCACGGCGGTGGGTTGCGTGGAGCCGGACCGAGGCCGTCGGTGAAGTACACCACCACCTCGGGCTTCAGTGGCGACAGGAAGCGCCGGTCAAGTGCCGGGCAGAAGTCGGTACCCCCGCGGCCTTGAACGTGCTCCAGACTGCCGGAGTAGCGGTACTTGCGGTGCACCACGCAGTCAGCCTCAACAACCATGACGTCCCGTGTTCGCGAGAGCCGTCGCAACTCGCCGTCGATGGCCTCGATGGTCGGCCCGTCGATGCTGCCCGATGTGTCAAGGATCGCCACGACCGCGGCATCACAAGGCTGCCGACGTCGGCCGGGCACGATCCCCACCAGTTCCGGGAATCGACGAGGCGGGCGGGCGTAGCTTCCTTGCGGCTGCGTCAGTCGCCCGATGTACCGGCGCAACACCTGCCGCCAGTCTGTCGTCCCTTGGGTCCCGCCACTGAGGATGTAGATCTGGCTTGCAGTCCCACGCCCGATCGCCTTCACTGCAGCATCAAGTTCTGGTGGGACGCCGCCCGCCTCCGCCGCAGCTTCGTGAACCAGTGCCGCGATGGCCTCCTGAACGGCGGCTTCCTCGCCACCGTCATTCCAGACCGCGTGATTGTCGATCACCTGCCCCGACTCTTCCGAGGAGTGAGTGCCAGGACAACTCATTCCCCCGACGCCGCTGATCGCGAAGCGTGCATTTCCCGCGACCCGCATGAGCCGGCGGTATCGTTCGAGAGTGGATTCCATCGGCGGCAAATCCGGGAACTGCTCGAGGTGGATCCCTCCGGGTGGAAGTGGCAACTTCACGAACTCGTTGACGGACACCTCGCACGCAACGATGAACGCCCACCGGTCAGGAAATTCGGCGATGTTAAGGCCGAGATGACCGAGCACAACGTGATGAACTTCGTGGAGCATCACGCCGCCGAGAACGTCCGCAGTCAACCCGCGGACGAACTCGGCGTTGTACAGCAACAAGACACCCTTGGAGGTCGCGGTGACCCCCATCGTCTCGACGTCGGGCGAGAATACGAGGCGGAACTTCTCCAGCACGCGGGCGTGGAATGGGAATGCGGCGGCGAGTCGAATGATCGCCATCCGAACCGCCCCCTCCGCGAGGCGTTCGGAGTTAAAACTCGTGTTCACTGGTCCCCTCCGACAACGGTGGGGACGTCGTACTTGCGCTCGCGGAACCACTCCGCAGCATCTTCCCGCAGGTCACCCGGCAAGTCCGTCAACAGGCGGGTAAGGTTCCGCCACCGCACCACGCTCTTCCTCGCCGTGGCGTACTCGGTCTTCGATTGCAGGAACTTTTTGACGTTCAGGACGGTCCCCTGAACAAGGTCGAGCTTGCCCTCGGTCACCCACGCCTGCAGCGACTGACGCATTTTCCTGTAGTCCTTCAGGACAGTCATGGCGTCGAGCGGCTTGATCCGCTCCTTGGCGAACTTGAGGAAGGACGCGGCCCGTTCGGCCCCGACACAGCCGGCAATGACTGCGCGGAGCAGACCCCTCGCTGTGCCGAGTTTTTCGGCCTCTTCGTACAGCCTTGCGACTGCAGTCCAGGCCCGCGGGTTGCTCGCCGGTGAGTCGAACACCTGTGTGTCGGACAGGACGTACTCGATTACCCGAGAATCGACCTTGTGCTCCTTTGCCCAGGCAACCCACTCGTCAGGACTTGCGACAACGTTGATGCGGACGAACCTCGACTCCAGGGCAGGATCGAGTTCGTCCGCGTCGTAACCGTCTTCCGCCGGATTGATCGCCGCTGCCATCTTCCAGGTCGATGGAAAGCGGTAGTCGTTGAGGCAGCGTGCCGTGAGCATTTGCAGGCACGGAGCCCGCATGTACTGCGGGGCCCGGTTGATCTCTTCGAAGACCAGCAACCCCTTGCCGTCCTTCGTGGTCGGCAGAGATGCAGGCGGCTGGAAGCGAGTGACGTTACCGTCGAGTTTCGGAAGTCCGACCAGGTCGCTCGGCTCCATCAAACTCAGGTCGAAGACCCGGAACTGCAACTCCTTACTCCGGGCGTATTCCTCAAGTTGGGTGCTCTTACCGACGCCGGTTGCACCCGCAAGCAAGGGCGTTTGTCCGGCGGCGTAGCAAACGTCTAGCACCTTCACGAGAGGCCGGCCGACTGGCACAGTGATGGTGGTCTTGGGCTTAGCCACGGTCGGTCTCCTTCGCCTTTTTGGTCACGTTCTTTTCGGCCCATTTTTCGCCCCTTGACGTGAGCACCCGGCCGCCGTGGCCGATGGTGACGAGGCCGCGGAAACGGAGCGGTTGCTCGATCTGCTTCTTCAGGTTGTCGACGTCCGTTCCGAGGTATCCGGCAAGGGCTTCCACGGAGGCGGACCCAACCCGGTGGAGGTGCTTCAGGTAGTCGCGGGCGTACTCGTCGAGACCGTCAACGGTGAGTTGTTGGCCCTCGGAGTAGGTCCGTACGTCTTGCACGCTCATCTGCCGACGCTCCGAGTCGTCGAACGTGAGGCGGAGGTTGTTGACGTGGTGCTCGGCCCGTCGCGGGATGCCGTGGCACAACTGGGCGAGGCTGTGTGCCGCCTGGGCACTGAACAGGACCCCGCGACGGCTTCCGATCCGAGCCACGATCTCCTTCATCTCGTCGATCGGGTACGGCTTGAACCGCACCCGCAACGGGATTCGTTTCACCAGCGGGTCGAGCAACTTCCCCGGCCGGTCGGTCGCGAAAATGAGCGTAATCGGCTCAATGTCCACCGGCTCGCCTGGGTTCGCTCCGGGCACGAGCGAACCGGCCAACTGAGAGGAATCGATCACCTCGAACAGCAACTCCTGCGAGTCGTTATCCAGGTTGTGGCACTCATCAAAAAAGGCGATGTCGAACGCCTTCATGGCGACCAGCTTTGTCGCGATCTCCGCGACTGTCGCCTTCCCCAGGATCTTGGTCACCGTTGTGCCCGCGCGGGTGCCAAGGGTGTTGGCGGCGAAGCTCTTCCCGCACCCTGAAGGGCCATCGAACAGCATGTGTGGAGCACGCTCCCCACGCCTCATCGCCCCGTCCTGCAGACTCAGGGCGGGGCGGAGGGCATCCTTCTGCCCAACGAAATCCTCGACCTTGTACGCTCCGCGACCCATTACACGCCCTCCTGAACGAGGATTGCGTCGGGGCCGCGACCGCAGGCGATCAGTCGGTCGAGTTCCGTGCTGGGGACGAGGAGACGGCCGCGTGGGCCACCCTCGGCGATCCGCACCGCCTTGAGTTTTCCTTCTGCAATCCAGCGGCGGATCGTGAATCCGCTCCGACCCGTCAAACGAGCGACTTCTTCGACGAGGAGATTCCTTGTCCGAGTGCCGCCGAGCATGTCCCTGAGGGCGTCGAGCTTTTGCAGCACCGTTGGAAAGTAACCGCACAGGTTCGCCACCTGCGATTCCATCTTCGTGAGCCGCTTTAACATCATGTCAGGCGGTGCCGGCCCCTGATCGGGGCGTGGCAGGATCGGACACCGTTTCATTGGAACTCCATCTGTTCCGGCAGTAAGTGGCCCAGTACACGCCCGGAATGCGTGAACGCGGGACCAGCCCAGCAAAACGCGGAGTTACAAAATCGAAGGTGTTGTTGGTAAGTGGCGAACTACCAGAAGTGGATACGACATCCCCAACAAAGCCATTGCGGCTTTGTAACCCGTGTGTACTGGGTTGATTGGGAGGTGCCGTTGGCCGAAATGGCCAGGCAGTCCGTTGGATGAGGTCAGGCCGAAGCCCGCGGCAAGCAGACGCCCGCCCCCCCATCCAGGTATTGAGACTACTCGGAGAAGGGCGGCCTTGCAAGGAGATTTTGGTACACCCTCACATGTCGTGATGTTGCGCCATGGAGCAAGACGTTGGCCGGTGCCCACCGCCTTACCAGCGATCGCAACGTTCAAGAGTGACAGCATTCGCCCACCGGCCGAGTATCCGAGCGGCACCCGAAATTGCCAGTTCGGTGATGCGGCTTTGATCTTTCGCAGCGTCGTGTTCGGGCACCTCAACCACGAACTCGTTCCCGGCGATCCCCAGAAGACAGTAGCCGCCCGCGAGCAGAGCGAACGCGACTTCGAGCACGACCTCGTCGGCACTCTGGAGAACTTCCTGATGAAGGACAACCGCCTGACTCCCGCGAGCGGTGATCCTGCCGCCCAGCGATTTCCCTCGGACTAAAAACGGTTGCGTTCCGGCCTCTGAATCCGAAGGCGGCCTATCCCCAACCGCGTGGGCCGGGTGGAGGTCCGGTTTCAGGTTCAGACTGGCAATGCCGGATCGTTGAAGAGAGTTGCGAACCTGAGCGGAATAGGTCTCCGGGTATGCTGAGTTGGCTCGATGTATCATCTCGTCTTGTGCCGAGCGGCCACGTTGGGCCCACACGATGCCCGTCGTCCGGTCCTCGAGACAAACCCGAAGCTCGGTGACGACCTCGGAAGTAAGCAACCGCATCAAGTGCGAAGCTTCCAGTGACCCGATCCCGGCATCCTGATACTCACACTCCAGGAACACTCCCAAGGAAGATTCCGGAATCCCGAGGATCGCGGCGGCCAGCAGTCCTTCCGTCCGACGCAACCACGCTTCCGCCTCGAGGGGAGCATCTTGTTGGAGTGTGGCGTACCGGCGTTCTGCTGCTCGTCGCCTGGATTCTCGGTCGGAACCGATTTCGTCATCGTTGCCCTTGCCTCGATTGGGCCCGCTATTCTCCTCCGAGGCAAGGTCGCTGCACCGGAGGGCATTTGCGACATAAAGTTCACCAGCGACTGTGGCAACTGGGTTCTCCCTGGGTAGGAAGTATCCGGCAAGGCGACTCGACCCACGGGAGAAGTAGCTGCGTTGGAGTCCAAGTGCGGTGAAGCACCGGAGCCGGAGGTCCGGGATTCGTCCGGCCAACAGGATGTGTTTCGGTCGGGGACGGAATAGCGGAACGCCGAGTTGTCGATACACCGCCAAGTTGGGTTCAAACGACCGCAGGTGAGGGAACAGCTCATAACGAGGGGTGAGGGGAACCGCAGCAGAGGTGAACCGTAGGATTTCCGCCATGCGACGCAATTCTCGCCACGACCATAGTGAGCGGTCGCAGGCCAACCAGTGTCCCCAGTGCTCGGGGTTTGAGGTTGGACTGCCGTCCGGCGTCCGGGGTATCGGAGCGGGAAGGTTCAGACGATCCACCAGACGCCCGGCGGCTCTTGGCAACCAACCCCGCATCGCCTTGGTGTCTCTGATGTGACCGTTCTGCTTACGAACCACGATTTCGCCGTCCCAGTGGAAGCACTTGTGGGCTTCCTCGCTGCTTTTCAGTTTCCCGCAAGCGTATTGGTATCGATCTTCAACACGCTCACGCAGATCGCTCAGCCGAGCCCTTTCGACACGATCACGAAAGGAGTCGGGTTGCACCGACATCGCCTTGATGGCAAGGCTTCCCCGCACCCTGCTGCCCAGGCCAAGGGGAAGCATGTCCGGCGCGACATTTCCCCTGTCGGACCGTGTTCGTCCGGTTGGTGACGGACTGCGATCGGACTTGAACACCTGATCGCTCGGCGCGTTGGTGACGGGGCGGGGTCGCCTGGGATGCTGGGGGCCTGTCTCAATCTGAGTTCTAGTTTTTTGTTGTTCAACGAGTTCGCGAACGAATGCTTTGCTCTGCCGCTTGACGTCATCTTCTCGTTCCGGCGAAAATGAACTCAGGCGATACTCCGCGTTCTGCGGCGACGCGGCTTCGTTGGCGAGCCGCTCTGCGAGTTCTTTCAGATTGCGATGGACCTCTCGGAGACGACCCATTCGGTGCCGATCGGACAGATTCTGGTACGGAAAAGGTGAGCTTTCGGACGGGTTTTCGCCTGTCTGGTTGGCGTGTTGCACGCGGTTCGCGACAAGTTCTTCCGGAGTTCGGACCTTTACGCAAGACTCTCCGGTTGCGATTCGGGCCAGCAGATCCAGCAAACCGAGATCGACCCATCGCCCTTCGGTGGCTTTCTGCATTACGGCCATCACGGAGTGGGGGTGATTCGCCACCACGTCAAACAACCGCGTGCTGTCTGGTGAGATGCAGATTTCGGACTTGTGAATTTCCAGGAACGCTGGGAACTGTTCGACGGCAACGGCCACCACATTGTCCGCAGCTCCAACTACGATGCGAGCCGGTTCACTGGTCGGAGGAACTTGGGGATCCACCAGGACGTAGATCGGACCAGTTCCAAAAACGGAGCCGTCCCAAACTTTCGTGACTTCGTTATTCATGACCCACTCCCTCAAAGAACACGATCGAAACAACTCTCGGCTTCCCGAACACGGGCACACGCAGCGTCCTGGAACAGATCCTGTACGCTGCGTGTGCCCACACGATGCCAGCAAAACGTATGACAGCGTCTACTTCGAATCGGGTTCAGGCTTGGTGAACTTCACGTTCAGGCCCTTCTCGGCTGCCCCGGTACTAACCAGGCGGCGTAACGCCTTGCGATTGGCTCCGACAGCGGACGACGGCAAGATGACGCTCCGAAATTGAGGACGGAGTCCCCCACGTAAGCTCGACTCGAGTGCCCGATCAATTTTGGCGGCTGGTGGCGTAACGAGGACGAGTTTCTTCCGCTGGAATGTTGCATGAATCCGCCGTTCGCTCATGTCGGAAGCAGGCTGGGTAAGTGGTGCCATAGCAGCCATACCCAACCGCCAGACCCAGTCGGGGGAGGGCACAACAAAGCCGGTTGCGTACGCACGCGCCTGATCGAGGTTGTAAACCAAGTTCGTCGTCCGCATGCCCGGCGCGCGTAGAAATCGCGGCTCACCGTTGACGAACCGGACTGCCAACCATCCGACGACACCCCCGTCTTGAACGACCGGTGCGACGATGCGTTCCACGGCGAGTGGCTCCTCGGACTCTCCGCAATAACCGACACCGAACTCACCCCCAAGTTTGTCTGGATCGAAGCCGTGATCGCGAAGTCGGATGCGGGCGACGTGGTCCTCGGGCAGGCAGGTGAGATTCTGGAATCCGCCGGGCAACTGATTCGGAATCGAGACTGGGGTGCCGGGCCGAATTCGCGCGGTTGCGAGATAGCCCAGTCCCCGGTCCAGTCGAGCGAACAACTCCGCACGGTTCGAGCGATCAGTGAGGCACCGGTGCGCGAAGCAGGTGGCAAGGAAAGGCAGCGGGCCGCCCAGGCGTTCGTCGACGGTCCCGTAACGGTGATTGACGTTCAGATTGAATCCGCGGTCACGACAGAAGGGGCAGCAGGTACTGTAACCTTCTCCGTACCGGATGACCTTACTGAGCGGTGCGCAAAGGATGTTAAGGACTGGCAATCTCCAAACCTGCTTGGGCGAAGCAGGCTTGCACCAGATGAGGCTTCCGTCGCGTGCGACCGATGGCCAAGTGGAACTGC
>JAIOPV010000170.1 GCA_021413735.1 Planctomycetota bacterium
GGCAGCTATTTCACCACGGGCGATCATCCGCCAGCAGCTACGCCCCAAGGACTCACTCCTTCCTGATAAAAGGGTGGAGGTACTGGCTCTCCGTGAGCCGTTCCCTCATTCCTCATCCACGCTTCGTGACGCACAGCACCAAATCGACGACCCAGCATCCGCGAACGTGCGGCGAGTTTCCTCGGCAGTGCGCGAGGATGTCGTCGTTCTCGCAGCCTGCATCTTGGAGGGCATCCGCGAGAATGGGCATCGCGGAGAAATCGCGCGACTCGTACATACCCTGTGCGATGGCTACCGCTGTAGACGTGCGCCACTCGGGGTTGACAGAGACGGGGCGAAACGGATTGCCAAAGATGTCGTGGAGAAAGCCGCGACACACGATCTCTTCTTCGCGAACCGCATTATTCCGGATGTCCTCGAATTCTTGTGGGCTGAGATTATGCCCGCGAGACCACCAACGGTAACTGCGTTGCCGACTGCTCTTTGCCGCGGCATCGTTGATCGCGTCGATTCCAGCGGTTTCGCAAGCGAGGCTCAACACCCGCTTCGGATTGAAGGTCGGCCACAGTTCACCCACCATCTCCACGCTTAACATGAGCGGATCACCTCCCCCAAGCCATTTCAACCCGTAATCTTCCCATACCTCGAATGTGCTGAAATCCCTGTCTTCACTCGTCATGGTTTTGCTATCCGCGAACTGTTCGACGATGCCTACGAATTTCAAGATTTTTGAGGGCGCATACAACCGTTTCGCGGGGCGATGACAGCAGGCACATGCGAACAATCGCAGTTTTCGCTCGCTTGCTGCTTGGACGCATTCCAGCATCTCGCCTGGATCGTCACACGTCAGCCATTCTGACTCCGTCATCGTTTCCCCTCAATCCACGAACGCGAACTCGTTGGTCATCAGCAAGCCGTGAGCCAGGTCGATCCAGCGATCCACGCCCTTCGACACGAACGCCAACGCCAGTTTCTTCTCGTCTGCGGCGGGCTTGCGACCGTAAACGGTCAGATACAGCAAGTCCAAGCGGTCGCTGGGGTCGGTGAGCTTTTGCACAGCAGGCAACGCCACGAGCTTCTTCGCCGCGTCTCGCATGAAGGGGCCATTCATCAGGAACAACGCTTGCGGTGCGACGGTCGTGTTCGTGCGTTGCGGATTCACGCCCGCGGGGTTCGGCACATCGAACGTCGTGAGCAAGCTCGGGAACTCCAGACGATCAACGTAGCCATACACCGCACGCCGACGATTGCCGCCGAACAGCCGCACGCTCGGGCCAGACGGCTTTGTGTCAAGTTGACCAGACACCGCCAGCACCGCGTCATGCAACGGCTCGAACTCCAACCGATGACGATTCTGCTTCCACAGCAGCCGGTTGTCGGTGTCTTTCGCGATGGCGTCGGGGCGGTCGATGCTCGCCTGCGTGTAGGTTGCCGATGTCATGATGAGCTTGTGAAGCGTCTTGATGCTCCAAGGCGAAGAACCTAACCCCCCAACCCCCTTCCCTAAGAAGGAAGGGGGAGCCGGATTTAGCCCCCTCTCCCCTTGGGGGAGGGGGTTGGGGGAGGGGTTCTGAAACTCTGCCGCGAGCCAATCGAGCAGTTCCGGGTGCGTCGGAGCGTCGCCACGCAAACCGAAGTCGCCCGGCGTGCCCACGATCGCCGTACCGAAGTGATGCATCCAGACGCGATTCACGAACACGCGAGCCGTCAGCGGATTGTCCTTCGACACGATCTCGCGAGCCAAATCGAGCCGACCACTACCCTCGCCGAACGGCTTCCGCGAGGGGTTCACGATCTTCACGAACTGCCGTGGGAGTGGGTCGCCGGGACGCCCCGGATTGCCCCGCTCGAAGACCCGCGGTTCGTAAGGTCGCGGCAAATCGTGCAGCACCATCGCACGCGGCGGACCCTTGCCGAGCCACTCTTCGAGCGCCCGCAACAGCTTCTGATACTCGCCCTGCGTCGCGCGATCAGGAAACAGCGAGAGGAAGCCCCAGTCCAGGGCAAGCGGTGCGTCAGCAGGCGAATCGGCACCGTACAGCACCCGGCGAAGTGCCTCCGCGTCCGGGTCTTCGAGTTGCTTCAAGCCCTTCGCAGATGTGGCTTGCCATTGCTTATCGACATCCGCGAGTAGTTTGCCATACTTCGCCGCGACATCCTTCATCGACTTCGGCGACTCCGCGAACGCTGCGATCACCAGCTTGTTGCCACCGACGACTGCCTTCAGCAGTTCCGGTGCACGTTCCGCGAACATCGCCTCGGGCAACTCTGCGACCGCGTGCCAGTGCAGGAAGGCCGCGTCTTTTCGCTTCTTCGTGTCGCTGAGAAACTGCTTCCAACGGGTAATCATGCTCGGATTCAGGTCGCCGGGATCAGCGATCAGCATGAAGTCGTCGGCCGGCGGTTGATTGCGTGCCGTGTACGCCGCGAGCAGATACTCAGCCGTGCGAAAGCGTGCCCCACTGACGAGATTGCTGTGCTTGCCCGTGACGAAGTCGATGAGCTTTTTCTCGCGAATCTTCAGCTCGGCTTCGTACAGAACGTGGTCGTCACGAGTGGGCGGCGGGCCAGCGAGCGGCGGCACATTCGGTTCCGTGGAACTGCGGAACACGCCATACAGCGAGTAATAATCCGCTGCGGGGATCGGGTCGAACTTGTGATCGTGACAGCTGGCACACGTCACCGTGAGGCCGAGCAGGCCGCGAGTAACGACGTCCATGCGGTCGTCGATGATGTCATGCGTGTTGTTCATGAAGTGCCCGCCGACCGTGAGGAAGCCGAGTGCGGCCTGGGCTTTCACGTCGTCGGGGCACAGCAAATCAGCCGCGAGTTGCTCCATCACGAACCGGTCGAACCCTTTGTCGGCGTTGAGGGCCTCGATGACGTAGTCGCGATAAGTCCACGCCCACGGGTATTCCTTCCCCTCGAAGAAGACGTAGCCTTTATTGTCGGCATAGCGAGCGACATCGAGACAGTGACGTGCCCAGCGATCACCATAGCGGGGTGATGCCAGCAAGCGGTCGAGCAGTTTTTCGTAGGCGTTGGGGGAATCGTCTTTGGCGAATGCTTCGACTTCTTCGGGTGTTGGGGGGAGTCCGTGCAGGTCGAATGTCGCTCGACGAATGAGCACCTGCTTGTCGGCACGCGGCGACAGTGACAACCCCTTGTCACTCAGTTTCGTGATGACGAACTTGTCGATGGGGTTGATTGCGGGTTGATTCGGCAGTGGGGGCCGTTTGACCGGCTTGAAGGCCCAGTGATTCGCGGCTGCTTTCGCGATTGCGTTCGGTGCGGCGAGAATCACTTTCTCGGGCCACGGCACACCGAGTTCGACCCACTTCTCCAACGCGGCGATCTCGCGCTCGGGTAACTTCGCGGCCGGCATCTTCAGGTCTTCGTCGGTGTGACGAATTGCCGTGATGAGCCTGCTTTCCTTGGGTTTTCCGGGCACGACGGCCGCGCCACCGCTGCCACCTTTGAGCACCCCCGCGAGTGTATCGAGACGCAGTTCACCCTTCGGCTTCTCTGCACCGTGACATTGCAGGCACTTCTCGACCAGCACGGGCCGCACGTTCTTCTCGAAGAACTCGACGGCAACAGGATCGGCTGCGCCTGCGAAAGAACTTGTGATACCGAGTGCCAACAGAACTGCGAGAATGCGATGCATAGAGATAATTCCGGTTTGCAGTGTTTGCAACGCCGCTTGCGGCGAAAACAAGGTCGCCGGTTGCGTCGTTGCAACAGCTGTACTTACTTCTTCTTCAGCAGAGCTTCGAGTTCCGCGACACGCTTCTTGCCTTCTTTCGCAAGTTCCGAATTGGGTGAATCGCCGATCAACGCTCCCCACAGTTCAATCGCACGTTTCGCGAAACCGGGCTTTTCCTTCTCGTAAGGCGAACCCGCCGGGATGCCGTTCAGCGCGTAATCCCCGACCGACTTCGCCTCCGCGATGAACTGCTTGCGAAGTTCGGCGATGTCCTCCGCTTCCCACGGCTTCTCTTTCTTCTCCTCATAACTTAGCAGCAACTTGCGAGCTCCCTTGCCGGGATCAGTGTCTGGCCAACGCTCCGAGACACCCTTCACCGTCATGAGGCCGCGATATTGCATCGTCGGCACCGCGAGCAAATCCTGCCCTTCCTTTAGAAGTGCCTTTGCAGCATCAACGCGTGACGGCACTGCATCCGAAGCAGCACGACTCGCGGGGAACTTCTTCGCCAACGAGGCCCGAGTGTCGGCGGCTTCGTCGAGCCATGCGACCGCTTCGGTGAGCGTCGCGGCAGGCGGAATCGTGTGCCCCATTTTCGACTGCGTCCACACCTTCGTTCGGATGCCCAGCTCCTTCCACATCGGGCCCTTCCAGCGTTCCACCTCGCCACGGTTGAAATCAGTCTCGCCCGTAATCAACGCCGCGCTCAGCCGGTCCGCTGCACGGAAACGCAGCCATTGTTCGTCTCGCATGTCGCCACCTGCACACAGCGGAATCATGCCACCGAAATACTCGGGCAACGCGAAGGCCAGCACGCACGCAATGCGACCGCCGCCCGAGATTCCCGAGGTGTACGTGCGGTCTGGGTCGAGCGGAATCTGCTTTCGCACGTCGTCGAGGCAATCGAGAATGATGCGAACTCGCTTCGGGCCGTCAACGCCGTTGCCTGCACCCCGCACGCCGATGAACACGAAGCCCTTATCCTTGCAGACCGACTCGAACGCCTTCCAGCCCGCAGGCTCATCACCAGCCGAGATGAACACGATCGCGGGGGCGGGCTTCTTCGCGTCCTTGCGCATCGGAACGAACAGTTCGTAGGTCTGCTTCGTGGAATCGTAATCCTTGGCGAGCATGGTGGCCGGCGGGTCGGCGAGGCTCTGGTTGCTGACGAGGAATGTCCAGTCGAGGCGAGTCGGTGCGGACACGCTGACCTTGCCGGAATAGCCAGGCGGTGGGGGCGCCGCCGACGCGACAAGCGCTGTGGCGAACGCGAAGAAGACAGCAAGCACGAGCGGGCGCATGTGGAGAATCCTGTGAGTCGTGCGGAGGGAACTTGATCGTACCCGCAGCGGCGACGAGCGTGAAGCAAGAAGCCTGGGATGCTCGCGGTCTTGGTACATGAATTGTTCGAAGACGCATCGTCGAAATCGTGTGGCATCGAACAAATTCCTGCAATACGATCGTTCCAATCAAGGTTGTTGGCCCAGACACCGGGATTACCACAATGGACACACTCAAAGCAGAGTTGGGAAGGCTGTGCGACCGGTACCCCACCTTCTCCGAGAAAGACCTGGAGAAAGACGAAAATTGGCTCGCCGTTCAGATGAAGAGCGGGAACCACAAGAAAATTCTCGGGGTTGCCGTGGAGCAGTTAGCCGGAAAGATTGTGGCGGCTTACGAACAAGAGTTCGCGGCGTTCGGTGATGATGAAGCCGAGTTGCGAGTCGAATTGTCCAAGAAATACCAGGAGCACCCCGGGCGATTCGCGCTGCGTCGGGTTCGCGTGGCCACATTTCCCAAGCAGGTCACAATCCTTGGCTGTTCAGTCTTTACCGTCGTGATTCTGCTGGTCCTCGTTTTCGTGCTCGGCATCGCTGTGGTGTCCACCATGGGCACGAAATCCAACGCGGTGTTCAGCAAAATTGGCACCTCAGTAAAGTGACCGCCAGTCGGTTGGAAGCACATGGAATACGTCGTCGCGTTCCTGAATATGCACCCGTTCGCGTTCGCGGCGTTCAACCTCGTGTTTCTGTTCGTCGTGTTTCGACCGCTCGAAGTCCACTTCCCAGCCAAGCTCTCGCAGCGATTCTTCCGACCGCAGTGGTTCCTCGATCTTTGCTTCTACTGGGGGCAAATCGTCATCTGGAACGGACTCGTGTTCTGGTGTCTGTGGAAGTTCCGCGACTCGTTCGATTGGATCGTGCCTGCAAGTTTTCGCGCCAGCGTTGCGGCGCAGCCGTGGTGGCTGCAAGCGGTCGAAGTCGTGATTTTGAGCGACTTCACGATCTACTGGGGCCATCGTCTCCAGCACTGCGTTGGTATTCTCTGGCGATTCCATGCCGTGCATCACAGTTGCGAACATCTCGACTGGCTCGCTGCCGGTCGTGAACACCCACTCGACACCATCTACACTGTGTGCCTGGTGAATCTCCCGATGTTCGCACTCGGCTTCCCAATTCCGACGATCACGGGGCTGATCGTCTTTCGGGGAATCTGGGCCGTCTTCATTCACACCAATGTTCGGCTGCCGCTCGGCCCGTTCGGAATGCTGCTCGGGTCGCCGGCGTTGCATCACTGGCACCACGATCGCGACCGCGACGCGGGCAACTACGGCAACCTCTCACCGATCATGGATCTGCTTTTCGGAACGCACCATTGCCCCGAATATGAGCCAGTCTGTTTGGGGCTGAAGGAACCCACACCGACGACCTACTTGGGCCACATGCTTCAGCCGTTCTTGCCGCGTCGCCGTGCGAAAGCGAAGCCTCCGGTGACCGAAGCAGACTCCGAACAACCTCACCTCGCGGCTTCAGGCTCAACCGCTGGGGGCCAGTCGGGAACATCGATTTCGCCTAGGTCATTCACGACCTGATAGACCACGTAGCGACCGGAGCGGAACACGAGCTCCTGGTTCCACGGGAACTTGTCTTTCGCCGAATCAGGGAACCACGGGGGCAACTTCTGTCGGACGCCACCCGGCCCGGGTTGGTGCGGCTTGGCCCTGTCTTGTGCGAGCCTTGCGAGATCAGCGACCACATACCGCTGACGGCTCGCACGTACTTCCTCCGCAATGCGTTTCTTGATCCAGTCATCTTTCGACGGGATCGAGAACACGGTGCCGAAGTGCATGTATCGCGTGGCGGGGTCGAGGTCGAGCGTCAGATACAGCGAATGCGTGCTGTCGTGCCAGCAGTTCAGTTCGCCATTGCGAAGCGGCGGGTCGAGGGTTCGCAAAAAGGTTGCCACGTCGCGGAGTTCTTTCCAGTTCACGCCACAATGAATGTTGATGTACACGCCGAGCCGATCTCGCAGTTCGGGAGAACTGCCTTCACGCCAGCATCGCGGCCACAGCTTCAACGTGTTCGGATCGGTCAGCGGGCCGTAGTGTTCCAACCGAATCGCTGGGACGCCCGGTGCGGGGTTTTCTGCGGGCGACACCAGCGAAGTGAAATTCAGCAGCAGCCCGAGGAACACGAACCACAGCAGATACAGGAATCCGAGCGTCCAGCGATGCGTCGCGATCACCGCCAGACCGAGCAGCAGCACCGGCACCTGTGCGTACTCGAAACCCTTCTGGAAGAGGATCACCTGAATGAGCCAACCGAGATACAGCATCGCAAGCAGCATCCGGGCATTCGCGATGGTCTCGGTATCCGCGCATGAGTAAACCCACTTCAACCGCCGCATGGATTTCGGGTTGCCCGCTCGTCGCGAGAAGATTCGCCCTTCCCAGAGAGCCAGCAACGCGAGCGGAATCGCAATGTTGTGCAGCAGTCCCCACGGTCGAAACACCTCGAACGTGTAGAAGAAGCGATCGCCAGCTTCGTCGAACACGTTGGAGACGTAGTTGGGGTTCCAGTCGAGGAACACTTCGCGGAAGTACGGCCATGCTCCGTTGCCGACGATCCAGGCAACGCCAAGCCCGCCCGCGAGCAGACCGCCAAGTAACAGCCACGCGAGATCAAGGAAGACTCGCCGAAGCGATTCCCGT
>JAIOPV010000156.1 GCA_021413735.1 Planctomycetota bacterium
CGTGAACATTCACCCGAGCATCGGCAAGGGTCGCATGATTAACGCGGTGCGGCTCGCGGCGATGTTCCTCGATCACTTGCCGCAACGCACGATGAGCCCCGAAACGACGGATGGCCGCGACGGCTTCATGCATCCGCTGACCATTGAGGGCGGCACCGGCGAAGTGAAGATCGGCTTCCTGCTGCGTTCGTTCGACACGTCAGAACTGCCCGTGCAAGCGGAGTTGCTGCGCGAGATTGCGAGGCAGGTGGAACGCGAGTATCCGGGGTCGAAGGTGAACGTGGAGACGCGGAAGCAATACCGGAACATGCGGGATGGCATCGCGAAGGAACCGCGAGCGATCAAGTATGCAGAGGAAGCGACGCGGCGAGCGGGGTTGGAGCCGAAGTTCAAGATCATTCGTGGCGGCACCGATGGCTCACAGCTCACCGAGAAAGGCTTGCCGACGCCGAATCTTTCGACGGGTGAACACAACCCACATTCACCGCTGGAATGGACGTGTCTCGAAGAGATGGAGGCGGCCGTTCGCGTGGTGATCGAGTTGTGTCAGGTGTGGGCCGGAAAGTAAACTGGACGCAGGAGGAATACACAATGACAGCCGCAACCGTCACGCCACCACCGGAAACTGCAACCACCCCACAACCAAAAGTGTGGACGGAAGCCGACCTCCTCGCGATGCCGGACGATGGCGTGCGTCGATGGATCATCAAGGGGCAACTGCGCGAGCAACCATCTGAATACCCGGAGGTGAAGATGACCGTCCGCAATCGACACCACAGCAAAATCATGTCCCTCGTTGCGGCAGCGATCACGGTGTGGATTCGCACGCAACCACAGCCGAGAGGAGAAGTCTACTGCGGTGAGGCTGGGGTCCGGTTGCCCGGCTCAAATGCGACGGTTGGGGTCGATGTTGCGTATGCACCGGCTGCTGTCGTCGCGACTCAGGACGACGACAAGACGACCATGCTCGCGGGATTGCCTGCGCTCATCGTCGAGATTTTGTCGCCGAACGTCACCTTGGAACAACTCGATGAGAAGGTTGACACATACCTCGAAGCAGGCGTGCCGACGGTATGGGTGATTCACCCAACTCGCCGAACGGTGACGGTCCACCGGCCAAAGCATGAGCCTGAACTGTTCAACGTGACGCATACGCTGCCGGCGATTTCGCAAATGCCGGGGTTCACGCCAGCAGTCCTCGAACTCTTCGAGTGACATCGCGTTGTCACTTGGCAGGCTTCGTTGAGATGTCGAAAAACACGTCGCGGCCTTTCGGTCGGGTGTACCAATACAACCCCGCTGTGACCGCTGCCAGAGCAAGCGTCAGCACCACCGGCGACACTTCCCCGAACAGAAAATTCAGCACGGCAAGGTACGGACTTCTGCCATCTTTCGGCGTGAAATCGAGGCCGAAATGCTTCATCGCGGCCGACGCTGCCGGCACCACGAACGTCGATAAACCCGACGCCACAACCAGCGTTCGCTGCACGACCCGCATGTCGACTGCAATCTCGGCGAGCATCTTGTGATCCTGACGGATCAGCACTCGCGCCCCGGTGACCTCGCCAAGAACGTGCGGCACGATGTGAAACGTGAAAACGTCGTCGCTGGCACCGAGAAGCGTCGTTACTTTTGGTGGATGACACTGACACCCAGGCAACACCGGTTCGATTTCGATCGGCACATCTTTTGAGATGGTGAGTGGTCCGGTTGCCTTCTGCTCGACGTACTTCTTGATGACCTCTTCGACTTCGTGCCTCGTGAGCATGACCAGCAGCGGGAAGACGCGATCCGGATTCATGCGGCTGTAGTATCGCACCGTCGCCCGGCGTTCTGTGGTGCTTTTCGCTTTCGCGGGTGCGGATTGACTCGCGAGACTGCCACTCCTGGGTTTCGCCGCTGCGACTCGTGGGGGCAAGGGTGCCGATCGAGGGACGGGCAACGCAGCCGACCGAGACGTTACGGGTGCCATCGGAGCCGGTTGGGGAACCGAAGCCGGTATTGGCGCTTGCGGTGGAGGTGTCGCCCCTCTCGGCACTGACTCGTCTTTCGGTGGTACCGTCTCACGGGAACCGCCTTCCTCGCTGTCCTCGCTTAAATGGCTGTCGAAATCGGTGTCACTCTCTGCACGCGATTCGGGTTCCGCTGGCGGGGGAGTCTCGGGAGCCTCCTTCTTGGCAGCAGGGCCCGTTGGCGGGGCAGGGGGGGCCGCACCGACGGGCACATTGGGCTTCGCTTCCGTTTGCGTGAACTCGATCGCGGTGTCCGTGAACTCGACGAGCATCGAGTCGACCGATTGCGTTTCGGACTGCCCGTAATAACGGTTGATGGCCTCCTGAATCTGCTCAGGGATCGCGAGAACCAGCACGATGTCCATGTTCAGAATGAACTGGAGTTTTTGAACGATGTGGAAGCTATCAGGGGCAGCGGTAACGATCGTGAGTTTGTTCCCGTCGAGCGACAACGGCAACACCATGTTCTCACGGGCCACCGATTCGGGAACGAGTTCGATGATAGCTTTTGGAATCTCCACATCGTTGAGATTGACGAACGCCATGCCGCGCTTCTCGGCGATGGCCGACATGCACTCCGCAGCGGTGGCGTAGTTCAACTTCGCGAGCACATCCTGAATCTTGAGGCCCTGCGTCGCCGCGATGCGTTCGCACTCTTCAAGTTGCTCCAGGCTGATGACCTTCTTCTTCAGCAGAATGTCGGTGAAGTTATCTCGTAGTGGTGTCCACTCCGCGAAAGCTGAGTCATCGCTGCCACTCGGAGGGTTCAGCCTGTCGGAATCTGCGACGCTGATCGCGAGGGAGCCGGATTGAGACGCATCGTTCGTCATGGGGATGTCGAACGTGCCTCCAAAGATCGAACTCATGCCGGTGGCGGAATCGCTCGCGGAAGCAGCTTGCCTGAGCGTCAAGCCGTCAGTCGGTGGGTTGATCGCAATGAGCTCGCCCACGGTGCGTTCGGTGGGAAGCACGGTCTCGCCGTTGAGCAACTCCCACTTCTTGGGGTTGTGCTCAATGCCGGCCTCGACGAGTAATCTCGCAATCAAATCGCAGAGGCGGTCACGGGGAAAGGCAGCGACAAAGCGTTCGCCGCCGAACCGGTCGTGAGCGATGAAGATGCGCAGACGAATGATGACAGCAGGCATGAGCCAATCTCTGAAGTGCGGCGTAGCCCGAGAATACACCGTTCACGGGTAAAACGCGACTACCGGATCACGCCGAGTTGCTTGCCGACTTCCGTGAAGGCCGCGATCGCCCGATCCAACTGCTCATCGGTGTGCGCCGCGGATACCTGAATGCGAATGCGCGCCGCACCCACCGGCACCACCGGATAACTGAAGCCGATCACGTAAATACCACGCTTCAGCAGTTCGTTCGCCATGTTCGTCGCAATCGCGGCGTCGCCCAGCATCACCGGCAGAATCGGCGTCGGGCCGGGCTTGATCGTGAAGCCTGCACCCTCCAACCCCGCACGCAGTTTCGCCGTGTTCGCCTTCAACTTCGTTCGCAATTCGCCGGCCGTGTCCACGAGATCGAGCGCCTTCATGCCAGCGGCCACGAGCGACGGCGGCACGCTGTTCGAGAACAAGTAAGGCCGCGAACGGTTCCGCAGCCAGTCCACGATTTCCGCACTGGCTGCTGTGAAACCACCGCTCGCGCCGCCGAGCGTCTTGCCGAGCGTGCCCGTGATGACGTCGATGCGATCCAGCACGCCAAGCTCTTCCGCACCGCCGCGACCCGTTGCCCCGAGATGCCCCGTCGCATGGCAATCGTCGATGCCGACCGCCGCGTTGTAGCGATCCGCGAGGTCGCAGATGTCGGGCAACTTCGCGAGGTCGCCGTCCATGCTGAACACGCTATCCGTGAAGATCATCATGAAGCGGCAACCCTTCGCTTCTTCGAGCTTCGCCTTGAGGTCGGTCATGTCGTTGTGCTTGTAGCGGAAGCGTTTCGCCTTGCAGAGCCGCACGCCGTCGATGATTGAGGCATGATTCAACTCATCTGAAATGATCGCGTCCTGATCGGTGAGCAACGGCTCGAAGAGACCGCCGTTCGCGTCGAAGCACGAGATGTAGAGGATGCTGTCGGCCTTGCGAAAGAACTTCGCGATCTGTTGCTCACACTGTTTGTGGATGCTTTGCGTACCGCAGATGAACCGCACCGACGACAGCCCGTAACCCCAGGTTTTCAAGCCGTCGAAGGCGGCGTTCACGATCTCGGGATGATTCGCGAGGCCGAGGTAATTGTTCGCGCAGAAGTTCACGACCTGATGGCCGCCGACCGTGATGCCGGAGTTTTGCGGCGACTCGATTCGTCGCTCGGCTTTGTAAAGGCCCTTGGCTTTGAGTTCGTCGAGTTGCGTGCGAAGAAACGCGTTCAAGCTATCGGATGGCATGGCATCCTCCTACGAATGATGGTCCGTAGGGTTTATATTCGACGCAACAGGAATGGGTTGAAGACCTGAAGAAGGATTCACCGCAGAGGGCACAGAGAACGCGGAGAAAGCCAAAAAAGCCTGTTCTTCTCTCTGCGTTCTCTGTGCCCTCTGCGGTGAATCTCCTTATTTCATGAGCAGTGCAGCCTTCGGCAATGCGTTCGGATGCGGGAAGCAGATCGGGTTCTGCGTGTTGCCCGGACGAACTTCCCGCACCAGTGTGGGCACGCGGTCCGCCAGGTATTCATAGAGTTCGGTGGCGGTCAGGATGCCGTCGGTGTTCGCGTCGGCCGTGCGGAACTTCGTGCCGAGCGCTTCCAACACCGCATACGTGAAGACGCCGTGACCGAGTTTGTTGTCCTCGAACGATAGCTCGCTCTGGTCACACGCCGCGATCACGGTTGGCCCTTGCCCGTTCGGGATGAACCGTCGCAGCACGTTCGCTTCAATTACACCACCCGCGTGACACGTATCGAGCAGCACCAGCTTGCGGCAGTTGATCTGGGCCAGAGCCTCGAAGAGTTCTTCACCAGTGATCGCTGTGGTGCCGGGCTTTGTCGGCGAATAATCGGGACAGCAGAACACGAACATGCCGGAGTCGGCAGGCATACCGCGAGCGAGCACGCCCATCGGTGGCGGTGGCAACGGCTTCCCGGCAGGGGAAAGCAAGTCGCCGTGCCCCGCGAAGAACACGACGAGCAGATCGTCGGGCCGCACCGCTGATTTCTTCATCTCGGTGAGCGTCGCGATGATCCCCTTGCGCTCGGCAGCATCATCGAGGATCGTGTCCACATTGCCGATGGGGAAGTATTTCTGTGGGCCGCGATAGGTGAGGATTTCGCGCGAAAAATCGGTGGCGTCGGCTCTGGCTTTGCCGAGGTCGCCGAACGCACGCACGCCAGCGACCGCGTTCCGGTGAGCCTCGTAGTTGTTGATCCCTACCGCGAACCCCGTGAGATGCGGCTCGGGGGCTTTCGCGGGATTGTGAACGAAACCCGTTGCCTCGGCACGCCCGCGAAGTGGGTTCAGCGTCAGCACCGTGATCTGGTTGTCGCCAGCACGAAACGCCGCCGCAGGGATCTGCACGTCTTCCTTCAACGCTTGCTTTCCACGGCCTGCCCAGACGCGATAACGGAAGTCGTTCACCCACAACTCGACGCGATCAGGCAGCAAGTCCGGGTTGTTGCCGCGTGGGTTCACGGAGATGGAAACCTTCACGCCATCAGGTCGCACAGTGGTGTTTTTCAACGCCAACTCGACCGGCGACGGCTCCACTTCTCGGAATGAACGCCGCAACGGGTTGTCGCCTGCGGCTTCTTTCAGTGCTTCCGCCACGGACCGCGTGCCGACCAGTTTCGCGATCACGTCGGGCCGCAGGAACAGATGCTTGAAGCGTTCCAACGCCTGAAATTCCGGCGTGCCTGTCGGGTCCGGTGCGTTGACGTGCCAGCCCACCATGCGGTCGCCGTGAACCGACGCCGTGTAGTAGTACGAGCCGTGCCACATCCACATCACGGAGTCCGAGATTCGTCCGCGATCATCGAAGGACGGGAACCACTTCCACAGCGGTCGCTGCTTGATGCGTGTCGGCGTCGCGCGCTTCTCTCCTTGCGGTGTTACCCAACCGAAGAACAGTTCAATGCCCGATTGCGGATGGGTCAATGCTTCGACTGCCGCTTCCGGAGTGCCAACAGCGGGTCGCTTGGGTCGCTGATCGAGTACGGGCTTCCCGCCAATCGCGAGCAACTCAATGCGATCGCCTTTGCTGAGTCCGGCCTCCCACGCGGGCGAACCCGTATCAACGGCGCCCACCACGAGTTTCCCATCATTCACTTCAAACGATGCGCCGAGCGCGGCCTCGGATTTCCAGTCTTCGAGGCTCCACGCAGCGACTGTCTGATCCGATCCCGCCGTGACGAACCACTGTCCTTTCTTGTCGGCAACGACCGCGTTCACCTCGGCGCCGTGACCGATGAACAGCTTCGAGCGTGGCAGTTCCAGAAACCCTGTCCGGGAGTTCTTCACGGCACGCTCAGGCACCAACTCGAACAGCGAGCAGCCGTAGTAGTGGGCCACGATGACGCGAGTGGGTTTGCCCTCAGCCGACGGCACGAAAGTAAAGCATGTCGGTGATTGGTCGAGGTCGGGATCGAGCAGCAGTTGCAGCCGTTCGCGGGTGCCATCGGGCTTGGTGCGTTCGGCGAACCAGCGGAAGCGTGACGCGGTATCCGGTACGATTTCCCAGCCATTCAAGCTGTTGACGGGACCGATCCAGTTTCCGCGAGCGTCGGCGGACGGCGTGAATCGCGGGATGTTGAACCGTGCCCACGGGCCGCTCGCGCGATCGTTCGGGTCGGTGGCAGCAGCGTTTCGGCCGGTCTTCACGGCAATCACTTCGCCGCTCTCCGACAGGTTGATGCCGTACATCCTGCGACCTGTGCCGCGAATCACCGAGACAGGCTTGTCGGGCGTGGCGAGATCGAGCAGCGTGATTTCGTCAGCATCGCCGCCTGCGATTGCAAGTCGATCCTCGGTCGGGTGAAAGGTCAGCGCTTCGACGCGGCCGACGAACGGCAGCTTCTTCGGCTCGGGCACCTGCGCACCGGTGGGGTTGTCATAGATCCAAATCTGATCGTCGGGCTCCATGTAGAATCGCGGCTTCTTTCCCACGGCAGGCAACGCCGACCCAACGCCAATCGCCACTTTTCCTGTTTTGGGGTGAACGGCGAGCGACCGTGCGAAGTGATCCACGGGAAGTTCGAGCTTTACGCTCTGCTTGCCGTCAGCCGAGAACAACACCACAAGAGGGCCGCCGGTGCTACCGACGACAAGCCATTTGCCGTCGCCTGTCCACGTGGCATTGTGAACGCGGAAATCCTTGATCTCGAACAGCGTCTTGCCTTCGGGAGCAGGTGCGGTGGGGTCGTCGGTGAGTTTCGCCTTGAGGTCGCACGCCAGCACTTGCCCGCGATACGCCACCGCAACAAGCGTGTCAGCGTCGGCGAAGCGAACACTGCGTGTGAAGTTCAACTGATCCGGCGACGGGTTCGCGAATCGCCCCGCACACACGGGAGCATTCCAGACGCGATCGGCCTCGGGCTTGTCGAGCTTCGTCGGCTCCCACAGCCAGAGCGTGCCGTCGGCGGTTCCGAAGCCGACTCGCTTGCCGTCGGGGTGAAAGGCGATGGCCGTGACCGCATCGTGATAGCCGCCTTCGCGAGTGCGGGGCCAGGTGATCGCAACCGTTTCGCCGGTTTCGCGGTCGAGAATTGCAACGGAACTGATCTTCAGACCGTACCCACCGACAGCGACCCGCTTCCCGTCGGGACTTGGTGCGAGACACTTCACGCCGCCGAGTTGGTCACGCCAACCACGCCAGCGAAGGATCTTCGCCTGCCCTGGAGTCGCGTCGAGACCGGAAGCGGAGTACGGCCACACACGCACGACCTTGTCGTCGCCGCCCGCGAGGAGTGCGTTGCCGTCCGGGGTGAATCGCACGACATCTGCAGTGCCGACGCGTCCGCCGGCCTCGATGACGACTTCGGGTTCATCGCGTGCGCGTCGGTCGAATTGTTGAGCGTCGCTGACGTTGGCCAGCAGCAGAGCGAGTGAGAAACCGATGGCGAGACGTGCGAACACGGCGATCCCCGAAAGGGTGAGCGATCACAATGATAGGTTATGCAGAAACGGAGGTTGGAACGGACGAAGTTTTACGCCATGACATTTGGGAAGTTTCAGATCACTTGTCGATCGTACACTTCGGCAATGCCTTTTGAAGCTCCTTCACACAACCGTCGGTCACGGCAGTCATTTGCAAGTTGAGGAGCGTGAGGTTCTTGAGTGCTGCGAGTTCCTTGACGCCAGCGTCTGTCACCTTGGTGTTGAGCAGTGCGAGTTGCTCAAGGTTCTTCAGTCCAGCCAATTCCTTCAGTCCCGCGTCTGTCACGGCCGTTTGCCATAAGCCGAGCCGCGTGAGTTTCGGGAATCTCACGAGTTCTTTCACGCACGCATCGGTGACTTGGGTGTTGCCCAACTCCAACAGAATGAGATTCTTCAGCGGTGCAAGTTCCTCTAACCCCGCATCCGTGATGCCTGCGCCAATGAGTTTGAGCGAGCTGACGTCTTCAGGTTTGGTCGGTCTTTCTCCATTCATGGTGAATGCTTGACTGAGCGAATGGAGAAGGTTTATCTCGCGTAAATCGGCGAGGCTCTGATCCGTCAACCGAGGCAATTTGAGATAACGCAACTTCGTAAGGGATGCCAGTTGCTTCAAATCGGCGCCGGTCAGCTTGGTCTTGGAAAGATCGAGAGAGGTGAGGTGCTTGAGATCACCGAGATCGTAAAGCGATTCATCCGTCAGCTTGGTTCCGGACAGGTCGAGGGTCGTGAGCGTTTTGAGAGAGGCTAACTCCCGCGCTCCTACGTCCGTCAATTCAGTGTTGGAGAGGTCCAGTGTTGTGAGGTTTTGGAGTGCTGCAAGTTCTCGGAGTCCCTTGCCAGTCAGTTTGGTCTGCGACAGGTTAAGCGAGGCGAGGTTTTTCAGGGACGCGATTTCCTTCAAGCCCTCAGGCGTCACCCGGCTTTTGGGCAGGTCAAGCGTGGTGAGATTTTTCAGTGGGGCGAGTTTCTTCAAATCGGCGTCCGTCAGCCTGGAGTTGGATCGGAACGTAACGCCAACCACAGGCTCACCGGGCCGCTTTGCATCACGTGTGACCTTCCCTTGCATCAACTGGACGAACTCGACGGCTTTGTCCTCCTCATCGTCGGCACGAACGGCCGTGGCAGAACTCAAGCTCAACATCAGTGTGCAAAGTAGGAAGCGGGACATGGTTGCCTCTTGAGTTCATTTCACTTTCGGATCACGCAGTTTGGCAACAGCTTCTGAAGCTCCTGCACGCCCGCGTCCGTCACCGGGGTGTCGCTCACGCGAAGCCATTCCAGATGCTTCAGCGCCCCGAGATCCTTCATGCCCGCGTCCGTCACCTTCGTGAAACCCAGGTTCAGGTGCGATAGACTCGTCAGGTTCGCGAGATCCTTCACGCCCACATCCGTCACCCGCGTTGCGATCAACTGAAGATCGGTCAGGCTCTTGAGCGCTGCCAAATCCTTCAATCCGGCGTCTGTCACTTCGGTTCGTGCCAAATCGAGGTACGTCAGGTTCTTCAAAGGCGCGAGTTCCTTCATGCCTGCGTCCGTGACCTTCGTTTGGCTCAGCACGCACTTGTGGAGATTCGTGAGCGGCGCGAGTTCCTTCAACCCCGCATCCGTTACCGTGCAACCCTGCAGATTAAGCGACGTCAGCGTTCGCAGCGGCGCGAGTTCCTTCAGTGCTGCGTCGTTGGCGCGGGTGTTGTACAGGTTCACCGCACGGGCGGGATTGCCAGGTTGCTTCTCATCTCGCGTCACGTGTCCGCCCAGTACCTCCACGAACTCGATCGCCTTCGCTTCGGCTACAGGGTCAGGCGGTAGCTCTTGTTTTGGGTCGCTGTCTGTTGGAACCACGCGAATGGGAGCCACTGAACGCGAACACCCAATGCCCAGCATCAGCAGGCTTGCCACCAGCATCAAACGCGACATGGTTGCTACTCACGGAGCAAAAACAAAGATGGGCATGGGCATCGCTTTGATGGTATCAGAGCGAGATATCGAAACCCAACGACAACCGAGGGGAAGCGGTGAAGACAAAAACCGAATATCGGGCACGGACAATGGCAGAAGAGGGATACGTGAAACGGCATCCAGTATCGTTCTGATATAGTTTCTTCCGGACGAGCAAGATGGTTCCGGACGTGGATTCGATTTTCGCGTCAGCAGAAATGGTGGCAACCGGTTCCAAGAAATAGCTTTACACACATTCTGATGTAGTTTCTTCCGGACGAATGGAATGGTTCCGGGTCTGAAACGATTGGTTCCGGACGTGGGGTGGGGATGTGGTCCGGAATCAAATTGCAGCACAGAGCACGCTTGACTCTCGCGAAGCGTTGACTCTGGAAACCTGTGGACTCAGTACCGCAGTTCCATCCCGAAGTTCACTGCCTGCACCCAGAAGTCCGACATCGAAACAGCCGTCGCACTTGGGTCGAGAACGTCGCCGAGCCTTGCGACACGACTCAGGTACTGGAACGAATAGCCCGCGAAGATTCGGGTGTGTTCACGCAGTTGCCGACCGACTGTGAGATTGACCGTCGGCAACACTGCGAACTGCATCTTCGGCATGTCCGTGAGCGCCGCGAGGCGTGTGAAGCCCGCGGGTGTCGCGCCCTCAGCCCCAACGAATAGCCCGGTCGCGGACACATCCGGAGTTATCACGCCGAACGCCATCTTCGCCGCCCCACCCACATACCAACCGCTCGACCGCGCTTCGCCCGCCAACCCGACCTGACCGCCGTTGAACGGCGTCGCAGCCATTGCTCGGTTGTCGCGGTGGTGATCCTTCCCAGAGTCAGGCACGTCGCCGAGGTAAACTTCATCTCGCAGATACGCGAAGCGATAGCCGCCGAGGACATCGAGGCGACCACCGGGACCACAGAGCAGATTGTGCCGATAGTTCACGTCCGCACCGACGAACCACGTCGAAAGCGTGACCGGGAATGTTCCCACGACGCTCCCGGCAATCGCAGGCTGCAACACGATCACTTGCGGCGACGACTGCGATGCGCCTTGCGGAAACACCACAAACATTCCCGGTGCGGTTCCGTTGAACGTCGTGTCGGTGCCGCCGAGGAGAAAGAAATTGCTTTCGATTGCGTGCGTGTGAGCGTCGCCGAGAAAACGCCCGAGCGACAAGCCGAAGCCACCCTGGAACGAGTCGGGACTTCGTCCACCAACCGGAACCAACGGGCCGGGAATGCTGCCGCCAGCTCCATCTGGGAGGCGCAGGCGAACCGTTCCGGGTGCGGGTTGCGTCGGAAGCCAGGCGAGTTCAAGAGACGGATTCACCCACCAGCGGCCGAGTGGTCGGCATGTTTCAGGAGTTGTCTTCGTGGGTGCCACGAACTCCGGCAGATAAAGATGACTGTGATCGTATTCGCCGACGGGACCACGCGGACCAGTTGCAGGCGGTGGCGGGGTAACTTGGTCGCTTGGTGGCGCTGGCAGCAGTGGCGGAAGTTCGGTGGGTCGGTCTGGAACCTGTGCGCTGCCGGTGACCGCGGTCAGCAGCCCGACCACGCAGACACACAGCCAGCGCCCCCCCATTCCGGCCTCCTTGCGATGGACTGATTCCGGGTCACTTGCCCGCGATTAACGGGTGCAGATACGTCCGGACGAACTCCGGTGCGTTCACGCCGTGGTGCCCGCCCGTATGGCCGGTCCAGGCCATGTCTTCCGTCCAGAAGTGCTGACGGAAACGAGCCGCTTCCGCATCCGCGAGCGCCTTGGACCCCCTCGGCTGAAAGCCCCAACGACCCGCAGCGGAAGCCCGGTAACCATCAGCCGTGCCGACAACACGCACCACGAAGCCCAGCGCAACCCAGTCCTTTTTGCTGCAAAACACGTCGATGCCTTCGCGCGACGACCACAGCGTTGGCCGCACGTCGTAGCCCGTCGAAACGCTCGGTGCGAGCAGAATCACGCGATCCACGGCGTCGATCGGCATTACATCCCCGGCCGCGAGCGCCACAGCAGAACCAGCACTGTGGCTCACGATCACGACCCGTCGGCCGGGTTCACGTGCTTTGCGTTCGAGAATCGCCTCGGCGAGTCGTCGGCCTTGCTCACGAGCGTGTTCCGCGTCAGTCTGGTCCTTGTAGAGTTTGCGGTAGCCGTGCGACCACGGAAACACGGACAGCTCAACCGGCGTGTCAGTGAGCGTGTTCGCCGCGACGAGCGAGTTCGAGCAGCCTTTGAGGTCGCCGGCACCGTCGAGAACCCAGACGAGCGGCCCGACTTCCGGCTTCCCGACTTCCGGCTTGAGCGAAGTCCACCCGGAACAATACGTCCGGTGTTCGACGGGCGCGGCCTGCTGCGGAGCCTGACCGCGTGACACGCTTCGGAAGCGCAGAGGTCCGGCACCCGCAGCCGTTGCTCCGAGTCCCGCCACAATCAGGGTGAACCACAGGATCCGCTTCATGTCGCCTTACTCGGAAGTTCGCATCGCACGTTCCGAATCCTGCAGATACTATCGGCACTTCAGAAGTTCAACTGCAGTTTCCAGGTTGAATCGGTCGAACACGAAGACTGGGAAAGACCATCCATTTCCGTCGGCGTGCATCGCGAAAATAAAAAGGGGCAAGATATGGCCGGTCTGAGAAGTCTGGTCCGAGGATTGTTTGCCCCACGTCAAGTGAATAAACTCTCCGGATTGTCCCATCCGCGAGGGCACCGGATGATCCGCTTCTGTGTTGGGTTGGCTGCAATCGCGACCTTCGCTGCCCTTGTTTTGGGCGTGTATGGCCGATTCTTCACGGCACCGTCACCGGAAGCGAAAGTCGATGAAGTCGTGTACGATGTTGCAGCACCACTTCCAGCCGCCAACGAGTTTGAGCAACTCGCCAAGACCGATCCCGTCGCAATGTATGAGAAGTGCCTTGCACGTTACCAGCGGGATGCGAAGGGCTTTACCGCGACACTTGTGAAGAAGGAACGGGTGGCGGGTGAACCGAAACCGCCGAAGGAACCACAGGAAGAAGTGATTCAACTTGCGGTGCGTGGCGACACGCCTGACCCCACGACCGGCAAGCATTGCACCGAGGTCTCGATGCGGTGGCAATCGGGAGCGAAACGGTTCGTCGGGGCCGAGATTCGTGCGACACTCTACAGCGAACTGCCCGGCGACGCTGGTACCAACGGCAACGTTATGTCTTTCCGCCCCGACGCTTTGCTGAAGTCGGTCAGCTCCGTGCATCCGGCTGATCCGCTGGCCCAGGGTCAATCGCGTTACTGCATCCGCGACGCGGGCATGTATCGCGGAATGCTGCGAACTTTCAATGCCTGGAAGCAGCGCAAAGATGCCGGCACACTCACGACGGAATACGTCGGGAAGAAGCCGATTCCCGAGATCGACGGACGTGTTTGCTACGTCATTGACCGGGTGTGTGCGTCGCCGGAAGCCGATCCGTTCGAGCTGGGCGGCGCACCGGTTACCGATCCCGCGATTCTCGCTCGCGACGGCTTCACCAAAGTCCGCGTGATGATCGACGCCGAAACGTGGCAGCAAGTCGGCACGGAACTGTATCGCCCGGATGGTCAGTTGCTCGCGTCGTACTACTTTCGCAACCCGAACACGAATCCGACGTTCGCGCCGGACACGTTCACGATGGCGGGCCTGAAGAAGAAATGACATGAGTTAAGCCGAAGCTCCCTGCACGACTGGCAATTGAGTCGCTATATTGCCAGTCTGCCCTCGGCCAACTGGCCCAGGCACACCACACGCAGGAGTTTCACATGGCGAAGGGGAAGGAAGCTCGCTCCACGATCAAGCTCAAGAGCGAAGCGAGCGATCACTGCTACTTCACGCAGAAGAACCGCAACAACAGCAAAGAACGGCTCCAACTCCGGAAGTTCGATCCGGTTGTCCGCAAGCACGTCATGTATAAGGAAGCCAGCAAGGTCTAATCCAGAAAGTAGTCGGCACCCGCCCTGTGCCGTCGCTTTCAGAATGGCACAAGGCGTATGCCAACTACTTTGCATCAGCGAGGGGCCAAAGGCCCCTCTGTCACTTTTGTGGCGAGCGTGTTACACTAACAACCACTCGCAATTTGAGGCGTACCGAGGGGCGGTCATGGCGTTCGACCGAGTTTTGGTTGTCATTGGCCGAACCCGCCACAAAATGGTGGCCGCCGAGATTCAAGAAGCGGCCAAACGCGGCTCCAACTTCATCGAACTCCGCCTCGACTTCCTCGCGAAAGCAATCGATTTCAAACGCTTCACCCCACACAAGCAGTGTCCGTGGGTCGCAACTCTGCGCCGTCCACAAGACGGCGGACGCTTTGGCGGGACCGAACCCGAACGGCAAACGATCCTTCGACAAGCCATCGTTTCAGGTGCGTTCGAGTGGGTCGATCTCGAAACCGACATCGCATCAACGATCCCCCGCTTCGGCAAAGTGAAACGGATCATCAGCTATCACAACCTCAGTGAGACCCCTGAAGACCTTGAAGGAATCTACGCGGGAATGCTGAAGCAGGACGCGGATGTCTACAAAGTCTCGGTTCTGGCCCAAAAGCCTGAAGATGTCGTCCGAATCGTGCGACTCCAGCAGTCCGCCCCCAAGCCGACGGTCGCGTTCGGCATGGGCGACATTGGTCAGTGTTCGCGGTTCATCGCCCTGAAATACGGGGCACCGTGGATTTACGCGGCCTTCAACAAGGAACGCGGCATCGCGCCGGGATTGCCAAGCCTCGATGAGTTCCGCACGACATTCCCGATCAAGTCGATCAATGCGGACACTGAAATCTTCGGCGTGGTTGGCGATCCAGTCGGTCACAGCCTCAGCCCATTGCTGCACAACCATATCTACAAGCGATTCGGGATAAATGCACTGTATCTCCCGTTTCGGGCGCCTCGTGGAATGCTTCGAGAGACTCTCGAACAGTACGAACACTTCCCGGTGAGCGGTTACAGTGTCACGGTTCCGCACAAGGAACCGGCGGCGGCGCTCGCTGCCGAGAAGGAAGCGACTGTCGAGATCACCGGGGCTGCGAACACACTCGTGAGGCGACCGGATGGCTCGTTCGCGGCGTACAACACCGACTATCCCGCAATCATTGAATCGGTGAAAGCCCACCTGAAGGAACGGACGCAGGATGGCCCGACGGTTCAGATCAGTCAGTTGTCGATCTTGATTCTCGGGGCAGGGGGTGCGGCCCGTGCGTTGGCGTTCGGATTGCACAGCGAAGGTGCCCAGATCACGATCGCCGGGCGGACCTACGAGAAGGCACAAAAGCTCGCCGAAGAAGTGAAGTGCAAAGCCGTTGACTGGCACGCCCGACATGCCGTGTCGTTCGATGTTTTGGTGAACTGCACACCCGTTGGTATGCACCCGAACGTCGATGAGGCACCCTGTCACTTCAGCATCCTGAAGCCGGGCCTCACGGTGTTCGACACCATTTACACGCCGGAAACCACTCTCTTATTGCGAGAAGCACGCCTGCGAGGGTGCCACACGATTACCGGCGTGGATATGTTCGTGAGGCAGGCGAAGCACCAGATTGAGTTGTTCGTCGGTCAGTCGCCCGACCTGGAACTGATGCGACAAATCGTGCGGAAGGCACTTTCTCCGCTGACGCGAGCATTCAAGGAAGAAGGCGAAGAGGAGTCGGAAGAAGAAGGCGAAGAGTAACTCCTCTGTTCTTGCCGCTAGTCGCGTCGCGAATGAAATCAATTGCTACGCCGCAAGCGGCGAAAACCGATTATCGATATGAATTCCGAACGTATCATCCTCATCGGCTATCGCGGTTCTGGCAAAACCACCGTCGGGCAACTCCTCGCGCACCAACTCGGTTGGACCTTCGCCGACGCCGACGAACACCTCGAAGCCGTCGCCGGGAAGTCCATCGCCGAGATATTCGTTGCCGAAGGTGAACCGGGCTTCCGAGATCGCGAATCCGCTGCGCTCGCCGATCTTTGCAAGCGCGACCGCCTCGTGATTGCCACGGGCGGCGGTGCGGTTCAACGACCCGCGAACCGAGAATTGCTGCGTTCGTCGGGCTTTGTTGCATGGCTGACGGCCAGCCCCGAAACCAGTTGGAACCGACTTCGCGGCGATCCCACGACCGCAGCACGGCGACCGAATCTCACGCCGAAGGGCGGCTTCGAGGAAGTCCAAACGCTCATCGCGGCCCGAACGCCGTTGTATCGCGAACTCGCGCATTTCAGTGCCGACGCGGACACACGTTCGCCGGAAGAGGTCGCGGCTGCTATCCTCAAAGCATGGAATGGTGGACTTACACTCCCGTCGCACTCTGGTGTCTCTGGGTCTTCCTCCTCGGGCTGATGGTGGGGTCGTTCCTGAACGTCCTCATCGCCAGATTGCCCCTGGAAAAGAGCATCATTTGGCCGTCGTCGCGCTGCTTTTCCTGCTATCAACCCATCCGCTTGCGCGACAACATTCCGATCATCGGCTACCTTCGTTTACGGGGGAAGTGCCGAAACTGCGGGGCGACGTTCTCCGCTCGTTACCTCTGGATCGAAGTCGGAACGGGAGTCGCGTTCCTGGCGTTGTTCGCTCTTGAAGTGCTGGCGAACTGGCAGAGCATTCCCGCGATGAAGTTCGACGTCCTCAGTGCACCCTCGGCGATCCCCCCGAAGCAATGCATTTTCCTGTTCTGTTACCACGCTTTCCTGCTCTCGTGCTTGATCGCAGCCGCGGCAATCGACGTCGAACACCGAATCATCCCGCCGATGATTCCGTATGTCGGGCTTGTGGTCGGCATCGTCGGTGGAGCGCTGATGCCGTGGCCGTGGCCGAACCCGACGGCGATGGGAATTGTCAATGCACCGGAGTTGCCGCCCGGCTCGCCGTGGTCGCTCTCCGAATTCTGGGGCAAGATTCCCGTTGGCGTGCAGATGTGGCCGTTCTACGGGCCGACGTTCGAGTTCGCCCCGCCCGGCACGATCCGCCTCGGATTGCTCAACGGCATCATCGGAGCGCTCGCTGGGTCGCTGGTTGTGCGGTTGGTGAAGGGGCTGTTCGAGTTGGGTTTCGGTCGCGAAGCGATGGGGCTTGGCGACGCCGATTTGCTGATGATGGCCGGCGCGTTTCTCGGCTGGCAAATCGCGGTGTTGTCGCTGTTTCTCGGTGCGGGCGCTGCGCTCGTCCTGAAGATCCTGACCACGATTTTCATGCGGAGTCCCGCCGAACCGACGACGTCCCCGGTTGGTGGCGAACCGATGAACAGACGCGAGCTGCCGTTCGGTCCTGGGTTGGCGTTGGGAGTCGTTCTGACGTGGTTCGGTTGGCCGTGGATCGGTCCGGGGACGCAGTATATCTTCTTCGATGGCACGATTGTCGCGTTGTGTGTGATCGTGATGTGCGTTGTGATTCTGGCTGCGGGGCTGTTGCTACGGCGATCAGATACGCCCGAGCCAGCACCGGCGGTGAAAGCGTAAGTTTAGCGGGAGTCCCAACGGGACCCCGTCAGCTAGCGAGGGGCGGATTGGCCACATGACCAGCGACATCGTGATCGTCGATTACGGCATGGCGAACTTGCGGAGCGTCCAGAAGGCGTTCGAGCAGGTGGGTCATACCGCCGAGATTACGTCTGACGCTGATCGTATCGCGAAGGCACATAAGGTCGTGTTGCCGGGTGTCGGGGCGTTCTGCGATGCGATCGCGCGTTTGCGGGAAACGCATCTCGGATCCGCGATTACGGATCACATCAAGCGGGGCCGACCGTTCCTGGGAATCTGCCTCGGAATGCAGATGCTCTTCACTCGCAGCTTCGAGGACGGGCAGCACGCGGGGCTTGATCTCTTTCACGGTGATGTGGTGCGGTTCCCGAGCGTGCCTGGGCTGAAGGTGCCCCAAATGGGCTGGAACACGCTCGATTTCACGCAACCGACGTGCCCGCTGCTTGCGAACCTTCCAGCGGAGGCGGCGGTGTACTTCGTCCACTCGTATTACGTGGCACCGACCGATCCGAAGTGCATTGCGGCAACGGCCGATTACCCGACGCCATTCACTGCGGTCGTGTGGCGAGATAATGTCTTCGCGACGCAGTTCCACCCCGAGAAAAGCCAGCGAGTCGGGCTTCAGATGCTGAAGAACTTCGCGGAATACGCTGCTTGATTCCGGAATGCCTCTCCATTTCCCTTCGGTTATACTTTCGCTTGAGTGCTCTGCCTGATGAGCACCCGAGTCGGGAGCATAGATGGAAAACGTCACCCAAATCCTGACAGCTATTCACGGCGGAGATCAGGCTGCGGCAGCCCAACTGTTGCCGCTCGTTTACGACGAACTCCGTCGGCTCGCGGCCGGCAACATGGCACGCGAGTCGGCCGGTCACACGCTCAACGCCACAGCCTTGGTTCACGAAGCGTATCTCCGCTTGATTGGGAGTTCGCCCGATATTGGCTGGAATCACCGCGGGCATTTCTTCGCGGCTGCGGCCGAGTCCATGCGTCGGATCCTGGTCGATCACGCTCGCAAGAAGCACGCACACAAGCGGGGCGGCGAACACCAACGTGTGCCTCTCGATGATGTGCAAATCGCAGCCCCCGAAACCGATATCGACCTGCTGGCGCTCGACGAGGCTCTGACTCGGCTCGCGAGCATTGATGCAGAGGCCGCGAAGCTCGTGCAGTTGCGGTACTTCTCGGGCCTGACAACTGCACAGGCCGCCGAGTGCATGGGAACATCGACACGCACCGCCGAACGACTCTGGGCATTCGCTCGCGCCTGGTTATACCGGGAAATGGCAGGCGATTGACGAATCATCAGCGCGAAGTAAAGGGTCGCCCGAGATGAATGAACGCAGCATTTTTTTGGAAGCATTCGACCGCACTGATCCGGTCGAACGCTGTGCCTATCTCGATGGCGTTTGCGGGAATGATTCGGCACTTCGCAGCCGCGTCGAGGCACTTCTCGCTGCTCACGTCGATTCCAGTGGTTTCTTGGAGAAACCGGGTGTTCCCGTGGATCGACTTCTCGCGATGGCGAACACGCCCGGCACGGTGGTTGACCACGTGCCGGCCGGCCGTTCCTCTGCAAAAGTCCGCATGGTCGATGAACCCCAAAAGGCGTTCGCCGACGAAACCACAGCACTTCTTCACCGCCGCCTGAAGTGGGTCACGCTCGTTACCGTTTGCCCGATGGCGCTCGCGTTGCCGCCGACGCTCGCGTTGCCATTTCTTGAACTGCGGATTCTACTCCTCGTCATTTGCCTGGGCTGTGTCTGGCGACTCTACTCGCTCCGCAACCCCTCCCGTCGGCAGTTGCGGCTCCTCGAAGTGCTACTGTTCGGCGCGGTGGCGGTTCAGATGACCGTGATGCCCGCTGCGCTCATGCTCGACAGCGCGCGAAGTGACCATTTCACGACGGTCATCATGGATGGATACTTCATCCAGGGTGTGTGGGTACTCGTCATTATCAGCTACGGAATGCTGATCCCGAACACCTGGCAGCGTGCCCTGATGATTCTGCTTCCCGCAGGGTTGATCCCGTATGTCAGCACGCAGGTTCTCAGTCTGTACGAACCGAAGGTTAAGGAAGCGTTCGACTCGCTGCATCACGGCACGCCGTTCCCGGTGGCGCTGGTGGCGGTCGCGGAGGCACTATTCTACGCGCACATCTTGAACGTTAGCCGGTGGGAGTTGTACCGTGCCCGCAAGTTCGGTCAGTATCGGCTTCAGGAAAAGCTTGGGGCTGGTGGCATGGGCGAGGTGTACCGGGCCGAACACGAGTTGCTCAAACGCTCATGTGCCATCAAGCTGATCCGCCCGGGCATCGACGCGGACCCCGCAGCCATCGCTCGTTTTGAACAGGAAGTGCGAGCCACGGCGAGGCTCTCGCACTGGAACACGGTGGAGATCTACGATTACGGCCGAACCGACGAAGGTGCGTTCTACTACGTGATGGAACTGCTGCGGGGTTTGAGCCTCGATGAACTCGTGCGGCGACATGGGCCGTTACCGCCCGGCCGTGTGGTGTATCTGCTGACGCAGGTCTGCGCTGCACTGCGAGAGGCGCACACGCAGGGGTTGATCCACCGAGACATCAAGCCGGCGAACATTTTCTCTGCGTCTCGCGGCGGCGTGCATGATGTCGCGAAACTGCTTGATTTCGGGCTGGTTCACCAGGTCGCGGGCAATGCAGATGACCGTACCGAGGAAGGGGTCATCAGCGGTTCGCCAGCGTACATGGCTCCGGAACAGGCGATTGCGGGCGGGCCAGTCGATGCTCGCTGCGATCTCTATGCGCTCGGTGGCGTGGCGTACTTTCTGTTGACAGGCCGTTCACCATTCGACGGCGCGACAATTTACGATCAACTCGCGGCTCATCGGCACACACCCGTCGTTCCGCCATCGAAACGGGTGGAAGGTGTGCCGCGTGATTTGGAGCGGGTCGTGCTGCGGTGTCTCGCGAAAACACCCGGCGAACGGTTCCTCACTGCGGATGCTCTGCAACAAGCGCTGCGTGAGTGTGAGTGTGCTTCGGAGTGGGATGTGGAGCGTGCCGCTCGTTGGTGGGCGGCGTGCCCGGAAGTGCCGGAATCGGTGGAGGCCGCTCCGACTCCAGGCCCGGTTGCGGCCGAGGCGAAGGCACCGACGGTGGTGACGGTGCGTGTTCGCAGGTGATGCGAGCGCTGACGCTCAGAGCCCGAGAACGTCGTTCATCGTGTAGCGGCCGGCGGGGCGATTCGCCAGGAATTTGGCTGCCAGAAGTGCCCCGCGAGTGTAGCTGTCGCGGTTGTGGCCCTTGTGAACCAACTCCAGCGTTTCGCCGATTGTGGTGAAGATGATCGTGTGTTCGCCAACGTTGTCGCCACCACGAACCGCGTGAACGCCGATCTCTTCAGCTTTCCGTTCGCCAATGATCCCCTCGCGACCGTGGACGAAGTGGCCACCTTGCACTTCCTGAATGGTCTCGGCGAATCGCATCGCCGTGCCGCTCGGCGAATCCTTCTTGAAGCGGTGATGCCGTTCCACGATCTCCGCGTCGAAGCCCTTGCCCTTCAGAGCCTCAGCCGCGAGCTTCGTGAGCTTGAACAGCAGGTTCACGACGAGACTCATGTTCGGAGCGAACAGCACGGCCGTTTGGTGAGCCGCTGCCTCGATCTCTTCCTTTTGCGCTGTGCTGTGACCGGTCGTGGCGACGACAATTGGAATTTGCCGTCCGACACAAACCGGCAGGATCGCCATCGTGCCAGCGGGTGCCGAGAAGTCGATCACGCAATCTGGTCGAATCGACAACGCTAACTCCGGCGTGATGGGCACGCCAATGTTGCCGACGCCAGCGACCTCGCCAGCGTCCCGACCTTGCACCGGGCTGCTTGGAGCGTCGAGCGCCGCGACCACTTTCAGAACGGAATCTTCGCTGGCAAGGGCAATGAGCCGTTGACCCATCCGCCCGCCCGCCCCGTTAATCGCAATGTGAATCTTCATTTGCTACTCTTGAGAACTCGACAAAACCCGCTGTGCCGATTGGCTCACAGCCCCTTCAACTTCCGGAATCGCCGAATCAGCGCGTTCGTGGAACTGTCGTGTCCGAGTTTCGGTTCGGCTTTGTCGGCCAACTCCGGGATGATTCGCTGAGCAAGCACCTTGCCCAACTCCACGCCCCACTGATCGAACGAACCGATGTTCCACACCGCACCCTGCGTGAACACGTTGTGTTCGTACAGCGCGACGAGCCGGCCCAGTACTTCCGGCGTCAGCTTGTCCGCGAAGATCGTGTTCGACGGACGGTTCCCCTCGAACACGCGGTGCGGCACCAGCCAGTCCGCCGTGCCTTCGGCCTTCACCTGCTCGGGCGTCTTCCCGAACGCGAGCGCCTCGCTCTGGGCGAAGACGTTCGCCATGAGGATATCGTGGTGCGCACCGTGCGGGTTCAGCGAGTGCCCGAACGCGATGAAGTCGCACGGGATGAGCCGCGTGCCCTGGTGAATCAACTGGTAGAAGGAGTGCTGACCGTTGGTGCCAGGTTCGCCCCAATAGATCGGGCCAGTGTCGTAATCGACCGTGGCACCGTCGAGCGTGACGTGCTTGCCGTTGCTCTCCATTGTGAGCTGTTGCAGGTACGCCGGGAACCGCTTCAGGTATTGGTCATATGGCAACACCGCGACCGTCTGAGCTCCGAAGAAGTCGTTGTACCACACCGAGAGCAGGCCCATGATGACCGGCAGGTTCTTCTCGAACGGCGTCGTGCGGAAGTGTTCGTCCATCTCGTGGAAGCCGGTCAACATCTTCCCGAAGTTCTCGGGGCCGACGGCGATCATCGTCGAGAGACCGATCGCGGAATCCATCGAGTAGCGACCGCCAACCCAGTCCCAGAAGCCGAACATATTCGCGGTGTCGATGCCGAACTCGGACACCTTCGCACCGTTCGTCGAAACCGCGACGAAGTGCTTCGCCACAGCCTTCGCGTCGCCGCCCAAGCCCTTCAGCAACCAGTCGCGGGCACTGTGGGCGTTCGTCATCGTCTCCAGCGTCGTGAAAGTCTTCGACGAGATGATGAACAGCGTTTCCGACGGGTCGAGGTCTTGCGTCGCTTCCGTGAAGTCGGTGCCATCGACGTTCGACACAAACCGGAACGTCATGTTGCGGTCGCTGTAGTGCCGCAATGCTTCGTAGGCCATAACCGGCCCGAGGTCGGAGCCGCCGATGCCGACATTCACGACGTTCTTGATGCGTTTGCCAGTGTGACCCTTCCAGGCTCCGCTGCGAACCTTGTTGCAGAACTCGCCCATCTTGTCCAGCACGGCGTGAACTTCCGGTACAACGTTTACGCCATCAACGACGATGCTGCTACCTTTCGGAGCACGCAGCGCGACGTGGAGAACCGCACGGTTCTCGGTGATGTTGATCTTGTCACCGCGGAACATCGCTTCGATGCGAGCCTTCAACCCCGACTCTTCCGCAAGTTGGAACAGCAACTTCAGCGTTTCGTCGGAGATGCGATTCTTGGAGTAGTCGAGGTAGAGGCCGAGGGCTTCCGCCGAGAAGCGTTCGCCGCGTTTGGGGTCGGCGTCGAAGAGTTGGCGAAGGTGCGAGCCCTGGATTTTCTGGTGGTGGGCCTGCAATGCCTTCCACGCCGGGCGCTGCGTCAACGGTGCGAGACTCATGGTGATGTCCTTGGGTGAGTGAATCGTGTTCGTGGTTCAGACGGCGTGTCGCGTTTCGTTCCACAGTCGAATGACTGGCTTCGACCAGTCGCGGTCATAGCCGAGTTCGCTCAGGCTCGCGGTGCCCAGAATGAGGTAGCGACCGACAACCGCCGGGTCGATGTCAAGCCAACGAGCCGCCAGCACCCGCAGGATGTGGCCGCTCGAAAAGATCAGCACGTCCTTCTTCACAGCTCGAATCTTTGCGACCATGCGATCAGCACGAGCGGAGATTTGCTCCAGCGTTTCGCCGCCGGGACAGCCATCGTGGAACAGCTCCCACCCTGGACGTTCGACGCGAATCTCGGCCGTGCGCAGACCTTCGTATTTGCCGTAATCCCACTCGACGAGATCGCGGTCGACCTCGGCAACCGCGCCGAATCCGGCGATCTCGGCTGTCCTGCTGGCTCGCTGAAGGGGGCTGGTGAAAACCTTTGCGACGTTCAGACCCTTGAGGCGTGCGCCGAGGCTGCGTGCGTTCTCGACGCCGCGGTCGGTGAGTGGCAAATCGGTGAGGCCCGTGTGTTGCCCTGAAAGGCTCCACGCGGTTTCGCCGTGCCTGGCCAAGTAAATGACTGGGAACGCCTCACTCATCACGCGGCCTCTTGGGTGATTCGGATAACGGAATCATCTCAGTGTGGTGTTCGATATACGAACCGAAACCTGCCCTCACATCCCGAATCTGGCATTCGTTCCAGGGAACGACCCGAAGTTAAAACTCCCAGTTGTTCAGCTTCATCATGAAGAACACGAAGGCGACGGCGAAGATGATGAGCCAGATTACAACCTGCCACGGATGCTTGTTGCCGAAATGCTCTCGCATCACGGTCAACACAGCCTGCTCGGTCTGTTCCGAAGACTCCGAGACGTCGGTACCCTTCGGCCAGATGTGGAAGCCGCCACGGTCCTGATACAGTCCGCCAAGTTGGCGAATTTCCCACACGCCCCAGATGCCGTGACCATCGTTGACACCGCGATACGCGACGGAATGCCGACCGATGTACTTCTTTCTCCAGGCACATTTGCCGGTGTCGGTTTCGTATTCGCCGTCGATGGTGTACGCTCCGACGCGGTCGCTGCCTTGGCCGCTGAGTTTGCCGTTGGTCCAGGTGAGTTGCATGTCCATCGTGTGACGCCCGGGCAGCCAGTACTGGAGGTAGAAGCCGGTCCAACCGCCGCCGGGAAAGCGGGCATCGCTTTCTGAAGCGACAATTTCAAATCCAGCCATCTCTGCACCTTCTGTTCAGGTCAGGTGTCGGACTTCACTGAGCTTGCGGTCGCCATCCATTGGCGATTGGTGAAGTCGAAGTTCTTCGCATTCCGCACCTTCATCACGAGGGTGCGGGATGTGACCGGCATGAGGCACGCATCGGTATCCTCGAAGAACACGTCCACACTGAGCGTTTCACACCAGAATGCCTTGTCTTCTTGATTCCGAGCAAACTGGAAGCGGTTGTACTCAATTCCCCACGCGGCCAACTGCTCGACCATCACCGGACGCAACGCGGGGTGCCGATACGTCAGAACGATGACCTCGCTTCCCGAGGCACGCAACGCGACCGACAACACCCGAAAGAATTCGGGGTGTTCGGTAATGGTACCGTCAAAGTCGAGAGCTACTCGCATGATGTGCTTGAAGTTACCGAGACGTGATGATGAACGCAAGCAACGGTCACACATCCGCTGAATTTGGACGGACGCTTGTGTGTGCTGTGAGGGTGGGTTACCGTGGGGCCATCGCACAATCAGGAGACAGACGTGGTTGATGCAAAGAACTGCGCACGGTGTAACTTCCCCAACCCGCTCGGCGCCTTGAACTGCGGCTCGTGTGCATTCGACTTCGCAGACTGGGAGCGACGCGGTCGACCGTCGTTCTGTCAGAGCTGCGGGGTGGAGGGTGAAACCCGGTTCGTCGCGTTTCATCAGCACATTGGCGCTGTGTACCTGATGTTCCACAAACGCGATGAAGGACGGTTCTGCAAGACGTGCGTGAACGAACACTTTTGGTCGAAGACGGCGATTACGGGGGCGCTTGGCTGGTGGGGGTTCATCTCACTCTTCGTCACCCCGATCGTTCTGCTGCACAACATTGGCCGATACGTGCTTTGTCTTGGCATGGCCGCTCCCACAGGGAAAGTCGCGGGAAGTCGAGGTCCGCGTGTCCCTAACCAACCACGCCAGGAGGTTCAGTTAGTCGGCCAAAACTGCGCACAGTGCAGCGAGCGTATCCCAAGCGTAATTGATGGTCTGTTCTGTCCGAGTTGCGACAAACCGGTTCATAATCGGTGCGTGCGACCGGGCGAAGGACCGGGCTGCAAGACGTGCGGTGCTGCGAACCCGGCGTGGCGTGCGACTATTTAGGCGAACGCTGCTTTCCGACTACTCACACCTTCTGCGGTTTCTTGTGTCGCTTCGCCATTACTTTTGGCTTCTCGGGTTCCGCGAACTCGATCATCTGCAATCGCTTCCGAACCGCGTCCGCGTACTCCTCCGACAGTTCCACGCCAAGGAATCGGCGGTCGAGCTTCTTCGACACGGCGAGCGTTGTACCGCTGCCTGCGAATGGGTCGATCACCAAATCGCCCGGATTCGACGCCACCTTGATGATGCGGTCCAGCACCGCCTCCGGCATCTGACACGGATGATTCAACCGCTCGTGGAAGGTGCCGCACACTCGCGGCACGTGCCAGGTGTCCGTGTCCGCACCGAAGTGTTCGTCGGTTTCCTGCGGACGCAGCACCCACGTATCGTCAGGCAGCTTGCCAACAGGGTTCGCACGGCGGTCTGCGTATGTCGTCATGCGTGCCGACGGCACTCGCACGGGATCCGGGTTGAACGTGTAGTTCTTCGGGTCACGGACGTAGTAGAAGATGTGCGCATGACTGCGGTTGAACTTCTTCGAGCAGTTCACCCCGAAGGTGTAATGCCACACGATCCAGTTGCGAAGCGTCAGGCCAAGAGCGTCGAGGCGAACCTTGTGTTCGGCCGCGTATTCATCGCCGATCGCAAGGAACAACGAACCGCTCGGACTCAGAACTCGCACGGCCGCGGCGAGCCATTTGTCGGCCCACGCGAGGTAGTCGGACTTCGCTCGGCGGTCGTCGTAGACGTCGTATTCGTAGCCGATGTTGAACGGCGGATCGGCGAAGACCAGTTCGGCACATCCTGCCGGCAGTTTCGCGAGGACTTTCAGACAGTCCCCCGTGATGACCTCATCCTGATTCATTGAGCCGCCCTTATCGATACCACTGGTTCAAATTCGCGCTGCGGCAATGTTGGCATATCCGCGCCAAATGCGCAAGTCGGATTTGTCAGATTCGTGAAGTTGAGAAGTGGATCAGAAATTGGGGTGAGTCAAGCGCGCGATAATGGAGCAATTTGATTCCGTGCTACTTCCCCACCCCAGGTCCGGAACCAATCGTTTCAGACCCGGAACCATTCCATTCGTCCGGAAGAAACCACATCAGAATGTGTGTAAAGCTATTTCTTGGAACCGATTGCGACCATTTCTGCTGACGCGAGAATCAAATCCACGTCCGGAACCATTTCACTCGTCCGGAAGAAACTACATTTGAACGACGCCATTTGCCGCATAACTCAGCGACGTTCGCGTCTCACAAGTCGGCTTTACACGCTCCGGATTGGTTGGCATAAGGCCGCCGTTCACCGCGAACACAAACGCCTTTCACGCACGGGCTGGGTCGGTCGAGGGGACCGCCGATCCGCGGGGGGAAATCCATGAAACAATTTCGGGTCTGGGGGGTGTCCGCGGCCCTGGCAGTCGGCCTGGGGGGGCCGGTTGCAGCCGCCGACATGCCGGAACAGACGACGCTGATGAAGAAGCTGTTCGGCCCCAAGACGGCGAAGCCCGCCGGGCCATCGGCTGCGAGCGACCCACAGCGACCGGTGACGATCACCGCGCCGCTCCCGCAGGAAGTGCTGATCGACGCGCTGCGAGCCGAGCGAGATGCCTGGCAACGGCGGGTTTCGGTGTGCGAGGAGTTGCGACGAATTGCCTTCGACAAGGGCGACGACGCACTGAGCCGGCAGGCCGACGAACTCGAACGGCAAGCCACGGCACTGTACAACCTTCGCGTTGCGGGGTTGGGGGTGACGCGGGTCAAGGCACCGCTTCCCGAATCGGCTGGGTTCGCATCCGAAGCTCTCTCGTCGGATTCACAAACTGCTGCTGCGAAGGCACGCAAACTCGCCGCGCCGCCCACGCCGGTGTCTGGCACCACAACTGCCCAGGTGCGGGAGGTGAAGCCATGACACGACTACTTCTCGCGCTGGCGCTCGCTGCTATGATCGGCTGCACGGGAATCTATCCGGCGGGACCGCTGGCGAAGTCCGGGTTCGGTCCGAAGTCGGGGAAGTCGAAGGACGGGAAGGATAAGGACGACCCACCGGAGCCGGTCACGATTCCGGCGGTGAAGCCGACGCCGCCTCTGAACACGACGGGACCGGAAGACGTGACGCCCGAAGATCCGAATTTCGCGATCAGGAAGTTGCAGCAAGAATTGTCAGCGGACTCGAAGACCGTTGCGACACCATCGAAGACGGCGGAAATCTCGCGGTACAAGAATGGCGTGAAGCAGTGAGATTTTGCGTAGCGGCCGCCTCAACGGGGCGGCGTTTTGAAGGCCGCCCCGTTGGGGCGGCCGCTCCACGTTACGCTTTCGGTTCGTCTTCGTCAGCGAACTCTTCGAGGCGGCATGAGCGGGCAGGTTGACGCAGTTTCAACAGCCCGCGAGCTTCGATCTGTCGGATGCGCTCACGGGTGATCCCGTACTGCTTCGCAACCTCGTCGAGCGTTCGCGGCGTGCCATCCTTCAGTCCGAAACGCAGCTCGATCACTTCGCGTTCGCGAGGTGCCAGCGACCGCAGCACTTCGCCGATTCGTTCCTTGAGCAATCGCTGATCGACGTGCTCGCCTGGGTTTGGCGTGTGCGAATCGCTCAGGAAGTCTTCGAGAGCGCGTTCTCCGTCGCCACCCACGGGGTCGTTCAGGCTGATCGGATGCTTGCCCACAGCTCGCAGGCTGCGGGTGTCTTCTTCCTTCACGCCAAGCGCCAAAGCGAGTTCAGCACTTGTCGGGTCGCGACCGGTCGCTGCGGACAGCTCATTACGCATCCGCTCCATCTTGGCGAGCGTCGCAATCTGATGGCAAGGTACGCGAACCGTGCGTGCATGATCGTGCAATGCTCGCGTGATGCCCTGACGCACCCACCACGTCGCATACGTACCGAACTTGAACTTCAGCCGCCATTCGTACTTGTCCACGGCTCGCATCAGGCCGCGGTTGCCTTCTTGGATCAAGTCGGAGAACGGCAGGCCGCGATTGCGGTAGTTCTTGGCGATCGACACAACCAACCGCAGATTCGCTTCCGCGAGTTCTTTTCGCACGCGCTGGTAAACCAGCCGACGCTTGCGAAGCACCTTCACCAGGGCGGTGAGTTCTTCGGGCGTCATCAGCACCCGACCCATCGCGTCGCGAAGAATCTTCTCCTGCTTCGCTTTGTCGGCTGGGCACCCTGCATCGACGTGAGCGCGAGCAAGGTGTCGGAGTTCGTCTGCAAGATCGGTTAGCTCGTCCACCCAGCGCTCAAGAACTTCCGTTCGTGGCGACAGTTCGTTCGCGAGCTTCCGGCACTTGGCGAGGCGGTGGTAGCGGTCACGCTTCCATTCGGATGCTGTGCCGGGGAATTCATCGCGCACGCCAGCCACGAACACCTTCGATTCCTGATCGAGTAGCGTCGTGAGGGTGCCGAGGTTCTTGCTGAGTCGAGCGAGAATCTGGGCTCGCGTGAGCTTCAGTTCCTCGGACGAATACACGTCCACGTTCGGGTCGATTGGCGTCTGGCCGGCCGCGATCTGCTCGAACTTTTCGAGAACTCGTGCGAGAACATGCGGGCAGAGCAGGGCGGTCGAACGGAATCGGTTCCGGTGGTGTTCGAGTCGCCGAGCGAGCGCGAGTTCCTTCTCTTTGTTCAGGAGCGGAATGGCACCCATCTGGCGAAGGTACAGCCCAAGCGCGTCGTCGGCACCGCCGGTGTATTCATCTTCCGCGACGGGTTCAGGCTCTTCGGAAGCGACGCCGAAACCTTCAACTTCCAATGCGGTGTCGTCGCCGTCGCTGCTCTCGGCATCGTCGGCCACATCATCATCGTCGTCGGCCGCGTCAGCGCCACCAATGACGTCGCCGAGCAGAGCGGGGTCTTCCCGTTCTGCGTCGGACAACAGCACATCGCTTGGCCGTTCGTCGCGGTCGTTTTCAGGCGTCTGTTCGTGGTGAATCATCCGGCTCATTTCCGAATCCACTCCCCGGCCGGTACGTAGCCGACCGGCATGGCGATAGTCATTGCGGTCCGTATCACGGTAAGGAAACATCAGAGCCGCAGCTCTGGCGTCCCGTACCCGACGGGTTATCTGGTGGGGTATCTACTTCGCAACGGTTCCGGGCGTTGAGAAATAGAGCGAAACACCAACATAGGTTCTGTGTGTGGGTGCGGCAACCCACCACCCAATTCCGACGCATCGTGGGACCAAAAGGTTCACCAGTTGCGAGCGGAATTGCTCAAGACTCATGGTATTATACCCGACTCCCGGCGCTGATCGCGAGAAATGGCCGCTAAAGTTTCGCAGGCTTTCCCGATCGGCCGGTTCCACCGGCACCGCACGTAAAACACGTTCAACCGCCGTCCCGTTGGATGTCTTTCGTCCCCATCAAATTGACGACCACCGACCCCAAGGTGTTTCATGCGTTCCGTTTTCGCCCTGTCGCTTCTCGCTGCCAGCTCAACGGCGTTTGCCCTCGAACCGGCGAATATCTGGATCGTGGTGAACAAGAACGTCCCCGAGTCGAGGCAAGTGGCCAACCATTACATCGCCAAACGCGGCGTGCCGAAGGATCAAGTCATCGAACTGGATCTGCCAAAGGGTGAGGACATTTCACGCGCCGACTACGACACCAAGGTTGTGCCGCCCATCCGCGTGGCATTACAGGAGAAAAAGGACGCGGCGAAGGTGCTGCTGACCACTTATGGGGTGCCGTTGCGAGTCGGAGGGACCCCGCCGAATGCCGAGGAACAGAAAGAGCTAAACCTCATCCGGCCCGACCTGAACATGGCTCGCAAGGAACTCTCCGAGTTGGAGAAGAAGGACCGCGAGATGAAGATCCTCGATCCTGCTCGGGCCGAGGTTTATCGCCGGATTGTGAACCGCCTCCAGTTCCGCGAGCGATCGCTGAGTCACCCCGAGAGCCAAGCTTGCATGGACAGCGAGTTGATGTTGCTGTGGTGGCCGAAATATCGCTTCACGGGGTTCGCGTGGCCGACGCTGATTCCGATGGAACGCTGGGTAGCGAATCCTCTGAATTTTCAGGCATCGGACACTTACCGTAAATCGCGGCCACCGGTCATGATGACATCGAGGCTCGATGGTCCGTCGGTGGAAATCGCCCTCCGGCTGATTGACGACGCGATCGCGGTTGAGGCGAAGGGGCTGGTCGGTGATGTGGTGATCGACTCGCGTGGGATACCGCTCAATCCGAAGACCGACCCCTCGGGCACGGGTTACGGTGGCTACGACGAATCCATGCGGGAGGCAGCGAAACTGCTCGAAACGGCCGGCATGAAAGTGACGCTCGACACGAAGGACGCGGTGTTGCCACCGGGCAGTGCCAAGAACGTGGCGATCTACTGCGGCTGGTATTCGCACGCGAACTTCGTGGACTGCTGTGAGTACGTTCAGGGTGCGGTGGCCTGGCACCTGGCGAGTTCCGAAGCCGTGACGCTGCGAAACAAGGACAGCAAAGTGTGGTGCCCGAATCTGTTGAAGAAGGGCGTTTGTGCGACGCTCGGACCGGTGGGCGAACCGTACACGGTGGGCTTCCCGAAGCCTGCGGAGTTCTTCGGCTTCCTGGCGACGGGCGAGTACACCTTGGTCGAGGCGTATTCGCGAACCGTGTTGATGTGTAGTTGGATGACGGTGTTGGTGGGCGATCCGCTTTACAATCCGTTCAAGAAGAACGCGAAGCTGAAATCAGTGGACGTGTTGCCCAGCCCCAAACGACCGACACCGTGACTGGTGAACGGCCGCCCCCCGTTGGGGCGGCCGCTAAACCAGCGCCGCACTCAATTCCCGCACGAGTTTTCGCACATCCGCAAGCGCCGCGACACGATCCGTACCCGCCGCTTCGAGCTTCTTCACCAGAGCGCTGCCGACGATCACGCCGTCGGCGATTTCCTTCAGGTCGCGGACGTGTTCGGGTCGGCTCACACCGAAGCCCACACATAACGGAAGGTCGGTCATCGTTCGCAGGCGTGCCAGCAGTTCCCGCAACCCCACCGGCATCTTGTCGCGTTCACCGGTGATGCCGACAACGCTCACCACATACACGAAGCCACTGCACGCCTTCACGACCTTCGCGGCTCGTTCCGGCGACGTGGTTGGCGTGACGAGCAGAATCAGCTTGAAGTCGCGATCAGCAGCGAGTTTCGACAGTTCCTCGGCTTCTTCGACTGGCAAATCAGGCACAACCGCTCCGCTGAAGCCGTTCGCCTTGGCGGTGTCGATGAACGCCGTCACGCCTCGCTTGTACATGAGCGAGTACGACGCCATCGCGACGAGCGGGATGCTCGCCTTCACGCTGCCGAGCGTCGTGAAGATGTCGGCGAGTTTCAGTTTCTTTTCGAGAGCGCGAGTGTACGACGCCTGAATCACGGGGCCGTCGGCGATGGGGTCGGAGAACGGGAACCCCACTTCAATGAGGTTCGCTCCGGACTCAGCGACGGCGGGAATGAGTTCGCGTGTGAACGCGATGTCGGGGTCGCCAGCCGTGATGAACGGCATGAACGCCTTGCGCTTGGCAGCTCGCAGCGACTGGAAGCATGTGTCGATCGGATTCATGCAGAGGGTTGTATTCGCAGACGTGGTTGCTGTCCGGAGCAAGGCGAACACGAGAGTTATTGTTGCGACCTGCGGGATTTGCGATCGGCGGGAGGGGGCGTGTCTTGCGTTGAATCCGTTTCTGAGCGGGCTTTGCTTTCGGACGAAACCAGGAAAAGGGAAAGGCCCCCCGCGACTGCGAAACCAGCGGGGAAGACGAGAAACAGCGAGTCGCGCCAAAGCCCGACGGGAATTGTGTACAGTAGCAGAAAGAGAAAACCGGCGAGGTCGGGTTTGCGAACCACGACGAGCAGGCAACCGCAAAGCCCCAAGAAGGCCATTAGCAGCAAGGCGTACATCGTCAACTCAAGGGGGATGATTGCGGTGTGTGTCACGCCCGGCAACTCAAGCGCCAAATAGACCGAGGCCAATACCCCACAAAGCCCGAAGAACACCGCGAGCATTCGCTCCGTGTTCTGCGGTTGAACGTCACTCTCGTCAGGCTCCGGATTTGACGGGTTCTCAACGGGAGTTTCCGCTCGCAAGTCCCTTTCGAGATCAGGTGAGGTCTGCGGGTTTGGCTTCGTGAATGGACGACCAACCGTGTTGTAGCCACCCTCGGCGTCACTCAATTTGTCCCAGGGTAAGAACAGCTCGCACGCCTCCAGGAAGGTTATCAGACCGGGCACGAGTGCCGACACCCGAAACGAGTTGCCCACGGCGGGTGTGATCACAAACCATCCGAGCAGGCCGTTGTAAGATATGCTCTTCACGTCAGCCCAGGGAATAAACTGCTTGCCTTTCCAGGGAGAGTTGCAACCAAGTCCGTCCTTCCGGACCAGCAAAGAAAACCGGCTGGTTTCCCACAGAAGGGGACCGCAACCAAGTGCCGCGAGGCCGTAGAGGCCAAACAAAGCGACGGCATCGTTCGCAGCTTTGGGGGTGTTGGAGAAAGCCAAAGCTGTGATCAGACTCGGTACCAAAATCGACATGAAGACTGCGAATACCCGCGATGAAACCGGGTAACGGAATTCCAAGTCCACGTTGCTGGGGTCGCGTGACGGCTTCAACCATGCTGTTCTCGCGGAATAGTTACTCGATATGGAACCGCTCCGACGCGGGGCGGGGTCCACTGGTTCATCCGCGACGGGAGGCAAGGGAGCAGGTCGCCAATCCGGCAGGGCCGGTTCCCCATCGCTCAACAGCTGTGCTGCCTCGTTCTCCAGTTCCTCTTGGTGCGCGGGGCGACTTGCATCACCTCCGTCTTTTGGCGAATGATTGAGTGGACTCTCAGCCATCGTGCCCTCGCGAACAGAGTTTCGGCGTTCCGTGAATACGACAAGGCACGAAGCAGCTTGGAGTGTCACACCTCACTCTGCCAGCGGGATCTTACCCTCGATTTCCTTCGGTGCGGTGATCCCCTTCGGCATCGGCGCGACCGGCATCGGTGTCGGAATCGCACTCCCACCCGGTCCCATCGGCGCTGGGACACTGCCGCCGCCACCGGCCACGCCGCCCGTCTTCTTCGCCTTCCAGTCCTTCACGTCCGCCGCGACCACTTCGACGGCCTTCAGCAGTTGCGTGTCGGTGCCCTTCGCCCAATCCTCCGGCGTGATCTCCACTGCCACGTCCGGAATCACGCCTTGCTTCTCCATGTTCACGCCCTTGTTCGTGAACACCCCCGTTCGCGGCAACCGGAACGTCGAGCCGTCGATCAGTCGCGTTGAGGTTGTGCCGATCACGAAGCCACCGGTCGCCTGACCAACCACCTTGCCCAAACCCAGTGCCCGGAAAGCGTGCGGGAAGATTTCTGCGTCCGAATACGAGCGGTTGTTCGCCATCACCACCACCGGCTTCGTCCATTTGCGGTCGTAACTTCGCAGCACCAACCCCTCGCCGCCGTCACGCTGACGGAAGAACGTGTGCTCCTTGCCCGACAGGTAATTCAACACCTGATCGTGCGTGAAACCGCCACCGTTGTACCGCACGTCGATGACCACCGCGTCCTTGTCGAAGTGATCCGAATACAGCGACCGCACGAACACTTCCAGGCCCGCGTCGTCCATGCTCGGGATGTGAATGTAGCCGAGCTTGCCGCCGCTCGCCTTCGATACTGCTTCGGCGTTGTGTCGTACCCATCGCTCATACATCAGTTGCGAAATGCGGTCGCGGCTCGCTCCGATGATCTCGACGCGACGCTTCGCCTTTGGGTCTTTCGGATCGGAGGTGACATCGAGCAGCACGCCCTCGCCGGTTTTGTTGTTGAGCAACTGCGACACGTTCACCTTGCCCGTGAGTTCGACGCGGTCGATGCTCACAACCACGTCGCCGGGCTTGATGTAAACGCCACGCTTATCGGCCGGTCCGTGCTTCAGCACTTCGCTGACCTTCAACCCAGGACCGCGATACGTTTCGTCGAAGATCAGTCCGAGGTCGGCTGTCCATTCGTCGGGCGTCGGGAGTTTGCCACTGATGCCGAGGTGCGAAGCATTCAATTCGCCGAGCATCAGACTGACCAGTGCATACAGGTCTTCACGCTGTGCGACGTGACCCACAAGAGGTTGAAACCTCGCCCGCACGATGTTCCAGTCGGCTCCGTGGTGCTTCGAGTCGTAGAAGGAATCCGAGAGCGCTCGCCAGCACTGCACGAACATCTCGGAGAATTCTTCGTCTCGCTTCACGTTCATTTTCGCCTGGAAATTGATGCGATTCGGCTCGCCCGCAAGCGTGCCCGCAATGCTTCCGAAGGTGCCCGGTGCGCGAACCGACCGCAGCTCGCCGGTGCCGTTCAGGAAGTAAATCAACCCGCTGCTCTTGCGTGCCCAACGCATGTACTTCGGTGCCTGTCCCGAGGTCGTCACGCGGGTCACGTTGCTGCCGTTGCTGCTGGCAACCCAGAGGTCGTCGCCGTTGTTCGAGTGCCTGAACGCGATCTGTGAACCGTTCGGCGAAATGAGCACGGCATCCGCCGACATGCCCGCGGAGCGGTCGGCTCGCAGGTGAATGTCGTCCCAGTCGATTTCGCCCGCGGCTCCCGGCATTCCGGGCTTCTGGAGGTTCAGCACATACGGAGCGTACAGCCCGCGACGCTGACCGATGAAACCGATCTTGTTGCCAGTCTTGCTCCAACTCACGTCGCTGTTGTAAGTCGCATATCGGGTGATGTTCTTCGGGGCGGTGCTGCCGTCGGTCGGCACGATATACAACTCGCTGGCGAAAGAGCCGTCCATGCGAGCGAACACCATCATGCTGCCGTCCGGCGACCAGTCGTAATCGACGACCTGCGTATCGCCGACGAGAACCTTCGGCTCACTGCCGTCGGGCTTCATGGTCCAGAGCTTGCCGCTGCGAAGGAACGCGATGCGGTCACCCTTCGGGCTGAACGTCGGGCCGAGTTCGGCTTCGGGCGAATTCGTGAGCCGTTTCACCTTGAACTTGTGGGCTTTCGTGAACTCGCTGTGTTCGGGATCATCCGTTTCGAGCAGGTAGATTTCCTCGTGGCCCGTGCGGTCCGACAGGAAGATAACGCTCTTGCCGTCGGGGCTGAAGCTGGCCGCGTGGTCAAACGCGGGCGAATCCGTGAGCCGCGTCGCCTTGCCGCCGTCGGGCAGTTTGACGAGGAACAACTCGCCCTGAACCGTGACGACTGCGGCATCCTCTTCAGGGTTCAGGGCGAACTCGGTCGCATCTCGCGTGAACGTGACCGAGCGTTCCGTGTTCGATTTGTCGTCCGCGTTCACTTCGATGGCGAGCTTCCGCGTCGGGGCACCGGTCTTGGTGCCGACGACCCAGATGTCAGCGCCGCATTCGTATACGATCCATTCACCGTTGGCGCTGATGCGTGCCCGGCGAACGGTGTCTTCGTCGTGCGTCGTGAGTCGCAGATAACCGCCCTCGGCCGTGTTTCCCGGCGCGAGATTCTGAGCGACGATGTTCGCACAGCCGGTCTTGCTGCCGAGTTCGGAGACGTAATACATCTTGCGGCCGTCGGGCGCCCACATCGGCGAACTGTCTTGCCCGTCGAATGTGGTGAGCCGCTTCTGGGAAGTGCCGTCGAGGTTGCTGATCCAGATGTCGTCGTTGCTCGAACCTCGGTAGCCGCGCCGATACCACGTCCCAGGCCCCCGCACGAACGCGACGGTGTTGCCCAGAGGCGAAATGTGGGCTTCCTTCCCTTCGAACAACGGCAGCTTCACTTCTGGGCCGCCGTCGAACGGGACCGTGTAGCAGTTCAGGTTCGCCGGAAAATCCGTGGCTCGTGACGACGAGAACACCACGCTCTTCCCGTCGGGCGTCCAACCGGTCACCATGTCCGGGGCACTGTCAAACGTTAATCGACGCGGTTTTCCGCCAACCGCGGAAACCACGAACACGTCGTACTGACCGTGTCGGTTGGAACTGAACGCGAGCCACTTTCCGTCCGGGCTGAACACGGGGTTGATGTCGTGTGCTTCGTGCATCGTCACCGGACGGGCAACGCCGCCGATCGCTTCGACGGTCCAGATGTCGCCGAGGTAGCTGAACGCGATTTGTTTGCCGTCAGGCGAAATATCTGGCGTGCGAGCGAATTTAATTGGCTCTTGAGCATTCAGCGGGGAGCTAAAAAGGAAGAAAGTGAAGACCAAAGCGGTGCAGACGCGGATGGAGCAGCGCATTGCGGGAGTTCCTTCGATTGGCGTGGATGAGAACTCGACAGGTCGTTCTCATCCAAGTGGCCCGGTTTCACGGACCGTTCACGCGGCGTTCACGTTTAGCTTACCCTGTCGTTGCGGTCGGTTCAAAAGGGAATGACGACCGAAACGCACCAGTTTGACAGGACATGCGCCAGAAACGGTGCAACCCTCTTTGTTGGCGGGCTGTTGTTGGTTGATGGTGGAGGGGGAGCCGGATTGGGTTTCCAACAAACAACTTCCGGCAACCACTGACCGGCTGCAATTCTGAAAGTGGGATGAGACTTGTGACGAAGAGACGTGACACACAGGGGAGTTGCGGAGTAGGATCGTGTGTAGGTTCGTCCGATCCGTCTGGGAAGTCGCCATGCGCTGCACGAAATGGGTTCCGTTCGTCACCCTGCTTGGCCTCGTCCTCGTCTTCGACCCGGACCATTCCACCGCACAGTACGGCAAGCGAGACGGCGGTGGCGCACCGGGTGGCTTCACGCCAGGCGGCGCACCGGGTGGCTTTACGCCAGGCGGCGCACCGGGTGGCTTCGGTCAACCTCCGGGTGGGTTTGGTCGCGGTGGCGGGTTCAAGATGGACCCGGAGCAGGGCTGGAACATGATGGTGCGGTTTACCCAAAGCACAGGCGACACCATCGACCTTGGAAAGATCAGCCCGCAAATGCGTGAATTCTCTCGGGCACGAGCCGAACGCGACGGCAGCATTCCCCTGCCCGAAAGCGGCATCATGACGAAGGCCCAATACTTCGATCACTTCGCTCGGAGTGAAGCGGCGAAGGCGGCGAAAGCAGCAGCGGGCGGCGCTCCTGGTGGGCCGTCCGGTCCTGGTGGGCCGATGGTTATCACTCTCGGCGGCGGACCAACTCCAGGCGGGCCGACTTCCGGCAGACCGATGACATTCAACGGTGCTCCTGGCGGCTTCCCTGGAGGCCCGGGCGGGTTCGGCGGTGGTGAAGACCGAGGGGCTCAACGACTCAAGGAACAGGACAAGGATGGCGATGGTCGCGTTTCGTTCGCCGAAGCGGATGGTCGGCTGAAGGAGAACTTCACCACGATCGACAAGAACGGCGATGGATACGTCGATCTCGAAGAATATCGCGGTTACTACGCCAGTCGCGGCGGACCCGGTGGTGGTGGACCGGGCGGGAACTTTGGCGGCAACTTCGGGGGTGGCAACTTCGACCCGAACGGTAACCGCGACCGCAGAGACGACAAGAAAGACACGCAAGAGTTGAAGCCAGTTGCGATGCGGTACGGGCACCTTCCGAAAGATCTGCCTGAGTGGTTCGACAAATACGATGGCGACAAGGATGGGCAGGTTGCTCTCCACGAATGGCGAAGGGCTGGCGAGGATATCGCCAAGTTCCAGGAGATGGATCTGAACGGCGACGGACTGATTACCGCCGACGAACTCCTGCGGTTCAATCTGAAGCAGACCGAAGACGCCAAGATCGCGGTTCTGAATGGTGAAGCTGGTGCGTTCACGCGACCCTCATTTGCTGGTCGCGGTTCGGGATCGGGTGGTTTTTCGCTTCCCGGCTCGACACCGACTGACAAGGGGTCAGACAAGGTCAGCGCGACCAACGATAAAGGCTCCGACAAGGATAAGATGAGCGGGTCGCGGGGTGGCGACAAGAGCAGCGACAAGCCGAACCCCTTCCGAGACGGGGGAAGCAGGAAAGGCAAGAACTGACAACGCTCGAAATGCGAGCCAACACCGATGCCCTCTTCCCGGTGGAAGAGGGCATCGCCATTTCCACGGTTCGTGCAGTACATTGGAAAGGAGTTGACCGGATCAGGCGGCCAACCGAAACTAATCACATCCACGCGTGGGCGTGATCTTTTCACAGGGAGTTTGTTATGCGAATGCTCTTGGGAATGGGGTTGGTATTGGTACTGCTGAGCGGCACGCGAGCCGGGCAAGACCCGATCGACCCCAAAAAGCTCGTCGGCAAGTGGGAACAGCCCGAGGTCAAGGAAAAGAAGCAAGAGAAGATGGTCATGGAATTGACCGCTGACGGAAATGCGAAGTTGGTCTACGGCGATGGCAGCAAATTGATTCTCACTTTCATGTACAAGGTCGAGGGGAAGATGTTGAAGCTGAAGGCCGTCATGCGGGACGGCGAAATGCTGAAGGATTACACGATCACGAAACTCACCGATGACACTCTCGAAGCGCTCGAAGACAAGAAGAAGGTCACGTTCAAACGACTCGTGAAAGAAAAGTAATCACTCACTCGGTGGGGATTTCGTTCAGGGTATACGCCCCAACGGGATGCACGAGCTGTTCCCCTTTGCTGAACGAACTCCATCGGCCATCAGCAGGTAAACGCGATCGCGCACAAGCGGAACCGTCGCGAGTTCCGCACTCAACCCGTCTGCCGAAACGATCACCTTCTCAATTTTCACGGTGATGCGGTCCAACTCCGGCGAGCCATACGCCCCGTGTACTCGTAGCGGTAGCTTTCCCGCGACGAACACCTGTCCATCCTTGGGCCGCACCGCGACAGCACCCGGCATGTTGCGATCTTCGCCGGAAACGGTCTTCGGTCGCGGATACGCAATCGCCTTGTAGCAATGCGTGTGACCGTCGCATCTTTCTCGGCAAGTGATCGATAGGTCACGACGAGTCCCGGAGATGTGTCGCCCGGTTCGAGATCAACGGAGAGGCTGGAAAAGTGGGAAGCAGGCAAACGAGCATTGCCGCGGAGTTCATCCCACTTCTCCGGAACATCTTGGAAGAACCGAACCCGTCTCGGTTTTCGCCGCTTGCGGCGTAGCCCTCTGATCGCTACGCCGCAAGTGGCGAAACCAATGCAACAGTTCGGGTCAGTAGTCCGTTTTACGGAACTCGTAGACCGCGATTCCAAGGATGCCCGCAGCGAACATCAACGACGTGAGAACCGCCAGCTCCGGGTAGAACTTCCCCTTCGCTTTCACCAGCTCCAGCTCGCGAACGGGTTCCGTGTGAGTGCCCGCATTCATCGCATCGAAGAAGATGCCGCTCATGTCCAGCGGCTTTGGGAGCATCCAGTAACCCGCATCCACGAGGAACGACGATGTTTGCGTCATGCCCTGCAATTCAAGCCCGACGGCGTAGTGATGTGCGAAGTTCATCGCCCAACACACCACCCAGAACAGAAGGGTTCCAAACACAGCGACAACCGTGCTGCGAGTCCAGACCGCCAGGAACGCACTGAAGGCGTAAAACACTGCGAAATTAATGACCAACAACGGCACGGCATACCAGTACGTCGCATCCCAGACGCCCGTGCTGATTCCGATACCAGCCCACGTTCCCGCGACGAACAGAATCGCGTTTAGCGTCACGAACAACACCACGCCGAGGTACTTCCCGAGCAGCAGCGACCACCGTGCCGCTGGCTTCGCCAGAAGCACTGTCACAGCCTGCGGCTCAAGGAACGTCGGCAAGAACCCGCCGGTCCACAGGAGCGCGAGCAGCACGCCAGCGGTGTCGGCGAGTATGCCAGCCAGCCGCAACTGGAAGAACTTCACCGCATCCGCGCGGTTCTTCGGAACTTCAAACTCGAAGAGCCCAAAACCGATGGTCATCTTCCCACCCGCGACCTGGATGCCTTCATCAACCGCCTTCGGATCCATCCCAGGTCGCGTGTAGAGGGGAAGTTCCCAGGGGTGTTTTGGGCGTTCCTCGATGGGTTCGACCGTCATGCCAAGGCAGAACACGCTGCAGAGGGCCGTGATTCCGAGCATGACCCAGAATAGCTTCGACGCGACTGACTGACGGAACGTATCGCGAACCATCCATCGAACAGTTCGGATTGCAGTTGGGAGCGAGTTCATGCCACCCCCTCCTTCTCGTAGAGCGGCTTCAGGGCAGTTTCGAGTGTCCGCTTCCCACCGGCTGAGTCGCGGATCAATTCAGTCATCGGTCCCGTGTGAACGATCTTTCCGGCCACGATCACGGCTAACGTGTCGCACAACTCTTCGACCTCGGGAAGTACGTGCGACACGAGGATAATGGTTTTCTTTGCGGCCTTGAACTCACGCACGATTTGCCGCAAGAGCTGCCGACCCGACAGGTCAAGCCCTTCGGTTGGTTCGTCGAGAATCAGCAGGTCCGGATCGTTAATCATTGCCTGAGCAAGCCCGAGCCGTTGCACCATCCCCTTGCTGAAGCGTGCAATCGGCTCGTGCTGCCGATCAGCAAGCCCGACGCGAGTGATCAGTTGCTCGACCTTCGACCGCAACTGTTCCGATCGGACCCCGGAGAGACCGCCGTAGAACGTCAGCAACTCGCCCGCAGACAGATAACGCGGGAAAGCGTGGTTCTCGTGCATGTAGCCGATCCGGCCAAGCGTTCGGCGATCCGAAAGCGGCGCGTCGAGTCGGCGGATTGTTCCCCCGGTCGGCTCCGCGAGAGAAAGCAACAGTTTGACCAATGTGGTCTTCCCGGCCCGGTTTGGACCGAGCAGCCCGAACACCCCGCCGGTGGGAATCGAAAGCGAGACGCCACGGAGCGCGGGCACCCCGACTCCGCGACCGAACATCCCGGTCGGATAAGTCTTCACGACTTGCTCAAACACAGCAGCGTGAGTCACTCGGTAGCCTCGGTTTGGGTGAGGGGACAGTGCATCTCAACGAAAAAGCCCACCCGTCGGAACGGGTGGGCCTCGTGAGAAGCCCAGGGTGATCTGGACTACTCAACGAGCGTGACAGCAACACCGCTCTGGAAGATGTTCTCCATGCAGGTTTTCAAGGTATCGATTCGCGAGGCGTACGGACCCGTGATGATCTGGGTACTGGGAATCGCAGCACCACTGCTGCCGGTCTTCCCATGGGACGCGACATCCGACAGGAATTGGAGAGCGTCTGTCTGGAGTGTCTTCGCGTTGTTGTAGACGGTTGTCGTAAGCGGGGGTGACGCCACGATATCGTTGTCGAAGAGATCCCCGAACGCGATGGGGTAAACCCGACAGGGAGCGTTCGGGAGACTCATTCCACTGTTCGAAGTGAGGTCCGTCGCGATCGTCACCTGCATCTTGTCGATAATCGCGAGTGCTGGGTTGGCAGCACCCGTGTAACCCGAGGTGCCGGAGGGGCCGCCGGTATAGTGCTTGTAGTAGCTGTCATACCCGAGCTGTTGGTAGCCGCCACCCGACCGAATCGCGTTGGGCACACCATCCGTCTCGAAGATCACGACTTTGGCCGCACCTCGCCGCCCCATATTCGTTGCGCTCCCGTACTGGGGGTACGACGATGCCAGAGGGGCGGATGGAGAAAGCAGGTTGAATGCATACGCTAATCCGGTCATGGGGTCCGTGCTGCTTTTTGCATTGGGAATCTCATCGTCGTCAACGGAGGGGAAAGCCGCGCTGGTGTTTGAACCCGTATTTTTGAACGGGCGGACTTCTGTCGTCACGTCTCCCGTGGAGATCTTGGTGAGCAGGGATTTGGGATAGAACAGAGCGTTTTTCAACTCTACGGAGTGCTGCGCCCCCCCTGGAATCAGGACTTGCGTGCCCCCGCCCAATGGGGAACGAATGTCGTTGGCGTTCCCCGAAAACATCGTGAGTCCGATGTAGTGGTTCGGGTGGTTGTTCTTGACGTCGTCGATAACCGAGTTCATCCCAGCCTTGAGCTGCCAGCATTGAGATTCCGTGCAGGTGCCCGGATTCCAGTTGGCCGGTGTACTGTTACTTCCCACATTCCCGTCGATCAGGAAATCGACCATCGAGAGCGGACCAAACCAGAAGTGCAACCGCGGGCGGCGTGGGTTGTCGTTGTAAGCCATGTACGGACGCCGGCTTGGCCACGTCGCAGTCGGTCCGGTCCACGCCGTCATGTCGCTGGTGTTGATATTCGATGACCCCCACGTCGTTCCATTCCCGGTCCAGGTATCAGAGTTCCCATAGAGCTCTGTGTAGTTGTTCGACGAGGTACGATTGTAGCCAAGAACGAAGTCGATATACCGTTTCCAAAACGCCTTATCCATATTCACGTCGTCGGTCGCGTTGCTGGAGAAATCCACCGTGTCAGGAATCGACGTGTAATACACAATCCGCCCCGCTCGCAGGTTCGGAGGGAGGACGAGGGGGCCGCTCTTGATCCACTTCAAAACGGCTGTGTAGTTGATCTTGTAGCTCGTACTCCCTGGGATCAGAGTGTAACCTGAGGTTCCTGAGTTGAGCAGAGTCTCGTTGATTCCCTCGGTCGATCCCCCTGCCTTGTTGTCCCCCTGCGTATTAAAGGGTTGGTTCGCGGAGATTGTCGAGTAGAAGAAACGCTGACGCCAATCGCAAATCCAGTTGCCGCTTGTGTCTTTCACGCCACTCGCTGCGGGATTATTTGGGTCGGGTGATCCATTCCCGTAAGGAGCGTTCCCGGGGAGGTCGGTGCGAGCATCGGACCCCCAACGAGGGTCGGGTGGCCAAATGAAGAACGTCTTCCCGTAGTAGCCTGGCCCCATCGAATAACCTTTAAATTTATCAGCGGCCAACGCCTGGAGAGGAGCTCGGTAGGCCGAAGAGTTCGGTGGCTTTGGATTCCCGCCTGCTCGATCCGTTCGATACTGCTTGATGTCCAGATCGTAGCCATTCTCCTCCCAGATCGGGTCGCGGAACTGAAGGGCAGACACGATGCTTCCACCACCCGACGATTTCAGGACGTTCCCCCCGCTGTAGCCATATCCGAGCAGCTCCAGCGCGTTGATTGCCCCTCGTATCGAGGTATCTGAGCTGTTTCCTGTCCAGTTTGCATCCATCTTGTTGATTGACCCGTCGGCTCGGCGGTAGCGGTCTCCAACGTATTTGAGAGCGCCAGCATCGGTCATTGAGGCGAACGAGGGCGGCGCCGGGACCGGTCCCTTGGGTGATCCTTCATTTCCCTTGTGTGTCGCGTCGTACCCGGAGTAGTCTGGCGGCGGATTCCACCGCTTGAACGCATTGAGCGGTGGCGGTCCGCTGAGTGTGGAGGGCGTCGTCATACTCCCGAGATTCCCCGGATCCCAGTAGAAGCCATCGACGAGCGGCGGCCCACCGTTTGTGTTCATCGTGTAGTTACTTGGGGAGAGCACCCCACTCCCACTCGCATAGAGACTCCCGGTGGCGATCATCCCGGTTGACCCACTCCCGTTCCCGGTGTTGGAAGCCATGCTCTGCGCGTTGTAGTGCGCGAAGACGGGCACGTTTGTGTCCGGATTCATTGAGGCGCCGCTGCTGTTGAACAAACAACTGTTCGCCATCGAACCAGTCATGTCGAGGACGAACGCGACATCGCGAGGGCGATAAACGGCGGTCGCCTTGGCCCCGGTTGGCATGGAATTGACGCCGAAGACCCGCATGAAATAGGTTGGTTGGTTCGTGCTGAGCGTGACCCGAATCGCCGTCCATTGACCGCTGTTCGGCTGGGGGTTTGTCGAAGCGTCTTTCCAGCCGAGCGCTCCCGCGCCGTTATAAACCGCGAATGATTGAACTAACGGATCTGGGTTGTACAGGTATTGCCCGACTTCAATTGCCTTGATTTGGGCGTCCGTGTACTTCGTGTTCAGGTTGAAGTTGGTCTTCACCTGGATCCGGCTTTCGGCGTAAGCAGCCACAAGATTGCTATTCGCGCTCTTGCCGTTCAACAGACGACACGCAGTCAACGCGGACGTGTCGGCTGCGTTTTGGGCTTGCGTTCGCGCGACGGCGAGCAACCCCAGGTCAATCGCCAGACCACAGAATCCGGCCAAGCCGATCATGCTGACAGCCAGAAGCGGGAGGATTGTCCCGCTTCGCCGCTGCTTGGGAAATCGCTGGACCATGTCTATCTCCTGGAAGACTCGGTGCCAAAACCCGGCATCACAAAACGGGATCAGGATCACCACCGTGCGGGTGGTTCCCGAGATTGACGTCAGAAAAGCGAGACAAGAACACGGACTGGATCGCGACTTACCCCTCGACTCCCGACAACGCGACGACGTTCACGGGAAGAGTCGGCATCTGTGTGAGACTCGGGAGGAAGGGTTTGAATGTCCCTGTAATCTTCACGGCGAGCCGGTCGGGGAATGACGCGGTGTTCCAATAAACCCCAGAGCCGGCGACTCCGAATCCGGTCTTCGCCTGAACGACCGGCGGTGTTTGGGTCAAAGCCGTCGAATCGACCGGGAAGACCGTCGCGGTGTAGCCGACAATCTGCTTGTCGGCGCCAGCCAATCGATCCTTGGTGTAGGCGATGATGTTCTTGTAAGCCTTGTAGTTGTTGACATCGAAATCCGAAGGCTTGTCGGTGTTGACGGAAGCGTATCGGACGGCCTCACGAGCCGCGAGATCGGTCACATGGAGCACGAACAGATACCGGCAATACTCGAACACACCGAACAGGAGGAGGCAAAAGACCGTGAGGGATAGTGCAGCCTCAACGATGGCTGACCCTCGTCGGCCCCGAGCCGTGTGTGCTTGGCGAAGGAGCATTTGCGAAGCCTCGGTATGGGTGTGGGGTCAGGTCACCAGGATGGAAGCGTTGTGTTGACGGTAAACGGATCGTCTCGAAGCATTTCCCAGTTCGCGACGGCGGATATTGTCGTTGGGTTAATGACCCCCGCGTTGATCCATCGAACCTTTGCCCATTGAACACTCACGGAGACCGAGAGTGGTTGCCCCTTGTCACCGAGGTAGGGATCCGCTGGCTGGCTGCCGTTCTGAGATCCGGGCGCGGTGAATGCAAACGTTGTCGTGACGTCGGCTGGTTGCAGTCTCTTGAGCCCCATCGAATACAGGTACTGGTAAACCGTGTCTTTCACATTTGTCGCCCCGCTTGTGGCGGTGACCTGAACGACCGCTCCAGTGTCGCTGATCGTGTAGCCCTGAGCAGCGAGGCGAGCTCCCTCCCGAGCGGCGTTCGCAACGACCTGTTTCACCTGGATGAGCCGACCGATCTCCCAAACTCCGAAAAGGAGGGGGATCAGCACGCCAGCCGTGACAAGCGCCAACTCGATCGCAGCTACTGCCCGTCGCGAGGACTTCCGTTGGCGAATCATCGCAAACCTCCAGACCGGAGACGGTGGAATATGGCTCGGACCAGCGCCTTGCGCTCGTGGTTCTGAACACTGTCTCATCCTACTTCACGCGAGCGGACGTTGGGGGAGGACATAAAAAAAAAACGTCACGCGCAGGATGAATTCGGGGCCGAATTCGGCTGTGGCGCGAATGATTCCGAGTTGTCGGATGGCTCAGACGTAGTGAAAAATTGAGGGGCGCTGTCCGAAAGTACGTCATTCGTTCGGTGGGCTGATCTTTTTTTCGCTCACGCACAGGATTTCATGTGGGGAGTGAAAGCCCTTCGGGGATGATCTGGTCCGGTTCGTGCAATGTGCCGCTGCCTCCAAATATCATAATCCGAACACGGGCTCACACATTTCTGCCAAAACGGAGTCTCGCAAATGGTTTCCTGGCTGCTGACTCTGCTCTTTGCCCCAAATGTGGGACTCGCGGTTGATCGGGCACCAGCTCCTCTACCCGCTGAGAAAGCCGCCAAAGGTGCGATTCTCCACGATGGCTTCCGGATGGAGGTGTTCGCAGCGGAACCACAGGTCACGCAGCCGATTTCGTTCACGATTGACGCCCGCGGTCGAATCTGGGTCGTCGAGGCACTGAACTATGGCGCCTGGCAGCCGACCGGTAAGGATCGCATCGTTATTCTCGAAGATACCGATGGTGACGGTCGTGCCGACAAGCGAACTGTCTTTTACGAGGGGCTGAACTACGCCACCGGTATCGAGGTCGGTTTCGGCGGTGTGTGGGTGATGTCGCCACCGAATCTGTACTTCATCGCGGACGCAAACGGCGATGACAAACCCGACGGCGACCCCGAGATCGTTTTCGACGGCTTCGGCTACAAGGAGAGTCGGCACAACCTCGCGAATGGCTTTACGTGGGGGCCGGATGGCTGGCTGTACGGTGGTCACGGCCGCACGAGTCCGTCGGAGGTGGGGAAGCCGGGCACGCCTGCCGACAAACGAATCCACTGCGACGGCGGCGTCTATCGGATTCACCCGACACGTCGCGTGTTCGAGAACTTCGCTGACGGCACCACGAATCCCTGGGGCGTGGACTTCGACGATTACGGTCAGTGCTTTGTGTCGAACTGCGTGAATCCGCACTTGTTTCACATGATCTCGGGCGGCCATTACGAACCGTGGCGAAACCGCCCGTCGAGCTTGTACGCCTACGAACGCATTCCGACCATTGCGGATCACCTTCACTATCCGGGCGGCGACTTGCGGAAGAATTTGGGGAGCAACGACACACTCGCATTGGGTGGCGGGCACTCACACTGCGGCACGCTGATCTACCTCGGTGATTCGTTCCCGAATTCGTTCCGCAACACCGTGTTCATGTGCAATGTTCACGGTCGCCGGATCAACAACGACATCCTGAAACCGAAGGGTTCGGGTTACACCGCGAGCCACGGCAAAGACTTCATGATCGCGGCCGATCCCTGGTTCATGGGCGTGACACTTCGCACCGGTCCGGACGGCAGCGTGTTCGTTTCCGATTGGTCTGACACGGGCGAGTGTCACACCTACAAACCGGACCGCAGCACGGGCCGCATCTACAAGATTTCGCACAGCGACACGAAGCCGAAGGCGGTCGATCTCAGCAAGCAGACCGACGCGGAACTGGTGGAGCTGCACCTGCATCGCAACGACTGGCATGTCCGCAACGCCCGGCGAATTCTCCAGGAGCGTAGCCGTGACCCGAAGGGGAGCGTGGAAGTCCGTAAACAGTTGACCGACATCCTCGACAAGAACCCAGACGTGACTCGGCGATTGCGAGCAATGTGGACGCTCCATGCGATTGGCGGGTTCGACGGGACAGCATCGCTCGGCGACCGCGAACCGCATATTCGAGCGTGGGCCGTGCAGATGCTTTGCGAGGTCGGCACGCCCAGCGAGAAGGCTCTGGCGAAGTTCCGTGAGTTGGCGAAAAGCGATACGTCGCAGCTTGTGCGGCTCGCGCTTGCGTCGGCATTGCAACGCATTCCACCCGAACAACGTTGGAACATCGCGACGGAGTTGGTTCGTCACAAGGAAGACGCCGGCGATCAGAACTTGCCGTTGATGTACTGGTACGGCATCGAACCGCTCGTGCCCGAGAACCCCGCGAAGGCACTCGAACTCGCGCTGACCGCCGAGGTTCCGCTGGTGCGACAGTTCGTGGCCCGTCGGCTCGCGGATCACGCTGCTGTGCAAGGCGAGAAGGGGGATTTGTCGCCACTGGTCGTCGCGCTTGCGAAAGCAGACGCTGCGGTGCGGCAGGACTTGCTCGCGGGCACTCGGGAGGGTTTGCGTGGTCGCAAGAGCCTGAGGATGCCCGACGGCTGGCCCGCGATGTACGTGAAACTTCGCGACAGCACCGACGCCGCGACTCGCGAACACGCCATCTCGTTGGCTGTCGTGTTCGGCGATCCGCAGGCGCTCGCTGACCTTCGTAAAGTCGCACTGAACGCCACCGCTTCGACCGCTGATCGTGTGTCAGCGTTGGAAACACTGATCGCGAAGCGGGTGCCCGATCTCGCGACAGTTCTCCACGACCAACTCACCGACAAGGCGACTCGCCGCACTGCGATCAAGGGGCTTGCGGCGTATTCGCATGCCGACACCGCGAAGCACATCCTCGCTGTGTATTCGGCGCTGACTCCCGACGAGAAGCAAGACGCGGTTGCGGCACTCGCGTCTCGCAAGGAGTACGCTTCGGCTTTGCTCGACGCGATGGAAGCGAAGACGATTCCGCGAGTGGATGTGTCGGCGTTCGCAGCTCGACAGATCTTCTCGCTTGGCGATGCGAAAGTGAACGCCAGGCTGAAGGAAGTTTGGGGCGAGATACGCGACACGAACCCGAAGCGTGCGGAGTTAATGGCGAAGTACAAAGAGATGCTGACGCCTGCATACCTGAAGACCGCCGACGTGAAGAACGGCCGTGCGTTGTTCACGAAATCGTGTCAGCAATGCCACAAACTGTTCGGTGAGGGCGGCACCATTGGCCCGGATCTCAGCGGCTCGAACCGTTCCGACCTGGAATATATCCTGGGTAACATTATCGACCCGAGCGCCGAGGTGGGTCGCGATTACCGCATGTCGGTGGTGCGAACGCTGGATGACCGCGTGATTACCGGCATCATCGTGGAGCGGACGGCTGCTCGCGTCGTGGTTCAGACCGCGACGGATCGGGTTACGCTTTCGCCTGACGACGTGGACAGCGTGAAGGATTCGCCGTTGTCGATCATGCCGGAGGGGCAACTCGATTCGCTGACGAAGGAACAGGTGCGTGACTTGATCGGGTATCTGGGCTCGAAGACGCAGGTGGCATTGCCCGCAGGGAAGTGACTATTTGTCCGAGCCCGAGCGCCAAGCGAGGATCACGCATAACCCTCGCTTGGCGCTCGGGCTCGGACCAAGAAATACAAATCAATTGGACCTGCTCTCACAGACGGGTGGCAACCCCATCACTTCCACGGGTTGCCGTCCGCTTGCGGTCTCGGCTTCCATCTTCGTGCCGGGGTCCTGGTGTTTCCATCGCAGATACCCCAGCGCCACCGGCACCCCCAATCGCGGTGAGTGACAACTCGATGTCACAACCCCAACCTCTTGACCATCGTGGAAAAGCTTCGCACCCGCAGCCAGTGGTTCGCCACTCAGCACCTTCAACCCCATGAATGCTCGGTTGACGTGCCCGGCTCGGTCGCGAGCCATCACGATCGGTTCCTGACCCAAGTAACAGCCTTTCGCGTAACTCACGGCTCGCGGCGCTCGACCCACTTCCATGACGAAGCGATTCGCGTCGATGTCGATGCCGAACACCGGCGAGCCCGCTTCGATTCTCAGCGTCTCAAAGGTTTCAGCAGTGCCAGCGGTCGCCCCCGCCGCAATCAGCAAAGCCCGCACGCCCTCGGCTCGCTCCTTCAAACACACCAGATCGAATCCAGGCAAACCAAGTTGATCGCGTCGCCGAATACTGCACGTCGCGTTCGCACCGAAGGTGCGTTCCATGTGCCCGAATTCCGGCAACTCTGGAATCGCTTCACCGAGTGCCTTCGACAACACGGCAGACGCGCTCGGCCCCGCGAGATGGAACTGCGAGAACTCATCCGTCACGTCCGTGATTTCGACTTGCTCCGAGATGAGGTAGCGGTCGAGGTACTTGAACAGATCCGCATTGCGGCCCGCTGTCGTCTCGACCCACAGCGCGTGCTGTTTGTCGGCGAGCATCACATGGTAGATCCATACGGCGAACTGCACCTTCGCCCGCGAATCGCAGAAGTACGCCTCGCAGCCGCCACCGAGTGGCAGGTTCTTGATGTCGTTCGTCGAGAGGTTGCCGAGGAACATCGGCGCATCGGGCCCGGTGAGCCGCAACTTCCCCACAGCCGACGTATCGAAGAGTGCGGCGACTGAAACGGCTGCGGTGTAATCGGAAGGCGTTGTCATGGGTTCTCTGTTCCTGCGTTTGGCAGGTCGTCGCTCACCCCCCACCCGCCACTTCGTGGCGACCTCCCCCACAAGGGGGGAGATCAAATCCGACGCCGCTTCGCGGCTGTGGGTCTGAGTTTTCCCCTCCCCCCTTGTGGGGGAAGGGTGGCGAGTCTTCGAGCCGGGTGGGGGGGTATGCCTCGACCAACGTATCGGCTACTCTTCTGTCGCGAGAATCGTCTTGTGGGCGTCGGGAATCAGCAGCACTTTCTCGCCGCTGTCGATGAGTCGTTGCACTTCGTCTTGGCCATGAATCGGTGTCGTGAACAGTTCCTCGGCCACGGCATCCGGCAGGCCGCTCGCGAGGAAGATGCTGTAGTTCTTCACGACGTATGCCCACAGCCGACACGCTGACCAATCCGCGGGCTTGCGTTTCGCGAGGAATCTCTTGGCACCAGCTGGGCTGTCCATCGAGCGAAGGAGCTGGGCACCGTCGCCGAGTGTGGGAGTTGCCGCTGTTAGCACTGCGATTCGAGAACCCTTTGGGGCAACCCGTGCCGCACAGACCGCTGCTTTCGCCAGATCCATGAACGTGACTCGTTCAGGCTCGCCGGAGATCGCGGCGACAACGGTATCCGGTTCGTCCGTTACCGTGCCGAACCAGCGTGCGTCTTGTCTGCGAACGCCTTCCGGGGAACTCTCCAGCAACCCCGCGACGACATCCTGCACCGTATCGCCAGCACCTTCGATGATCTGCACGAAGAACGGCATGCCGAGCATGCGCACGACTTCCTCGGCCTCGACGCGGATCGACCACGCTTCTTCACCCGGCGCGTCAATCGAAACCTGCCCCTGGAAAGCGTTGCGGTTTTCGTCGTCGCCGAGAGCCGGAAAGATCGCGACTTCCGCCCCCGCATATCCCGCGAGCGGATCGTAACCGCGACCAGTCAGCACAATGATGAAGTCGCCATCCACGAGCGTGCGGTTCAGGTAGATTCGCCGACCTTCGCGGGTGGAAGCAAGGTACGCGAGTTTCTTGCGGTCAGCGGGGTCGTGGATCTCACGCTTCACGCCTGCGAACTCGACAGCGTGCTGTTCGGACCAGTTTTGCGGAGCCTCGGGTGTGGTCAACACCGTCACGAGTTCCGGCGGAATGAGTGCGGTTCGGAGATAGCCGAGAACCACTTCCAGTATCTCGGCGACCTTTGGCAACTGTGAATCCAGCACGATCGTGACGCGATCGTCTGGCGTGAGCGCACGACGGAGCGGCTCGAAGCCGAACGGCTTATCGAGTGCCTTCTGAACCAGTTCCGCGAGCGGCGGAGGAGCAGCGAACGGTGTTCGAGTCACCTCAACAGCACGCTTCGCGGGCACCGTGAGCGACCACGATGACAGCCCAACCATCAATTCATTTGGCATCGACATTCCTAGAGCCTCGGATGACACCGCCATTATAGCGGGGCTTGCTGTAGCGCTTTCGGTGGGCGTAGAATGCGGCAGACACATCAGCGCGTCATGTCGGAGGTTTAGTGTGAAAACCGCACCCATCAGCGGCCGCCTGCTTCTCGCCGGGGAATGGTCACCCACGCGTGCCGACTTCGCCAGCACAAGCCCTGCGAACCTCGATGAAGTGGTTGGCACATTCCCGGCTGCCGTACCCGCTGAAGTGACTGCTGCCGTCGATGCGGCACGTTCGGCGTTTCCGGTGTGGCGGCGGACGTCGCGGATTCTGCGTGCGGAGTGCTTCGACCGACTTGCCCAACTCATCAAGCGAGATACGGATTCGCTGGCTGAACTGATGGCTCGCGAGTGTGGCAAGAACATCACAGAATGCCGGGCGGAAGTGATCGAAGGGCTGCACATGGTGCAGTACGTGTTCGGCACCGGTCGGATGCCGTTCGGCGAAGTGATCGCCAGCGAAATCGCCGAGAAGGACGTGCAGGTGCGGCGAAAGCCGTGGGGCGTGGTCGCGGTGATTACGCCGTGGAATTTCCCGTTCGCGGTGCCGCTGTGGATGCTCGGACCGTCTTTGCTTGAGGGCAACACGTGCGTGTTCAAGCCGAGCGAAGACACGCCAGCGGTCGGGCAACGGCTCGTCGAACTGTTCGTGGAGGCCGGCTTCCCGGCTGGCACGCTGAACTTGGTTCAAGGTGCAGGGGAAGTCGGCGAGGCGTTGGTGAAGAATCCCGCCGTGAACGTGGTCTGCTTCACCGGCAGCTACGACGTTGGCCGACGCATTCAGGAGGTGTCGGCGTCAATGCCCGATCGCGTGGTTGCTGCCGAGATGGGCGGCAAGAACGCGGTGATTGTGGCGGAAGATGCACGCTTCGACCTGGCCGTGACAGCCGGCATCCTGAGCGGCTTCAAGACGACGGGGCAACGCTGCGTGTCCGCGAGTCGGATTCTCGTTCACGAATCGCTGATGGATCGCTACGCGGCCGCGTTCGCCGAAACCGCCAAGCGCCTGAAGTTCGGCGATCCGCTGGATCCGAAGAACTTCGCGGGCCCGGTGATTCACCGCGAGTCCGTGGAGAAGATCCTGGGTTACAACGCCCTCGCCAAAAAGGAGGGCGTGACGGTGCTGCTCGACGGTGGCGAAGCGAACAAGGGTTCGTGTTATCTGTCGCCGTTCGTGTATCGCACCGAACATCGGCCTGGGCTGCGTGTCATTCGTGAGGAAGTGTTTGGGCCGCACGTCGCACTAATCCCTTTCAAGGACGACGAACACGCCGTTCGGATCGCGAACGACACGGAATACGGGCTGTCCATGGCGGTGATTACGGAGAGCTATCGCAAGATGCGTTTCTTCCGCGACGAGTGCGATTACGGCATGGGATATGTGAACTTGCCATGCATCGGAGCGGAGGTTCACTTACCGTTCGGCGGCGTGAAGAAATCGGGGAACGGGCATCCGTCGGCGGCGGCGTTGGTGGATGCCGTGACGCACCGCGTCGCGTGGACCGTGAACCACGGCACCGACATCAAGATGGCTCAGGGGCTAACCACTGCGATTGATGGCGGTCCGGCGTAAGTTTGGGGTATGCTGAACGAAACCAACACTGCAGGTGAACCGTGAACGTAGCTGAACTAACGCCCGAACTCAACGCACTGGTGAGCGTCGTCCGTATGCTGCCGCCGGAGTTGGTGCGGCAGGTCGCCGACTTTGCGGAGTTCCTCGGGAAGAAACACCTGGCGCTGCCGATCGACGAATCCGACGAGTGGACCGAGGAAGATCAGCGTGAGATTGCTCTGGCCGCGTTGCGGAGATTCGATGCCGAACATCCGGATGAAAATTGGGGTACGGACTACACAATTCCGGAGAAGAAGTGATGTTCTCATCCGGAGACGTAGTCTTGATCGACTTTCCTGGGGTTCAGGGTGTGAAGGTTCGACCAGGGATTGTAGTTTCCTCAGCTGTTCTCTGTGGGTGATATCAAACGCGTCATTGGTCATGTCAGCGATCGCGATTGGATCGAAATTCAAGCACGTTTGCAGCTCGCGTTGGCCGTAACCTGATTTCCTCACCTCCAGTTTGGAGGACTCTCCCATGTGGCTTTTCGACAACCGCACCGTTCCCGACATCCGCACGGCGTTGCCGGGGCCGAACGGCTCCGAGATGCTCACCCGCGACAAACTCTACGTGTCGCCGTCGTACACGCCCATGTATCCGCTGTTCGTCGAACGCGGCAGCGGAGCCGTCATTCAGGACGTCGACGGCAACCTCTTCCTCGACTTCACCGCTGGCATCGCTGTCACGAACACGGGGCACTGCCATCCGGAGGTGGTCGCGGCAATCAAGGATCAGGCCGACAAGCTGCTCCACATGAGCGGCACCGACTTCTACTACCGTCCGCAGATCGACCTCGCCGAACGACTCGCGCAGGTTGCCCCTGGGCCGTCGCCGAAGAAGGTGTTCTTCGCGAACAGCGGTGCGGAAGCGAACGAGGGGGCGTTGAAGCTCGCTCGCTGGCACACGCAGCGTAACCGCGTCGTGGCGTTCTTCGGGGCGTTCCACGGTCGCACTTACGGGGCGATGTCGCTCAGCGGCTCGAAGCTCGTGCATCGTCGCGGGTTCTCGCCGCTCGTGCCGGACATTCATCATGTGAACTTCCCGCGTGTGTGCCCAGGCTGCGACGCCGGGGAGAAATGCTCCCTCATCGCCGAGATCGAAGACACCATCTTCCGTCGAACGTGCCCCCCGGAGGAAGTGGCCGCGATCTTCGTCGAGGTGATTCAGGGCGAGGGCGGCTACCATCCGATTCCAAAAGGCTGTCTGCCGGCACTGCGGGGACTTTGCGACAAACACGGCATTCTGCTCGTCGTGGACGAAGTGCAGTCGGGCATGGGCCGCACCGGGAAGATGTTCGCGATCGAGCATTATGGCGTCGAGCCCGACATCATTTGCTCCGCGAAGGGCATCGCCTCGGGAATGCCGTTGGGGGCGATCATCGCGAAGGCGTCGGTCATGGATTGGCCGCCGGGCAGTCACGCCAGTACCTTCGGCGGCAACCCCGTCGCGTGTCGTGCGGCACTGGCCACCATCGACCTGCTCGAACGCGAATACATGGCCAACGCCACGGTTCGCGGCGAACAACTTCGTGCGGGGCTGCGTGAACTCAGCAAGAAGCGTCCCGAGCTAACTGGAACCCGCGGCATCGGACTGATGACGGCTGCGGATCTGCCATCGGGGGCACATCGCGAGAAGGTGATTCAGGCTGCGTTTCAGCGTGGGTTGTTGCTGCTCGGCTGCGGCGAAACTGCGATCCGATTCTGTCCGCCGCTGTGCATCACGGCTGAGCAAGTCGAGACGTGCTTGCGAATCCTCGATGGCGTCCTGGGTGCAGTGGAACCCGTGAAGCCAGCGGGGCCATCAGCGGCAACGCCGGGCACGCTGCCGGTGGTATAACATATCGCGTAGCGTAGCGGCCGCCCCAGCGGGGCGGCATTCCCAACCTGAAAGGATTCACCATGTCGGCTCCCGTCGCTCCACCGCCCGAAGTCATCCTCATGCAAATGGCCTTTGGGAAGGCCATCACGCAAGCCCTCTCTGTCGCCGCACGCTTCAAGATTGCCGATCAACTCGCCACCGGTCCCAAGACGGCCGCCGAACTCGCCACGGCAACCGGACTGCACGCTGGGCATCTGTACCGCGTCATGCGTGCGCTCGCCGGGCTTGGGGTTTTCTCCGGCGATGCTGACGGCAAGTTCAGCCTCACTCCGGTGGGGAATATGCTGCGGTCCGACGTGCCCGGTTCCGTGCGGGCAATGGCTACCTACGTCTGCGATCCGTGGAGCTGGAAGCCGTGGGGCGATCTCGCCGGTTCCGTGAAAAGCGGCCAACCCGTGTTCGACCGCATGTTCGGCGAAGGGGTCTTCGATTACTTCGGCAAGCATCCCGACGAGGCAGACACTTTCAATGCAGGCATGACCGGCTTCTCACAGCAAGCCGCTGCCGCCGTGGTGAAGGCGTACGACTTCTCGAAGTTCGGCACCATCGTCGATGTCGGCGGCGGGCACGGGGCGTTGCTGCTCTCGATTCTGAAAGCGAACGCGTGGGTGAAAGGTGTGGTCTTCGATGCGCCTTCGGTGGCGGTTGGAGCCGTCGAAGCGATCAAGGCTGCGGGGTTGACTGACCGTTGCCGAGCCGAGGGCGGCGACTTCTTCAAGGCTGTTCCCGGCGGCGATCTCATCATCCTGAAGCACATTATTCACGACTGGAACGACGAGAAGGCCACCAGCATTTTGAAGGCGTGTCGGGCTGCGATTCCGCCGACAGGCAAGCTGATCCTCGTCGAGTTGGTGGTGCCGCCGGGGTTCGCTCCGCACATGGCCCACATCCTCGATCTGGAAATGATGGTGATTTGCGACGGCAAAGAACGCACCGAAGCTGAGTATCGCGAACTGCTCGCCGGTGCGGGATTTAAGCTCACGCGAATCGTGCCGACCGAAGGGGCGCACGGATTGGTTGAAGCAACCCCCGCCTGATTTGCCTCGCCCCGGTAAGATATCGGTGATCTTTCGGGGTATCTCATGGCATCAACGAACGAAGCAACACTCGCTCAGACACACCCGCCGGTGTTCGTGACGGAAGAGCCCGTCACTCTGCCAGTGGTCGAACTGACCCGCATCGGCGACTTCGAGATCCTTTCCAAGCTTGGAGAGGGTTCGTTCGGTCAAGTCTATCTCGCGAAGCAAACCTCACTTGGCCGTGAAGTGGCGCTCAAGGTCAACCGCTCCGCGGAATGGACCCCTGATGGGTCATCTACTACCGGAACCACGCCGTCGGATGCCCGCGCCCGCAACGAGGGACAACTCCTCGCGGGCCTCGAACACGACAATATCGTCAAGGTTTTCTCCGAGTTCAACGACAAAGACACCGGGGCACGCGGGCTGTGCTTGCAGTACATTCCCGGTGCCGATCTTGGCGCGATCATTCGCAATGTCTTCGTGGACAAGCAGACGCCCGAATCAGGCAAAGCCATCCTCGCGGCTCTCGACGCCACTCGGCGAGGAGTCACGGGGTTCGATCCGTCGGCATTGCGTGACCGCGAAGCCCTGGCTGGCGACACCTTCGCACAGGCAATCTGTCGAATCGGATCGCGACTCGCCGAGGCGCTGTCGTATGCTCACGCTCGCGGCATTCTTCATTGCGACATCAAGCCCGGCAACATTCTGCTGTCGCCCTACGGCCGGCCGATGTTGGCCGACTTCAACGTCGCGTTCGATCGAACTCGTGTTGATTCGACGGGGAGTGGCATCGGCGGAACGCTCGCGTACATGGCTCCGGAACATCGGGCTGCAGTCTGCGGGTTCGCCTGGGGTCGCGTTGATGAGCGGTGCGACATCTATTCGCTTGGCCTCGTGCTTCACGAACTGGCGACCGGTAAGCGACTGCCGCCCGCGAAGACCGAAGAAGAGACAGAAGCAATTCCAGTGCTCGGCGATGTGCCGCGAGAACTGGCCACTGTGATTCGCCGCTGCCTCGATTCCGTTCCCGCCAACCGCTACCAAACGGGAAGCGAACTCGCCCAAGCTCTCGATGCAGCCTGGCAAATTCTCGCTGCTCGCCGTGCGATGCCGCCTGCAATTCCGCTCGCACGTTGGATCAGCCGAAACCCGATCATGGCGTTGACGCTGGCGGCGATACTTCCGCACGTTCCCGCGTCGATCGTGAACATCGGCTACAACGCGGTGCAGATCGAACTGAACGAAGAGCAAAAAGGGGCGTTCCTGTTGATGGTGTTGGGTTACAACCTCATCGCGTATCCGGTGTGCGGCGGAACGGCGGCATATCTGATCTGGCAGATCAAGCGAGGAATGGTGGGGTTGGTCTTTGCGCCTGGGCCAGCGGTAGACGAACTCCGCAAGAAAGTGCTGCGGATGGGTTGGTGGGCGGTGGGGCTTGGCTCGCTTGGCTGGTTCTCGGGGGGCATTGTCTTTCCGCTGTTCATCGACCTTGTGGCCGGCGATTTCGACTGGCAACTTTACGCGCACTACATGGTGTCGTTCACGCTTGCGGGGCTGATCGCGGTCGTGTTCAGCTATCTGTGCATTCAGGCGGTGATTCTTCGGGCGTATCTGCCGAACTTGGGGAATCCGGACACGTACACGACGGCGGGCATGTGGGCTGAAGTCCGCCCGCTGACGCTGGTGTTTGGTCCGTTTGTGATGCTGGCGTCGGCGGTTCCGTTGACGGGTGCGGTTCTGCTCATCACGCTGACTGAAGAAACGATGTCGCTCGGCTTCCGGCTGTTGGTGACGGGTCTGATTGGCGTGGGGGTTGCGGGTGTGGCGATTGCGGAACGCCTGACGACGCGACTTCGCTTGCTCGCCGAGGTGTGGCACCGCGACACGAACGGATGATGCGTTTTGTCGGAGCCCGAGCGCCGAGCGAGGGATGAGCGTGCCCCTCGCTCGGCGCTCGGGCTCTGACAAGCAGTGGGGGATTCGCTCATGTCGGACCAACTCGCTTTACTCGCCGCGATTCGAGACACACCCGACGAAGACACACCGCGTCTGGCGTATGCCGACTGGCTCGACGAACACGCCACTTCCGATGCCGACCGCGCTCGGGCTGAGTTCATCCGGTTGAATTGCGAGGTGATTCGTTTAAATGGAGCTTTTCAAAGCCCGGAGTACACAGAACATTGGTGGAGTCTCGCGAATCGCTTGACTGAGCTGGTCGAGGAGCATCAAGAGAAATGGTTCGCCGCCTTTCCATTCCAGAAGACTCTGGAAGCTAAAGAGCTTTGGAAAGGTTTCCCGAGACATCTCGAAATCTCTGCTGCGAAGTGCCTTACCACGCCACGTCCTCCTTGGGAACTCGAACCAGGACTCACCGCTCGCCTGACCGGGAGTACAGACGATTTGCGACGGGTTATTGAATCCGGTTGGCTTGACGGGGTGGAATCGCTCTATTTGAAGCAGGATAACAGTGTGGACGGTGATGCCCTGGCAACTGTCGTTGCTAACTCAACCTGTGCCCCGAATTTGAGATGGCTATTCTTTTTGAACGACAATCTCAGCGATGTCGGCGCGCGGGCAATTGGTGAATCAACGAAGTTTTCGCGTCTGAGAAGGCTCGATTTGGCCGGTGCCTTCGCCACGGATGGTTGGGCAGCGGCACTCAATTCCCCCTTCGTTTCTCAACTCGAAACCTTGAGTTTAGTGTGTTTGAGAACGACCCAGTCACGCCCTGGATTCGAGGCTGCCACGATTCTCGCCGCGTCAACTCGGTTGGCTCATCTCAAAGAACTCTTAATCACAAGAAGCCGGATTGGAACTGCGGGCATTCGAGCAATTGTCACGTCGCCATACCTTCAAAACCTTCAACTACTCACCTTTGGGCAAGAAGATTTTGATGCCACGGCCGGAGAGGCATTTACTCCGGCGATTCTCCCCAAGCTGGAGAAACTTCAGATTTCAGATAGCAACTTTTCGGATGTGGCGGTTACCTCTGTGGCGAAAAGCTCGTTGATGAAGCAACTCGTCCATCTGGATCTTTCCGGCAACCCTTTGACCTCAGACGGCATCGAAGATTTGGTTGGGACTGGCTCCCTCCCGCGGCTGGAGTCGCTCTGTCTTGATGAGAGCCGGATTGGGGACGGTGGGGCCAAGGCGTTGGCGAAGTCGCCGCATCTGAACCTCGCGGCGCTCGAACTAGCCAACTGTGGGATCGGCTCCAAAGGCATGAAAGCTCTCGCTGCGGCCCCTTGGGCAGACCGACTTGTGAAGCTGAACTTGCGAGGCAACTCAATCACGAAGGCGAGCGTTGGTGCGTTGACTTCCGGCAACTTCGCATCATTGCGGCGGCTTCAGCTCGAGGGGACAGTTCGCTCTGGTGACCTGAAGACCAAACTCACCGGGCGGTTTGGCGACGTCGTTGATTTATGAAGCAAGGTATCCAAACGCTTCTGGAGGCAAAGACTCACGACGTTCGGGAAAGTAACTGTAGGCAAAACCGCAAGAAACATCAGGATAAGTAGATGTGTCAGAGGAGTTGCGTTCGGATTGCTTGAACAATCTTTCTTCCAGGACAGGTAAAATGGTTCCAGACAGGTGGGCATATTGTCTGGAACCGTTTTCTCCTGCGACGCAGCTTCTTTCCCTTGACAAATCTCGGATCAATTCATCCGCTTCCCCGATTTCCTCGGCTCGCGTAGAATGGCAGCTATGTCCCTCACACTGCCAGTTCTGCCCGAAACTCCCACGGCCCACGCCGAGGGGACACCACAACCGCTGCCGGGCATCCTCGATGTGCCGAACGACACGCTCCGTGCGTGGCTCGCCGAACGTCGTCAGCCGCCCATGCGAATCAGCCAGATTCGCAAGCAAATCCTCGCGAACCGAGCCACCAGCTTCGAGGAAATGTCCGACCTGCCCAAAGACCTCCGGCCACAACTCGCCGCCGCGTTCTCGATCTTCTCCACTCGCGTCGAACGGCACATGTTCGCCATGTCCGACGACACGCACAAGCTCGTGTTGCGACTCGCCGACGACAAGATGATCGAGTGCGTGCTCATTCAGGACGACGGCCGCGCCACGGCTTGTATCAGCACGCAGGTCGGTTGCGGCATGGGCTGCGTCTTCTGTGCCAGCGGATTGAATGGCGTCGTGCGGAACCTCACGGTCGGTGAGATGGTTGAACAACTCGTGCGGCTCCGCAACCTGACCGATCCAAAGAGCACCAACCCGGACCGTGCCCCACGGCTCACGCACATCGTCGTGATGGGCATGGGCGAACCGCTCGCGAATCTCGATCGGCTTCTCGAAGCGCTGGCGATTGCAGGCGACAAGAACGGCCTGTGTGTCGGTCAACGGCACGTCACGATTTCGACGGTCGGACTTCCCGCGAAGATTCGTCAACTTGCGGACGTCGGGAAGCAGTATCATCTGGCGGTGTCGCTGCACGCGGCCAGCGACGCCCTCCGCACGCAGATCGTGCCGACCAACGATAAGACCGGCATACCCGCGATCCTCGAAGCGGCGGATTACTTCTACGAAACGACGGGCCGGCAAGTGACCTACGAGTATGTCGTGCTGGGTGGGTTGAACGACGGGCCGACGCACGCAAAGGAACTGGCCAGACTGCTCTCAGGTCGTAAGGCGCACGTGAACCTCATCCCGTGGAACGACGTGGAAGGGTTGCCGTATCGCCGACCGATCGACGGGAACTTGCAGGGATTGATCGACACGCTTCACCGCAGCGGCGTGAGCGTGAAAGTCCGCAAGCGAAAAGGCTCCGAAATCGACGCCGCGTGCGGCCAGTTACGGCGGAAGGTTGAACAAGAAACGATGGGAGGAACACCATGA
>JAIOPV010000229.1 GCA_021413735.1 Planctomycetota bacterium
TCGCCGCGTTGCGGCGACCGCTAAACGTCGCGTGCCATTGCTTCGTTTGTCCAACACTTCCTCGCGGGCCGTTCTCGCGGTACGATCAACCTCCCGTCCAAGCCCTCCGGAACGAATCTCATGCGTTGCACGCTCTTCGCCTTCGCAGTTCTCGCTGCACTCACACCAACCGCAGCCGCGCAAGACAAGCTGCCCGTTCGGCTCATTGTCGAAGCCGAAGACTTCGAGATAAAGTCGCCCGGCTGGAAGGTGATGCCGTATCGCGACAACTACTATGCCTGCACCTTCGCCATCACTTTTCTGTCGCGAATGGGTTGCCTCGGAGCGCCCGAACAACTCGACGAAGGCAAGAAAGCCATCGCCGAGAAGGTCGTGAACATCCCCTACGAAGACACCTATGACGTGATGGCTCGCTACGAGCAACCGTTCCAGTTCTCATGCGAATTCACGGTGGAGGTCGAGCAAGGCGGAAAGGTCGTCGGCTCGTTCCCGTTCGGTCGGCTCGCGGACCCAAAGATCTGGGCGTTGAACGGCCACAAGCGAATTCCGATGGAACGCTACAGTTGGAGCGGCACCGACAACATCGTCTGGCAACAACCCGGCACCGTGAAACTCTCAGCCGGTCCCGCGACGCTGCGGCTCATTGCGACTGCCCAAACGGACAACGGCAAGGAACGCGAGAACGCCGCACGGCGGCACGTCGATGTGGTGTGCCTCACGAATGACAAGGCCGGCATCGCGGCACAGGCGAAGTCGAACTACCTCGAATTCGACGGCTGGCTCGTGCAGGACGGTGACCTCTTCGTGCGGTTCACAAACCCCGCCGACGGCTTCGGACCGGTTATTCCAATCGTCGCGCCGTTCGATCATGGTCAGCACTCGCCGTACTACATTCACGTTCGCGACTGGCCAAAAACGCAGGTATTGAAGGCCGGTCGAGTGGTGACGACGACGAAGTATCAGTACGCGGGTCCGCGGTCTGAGGCGGTGAAGGCGGACCAACTTGCTCCCATTATTGAGGCACCGAAGGGAGCGATTCCGGATGAGCAGTACATCAAGCCGGGCGAATCGTCGGGCTGGGTTCCGATGGGGAACGTGATGGACGCGCTGTATCACGCGCAGTGGTTCCCGCAGGCACAGTACAAGGGCAAGGCCGATGGTCTTTACCTGCGATTGGAGTTCGCCATCCCTGACGGCAAGGGTGGGTTGAAGGTCGTGAAGGACATTACGGTGAAAGGCAACCCTGCAGCGCTGTCGCCGGTGACGTTCGACATACCGGGCTGCGTGAATCCGAACGCCGATCTCGCAAAGGTGATGGCGAAGAAATACTGGCTGCCGCAGATTCGCACGCAGAAGGAGATTCTCGACTTCCTGAACGCGGAAGTGGCGAAGTTCCCCAAGGTTGGCAGCGTGCCGAAGCGGTTACCGATTTACAACATCATGGGCTTCAGCGGGGCACTCGGTGCGTTCCCAGAAGCGAAGGAACTCGCGCTCGCACTTGGCGACAACACCGCCGTGAACGCCATCGGCAAGAAACGCGAACTCGTGGCGCACTGGGGTGATCCGTCGCTCACCGCGATCAAGAAGCATGAAGCAGCTCGCAAGGGCGGCTTCGATGATCTCGCGATCGTGAGTTACGGCGACGAGATGCACCTCCCCGCGATTCCGCTGAAGGATGACGAGTTCGCCGCGTGGTTGAAGGCCAAGGGCGTCACCTTTGACGGCGTCGCGAAATATACGACTGACAAGACGCAGCCACTTTATTATTACTCGCAGATTGCCGCGAAGGATAAGGGCGGTGCGAAATATGCCGAGGGCACTGCATATTACAAATCGAAGGGCGTGCTCACGGGGGCGAACTATTCCCCTCACGCGAACTTCCTCGTCACTGAAATGGATTATATTCGCCCATTCAAACTGAAAGCGATCAGTATGCCGTGGACGGAGGACTACACTTGGCAGATCGCTGAGTTTAGCCCCCAGATCGTGGGGTATCTTCTGAGTGCATTGCGGGCCGGGGCCAAGTACGACGACTTGCCAATTCACATGTATGTGATGCCGCACTCACCGGGACAGATTCCGAGCGAGTTCCGCCAGAGTTTCTATGCGTCGATGGCACACGGCGCGAAGATGATCAACTACTTCTGTGCGTCGCCTTCCGCGGTTGGCAGCACCGAGAACTACGTCGACAGCTATGATCTACCGATGTGGAAGCAGATTCACAAGTGTACCCACGAAGCCGGCATCTTCGAAGATTACGTTCTCGATGGTAAAGTGCGGCCGGCAAAGGTGGGGTTATTGCTTTCAAGCGTTGATGAAGTTGTGACGGGCGTAAACAATTTCTCACTCGCGTTGCACAATAACGAGCGGAAGGCAATTTACTACGCTCTTAAACATGCCCAGGTGCCGGTTGATTTTCTCAGCGAAGATGACGTGATCGACGGCCGAGCGAAAGACTACGCGGTGATTTACGTCACGCAGCAGTATGTTCACTCCAAGTGCATCGATTCGTTGCAGAAATGGTGTGAGGCGGGCGGCACGGTCGTGGCTCTCGCTGGCGGTGGCTTCTTCAACGAATTCCAGAAGGAGAACCCCGCGACCGCGAAGCTCTACGGCGCAACCGGCCTCAAGATCGACACCGACCCGAACCTCATCCCGAAGCATCTGCTTCAGCCCAATCAACCGTTCCTGAGCAAGCACGATCTGCCGCGATACGAACCGATCGACGCCGTGCAGTGGAACCTCGGCGGGCTGCCCAAGAAGGAAAAGGAAGACGTGAACGCTCCGAGTCACGTTTACAACGTGCCGGTGATCGCGTGGAAGCAACCGCTCACCGTCGGCGATGGCGTCATGGTCGGCAAGTTCAAGGATGGTTCGCCTGCGGTTGTGACCAAGAAGCACGGCGAAGGGCGGGCGGTCTTGTTCGGCTTCCTGCCGGGGCAAGCGTATCTCAAGCATGCTCTGCCTGTGCGGCCGGTGGACCGCGGCGCGAACGCCGAGAGCTTCGCCCACTTCCTGCCCACGGGCATCGCAACGCATCTCCTCGCACGACTCGTTGATGATTTCCTGCCGCGACGCGGGGCCGCCGACATTCGCCCGGTGGTCACGACTGATGGACTCGTGGAAGCCAGTTGCATCGACACGCCAGCGAAAGATGGTAAGCCGGCGAAGCTCGCGGTGCCGCTCGTGAACTGGGTCGGCGCTCCGCTCACGTCGCTCACCGTCACGATTCGCGGTGTCGAGAATCCGTCGAAGGTGCGGAGCGTCGAGCGCGGAGAGTTGAAGTTCACGCAAGGCAAAGGCGGCATTCAGATCACGATGCCGTTGGATGTCGCCGACATGATTCTCATTGATCGATGACAGAGACCAGCCCGCTTCACCTGCGAGAATTCATCATGCGAATCGTGTCTCTGTTGGCGGTGCTGGTCCTGACGGCACCCGCGTCCGCGCAGCCCCCCCTCGATCCCGGCCCGTCGAGTAAGTACTTGAAAGTCATTCCGGCGTTGAATGAGCTTGTCCAATCCGAGACGATGGACAAGAAGATTCCGTCGCTTTCGCTGGCAATCGTGGCTGACCAGGATGTGATCTTCATGATCAACCGGGGGCCGGGCAAGGTGTACCGCGTCGGCTCCGTGTCAAAGCTATTCACCGACGTCGCGATCATGCAACTGGTCGAGGAGGGCAAACTCGACCTCGACGCGCCGGTGGCGAAGTACGTGCCCGAGTTCAAGCCTGCATACAAGGAAGGCCAGAAGCAAATCACGCTGCGGATGCTCATGGCTCACCGTTCCGGATTGATCCGCGAGCCACCAGTTGGCAACTACTTCGACCCCACGGAACCGAGCCTCGAAAAGAGTGTCCTGAGCCTCAATGGGATTGAGCCGATCTACGATCCAGGTTCACGCACCAAGTACTCCAACGCTGCCGTCGGACTCGTCGGGTACGTCATTCAGAAGACACAGAACGAGAAGTTCGAGACATTCGTTCAACGCCGCGTGCTCGATCGCATCGGCATGGAGTCGAGTTCGTTCACACTCACGCCCGCCTTGAAAAAGAAGCTCCCTGAAGCGGTCATGTGGACATACCACGGTCGCGAATTTCCAGCGCCGACGTTCTCGCTCGGGGTCGCTCCGGCGGGGTGCATGTATTCGGACTTGCGTGACCTGGCGAAGTTCGAATTGTGCCTGTTCGCCGGCGGCAAGGTCGGCGACAAGCAACTCCTCAAACCCGAAACCATCGAGGAAATGTTCCGACCGCAGTTCGCGAAGGACGGCTCGCGCGGCTTCGGACTCGGCTTCATCGTGGGCGAACTCGAAGGCAAGAAACGCATCGGTCACGGCGGCGCGATCTACGGCTTCTCCACGGAACTCGCGATGCTGCCTTCGGAGAAACTCGGCGTGATCGTGATGTCGGCACGGGATGTGTCGAACGGCATGACGACGCGAATCGCTGACGACGCACTTCGGCTGATGCTCGCTGCAAAGGAAGGGAAGCCCTTGCCCAAGCTGGAAACAACCGAGGCAATTCCCGCCACGGAAGCGACGGCAGTCGCGGGCCGGTATCGCGATGGTGAGAAGTTCCTCGACCTGAACGACAGCTTCGGCAAGCTCACGGTGCAAGCGGGGCACGGTGGGCCACTCTTGCGACTGCGCAAGCTCGGCAAGGACTTGATGGTCGACGACGTGCAGGGTTGGGGACCACGAATCACGGTCGATGGCGACAAGCTGACGGTGGGGAAGAATACCTACACGAAGGAGAAGCCGAGCAGCACGCCGCCGGCCGAGGCACCCGCGAAGTGGAAGGGATTAATCGGTGAGTACGGCTGGGACCACAATACGCTGTACATTTACGAGCGCGACGGCAAGCTGCACGCCCTCATTGAGTGGACCGAAATCGACCCGCTCACGGAGGAGTCGGAGAACGTGTTCGCGTTCCCGGCAGACCGCGGCATGTACCACGGCGAGAAGCTCGTGTTCACCCGCGACAAGGACGGTCGAGCGACGAAAGTGACCGCGGCGAGTGTCGTTTTCGAGCGTCGCAAGATCGACGGCGAGGGTGGCGAAACGTTTCAAATCAAGCCTGTAAAGCCGCTCGATGAACTTCGCAAGCTCGCACTCGCTGCGACGCCGCCGGGGGAGAAGGGCGAGTTCCTGAAGCCCGACTTGGTCGATCTCGCGACCATCGACGGCATCAAGTTCGACATCCGTTACGCGACCGACAACAACTTCCTCGGCAAGCCGTTTTACACGTCGGCGAAGGCGTTCATGCAGAAGCCCGCTGCCGCGGCGCTGGCTCGCGTGCAGAAGACGCTCAAGGAACGCGGCTACGGCCTGTTCGTCTACGACGCGTATCGACCGTGGTACGTCACGAAAATGTTCTGGGACGCGACGCCGGAGAAGTTCCACAACTTCGTGGCGGATCCGTCGAAGGGGTCGCGACACAATCGTGGCTGCGCGGTCGATCTTGGACTGTACGATCTCAAGACGGGCAAGGTGATCGAGATGGTCAGCGGTTACGACGAGATGACCGATCGCGCCTTCCCCGACTACATGGGCACGACATCACGCCAACGCTGGCATCGCGATCTGTTGCGGCGTGCGATGGAGGCGGAGGGGTACAGCGTCTACGAGGAGGAGTGGTGGCACTACGACTACAAGGACTGGCGTGCGTACCCAATTCTGAACAAGACGTTCGAGGAGTTGATGGGGAAGTGAAAAAACGGAACGCGGATAATGCAGGATCAAAGCACGCGGATAAACGCAGTTCTGTGCACAACTTGGCTCGCCGCAACTCCTGTTGGAGCAACACTTGCGACGACGCTTCGCTGGAAAAACGCTGCGGTGACCACGATCATGACGAAAAGACTGACCTCTGAATCCCTCCAACTTCTCCTCGGGCCACAATCACGAGTTACAGGGTCGCAAACTGTCAAATTATCAGCGTTTCCACGCGATTCGGCTCAACGAATCGAGCCTGTTGCCCCACAAATATCGAGGGTGGTTTTCGTTCGACCGAGTTGTGCACAGCACTGGGATAAACGCAGGATAAGACAGAAGCAGGATTAACCACAGAGCCACAACAGAGAGCACAGAGACAAGACAAAAGGCGGAGAGAAGCCACTTGTTTTGAAACCCTGATTTCCCCTCGGTGTTTGTCTTCCTCTCTATGGTCTCTGTGACTCTGTGGTTAATTTCTTTGTCTTGATCCGGTTTTCATCCGCGGGGTTTCATCCTGCGTCATCCGCGTTCCGATTTGTGTATTTCAGAGGATCGGGAGCTGACGCCGCCCCGCTCGCCAAATCACAACCGCGATTCGAGCCACTTCACCACGTCCGAAATCCACGGGTGCCCGATCGGCTCGAATTCCAGCGTGTGATGCGTTCCCGCGTACTCGATGATCTTCGTTTCGCCCGCGAACTTGGTGACGTATGTTCGCGTGCGGTCGTTCACGATGATGCGGTCGTGTTCCGTCAGCGTTAGTAGTGTCGGCACGGTCACGCGAGCAGCGGCACGTCGGATGTACACGTCGAGTGCGAAGCTGTTGAAGAGGAAGCGGGCCGTCGCGTGTCGCAGGCCGTGCGGGTCGGTGTCGATGAACTTCTGGCCTTCGACGCTTGCGGTGAAAAGTTCGGGCTCGTTCAACGGAATCGGGAACACTCGCGTCGGTCGCAGCACGCTCGCGACGGCAACCCGTGCCCGCAACGCCGCCTTCGGTTTCACCTTCGCCACCAACCCCGGGCACAGTAGCACCAGCCCATCCGCCAACCCGGGCCTGCGATACTGCAACCCCACCGCCAGCTTGCCGCCCCACGAAATTCCCGCCACGAACACCGGCAACCACGACTGTTCCGAACGCAGTTGCTGCACGAACTCGGCCACATCGTCGATCAGTCGGCGAAAGTTTGGCGTGTCGCCACGGTGAGCGGTGTTCAGCCCGGAACCGCGGCGATCCACGAAGTACACGTCGAACCCGGCAGCCGCGAACTCGGCACACGATCGCGTGTACCAACCGCCGTGGCTGCGGATGCCGTGCAGGAAGACGAGCTTTGCCTTCGGGCGGCCCACTGCCGGGTAATGGCGAACGTAGAACGTGTAGCCGTCCGAGGCACGGAAGGTTTGAATGCGAGCAGTGCTCAAATGAGTCGCTCCTTCCGCTTGGTGACCGCATCCACGCGGGCGGGGTCGATAGTGATTCCAAGACCGCAGCCGATCAACGCCCGCGACCAACCGCCACGCTTGAACGTGATGTCTTCCTTCGAGAGCCGTTCCTTCACGAGATGGCGGTCGTAGCTGCCTTCGCTGTGCCGAAGATCGCACACGCTCGTCGCGAAGTGCCGACCGGCTGCCGAGAGGATCGCGGTTTCGCCGACCTGACACCCAAGCTGATAGCCGAGGCTATGCCGTTTCGCGAGTTGAGCGAGCCGTAGACTCGGGATGAAGCCGCCGCACTTCGAGAGGCGGATGTTGAACAGATCGCACCAACCACCCTTCACCGCACGCTCGGCGTCGACTTCGCCGCACAACGATTCATCGAGCATGATCGGCGTCTTGATCTGCTTCCGCACTTCAGTGAGGCACGCGACTTCCTCGTGCTTTACCGGTTGCTCCACGCTCGAAATGTTGAACGGTTCCAGTTCGCGGATGCGGTCCACGACTTCGGCCGGTGTCCAGCCCTCGTTCGCATCGACGCGAAGGTCCATCTTCTTGCCGAGCCAGCGACGCATTCCGGTCGCACGCTTCACGTCGTCCTGACCTGCCATGCCGACCTTCAACTTGATCTGCGAGAAGCCGGTGATCCAGTACACGAACGGATACAGCTTCTTCTTCCAGCCGCGCGGGTTCGTGATGATGCCGCTGTACTGCACGCGATCGCGAAACTTGTACAGTTCGGGAGCAACGAGCTCCGTCACCTTCATCAGCGGTTCACCGAACGATCGGCCGAAAGCGTCGAGCACCGCGAGTTCTACGGCACAGCGAGCGGCGTTCCCCAGGATGAGACGATCGTCGCCGGGTGTGGGTGCCAGTTTGATTTTCTCGGCGAGATGCACAGCGGCGGGGAAGTCAGCACACTCGGGGGCGAGCTGCGTGGTGAGGTCCGACCGCTTGAGCAGATCGACGGAGAAGTCGATGGTTTCGCCGGTGACGTAGTCGCGGGGCAGCCCTTCGCCGTAGCCCACGGAGCCGTCGGACAGCACGCACCGCACGACAACGTTCTCGGTATCCGTGCGGACATGGCTGGCGTGCGACATCTTCCGCTTCAACGGAATGCAGACGTGCCGGGCATCGAGTTCCACAATCCGCATGGGGTTTCACGCATCGAGTTAGATGGCCACGGAATCGCACACCGCCATTAAACCATGACCTACCTCTGTGGCAACCCCGATGCGGGTGTGCTACCATCCCAAAGTTCACAAGCCTCCGATATCACCCTCGCATGTCCGACACCCCCACCTACGCAAGCCTCCTCACACGACTGTTCTCCGGCAACTCGGAAGAGCGGGCATCCGCGCTCGCGGTTCTGGAATCGGTCTCGGACGCGGATCGAACTGCCGTCGAACCCGAGATTCGTTCACGATTGCGTGACAGCTTCCCCTGGATGCGGTTGATCGCAGCCGAAGCTGTGTTCCGCATCTATCGCGATGTGAACGCTGCGGTCGATGCCGTGGCTGGCGTGATTCGCGATGGTAAACCCAGCACGGTTGCTGATGCTGCGGTACTCATCCAGCAGTTCGGGTCGCCAGCAGTTCCGCTGTTGGTGCTGATCGTTCGTCATGCTCCGGATGTCTTCGCGACGCAAACCTCGGACTACCACCGATGGGCCGCTGAGACAGCAGTTCGCAGCGGCCCCGATGGACTGAATGCGTGGTTGGAAATGTTCGGAATCACGCCCACCACAACCTCGCTTCTGATTGGGTTAGCAAACGCAGCGCCGGCGGTCGCCTACGACCTGGCCCCGGTCGAAGCAGCACTGCGATCCAAGCTTGCGGGCCGGGTTCCGGGCGTGGCATTCGGGGCAGCCCTGTGGCGAGTTAGTTGGCGTGTGAACCGGGATTGGTTGACAATAATCACGACCGAAGAACGGGACCTGACATTCCCCGGAATGCGGGAACTGCTCCTTGAAGTGCTGACCGAACATCTCGGTCGCCGGCCCGATATCGCCTTGTTGGTGCGGAAGACGCTGCTTTCACTCGGTGAGGGCACCGAGGCCGACTACTATCTCGCTTTGAAGGCTGTCGAACGGTTGGCCGCGCTCGGTGCGCTCGGGTGGGGCGTACTCATTCCAATGTTGAATGAGCCACTGCATGAGACTTTGCGTTCCGCAGTCCTGGCGCTTGCGTTGGGTAAGCCGACGGTGTTGCCGCTCCTTCAACATCACGCACACGCCGCAATTTTGACTGCGGAACCCAATTCGGGGCTCATGAGTATCGCGGTCATGGTTCTGGAGAAACTTGGTCCGGTCGCAGGCATGGCCATTCCCGATCTGCTCAACCTCGCGATACGTTTTCCAGAAATGGCGTCCACGGTGTGCGACGCGATACCGAAGCTCGCAGCCGGTTTTCCGAACACGCCCTCAGCTATCATCCGAGCGCTCCACCGTCTTCTCACCGCAGCGTATTTTGGCACCAATCAACTAACCGCGTTTCACTCGCTTGCAGGCGTACTGGGCGAACTCGATCCGGACAGCGGGCCGCGACTGGTCGATAACACCAGCACCGATTCGCTAGCGGACCTCTTACTCCAACACGCAGCATGGAAGGACGCTCCGGCCGAAACTCGAACGCGGCACATTCGCGTTCTTGCGGATGCACTTGCCAGTCCGCGAGCCGAGGTCCGCATTCGCGCCGCCGAGTTACTGCGACACTGCCGAAAGGAGATGCCGGCTGTGTGGCCCGATTTGGTCGCAGTGCTCACCGGAGCGGATGAGAAAGCCGCCGTCGCCGTGCTGCCCCACTTCCGGCACCTCGAATCTGTGGCCGATGCCGTGACGGCCGATCTCGTCACGCTCTTCCGTGAACCAAATCCGAACTATGCGGCACGGGCGGTCGTCGCATTGTGGCGGCTCGAACGCATGACGACGGTTGGATTGGCCGTCGAAGCTGTCCCGAACGATGGCTGGGGTTGGGCACTGCTCCGCGCCGTGGTGAAGAGCGTCTCGCAAACGCACGGACCGCAGCACGAACTGAACGAGTTGTTCGCGGCACCGCTGGCGGATGTCGCCGAGACAATCACGGCTCTTGTGAATCCTCCGGAGTCGCCGCAAGACAATCAGATCACTCAACTCGTGCCGCAACCGGGTGGTCCGGCAACCCAGACGACCGTGGACTGGGATGGCGTTCACGCCTCGGTTACCGGTGAGGGTAATGCGGCGGCGCTGTTCATCGTCGCGTTGATGTGCGAGTGCGGGACGGCCGGTTTCGCACGGCAGAAGATCTGGCTCATCAAGCACCATCGCGAATTGACTCGCTTGGGGTTGGCCGAGTCGAAACATGCGGTCGAATGGACGATCGCAGAGCTCGATCCGCCGGCGTCGCAGAACCATCGGCGGCTCGCGGTGCGTAACTTCTTCGTCGGCAGGACGGAGTTGCCGCCGGAGATCGTGTCGTTACTAGATCACCGCTTGGGCTGGTTCCGCTGGGCAGGCTTGGAGCTGGCCGACGCTTGGGGTTTGAGTTCGGAGCAGGTGAAGGAACTGACCGAAGATCGCATCTGGGACACCAGCCCTCGCGTGCGGGCACGAGCCTTGCGGCTGTCTCGGGGATAATGCAGGATTCCCGCGAACCTCCTCCATTCGGTCTGTGTCTAGCGAACCCACAACTCTCGGAGGCACGCGAATGGAACTGATCGAATCGAAGTCCATCTTTTCGCCAGCAACCGGATTCATCAAACGCGGCGGGTTCGAGTGGACATGCAATCCGTATGTCGGTTGCACCTTCGGCTGCTCCTACTGTTACGCGGCGTTTCTGCCTCAATCGCGAAGGCCACCTGAAGAATGGGGCAAGTGGCTGACCGCCAAGAAGAACGCGGCGGCACTCGCCGAGAAGCAAGCACCCAAGGTCGCTGGGCAGGCCGTGTATCTGTCGAGTGTCACCGATCCTTACCAACCTGCCGAACGCGGATTGATGCTGACTCGCGGCATCCTCGAAGCGCTCGCGGAACATCAACCCCGCCTGACGATCCAAACACGTGGCCCGCTCGTCGCTCGTGATATTGATGTGCTAAAGCAGTTCCGAAGCCTGCGTGTGAACCTGTCGATTCCAACGGATTCAGAGCGAGTTCGCCAGCAATTCGAGCCGAAGGCTCCGCCACTTGAAAAGCGATGGGCCGCGATCCAGGATGTGCGTGAGGCTGGCATCGCGGTTGGCATCTGCGTGACGCCGACGCTGCCGATCGAAAATGTGGATGCTTTCGCGAAGCGGATCGCGGCGTTCAAACCCGATGTCCTGGTGTGTCAGGATTTCCACGATTCGGGCGGCGGATTCGGAGCCGATACCGGCGAAGAAGCGCGAACATTGCTCGCCGAAATCGGCTGGCAGCCGAGCGATTATCGGCGGTTCGTGGACCGGCTCCGGCAGGATCAAAAAGTCTACGAAGGCGAAACCGGTTTCTTCCCGCCGCCGAAGGTTGAGGGGTTGTTTCCGGTGAAGTCGCCAGGCTTGTTTGATGGCGTGGCATGAAGCCATCTTGATGAGAGATTCACAGCGGCGGTTCGCCTGCAGGAGTGGAGAAAGATCATTCCCCCTCACCCGCGACGAGTCTTCGAGTCGCGGGTGAGGGGGAAACACTTGATCCCAAAAGTCTCGATGCCGTTGTTCATCACCCCGAGAGTTTCTTCCCCTTCGACGCCAGAATTCGCCCCAGATTGTCAGCCGAGAGTCGCGGGTCATCGGTCAACAACGCCCCGAGTTCCGTCAGGATGAATCCTTCGAGGTCGTCGCCGGTCCAGCCCTCCGCGACGAGCTTGCCACCGATCTGTTCCAGTGCCTTGTCGCGAAGTTTGTCCGTTCGCCGCGTCAGCGTGCCCTCGTTCAACCCGAACTGCTTCGCAGCATCTCGCTGACTCATCCGGTATCGCCAACGCAAGCCAAGCAACAGGCGTTCCTCGTCGTCGATTGAATCCAACCAGTCACGAGCGGCCTGCACGAACGCATCGTGCCAGCGCCCCGCAACGTCGTTGCCCGTCGGCGTCGGGTTCATCGGAATCGCGTAATCGTCGTCTGGAAGCGACGTCACGCCGGACGTCTGCCGAAGCTTCGATAAGTGCCAGTTTTGGAACACGCGGATGAGCCACGGAGCCAGCGGGCGGTGACCGTCGTAACGAGCCAGCACTGGCAATGAATCCTCGGTTTCGGGCGCGATCAGGTTGCTCCAGAACTCGCTCACGGCCGTGTCCTGGCGTTCGTCGTCGCGCGGATACAGCCGCACAGCACGCGCTCGCAAAGCATCGACCAGCAGACAATCGCTACGACCGGTGCGAGCGTTGAAAAGCAGTTCCCACGCGGCGTTTTGCCCTTCGAGACAGCCGATACAAACGGCCCAGTCCACCGCGTAGAGTCCTTCGAGGAACGCGGCCCACGAAATCGGCTCGGGGTTCTTTGGCAGTAGAAGGTGGTACGACCGTTCGAGGTTGGCGAAGAATTTAGCTTCAGTGAAGCGGACGCTCGGCACCTGCAACCGGATGAAGTGGTACAGAAGCGTCGCGCGGCTGCGGTCCGCGGGCGTCAGCGTCGGGATGTTCGGAAGAATCGTCACAGAAGCCATCCCGGATCGAGAACGTCTTTCGAGTGTTGCCCCACTCATATCACACCAATCGGGTCGGGGTTTCTGACTCCTCAAGAGTGTTATGCCGATTCCGTTGCAATACCTGACACGGAATCCGATTGGTGGGAGCAAATGCTGGTGTGGTGGGCAATGCGACCCCCACGGGAGGGTCCCGCAGCGGTCGCGACCGAAACATTATACGCTGTGAAAAGTGGAAACTGATCCGGCTTGACTCACTCTGAAACTTCCGCGATGTCCACGAGGCGGCTCTTTTCTTTCAGCGACTTCGCCCCAGCGTGAACGAGTGCTGTCACCGCGATGATTTCATCGTGAGGAATCGGTTCCTTGCGAGTCTTCACCATCTCGCGGAAGGTCGCGGCCATGCGGAACATTTCGTAGTGGTGGCCGTACCAGAAGTCGCCCTCGATCGAGGGCGTGAACACGAACCGTGACTCCTGCTCGGGCTTCTTCTTCTCGAAGTAAACTTCCGTGTGGCAATACTCCCATTTGTCGTTCGGTCGACCGTACCAGATCGACGCGGGTTGTTGCGTGCCCGGGTAGGTGATGAGTGCATGAGCGGTGCTCTCCTTCGCGTACAGGCTCACCGCTTCCACTTTCGGCCCGAGAAGCGTGACCACGGTCCACGCGGGATGTTGACCGTAGACCATCCAGCCATCGTGACTGTAGCCGCCCTGCTGGCTCGCCACGACGTGCCGAATTGGCCCGTAGTCGCCAGAGTCGCGTCTGCGGAGCGCCGCTTCCATGCCCCATTCGTGCCTGAACAAGCTCGACGACATGATCGGAGCGTTGTGCTTCTTGGCGAACTCGAGGATCTTCCGCGTGCCGGCCACCGAACCGCCGATCGGCTTGTCGCAGAACGTCGGCAGTCCCTTCTTCAACGCCGGAGCGATCAGGTCGAAGTGATCTTCGCCGAAGCCAGAAGCGTCGCCGAGCCACACCGCGTCGACTTGCTCGACCATCTCTTCCACAGACTTCGCGGCTTTCACGCCGGGGAACGCTTCGAGATACGGCGGGATCACCTTGGGGTCGGCGTCGTAGTAGAGCGTGATCCGCGCGTCAGGGAACGGCAGTTGGTCGAAGGTGTATTTCGGGTTGCGGTTGTACTTGCGGAACATATCGGCGGAGCCGGGATCGAGATACTTCTTGATCGCGTCGAGGTCGATCTCGGGGTGCAGGTATTGGGCGAAGTGCCAGGTGTGACCGTTCTTCGGTTGCGGTTTGCCGCGGATCGTCGCGGAGATGACGCCGATGCGATACACCTTGCCGGCGGGTTCGGCCTTGGCGTCGGCAGTTGTTGCGAGAAGTGGAAGAGCCGCCGCACCGAGCAGCACATCGCGGCGAGTTGCAGTTTGCGGAGTCATTGAAGGGTTCCGTAAGGGAGGGATAACGAACACGTTTAGCGGTTGCCCCGGTGGGGCAACCGGCGGACCCGTTGGGACCGCCGCTAAACGATGGCGCACTATGGTTTCTCTTGCGGCAGCAGCAATTCCGCGGCTTCGGCGACCCAGCCGCTGTGCCAGTCGTGCTTCCGGGACGGGCCATCGCGGTACTCGTGCGGCATCTTCGCCTTGTCCATCAGAGCGTGGGCTTGCTGAACTTCTGCCCGGAAGTTGCCGTAGCCGAGCAGGATCAGCCGCGATTCCTTTCCGAGAGCTGTGCCCTTCTTGCCGAGCAACTCAGACACGCGATAACTCGCGAAGTTCTCGGCCGTGCCGAAGATGTCGCCGGAGCCATACTTGCCGGGTGCGTCCATCATCAACGGAGCATCCCACGCGACCGCTTTGCCGAACACCGTCGGGTTCCGCAGCAGCAGCGAGAACGCACCCCAACCCGATTTGCTGAAGCCGAGCAGCAACCGCCCCTCGGTCTCGGCCCGCACCGGATATGTCTTCTCGATCGCTGGCACGACCACCTTCAAGACGTACGTTTCCTGGCGAATCTCGGGTTTCGTTGGGTGGTCGGCGTACCACGGCAAATGCGAAAAGGTCGGGGCCACGAACACGGCTTTGTGCTTGTTGGCGAGATCGAGTTTCTTCACCTCGGCGAGACCGTTCCCGAAACGAGATTCGCTCTTGGCTTCGACCGGCAGTACATACACGACGAGATAGCGTTGGTCTTTCTCCAGTTTGTCGGGCAGCAGCACGCGAATGCTCGTTTCGCCGGCTTGATACGGCGACTTCACGGTGTGAACGAGGAAGCCGTCCGCATCTTTCTTGGCGTCGGAGATTGTCGTTTCGTCGGCTGTGGTGAGGGCGAACAATGCGATGAGCAGCGAAGCGATCACGATGAGTCCTCTGGCGGGTAGTTATCTCTATACCCGATTTCGATGCCGAAATCCCCCACGTTCGGGAATACCATATCTGAACGCTCTGAACCGCCTCGCATCAGCCCCGAGATGTTAAGCATGCGATACCTTCCAATGCTTCTGGTGCTGGCCATCCCAGCGAACACACTCGCCGCGCCGCCCGATGTTTGGCCCGGTTTCCGTGGCACCGGCGACAGCATCTCCGAAGCAAAGCAACTGCCGCTGAAGTGGTCCGCGACCGAAAACATCGCCTGGACCGCTGAACTACCGGGGTTCGGGCAATCCAGCCCGGTTGTGTGGAAGGACAAGGTGTTCGTCACGAGCGTCGAGGGTGAATTCAAGGACACGCTGCACGTTCTGTGCTTCGATCTCGCGACCGGCAAAGAAAAGTGGAAGAAGACGTTCGCCGGCGCGATCAAGGTGAAGACTTCCGATTACGTCAGCAAAGGCGCTCCGACGCCGATCGCCACCGCTGACCGTGTGGTCGCTCTGTTCGAGACGGGCGACCTGTTCGCACTCGATCACGACGGCAAGGAACTCTGGCAGCGCTCGCTCGTGAAGGATTTCGGTAACTTCAGCGGTCAGCATGGCCTCGGAACGTCGCCGGTGCTGGCGGGCGATGCAGTTCTCGTGTTGGTCGCGCAGGCGAAGTCGCCGTACTTGCTCGCCGTCGATGCGGGCACCGGCAAGGATCGCTGGCGGACGGAAGACAACTTCGGTTCATCGTGGTCATCGCCCACGGTGGTGAAGGTCGGCGACACGCTCACGGCGTTGGTGAGTTCCAGCGGACTCGCGGCCGGCTTCGACGTGAAGACCGGGAAACGCCTCTGGGAAGTCGATGGGTTGAAGGGAAATACCGTCGCATCACCGACCGCGTTCGGCGACCTCGCACTGATGGGTTCGAGCGACAAGACTTCGCAAATGGTCGTGCGACTTGATGGCGAAGTTGCTGCCGAGAAGCGGATCGCATGGCGTTCGACCAGCGCGACGAGTTCGTTTGGCTCGCCGTTGGTCTACAAGGATCTCGCGTATTCCGTGAGCCGCGAAGGCAACGTGGTTTGTCTCGACCCGAAGACCGGTAAGGAACACTGGGATACGCGGTTGCCTGCGTCGTGTTGGGCTTCGCCCATTGGCGGTGCGGGCCGCGTGTACTTCTTCACGCGAGACGGCGTGTGCATTGTGGCGAAGGCCGGCAACGAGTTCGAGCAACTCGCCGAGAACAAACTGCCCGCGAAGGGAAAAGTGTACGGCGTCGCGGTAGTTGAGAATGCGTTCATTGTTCGCACTGAGAGTGCTATCGTGCGAATCGGGAAATGACATGGCGAGCGGGGTGGGGTAAGCCTCTCAAGTCCTGAGTATTCTCAATACCTCAGTGCTTGCTGATGGCACTGACGGAAGGAGTGTATGTGGAAGCTCACGAAAAAATTAACGAGGTCTTTCAGGAAATTGGAGTGCTGCTCGTTGAACTGGTCAACAGCCGAATGAAACAGAAGACATGGAAATCTGCGTATATTGACCAGCGATTTCCGACAGAAGGTGGCCCAAGCGGTCTCAGTAAATGCCGTGTCGTTCTCCCAAATAACAAACTCGTGAGTGATATTTACAATCCGAGAGGTTATGACTCACTGATGCTAAAAGCATTTGAAATTCGGACCACCGAATTTCAGGCCAAAGACTGGTGGTATGGATTTTTACTCACCGTTTATCCTGATCGACGATGTGAAGTAAAGTTCTTTTATAGTCCAGATTATATCAGCGAGTTCGACATGGATACCTAATCTCGCTGATGCGAAGTGGATGGGTGCGAGTATTGAATGTCCCTCAAGCAGGAAAGAGCAATGCTCCGTCGATCGCTTACGCCGCCCCGCTCGCTCAAATCCAACGAGTTCACCATGCGAAATGCGATTCTCCTTGCCTCTCTCGTCACGCTTGCGGCCTGCATTCCCGTGATCTCGGCTGCGGAGCCGAAATACGACCTCGTCATTCGCAACGGCCGTATTGTCGATGGCACCGGCAACCCGTGGTTCGTCGGCGATGTCGCGATCACCGGCAACAAGATCGTTGCGGTTGGTCGCGTTCCCGCTGGCGAAGCGAAACGCACCATCGACGCCAAGGGGCTTGTCGTCGCGCCGGGGTTCATCGACATGCACTCGCATTCCGACGAGTTGCTGCTCGAAGACGGCCACGCACAGAGCAAGATTCGCCAGGGCGTGACGACCGAAGTTCTCGGCGAAGGTCGCTCGGCAGCGCCGTTCAAGGGAAAGGTGCCAGCACGCAAGCTCAAGGCACGCGGCAAGGAATTCACCTGGGAAACCGTCGGCGGGTATCTCGACACGATCGACAAGACCGGCGTCAGCGTGAACGTCGCGACCTACGCGGGCCTCGACAACATCTGGGAAGCCGTGATGGGCACGTCATACGCAAGGCCCACGCCGAAGCAGTTCGACGAGATGAAAGTGCTGCTCGATGAAGCGATGAAAGACGGCGCGTTCGGGATGTCGAGCTTGTTGGCGATGCCGCCGGGGTCGCTCGCCACGACCGACGACATCGCGGAGCTGTGTAGCGTCGTGAAGAAACACGGCGGCATCTTCTCGACGCACACCCGCAACGAAGGGCTTGGCGTGTTCGACTCCGTGAAGGAAGCCATCGCCGTTGGCGAGAAGGCTGGCGTGCCGGTGGACATCATTCACATCAAGATTGCCGACGAGAAGAACTGGGGGAAGATGGCGGAAGTGGTCGCGCTCATCGAAGCGGCTCGCAAACGCGGCGTGAACGTGCAGGCCAACATCTATCCGTACACACGCGGCAACAACAACCTCGCGAGCATCATTCCACCGTGGGCCCACGAAGGCGGCAAAGCGAAGTTCCTCGAACGGCTCAAGAGTGCCGACGATCGCATGAAGATGAAGAAGGACATCAAGGAGGGAATTGCGGGTTGGTACAACCATTACACCGCCGTCGGTGGCGACTGGTCGCGAATGCTCATCAGCGGTCGCGGGCAGTTCGAGGGACTGACGATGGATCGCGTCATCGCCGTGAAATCCAAGGGAAAGACGCCACAACCCGATGCTCTGGATATTCTCTTCGATCTGCTGATTGAAGAAGAATGTTCGGTGCCGACGGTGTTCGCACATCACGACGAAAAGGACATGAACCTCGCGCTGCAACAGCCGTGGTGTTCGGTCGGCTCCGACGGCTCAGCGTACTCCACGGAGGGCGAGCTGCGACGCGGTAATCCGCACCCCCGAAACTTCGGCACGTTCCCGCGAGTGCTCGGCGTCTACGTTCGCGAAAAGGGCGTGCTGAAACTCGAAGACGCGATCCGCAAGATGACATCCCTGAACGCCGCGAAGATCGGCATTCGTGATCGCGGATTGTTGCAGCCGGGAGCCTTCGCCGACGTGACGATCTTCGACCCTGAAACCGTGATCGACAAATCGACGTACACCGCACCGTTCGCGTACAACGCCGGCATCGAGTACGTCATCGTGAACGGTCAGATGGTTCTCGAACGCGGGAAGCACACCGACGCAATGCCCGGTCGAGCGCTGCGTCGGTAGGGCTGGAGGCCGTCCTCTTATTCTCATCGTTGCGGCGGCGCAACGTCGCGGATCACGGCTCCGCGATCTTCACTCAGCACGAGGATCGCGAAACGCTCGATCGCCTGACGTTCCGGGGTGTTCACCGAGGAGTAGTCGAAGCGGCCACGCAGGTCAGTGTAACCGTCCTTGTGGAACTTCACCGAACCGTCCGCCAACTTCGCGTAGACCTTCACGTAGACCTTCGCGACTGACTTCGCACCAGCCGTCTCGGTAACCTGAAGTTGCCCGTAGTTCTCAGACATATTCACGGTCATCGTGCTCGCGAGGTGCGGCACCGAACGAGTCTTGCCGCCAGCCGTCACTTCAACCAACACGTTGCGACCCTGGAACTCGGCCGGCAACGGGAACACGTGCTTGGTGCGTGCGGCGGGCAGCTTCACGAGATTCGTCGCGTTCGGCTTGATGGTCGCAAACTGACCGCCGGCTCGCTGCACGAACGGGCTCGTGCTGAACAGCAGTTCGACATCCATCAGGTAGTAGTTCACGCGAACCGTGTCGATGTTCTGATACGTCAGGTTGACGCCTTCCGCGTTCACGACCAGTTCGACATTCGGTTCGGTCGCCGCAAGGCCGCCCTGGTTCTGGTTGCGGTCGTCCTTGTCGATGACCTTGCCGCCCTTGCCCTCGATCTCGTCGATCTGAGCAATCACGCCCGCGAACGCATTCCGCCAGCGATCCACTGGGTGGAACTGATACGCGGTTGCGATGGCACGGGCCTTCTTGGGCTCGTCCTTGAACATCTCCAGATACGCGGCACAGTAGTCGTACTGCATGCGGGTCGCGATCTTGTCCACGTTCACACGGCCAAACGTCTCGACCGCTTCCTCAATGCGATCCTGTAAGAGCAGATAGTAAACCGTTCCCAGCAGTGCTGTGTCGTCGAGTTCCTTCGAGTACGTCAGCGTCTTCATGAAGCTGTGGTACTGGTGCAACACTGCATCATTCACGATCTGCCGGCGGTTGCCGAGCGAATGAGCGCGAGCATTCACCAACGGCTTGTATTCCAGGTGTTCGTACTGACCACGAGCCACCGGATCGACCGTCAGCAACGGCGAGTCGATCGGTCCGCCGCACTCGGCGACGAGGCCGTCCGCGTGCAGCAAGAACTGGCGAGCGGTCGGCACATCGCCGTGGAAAAGCCCATAGCTCCACAGCGTCGAATGATACATATGGCGCTCGGTCAGCAGCCGTGTGACCGCCTCGAAGAACGGGCGATCCTTCATGCGGAACGCGATCATTTCGAGATCCAACGCCTGCACGTTCTCGCGGTTCAGGAACGCCAGCACGGCACCAACGGTGCCGTGCTGCGAGACGTAAGACCACGACGTCGTATCGGTCTTTGCCGGTTTCGCCACGACATTGAAAGTCATCGCCGGCGCGGCCGTCACGAACTGTTCGTTCTTGGCGATGTGAACCGGGAACTGCGGGAACTTGCCCGCCTTCGGGAAGTAGAAGAAGTAGTCGATCGTCTGCGTGTGATACGGCTCCAGATTCAGCGGGATGCTCTTGGTGAACTGCCCGTTCTGCACCGCGATGGCCCCGAGCGGCAGTTGCACCAACATCGTCAACTTCTGGCGCGATGAAGTCGGGTTCGTGACGACCACCTGACAGCCGTAAACGGTCTGGATCACGAACTCGTCCGTGATGAACTTGTCGGTTTGCTCGTTGCCGTCCTCGGCGTCGCCAGGCCGAAAGCCAACTCGATGCATTGCCACCTGATCGCGAAAGCGGTCGCCGTGCCGGTAGAAGTTCTGACTGAGCAGAACCGGAATTTGACCGCCGTTGCCGCCTGCGGGGCGCACTTCCTCGTGGAACGCTATTAACTGGTCGGCGGCGCTCACGGTCATCTTGCCGGCGTCGAACTTCACATCGTGCTTGCCCGCCTCGAACGGCAAATCGAGCACGGACAGCGCGAACATCATCTCCGTGAAATTGCGGCTGGCGTCGGCGAGATGTCGCGACAAGAACGGCGACTTGCCATCGTGCTGGGCGAAGTCTCGCCAGAACTCCGCGACCGGCACGAGGTCGGCGGTCTGCTGCTGGATGCGGAGCTTGTAGTAGTTGTTCTCGGCCCATTCCTGCGTCGGGTCGATCTTGCGATAGAGCTGACGCACGTCTCGGCGGTGCTCATGGCCACTCGAGAAGTACAGTTCGACATCCGCCGGGGTATCTTTGGCTTTGATGCCGGAATGCCGCTGGAACGTCGTGGTTTTGCTTCGCGGCTCCCCAGGCGCAAGACCAAAGCCGGTGATCGCAGGTCCGTTCACGCCTCCCATTCCGCTGCCGGAAGCCGATTGTCCCATTGCAGGCAGATCGGAAGCGGGTGCCTTCGGATCTACCTGTGTGAGTGCTGGCTTTGGCTCCGGCAGGTTCAGTTCCTTGGTGTCCTGTTTGAGTTTGTCGATCCTGTCAGCTAATAGGTCGTTGCTCTCCAAGATGCTGGAATCCAAACCTACATCGAAGTTGAACAGCTCCTTGTCGAGGTTGCGGGGAATCACTCGCAGCATGTCGTCGAGATGGCGAGCGGTCTTCGTCGATTCACCGGTGATGCGGCTCGCCAGCAACACACGCTCGACCGTGTTCAAGCGGCCGTGCATCCACGGTTTCATGAACTCGCTCAGATCGTTGCCGATCAGGTAATGATCGAGGAACGTCTTGTCTTTCTTGTTCTTCAGGTACGGCTTGATGAACTCCGTGAAGAACGCCGGGTCTTTGCGCGACAGGAAGAAACTCAACTCGTGGCAAGCGTGCTGCGAGTACAGCACTCGCTTCTCCTCGGGCTTCAGTTTCGGCCAGTTCAGGATGAACGCAAACTCGGTGAGCGTCGGGTTCTTCGAGAGGGTCGAATAGAAGCCGTGGACCTTTGCGAGACTGTCGTACATCTGGAAGCGACTGCCCACGACATCCGCGACAACGAACGCCTCGCCCTTTGGAATCACGGTCACGAGCTTTTGCTGCGTGAAGTGCTTCGCGGGGTCGAGGCCGTGCTTCAACCGCAGGTCCGCAAACGCGGCCGGCTTTTCGGTGAGCGTCACGCTGCGGGCCGTTGTGCCGCATGGGTCCACGGCGACAACGTGAATCATCGCGTGCGGCCCGACATCCTTCGCGGTCAACTTGATGACGCCATCCTTATCGGGGACGACGTTCAGAATCACGGCAGACGCATCGGCCAGGAAATCGAGGTTGGGCGAGATGTCAATCACCATCCCAGAGTTGTCTTTCTCGATTATACCCGTGACCGGCGGCACTTTCGGGAGTGGCTCCGGCGTGAGAATCGCAGCGCCCTTGGAGAACTCTCCACCCTGCTTGGCGAGTTGCTCGCCGGTCTCAGTTGAGCGAATGGCCCATGGGTTCAGCAGTAACGCCGGCCGTTCCAGCATGTTGCCGGGGTACTTCTTTTGGCCCTTGCGGTCGAGAACATAGCGGTACTCGTCGCCGATGTTGCGGCCCGTCAGGTACACCGACTCCGCGTGACCGGGAACGACTCCACCAAGCTCCGCATCACGAACGCGGCTCAAGTTGCCGAACGCATCGAACGCCGGCTGATACCGCGTTGCGAAGATGTGAACGCGCGCGAACTTCGAGTGATCTCGCAGCCGAATCGTAAGCCCGTCGGCGTCGGTCGCGATCGACTGAATGGTGACCGGCTTGAGGCCCGGCAACTGCATGTCGCGATTGCTGCCGAGGATATGCCCGGCTTGCACGACACCGGCCACGACGCGAACGCGAATCCGCTCGTTGGATTGCTTCAGGTGCAGGTCGTAGTCGCCGGCCGCGAGTCCCCGTAGCTCGATCTGACCGTTCGCGATGGCGATGGAGTCGAACTTGTCGGCGCGAATGTTGGACTCCCGCACCTCGAACAACGCCAGCTCTTCGCGGCTCGGTTTGCCTGCCGTGCCCACATACGGAAGCGCGATCAGTTCGCCCGCCTTCGCGTGCAAAGTCTGTCGGTATGTGTGGGCATCGGTTGAGAGCGTCCAGGTGTGGGGGATGAGTGCCGGCCCAGAAGCGTTCACGCTGACGATGTCGGTCAGCGGCCCGAGATTGATGCGACCCAGGGCATCGGTCTTGAGAATGACCTGAACCGGCGTTCGGAACAAGCGATGCTTGATGCTCAGCGTGATCGGCCGATCGGCCTTGAGTTCACCCATGAGGCCGAGCAACTCGACGACGTAATTCTGCCCGAACCGCGCGAAGTGCAGATCCTCAATCTTGTCTGTCCTGTCGATGCCGTTGAGGTTGAACGCCTTCGATTCGACGAGACCGATCGTCTTGCCGTTGCTCACGTTCTTCACCTTCGCGGTGAGCGTGATATCCAGGGCTTTCAGTCGAGCAGGAACGCGAACTTCGTGAATCGCTTCGCGGTCCTCGAACAACTTGAAGTCGGGCACATCGGTCGATGACGGGATGTTGTTGTTGTCGATGCTCGTGACCCGCAATCGCACGTCTTCGAGTAGCTTCAGTGACACTGGACTGTCATTCAGGAAGAGCCCCGCCCGCACCATGATCGGAGCGACCCGCTGCGAGAGCAGGCTTTCGCGGTCGATGTGGATGCCCGCCGTGAGCCGATACGCTTCGGGCTTGTGTTCGATGAAGTCGAGGCTTGCGAACTCGCCCCGCGAGATGACGATTGGCCGCCGTCCTGGCTCGGCCGTGAACGGCACCGTGATCGTGCCTTCTTTGTCCGAGACATACTCCACTCCAGCGAGCCACACCGTCGCATCGGTCACGAGTTGGTGCTTCTCGTCCACGATGCGGAGATTGTGACCGGCAACGCCCGTGCTCACAAGCGGACGCAGATGCCCCTTACGAATCAAGGCGCGGCTGCTCTTGCCGCTGCCGATGAGGTCGATGACGTAAACGCCCGGCTTGTTCAGTTCCGGGAACGCAATCTTCCGGTCCTGCCGGCGTAACGGTGAGTCGTCGTACTTGATGATGCGCTGGCTGTTCGCGACGAGGCCATCGAGATTGACGTCGGTATCCACTTCCTGGAGGCGAGTGCGGTAGACCGTCTTTGTGTTGATCTCGAACACCTTCACGATCAGGTTCTGCACGTTCTTCACATGCAGATCGAGAGCCACGGCTTCGTCCGCGGCGAACTCGGTCTTATTGGTGAACGCGAAGTCGATGTCGATGCGATCCTTCAGCGAGCGGAACGTCTCGGGCGGCAGTTTCGAGGCCCACGCCTCGGGGTCGCCAATGCCGAGTTCGATCTTCGTCTCGGCAAACAGGTGATTCAGCCAGACGTCGTCGATGAACGGCTCGTACTCTTTGGTGCTGGTCTTGTCGTCGGCGAAGAATTGCTTGAGGTAACTGCGAACGAGCGTTTCGTCGTTGCCGACCGGCGGCAGCAGCGTGAACCCGAGATAGTCGGCGTTCAGATTGGCGGGATGCACGCGCGACGATTCGCGTTCGTTCAACGCCTTGCACATATAGCCCTGCTGGCGCGGCAACGCGATGTACGCCAGGAACCGTGTCTTGTCGTAGACGCCGTTGGCTCTGTCGAACGCGAGGCGATGAAACGCGACGTGTGCCTTGAGCGAATTGTGGACGACGTCGAGGCGATCCACAAACTTCTGAAGGCGTTCGAGGTACGCGAGTGTCGCCTTGCTATCGCGCTTCCAATTCTCGTCGGCACCCGGCTGGAGCTTCGTGAGGTAAGTGGTGACGAACACGCTCTGATTCAAAAGGACCGGGTGCAACTTGAGGAGGTCATCGAGTTGGGCGAGTGTCATCTGCTTGTGGATCGGCAGATATCCGAACTCGCCGGCATGCTCCGAAGTGAGGTCGGCTATCACCATCTTCGGCAGACCAACCGCATCAGGCCGCGTGAGTCGCTGAAGCAGATTACGACGTTTCTGCCAGCCGAGGTCATCGTTCGCCGCGAGCCAGTTGAGAGCGATATCCTCGAAGTTGTCGAGGTTGCTTTGAACGAGCGACTGCGTTCGTAGTGTGTCGCGAGCGATGAGTTTCTGGTCGAGCGTGACCGGGAGATTCACGGCCGCATCGACCGTTTCCTTCTGGTGGTCGAACTGGAGTCCGAGGCGTTCCCGTAGATACGCGAGCGTCATTTCGGGATTCTTCTCGTATGTGAGAAGCATGCGCCTGGTTTGAATCTCGGTGAGGCGTGCCGATTGACCGTGCCGTTCGTGCCAGGGGCCGGTGAGGACGTCGATCTTCTCGAACTGGCTGGTGTTCAGGTAGTGCAAGCAGTGGAAGTAGTAATAATCCTCGGTGCCGGGAATGAGCTGCTTGAGGGCTGCGGCACGGTCCTTCGCGAGTGCGAAATCTTCGACGAAGTTGATATCCCCGGCTCGCGTCATTGTGGGGGTAGTCAGGAGAGCGATTCCCAGCGTGGCGAGGAAAACTCCCGGCATCCAGGCAATAATCCGACGCATTTTGAAGCCCTCGGAAGAGGTTCGACGGTCCTGAGGAATCGTGCTGGTTGGGGCGTTCGGAAGTAAAGACGTCATCTGCGCCGTGACGGCACATTCGGAGTCTACCAAGTTTGACCGTGGGCTGAATGGAAATGCCGCACTCACCGTTACAGGGGTGGCGGGATGTCGGATCGTGTCAAAGATATGAGGGAAGGCATTTCCCCCTCACCCGCGACTCGAAGACTCGTCGCGACCTCTCCCCGAAATCGGGGGAGAGGTGGGTCTCAAGGGTCTTCTTTTCAAGGCCATTGGGGTGAGTTGAAGAGAATTGCAATCACCCCACCTCTCCCCCGATTTCGGGGGGAGAGGTCGGCGAGGCTTTGCGAGCCGGGTGGGGGGAGTTTTCTTTCTCCAACACCGAGACGATGCCCCCTCATTTCGCAGAGCATCGTGTTCGGGTCGATACCGAGTGCCCGGTCGATAATCGCTGGCAGGTAGGCGGGGGCTTCAGACCCAGATCTTCAGCTTGGCTTTCAATTCGGGCGGCAGCTTGTTGTCGAGCAGTTTCCGCACCTCGTTCGGATGATACCGCGTGCTGAAGTGAGCCGCGATAATGAGTTCGTTCTTGAACTGTTTGGCCCGTTCCAGGAAGTCGTCGAGGTGCATATGCCCGAACTTGTGGATCTTGTCGCGGCGATGGCTCGCCCGAATGAAGCTCATCTCCGTGATGAGGATCTTCGCCTCGAAAAAGATGGGGTTCTTGTCGAGGCCAGCAGGCGACGTGTCACCCGTGTACGCAACCAGGGGAATGCGTTCCTCGCGTGTGATCTCGACACCCGAGAGCCGCAGTTCCTTGATCTTCTCGCCGGGCAAGCCGATGAATTCATCCTTCAACTTTCGCCGACGTTCGGACACAATGAAGCCGCGACTCGGAATCGTGTGAAACGTGTTCACGACACTGACAATGTGTTCGCGACTCAGTTCGATTTCGTCGCCGGCGGCGAGTCCCTTTACCTCGGCAAGCTGTCGGCCACGATCCAGCCGATGCATAATCATCATCAGCTTTTTCACGTCGTCGAGGCTCTCGGTTGGCACGTAAACCGTGGGCGGTTCCATCTTCATCATGCGTCGGCGGGCAACGTAGATCGGCAACGCCGCGACGTGGTCGAGGTGTGTGTGCGACACGAACCATGTTGGCGTGCCCATGAAATCCCACGGCTGCGCTCCGAAGTCGAACCCAACCTTGAGTTCAGGAACACGCCAGTAGCTTTGCACGGCGGCACGCGACCATCCTTCGACGGTCAACCCTGCGTGGACGTGCGACTGGTAAGGGGCGTTATCGACTGGCCGATCCGCGTTCATCAGACTCTCCGCAACAACGTTCATCCTGAACAGTGTAGCAGAGGAGTGGAAAGAGAAACGGCAGTGACCTCCGCGAGGTCACGCTTGTCCAAGCAGTTCGGTGAGGCGATTGCGAGACTTCACGAGTTGCTCCGGCGGGTTCGGCCATTGCTCAAGGATCACGGAGCCAGCGAACCCGCGTTGCTTCAGGCGGCGGATGAGTCCACGCAAACCGCGATCGTCCTTCGCGGATGGCCCGGTGAACAACGGCAGGTGGGAATCGCGATCGCCCCAATTTTCGTGGGCGTGCCAGTGAATGATGGGAACGTGATTGCCGAGCAGATCGACGAAGCGAACGTAGTCGTGACGGGTGCCTGAGTGCAAGTTCGCGTGTCCGCTGTCGAGGCAGAATCCGACGCGGCCGGTCGCTTCGGGCATCGCGGACAGCACGCCGAACACGGCGTTAATGTTGTCGGGCGGCGTTTCGGGCGTGTTCTCCAGACTGAGTTGCAATCCGGCCTTTGCAGCCTCTTCGATCAGTGGTTTCAGCGACTCGGCGTACACCTTGGCGTGATACTGCGGGAAGTGATGCAGGTTCACGACGCTGGCTTTGATACTACCACCGAAGCGAATGCTCTTGCGAATGGCCTCAATGCCGTCGGGAGTCGTGGGGTCGGCATAGTACGGGGCGTGAATGCTGAATCGCACGTTGCCAGCTGCTGCGGCTTGGTGGAGTTGGTCGCATTCGGCGGGGGAAGTTTCGGCTTCGCACCATCCGTGCCGTCCGCGATCACTGAACCACTCGAAGGCGTCGAACCCGTTGCGACAGGCGAACTCGTAGGGCAGTTTTGCGGGAGCGTGAGCGCTGGTCTGATTCCCGATCCGCACATTCATCGGAAGCCTCCTGCTGTCGATAGTTTCCGCCCCAAGAAGCAGCAAGCCGCCCCAATTGGGCGGCCGCTCCAGATGAACTCAACGCGACCACTATTCCTTCACCGTGGGCGGCGGAACCGGCAGCGCAGGTGCCTCCGTTGCGCCCGGAGGAAGGTCAAAGCCCTTCGCTGGCTGTGGAGTATTTGCGGCCGGTCCCTTCTTCGTCATGTCGATCAACGGCAACTTCTCGAACTTGTCGCCCAGCACGCCCTTGCTGTCCACACCTAGCCAATCATCGAGCAGCGTCGCGTACACACGGCGGAAGTCAGTGTGATACTTCAGGTCGCCATCGGTCAAGTCGCTGAGACTTGGGTGCTTGCCGACCAGTCCGCCGACCACCTTGTTCCCCGCGACGAACATGCAGGAACCACTGCCGTGGTCGGTGCCGCGACTGCCGTTCTCCTTTACTCGCCGGCCGAACTCCGAATAGGTCATCACCGCGACCCGATCCGCCGTCTGCCCTTCGGGTGTGTAAATCGCAAGTGAGTTGAAGAACTGACCGATCGAGTTCGACAGGTTGCCGAGCAGATCCTCGTGCATCTTCGCTTGCCCGGAGTGCGTGTCGAAGCCGGGGAGTTGCACGTAATAGATTCGCGTGCCAAGCCCTTTCTGAATGAGACGGCCGATCAGACCCAGCTTCCCGCTGAGGGTGGTGATGCTGTTCGGGTCGTTCTCGACAAAGCGACCGTTGCGGAACTCGGGGCGAAGGCTCTGCGTCGAGTTCGTGTCCTTGAGCGCTTCTTCGATTTTCGCGAGGCTCGTGTACGTCTGAAGCTGCCGCTTGCGAACGAACGCGGCGAGGTCGGCGGCCGGTCCCTTCGTGTCGGCGTTCAGATCCTCGATGAGTCCCTTGCGGGGCTTCTCATTGCCGCTGAGTTGCAACCGGAAGCTGGCACGATCCGCGAGCGAAATCACGCCGCCGTCGGCTCCTTGAAGCGCGACTGGCAAGCGTTCGTCGCCGAAGTACATGCCGGGAACGCCCGCTTCCTTCGTGTCCATACTCGGGATCGTGCGGGCGAGCCAGCCGCTGACCTGCGCTCGCTTCGGGTCCGCGAGTTGCCAGATATCCATGCTCTCGAAGTGCGAACGATCCGGGTTTGGGTAGCCGACGCCCTGAATGACCGCGAGCCGTTTCGAGTCGTAGAGTTGCTTCATGTCGGACATGCGTGGATGCAAGCCGCAGTAATCGTCGAGTTTCAGCACTTCTTTCTTCGTGAATGACAGCGTCGGGCGGGCTTTGTGGTAGAGATCATCGCCATAGGGCGCGACGGTGTTCAGCCCGTCGTTGCCGCCGGTGAGTTCGATCACGACGAGGATGGTATCCTTGGCGTCTTTCTTCTCAGCTTTGTCGGCTTTGTCTGCCGCTTTCGCGAGAAACTCGGGCACCACTGAGCCAACGGCCAACAGACTCGACGTGCCAACGGTGCGGGTCAGGAAGTCGCGACGGTTATGCATAGGGGCCTCCGGGATGGATCGAAGCCGCTTGTGGCTTCGCGGGATAAGGCAGCGAAGCCGCGGGCGGCTTCAGTTCAGTTGATACTCGGGCAAACACATCATCGCGTGGATCGCTTCGCGGACACGAGCCTTGAAGTCATCCGAAGCGAGGTCCGGCTTGAACGGCGGCGCTTTGTGTGGCATCGGCGCCGGCGTCAACGGCTTCGCTTCGACGGTTTTCGGCAGAGGAGGAGGCGGAATGAACTCCGTCTTGGTTGCCGTCTCTGGTGGGACGGGGCTGGGGAACCCAGGCGCAGCACCTCCCGGTGCTGGAGTCGTCGCGGGAGCGGCAGCGGGGCCACGCTCGCGGAGGAACTGTTCCAGTTTCGCGGCGACCTTCGGCGACAACGGTTCGCCGTGTAGCAGTTCGCCCATTCGCTTCACGACGGCAGGAATGTCCTTCGGATTCGTCGCAAAGACAGCTGCGGCGACGTCCTGATCCGCAGGGGGAGCTGGCGGCGGACCGGGTGGCTTCGGGGCTGCGTTATCAGTGGTTTGGAATGTCTGGACCCTCGCAAATGTCGAACCTCGCGGCCGACTCGACGGTGGGCTCCATTGTCCGATGGCGACCTTCTCCGCGAAGTTGTTGCGTGCGAGCAGCGTCGCGCTGTTCAACCAGTCGGTGCCGGTGCGCCAGCCCTTCACGTTCGGTGGCGCGAATAGTACCTGCCCCATCTTCGCGAGCGGGTCCGTGAGATCGGACAACGGCACCCGACCGGGAACAACCGCTCGCACGGCACCAACCGCATACTCGACCGGCCACTTAACCCGCTTGTGGAAAGCGTGATCCGAGAAGAACAGCTTCGACGACAGCATCGTGCCCACGAGAGCAGCGATGTCGTAATCGGACTTGCGGAAACTCGCTTCGAGTGGTTCGAGGAGCTTCGCGGGCGGCTTCGTTTCGCTGATAAGGAAGGCGTAGAGCTTCCCGACCAGGAACCGCGCACACGCTTCGTGATCGCAGCACAATCGCACGACATCGGCACCCGCCCAGTTGCCCTTCTTGCCGAAGATGGTCTTTTCGCCGTCGTCGTGCAGAACCACGTTGTTCTCGAACTTGCTGACCTCGGCGTCGTGGTGCCAGCCGGTGAACGCACGGGCGGCTTCCTGAACGTCCTTCTCGGTGTAATTGCCGACGCCAAGCGAGAAGAGTTCCATGACTTCGCGAGCGTAGTTCTCGTTCGGGGCACCCTTCACGTTGCGGTTCGAGTCGAGCCAGACGAGCATGGCCGTGTCGCGACTCATGTCGAGCAGGAACGGCCGGAAGTGCCCCAGAGCGTGCTTGCGGATCAGCGAGTTCTGCTCGTACATCAGCTTCGTGCTGCGAACCTTGGCGTAACTGGTGGCGAAGTGATTGTGCCAGAACAGCGTGAGCTTTTCACGCAGCGGGTAACCGCCTTCGAGCATGGCATACAGCCACCACACGCGAAGGTTGGCAGGCTCCGTGTAGAACTGCCCGGTTTCGGTGAGCAGTTCCAGCCGGTCGGCCGCGTCGGGTTCGCCTTTGAGCAGACGATCGAGGGTTTTGGGGAAGCCATCTTTCAGTGCGGCATCGATTTCGGTGGGTGTGGCGCCGAATGCAGCGCGGCGAAACAGGTGGGCGATTCGTTTGCGATCCCAGGGTTCCGTGGCAGCGGGTGCCCACGGCTTCCAGGCGTCTGCGGGATCGACCTTGCTCAGATCGTTGGGCAGGGCAGCCATGACCTCGCTCCATCTGACTTGCGGGAGAATTCGGGCCGACGAAATGTGAGTCAGCATTATCCCCGCATACCCAAGACGATGCAAGAGGCTGGCCGTTTCAAAACAGGGGGCAGCGCAAAGACTGAGTTAGGGTGAGGTGGGTTGAACTTGGTTTTGGGTCGGAACCCAACGCAAGCGAGAGAAAGCTACGCCCTCTCTTGCGTGTTTTGGAGTTGCGGTTTCGTTAGTGGAATACTTCAAAGTGCAAATTCTAACTGCAAAATGCAAACTGTGAAGACCAGAAACAACAGTCCTCGATCGAGACGCATGATGGTCTTTGGATTTTCACTTTGCACTTTGCAGTCTCAGACGCTTGCTGCCAACTCCAAACGCGCAACTTCAAAACTTGCGCGTCGGGTTAAGATCAGGAAGACCCGCAACATACCTTCAATCGCTGTGTTGCCCTGGGTTTCAAAGCGACATTCCTCCCGCAAAGCTACAGGCCGACCACCCTCCTAATCTCATCGACAACGGCTTCCTCTGTTTTCCCGGTCGTGTCGATTGCCCGTTCCTTAAATCCTGGAATGACGGGATAGGTGAACATCGGGTGCTTATGCTCGTAGAAACTCGCCCGACCGAGTTCGTCGAGCACGTTCGCGCGCATGTCATGCCCATGCCGGCCCGTTAGCCTCTTCAGGATGTCACTCCAGGCGGCAGTCAGGAGAAACGGAAATATCTCACGCTTTGCGTTTTGAAGGATGTTCACCCACTCATCCGCTCCTCGGGTTGCACCCGGAAAAGGAAGTCCCTCCGGTTCACCCCAGGCAAATTCCACCAACAAGACCGGCTCCAGGGCGAGTTGAAGGTCGGCATACCGAAAATCTGGTTGCGAGTATCTCCACTCGCCCTTGCCCCAGTACGCATCGAGATTAATGTGCCGTGCCGCTGGCCCAAGTTCCCTTCGAAGTGATTCACGAACGACGCTCTTCCCAACGCCAGGGGGACCGCGAAGAATGATTGCCTTGCGAACGGTGCTGCTCATGTTTTCTCCTCCAGAGTGTCCCCGAATTTTAGTGACACTTCCCACCGACGACGCGATCAATCATCGAGTGCCGTGTCTTCCGCGGGCCGTGCGACCGATAAGCGAATCGCGATTCCCGTAGCTGTCGCGAATTCACGACAGAAGGCCGTCGTGAGCATAATTTGCGTGATGCCACGAGCAGCCATCAGTTCCGCGGTGGGACCACTCACCACAACTTGCTGTGTGCCGGTGTTTTCACAAATCACTTCGATGTCGGTCCAGTTGGTGCCGCGTTTCCAGGTTGTGCCGAGCGCACGGAATACCGCTTCCTTCGCCGCCCACAGAGCCGTGAACTGCTCCGTCGTGCGCGATTTGGTGTTGCAGAACTGCACCTCGCGGTCGGTGTAGACTTGCTTCAGGAACGTCTCGCCGTGCTTGTCGATGAGCTTCCGCACGCGGGCACAGTCCATCACCTGACTGCCGAGTCCGACGATCTCCATCACACCTCCAAGACGTTTAGCGGTCGCCGCAACGTGGCGACGTGCCGCCACGATGAATGAGAACGCGACCTGCCGAGTTCTCATTCACCAAACCGAGCGGCCGCTACACTGTGGCTGACCTCGCTTCCGCGGGTCGAAGTCTGTACGCTGGATTTCGGAAATATCCCTTCGGATTTCGTACTTCGGATTTCGGATTTTCCAAGGACAAGGAACCGACATGGCCGCCGCTCCCGATCTGCTCAAAGACCTCACCGACGACCAGCAAGCCGCCGTGATGCACGGCGAAGGGCCGCTCCTCATTCTCGCGGGAGCCGGAAGCGGCAAGACTCGCGTTATCACTCGCCGAGTGGCGTATCTGTTGTCGCAGGGAGTTCGACCGAGCAACATCCTGGCGATCACGTTCACGAACAAGGCCGCAGGCGAAATGCGGGGGCGCGTCGAGCAACTCGTGCCCGGCAACCGCGTGATCGTCAGCACGTTCCACGCGCTCGGGGCACGCTTGCTGCGACAGTACGCGGAACGGCTCGGGTTCGATCGCAACTTCACGATCTACGACATGGACGACCGCAACAAGCTTATCAAGGCGGCGCTGGAGTCATGCGGCATCGACAACGTGAAGTTCAGCCCGGAACGCATCGGCGGCGCGATCAGCAAGGCGAAGAACGCACTCATTACGCCACCGATGTACGAGAAAACCGCGACGGATTTCTTCGCTCAAACCACGGCGAAAGTGTACCACGGCTACGAGAAGCGACTGCGTCACGCGAATGCGATGGACTTCGACGACCTGCTGTATCTGCCGGCGATGGCGATGAAGCACAACGAGGAGCTGCGTGCCGAACTCGACAACCGCTTCCGCTACATCCTCATCGACGAATATCAGGACACGAACTCCGCCCAGTACGAAATGGCGAAACGGTTGAGCCTCAACCACGACAACCTCACCGTGGTAGGCGACCCAGACCAATCGATTTACAAGTGGCGGGGATCGGACATCAAGAACATCCTCGACTTCGAGCGAGATTTCCCGTCGGCACGGGTCATCACGCTGAACAAAAACTACCGCAGCACGAAGACGATCCTTCACGCGGCGAGCGTCCTCATCGACCACAACAAGCAGCGTAAGAAGAAGTCGCTCGTGACCGACAACCCGCAGGGTGAGCCGGTCCGCATCATCACGTTTGACAACGGTCTCGACGAGGCCGAAGGCGTCGTCATGCGGATTAAGCAAGCTGTGAGTGCCGGCAAGTTCAAGTATCGCGATCACGCCATCTTCATGCGAATCAACGCCCTCACGCGGTCACTCGAAAGTGCGTTCGTCAAGCACGGGGTGCCGTTCCAGATCGTGAAGGGCCTCGCGTTCTTCGACCGCAAGGAAAACAAGGACGTGCTCGCGTATCTGCGGTTGCTCGCGAACCCGTCGGACACCGTGAGCTTCCTTAGAGTGGTGAACGAACCGCCCCGCGGCATCGGCAAGGTGTCGCTCGACAAACTCCAGAGCATCGCAGCCGAGCGTGAGATGACGCTGATGGACGTGGCCGGCCAGGTCGCGAAGATCACCGACATCAAGGGCAAGGCTTCGACCGGCCTCCGCGACTTCCACAAGCTCATGACGGAACTGCGTGCCCGCCTCGACCTGCCGCCGCAAGACCTGATTCGCCTTGTGCTCGACAAAACCGGCTACGCCAACAACCTCCGCGAGTCCGGGGACGAAGACGACGCGGAACGGCTGGCGAACGTCGAGGAATTGGTGACCGCCGCGAAGCAGTTCCACGACCAGAGCCCCGAAAGCACGATTGTGGATTTCCTCGAACAGATCACGCTGGCGTCGGACGTTGACGGCTGGGATGAACAGGCCGATCACGTTTCGGTGATGACGTTGCACTCCTCGAAAGGCTTGGAATTCCCTGTGGTGTATGTGATGGCGGTGGAGGAAGGGCTGTTGCCGCACGAGCGGAGCATGGGCCGCGAAGACGAGATCGAAGAGGAACGCCGGCTGTGTTTCGTCGGCATGACGCGAGCGATGAAGGAACTGTATCTGTGCCACGCTCGGTTGCGGGAGTTCCGCGGGCAGATGAACTACGCCATCGAGAGCAGTTTCTTGCGGGAGTTGCCGCGAGACGGCATCGAGCGACTTGACCCGTCGATGTCGCGGAACGTGGCACGCACCGCTGCGGACGAATGGCGAGCGAAGGCCGGCAACGCGGCTTCCGATTGGGCCGACACAGGAGCGCGACCGTTCATTCCGCCGGTGAAGAGGCACACGGACATCAAGCCGACGATTCCGGATGGTGCCGACACAGGTCTGGCGGTTGGCGTGTTGGTGCAGCACGAGGAGTTCAACATCGGCACCGTGACAGACCTGAGCGGCTTCGGTGCGATGCGGCGAGTGAAGATCCGGTTTCCGGGGCACGGCGAGAAGACATTCATTGCTGACAAGGTTAAGCTCAAGGTCGTCGGACGGAAGAAAGCAGAGGGGTAGCCATGCGAACCGTCGTACTGGTGCTTGTGCTGGCTGGGTGTGCGAAGCCGCAACCATCACAACCAATCGAGGAGGTCGTCCCCGTCGTTGTGGTGCCTGTGGACGTGGACCCAGTGGTCGAACCTCCTGCGGAACCCAAGTACGGTAACCCTTTCAACATGTCTCCTCACGACACCTGCGAGACATTCAAGGATGACGAGCACGATCTTCTTACCCGAGCGCTGGCACGAGGGGAAGTCAAAGCGGGTGACGACATTGAACCGCTCATTAAGCGATTCCCGTATTACAGAGTGGCACGGTACGGCGTGTACACCGACCTAGGGTTCTCGGGACCTGAATCCTATTTAATCGTCAGCGCCAAGAACGGGAAACTGGTCTCGGCCGTGACAGGCGGTTGCATTCTCTCTGGCCGGTTCTTCGATACGACGACCCCGGAAGATCATCGAGATTCGAAACGAAGTTACGACGCAATGATGAAGCAACGGGCCGTGGTTCGTGACACTTTTCCTGCACTTGTTGGCTTTCCTGCCGCGTTTCATGCGTTGAGGAACTCACCACTGAAGTGGGGGGTTCGGAGGTGTTGGGGACATTCATGGCCGCAATTGTTCACAATCTCGATTTGCAGGCGCTCGGACGTTGGGACAACAGCCGTGTGCCGTCGGCGCTGTTCTGGACCGTCAGCGGCTCACATCTTTATGGCTTCCCATCCGTCGATAGCGACGTCGATTTGCGTGGTTGCTTCCTCGCGCCACTGCGGCAGATGATCGGTCTGAAAGCACCACCCGAGACGGTCGAGCCCAAGGACATACTTGCGGGGTTGGAAGTCGAAGCGGTTTCACACGAGGTGGGGAAGTATCTGCGGTTGCTGTGCAAGCACAACGGCTACGTCCTCGAACAGATCTTCTCGCCGCTCGTGTGCCACGGGGCCGACTTCCTCGCGCAACTGCGATCGTTCGCGAAACGCTGCATCACAAAGCACTGCAATCACCACTATCGCGGCTTCCTCCAAACGCAGCGAAAGCTCATAGACAAAGAAGCCGAAGTGAAGGCGAAGACGCTGCTGTATGCGTATCGCGTCGCGATGACCGGCGTTCACTTACTGGAAACGGGCGAAGTTGAGCCGCACCTGCCGACGCTCAACGAACGGTTCAAGATGCCGTACATACCGGAGTTGATCGCACGAAAGGCAGCTGCGGAATTCGGCCCATTGACGGGATTGGACGTGGCGTTCCACCGGGCTGAGTTGGATAAGTGGGAACAGCGGTTGGACGACGCTTTCACGGCAAGCACGTTGCCAGAAAACGCCCCAATCGAGGAACTTCATGAGTTCCTGGTGGATTTGCGATTAACGAATGACAGTCGCCCGGCATAAAAGCCGGGCACAAGATTAGTGCGGACGGACTTCGACGTTGTTCCGAAGGCGACGCGCTCCGAGAGAAGAGCGAACTGCTTCTTGAGCGAGTTGCTTCATGTAGTAGCTGGTCACACGACCGGAAATCACGACTTCGTGATCGGTTGCGGTCACCATCAGCCGCCGGAGCTGGGGTAACGGACTGCTGGTGAGCACTTCTGCTGGCTCGATCGAAAGACTTGCACAGGCGGTCATCGCATCGCTCCTTCTGATGTCGATCTCGGATGAAACACCGAGGCGCCGCGGGAATCACCAAACCGAATGGTTTGAGTGACCACCGGAGAATGGAGGTCGCCAACACCGAGCGAATGAGAATTCGACAAGTCGCGTTCTCATTCAAGTTGGGCGGGAGAGAAGACCAGAAATCCCGCGGTTCCTTCCGAGCCCACCCGAAGGGTGAGCGAGGGGGCGAATCCATTTCACCCCTGGATGCTAAAGCCCCAAGAGACCGATTGCAACGATTTTTCGGGCAATCGAATCAGATTCGCGAGATTATTCCGTCACTTGAACACCTGCGGTCACGGCATAAACTTCCGCGCAGCACCTCCCCAGGAATCGGAGTCATCAGTCATGGCCAACACGCACGAACACCTCGAACACGCCGAACACGCAGGCCACCATGCCAGCGATCCTTTCAACCAGCGGGTTGCCGTGTCGATGGCGATTGTCGCTGCGTGTCTCGCTGGCATCAGCATGGTTGGTCACCGAACGCACAACGAAGTTCTGCAACTCCTCGGCGACGCAAACCGCCTCCGAACCGAAGCCGCGACCGCCGAGGTCGAGAAGAGTAACCTGTTCGCCTGGTATCAGTCCAAGCGGATGCGTGAGGAGCAGTACAAGATCGCTGCGAAGCAGACCGGCTTCATCCCCGGAACCCCTGACAAGGCTCGCACGGATGCCATCGAGGAATGGACGAAGAGCGCGGAGAATCAGCGGAAACCGAACAAGGATCACGATAGCCTACCCGAACTGCAGGAACGCGGACTGGAAGCCGGGAAACGAGCCGAAGAGTTGAAAGCGCAAGCGGCCACGATCCGCGAGGAAGCGACGCACGTCCATCATCAGGCCGATCGGCTCGACATCGCGCACCTGCTCGCGGAAGTGGCGCTTGTTGTGTGTTCCATCGCACTGCTGACCAAGAAGAAGCTTTACTGGGGCGTGGGCATCCTCGCGGCAGTGCTTGCGATTAGCGTAACCGCGTCGGCGTATATGATTCCTCATCATCCACACACCCCCGCACCCGCCGCGGCCGACACCAAAGATGCGCACGGACATTGACCCACCTACCTCGACAGCGGAAACGCAACCCGTTTGTCGTTGGTTCATGCCGTGGCGGTCGGCGGTCGCCGGGTGGGTGGTCACTGCTCTGGCGTTGCTCCTCGGAGTGCCGTTCTTTCTGTGCCTACCGCCGTGGCCCGATGTCACACTCTACGACATGGCCGCTCGCTCCATCCTTCACGGCGGCGTCTACTACCGCGATGTCTTCGACACCAACCTGCCCGGAATCGCCTGGGCAATGGCAGTCGTGCGTTACCTGTTCGGCTGGAGTTACGAAGTTCTGCGTGCTGTCGA
>JAIOPV010000230.1 GCA_021413735.1 Planctomycetota bacterium
AATGCCGTGGGGATGGCGTTCAAGATTTGCAGCGTGACCCTCACCGAGGGGTACAGCATCATCAGAACGAGGAAGATGCCCGCGAGCGAAACCCCGGCCAGGACGGAGATGAGTCGGGTTGCCGACCGCTGGGCCTCGAACTGCCCGCCGAATTCCACGAAGTAGCCTTCCGGCATCTTCACCGTCCCACGCACTTTCCGCTCGATCTCGGCGACGGTGCTTTCGAGGTCGCGGCCCGACACGTTGCACCGCACGACTTGCTTTCGCCGCACGTTCTCACGGTTCACGAGATTCGGACCACTGGCCGCTGTTGGGAAGTCGGCGACCTCGCGGAGCCGAATCTGCCCCCGGTCATTCGGGAGGTCGAGCCGCAACTCGCCGAGCTTGTAGGCGTCCGAGCGGTACGGCTCTTTCAACTTCACGACGAGGTCGAACCGCCGCTGCCCTTCCAACACCACTGAGACGGCTTCCCCCTTCAACGCGATCTGAACGAAATCGGCGACGAACTCCCGACTCAGGCCGTGGTGGGCGAGGTCGTCGGGCCGCAGGACGACGTGAACTTCGTCAACCCTCTCCTGCGGGTCGATGATCGGCGGCGTGACGCCCGGCACCTCGGCGACCACGTCGCGGATTTGTCCGGCCAGTTCGCGTAGCTTGTCGAGATCGTCGCCGTAAATGATGATGGCGATCTGCGAGCGAACCCCGGAGAGCATGTGGCTAATCAGGTGCGACAGAGGTTGCTCAGTTTCGATCTCGACCCCCGGTGCCGCCGCACGGAGGTCGGCCAGGAGTGACTTGAGGAACTCGTCGCGGCGAACCCCGGCGTCGGGGTTCATGGTCAGGATGTACTCGCCGACGTTCACCGGTTCGGCGTGTTCGTCCAACTCGGCCCGGCCCGTGCGGCGGGCAAAGTGGACGACTGGGCCGTTCGGGTTCTCGGGCGATTTCTGCATCGTCTTCAACCGGGCGTCGATCAGGACCGCCGCTTCGTTCGACGCCTTCAACGATGAACCACCGGGCAACCCGACGTTCACCTGAACGCTGCCCTCGTCAAACTTGGGCAGGAAGTCGGCCCCGAGCCGCGTGAGTTGCCAGACGCTCACCGCGACCGCGATCCATGTCAGCACGAGCAGGATACCTGCCCGCCTCATGCTGAACCGGATGAAGAAGCCAGCGACCCATTTCAAAACTCGCAGCAGGAATCCGTCGCGGTGCCCGTGGCCACCGCCGACCTTGGGCATCAGGTAGTACGACAGGACCGGCGTGACGGTCAGCGACACGACCAGTGAGGCCAGGATCGACACGATGTAGGCGATGCCAAGCGGGACGAAAAGGCGACCTTCGACACCGGACAGCGCGAACAGGGGCATGAACGCGAGGATCACGACCGCCGTGCCGAACACGATGGCCGAGCGGATTTCTCGACTCGCCTGATAGACCACGACGATGGTCGGCTGCGGGACGGGCAAGGCGTTGTTCTCGCCCAGTCGGCGGTAGATGTTCTCCACGTCCACGATGGCGTCGTCCACCAGTTCGCCCATCGCCACCGCGATCCCGCCGAGCGTCATCACGTTGATGCTTAGTTCCTGGCCGGTGATGACCCCGATCAGGCGGAACACCAGTGTCGTGACGACCAGCGACAGGGGGATGGCGGTCAGGGTGATGAACGTGGTGCGGATGTTCAGGAGGAACAGGAACAGGACGATCACGACGAGAACGGCACCGATGACGAGGGCTTCCTCGACGTAGTACACTCCCCGGTCGATGAAGCTCTTGAGTTGGAACAGGTCGGTGTTGATGACCACTTCGGCGGGCAGTGCGGCCTCGGACTCCTTCAGAGCCGCCTTCACCTCGTCGGTCAGCTT
>JAIOPV010000160.1 GCA_021413735.1 Planctomycetota bacterium
ATCTCGAAGAGTTACACGAGCAGTTCCACTTGGCCATCGGTCGCACGCGACGGAAGCCTCATCTGGTGCAAGCCTGCTTCGCCCAAGCAGGTTTGGAGATTGCCAGTCCTTAACATCCTTTGCGCACCGCTCAGTAATAGCCGATCTGCAGGGGTGTAATTGCGACGTGGGAATGCTTCCAGATACGCGGTGTCGGCAGCGGGGAATAGCCGAGTGACTCGATCGTCGGAAAACCGGTACTTCCGACGAAGGAACATCCGGTCCTCCTGGTTGAGGCAGAACACATGCTCGGCACGGCGGAGCCCGAACCTGGCTTGAGGCAAGAGGGTCAGTGGGTGCCAGATTCGGGTCTTGAGGGACAACGGAGTGCGACCGAGACTGGCATCCTCGCGTGTGACCGCCCATCCGCGGTCCTCGACTCCGTGGCTCGTGATGACCAAGAATGGGTTGCCGGCCGCACGCTTGCCCAGAGCCAGGATCGCCCCGCTCGGTTCGTGGACATTCACCACGTCATACGGCCGACCGGCCTTTGCAGCGGCGACGGTGTGCCTCCACAAGAGCCACGGAAACGTGAACCGTGCAAGGCGGCCACCAAATCGAGTTGGGAGTTGTTCAGCCGTGAAATACTCGACCGTGTGACCATCTGCCTCGACCCGGTCGTGAAGGCTCAGAAGCATTCGACTCATCCCACCCCGACGATGATTCGGAACATTTTGAGCCACCAAGATGCGGAGCGAGCGAGTCAACCCTGGACCAACCGTCCATTTTCCGCTCGCAGGAATCGCAGGCCGCACGTCCTGGCAAGTTCAAAGTCGCTGTCGGAGTCACCGATCATCAGCGAGCCTGCGAGGTCGAGGTTCCACTTCTTCTGAGCTGCCAGCACCATTCCTGGACGGGGCTTGCGACACTCGCAAGTTCCCTCCTCGTGTGGGCAGACAAACACATCGTCCACCCGACAACCCCGCAGTGAGAACTCCTCCAGCATCTGCTGGTGGATGTCGTCCACATCGGCTTGCGTCATGCGGCCGAGTGCCACGCCACGCTGATTGGTCACCACGATCACGAGTAAGTCCAAGGCGTTGAACAGCCGAACCCAATCGAAACTCGATTCGAGAAACGTGAACCCAGCCCATTCTTGAACGTACTCCCCCTTTGGGGGACTGACGTTGATGACCCCGTCTCGATCAAGGAACACCGCCCGACGAATCACAGCTCACCCCCAACGAAGATCACCTTCGACCCTTCCGGCTCCAGTCCAGGTGGCACGCGAATGAGATGCAACAACGCCTCGCAGTGCTTGGACTGTAGGTGCGGTTCACAGAAGAACAGAATGAATCCCCATTCCCGGCACCCAGCAGTTTGCCTCCCAAACCACCACCCTTGCGGTCACGGTCATACCACTCATCGTTCGCTGAGTTCGAGATTGACCCTTCGACGGATTTCTTGTCGATGCCCAGGAGATTGAGGCGTTCACGGCGTCCGGGTAATCATCACAGTGAGAACAGTCTCTCGATGGCAGCCAATCGGTCCGGTGTGCCGATGTCGTAGAAACGCTGCCGGGTCACGAAACCAAGCAACTCTCGCCGTGCGATCAACTCCGGGAATGCATCCTTCTCCAGCGACACCGGCCGATTCGCGGGAAGGTAGTTGATGATTGATCGACGGAACGCGAGCACGCCAGCCTCGACGTATCGCAGGTCTGCGGTCTGCGGAACATCCTTGGCATACCGAACGACATACCCCGCTTCATCGAGCGCGATGTTGTTCGGAACTGTGGTCGATTCCGCATTGTCATACACCACGGCCACACCCACCACGGCGGGATCGTCGTTCAATCGGTGGAGGACCGCCGGGTAGTCAATTGGCAAGTATGAGTCGCCGTAGATCAAAAGGAATTCGTCCGTGAGTAAGGATGCCGCATCGCGAAGCCCGCCGCCGGTTCCTTGGGGGGTTTTTTCACGACGATACCGAACCGACAGTCCAAACTGACTCCCATCCGCGAAGTGAGATTCGATCTGCTCACCGAGATAACCGGTCAACAGGACAATCTCGGTAATCCCCTGTCGGCGGAGTTCGTTCAACTGGTATTCCAGGTACGGCTTCCCGGCGATTGGGACCATTGGTTTGGGGACACGCCTGGTGATCTCCCCAAGCCGAGTTCCGAGACCGCCAGCCAGGATTACGGCTTGCATCGAGCCTCCGCGATCACGAGATGGCCAGGATGCCCCGAATAGCGGACCGGACCGCCTCCTCGGACGTGTGTTTGACTCGCCAGCCAAGTCCACTCAGGGCAGATACGTCGAGCCGGAACCGAGGGATGTCGCCCGGCCACCCCGCCTCCGTTCCGGTGTACGCGAACTCGACATTGTTCAATCCCAGCTCTTCAACCACCATCTCGGCGATTCGGGTAACACTCAGCCAGTCATCACCGCCGAGGTTGAAGAGGTTGAACGAATCCTGTGCGTGATCCACCACATGGAACATGGCGTCTACACACTCGCCAACCAGGATGTAGGACTTGGCCTGTTTGCCGTTACCCAAAATCTCCAATCGGCGGGGGTTCGCCCGGAGTTTGGCGATGAAGTCTGAGACAACCGTCTTGCCGGACTTGCGTACTCTTCCGCCAACCACGTTGGCGAAACGGAACACCCACGCCCGGAGGCCAAACAGGTTGGTGTGTGCTGATATCATCGCTTCGCACGCCAGTTTCGTCGCACCATAAAGCGAGATCGGCCGGCACGGCTGCGACTCCGGGATCGGCTGAACTGGACTGGTCCCATACACCGCCGAGGTGGAGGAGAACGTGAGTTGGGTGATTCCTCGCCGTCGCATGGCATCGAGCAGGGCCGCGGTGGCGAGAGTGTTCTGGCGGAGGTCGCGGTCTGGTTCGTCATCGGCGAACTTCACGTCCGGATTCGCCGCCAGATGGTGGACGAACGACACGCCATCAAGGGCCGCGTCCAGGGCGACCGGATCATGGACGTTGGCCTCCACGAATCGGAATCGAGGGTTATTGGTCAGCGGTGCGATGTGTTCGCGTTTTCCGCTGCTCAGGTTGTCGTAGGCGATGACCTCTTGACCACGAGCGAGCAGAGCGGCGCAGAGTTCCGACCCGATGCACCCTGCCCCGCCGGTCACCAACACGCGTTCTGACATCCGAGTCGATTCCATGAGAACGATTCAATTGAGAAAGCAGCAATTTTGGAGTAGCCAGCTATTCCCAGCTATTCCCACCCAGCAGGGAGCTTGTCCCGAATTTCGATGTCGGTGAATCGGACCGGAGTGGCGGGACAGCGGGATTTCACCCAAGTGGCCATCCGCTGGATGCCCGTCCGTACGTCCATCGAAGGTGGCGCGTTGAATACACGGTGAGCCTTCGAGTGATCACAGAACGCATGCACGACCTCGTTGCGAGCCGGTAGGTGTTTCACGTTCACCGGTTGGCCAAACGCTGCCGCGATCTCCTCAGCCAGTTGCAGAATCGTGTACGGTGAATCCGCGCCGATGTTGAAAGTCTCGTTGTACGCTGCCGGAACCAGCGGACTTCTCGCGATCATGGGAGCCACATCATCGATGTGTGAGAAGGCGCGAGTCTGGAGGCCATCGCCAAATACCGTCATCGGTTCTCCCTGGAGCAACTGGTTCATGAAGATGCCGATGACGTTGCGATATTTGTCCGCGATGTTTTGCCGCTCACCGTAGACGTTGTGCGGACGGAACACGATGGAGTTCAACCCGAATATCTCGTGAGCCGCTTTCAGATCCAATTCGACAGCATACTTGGAGATGCCATAGGGGTCTTCCGGCGTTGGAGTCATGCTCTCTGACATCGGCAGTTGCCCTTTGCCATACACCGCGATCGAAGAGGTGAACACGAAACACCGACACCTGGCCTTGATCGCCTCGTTGATGAGGTACGCGGACGCGACCAGATTTGTCTGGTAGTTGAAGGCTCGGATAAAGTGAGAAAGCCCTTCTGCGGCATACGCCCCGAGGTGGAACACGAACTCAAAGGGGCCGTGAATCTCCCACAGCGACTGAACGAAGCCTCGATCCTTCAAGTCGCCCTGTACCCAGGTGGCGGCTGTCGGGACATTCTCACGGAATCCTCCCGACAGGTCGTCGGTGGCAACCACTGACATGCCCAGCGCGAGACATTGATCCGCGACATGCGAACCGATGAATCCCGCAGCACCGGTTACCAGAACTCGGGCGGACGACTCAGTCGGCATGCCGGACTCACCGGAGTTAGGGTGTGTGAGCGACACGGGGGCAGGCTACCTCAATTCCAACAGGACGTGACCATACTCACCAAGAGGGTCCACCTTACCACTGAGCGGGATTGGACACCGGCCGAGGGCCGTGATGAGGCTGGCTATCCCTTCACGGTTGGTTTCGCTCACCGACCAGAGGTCAGTGTGAATCTCAACAAAGATCCCAAGTGTTGCTCCTTGGGACATTATCAACGCTTTCGCGCGGGCCAAGGTGTGCCCCTCAAACCCTTCAACGTCGATGAAAAGCGAATCAGGAAGGATTGCATTCTCCACTACCCAGGCATCAAGGGCGACGACCGGAACTGTAATTGGGACGGTCTGGCTCGAAGCAGCGAGTTTGGTTCACTGTTCCGGCTCATTGATGTTCCATTTCAACCCGTTGCGACCGCTTATCGAGCGGATTGCTCGTTCAGTCACCGGACGACATAACCGTGTATACTCTACGCGGTTTGGACTGAGGGCTCCGTGTTTTGGCGAGTCGCGACCGCAACGGAGCGGCAAACGGAGCCCGCTCCCTTGCGGTCGCGGCTCACGAAATGCCTCATTCTGGACCACTCACGGTTCAAACACGAATTGGAACCCATCACTTGGCTCAGACGGCGTGCGATCAGATCGAGCAGGCTCATGGCGAAGTTCCGGGTGGATCGCTGCTCACTTGCCGGGGTTTTGTCGGGATCAATCGCAATCGTATAAGCCACGCCCGAAGGTGGTCTGGCCAGGGGGCTTTCCCAACGAGCGAGCGAACCGCCAACAGATTGCCCAACGTCAGCAGAGTGGCGAGCAAAAGGACGATGGCCGCCCGGTCTTCAAACTGCTGCCCAGCCCACGCAGCCAGGAATAGGAGTGGGACTGTTCGCACCGCCCATCCGGTGGCGCACCCTCCAAGCAATTCCCGTGGTGATATCCCATGAACCTGTTGGACACTGTACAGCCCAAACGGAAGGATCACCACCGCATAGGCGACAAGGCTTGCGCCTGCAACACCAGCCACCCCATAGTAACGCCCCAGTCCGTACCCCAACGAGACCGCAACGAACCCGGCGAATACGGCAGCGAGTCCGATCGCAACCCGATAACCGACCACGCCGACGACCTTGAAAAGCCCACCGGTAGCTACGCTGAATATCAAATTTGCGGCAATCAAATTGTTGACGGTGTCACCAGCATAGAATCCAGGGCCGAGCCACGTGTTGACGAACCATCGGTTGGCAGTCAAGAGTCCGATGGCTGCAGTGCCCGGTATGAACAGATAGAGCAGCAGAAGGCAAAGCACGACACGTCGGGTTCGATCCGCGTTCCCCTCGCCTCGAAGTTGACTGAGACCAACCAAGCCACTATCTGGCAGAGTCAGACACAACGGCTGGACTACCTGTGCAGCTTTCCCTGTTGCGGCGTAAACGGTGGCCCAGTCAGGGCGACCAAGTGCGGCGAAGACCAGACCACTACTGGATGTCAGGAGCCTCACTCCAAGTCCCCCGAGCCAGGCGCCGAAACCTTGACCAACGAGATGACGACACCCCACCCACTCAGGTCGGAACCAGCCGACCGCGTTCTCGCGGTGGCACGTGAAGACTCTCACCATCGCCGCCAACCCACCGATCAGCGGCGGCACACTTACCGCCACCGCCAGACCTCGTAACCCATATCCAAGTGGCACGAGCGTCGCGGTCAGTGCGACCGCGAGGGCGTTCTGGCCGAGGTTGACCCACCCGACGAAGGCCACGTCCTGAAGACCCCCAAGCAATGCAGTAAAGGCCCGGAATGGGAACCCGACGCCAATCAAGACGAGTACAAAGCTGAGGGGTCCGCGAACTTTACTCCAGTCCTCTGGGTTCACTCCGAGGAGTGCAGAATCGGTAGACCAGATTCCACCCGCGATTGCGACAAATCCAGCTCCGACTACTACCCCAACCCCAAGCGAGTCGGCGAGGTAGCGCGCCACGCCCCTCCGGTCGTCGGCCCCATCTTTGGTGGCGATCAACCACGGCAGCACGGCGAAGACCCCGAGATCGCCGAGAAGCAAATAGCCAGCCAGTTCCCCAGTTACCAACCAAAGCCCGTTGTCGTATGCGCCCAGATACCAAATGGTGAGCGGGAAGAGCACGAACCCTGACACCAACGCGAGCACGTACTGGACAAGGGCGAACGCGGACGTGAGGGCGGCATTCTTGGTGCGGCTCATGTTGCAAATGGTCGTCCGATCAACCGCCCACCTTGCCGGGGCGTAATGCGACAAAACTCTTCAGCCGCTGCCACCGCTGGCGGACGTCCGTCCACTTCGCCCTCCCAATCAGCCAGAACAATCCCTGTTTCCACATCGCCAGAACCAATCTCAGCCCCATGCCCAAGTAGAAGGCAGCGGCGGCGAACCACCCGTGGTTCTTCCGCAAATAGGACACGTGGCTTCGGAACATCACGAGCGTCTTGTCCCGCATGAATGAATTGGCCGCTGCGCCCAAGTGAATCATTGATACTCCGGGCCAGAACCGAACCTTCCACCCAGCCCGCTTCACTTGAAGGCACCAGTCGATGTCTTCATCGTAGATGAAGTAGCGTTCGTCCAGCTCGCCGACCTGAGCCAGTGCCTCGCGTCTCATCAGCAGAAAACTCCCACACACCCAATCCACGTCTTGCTCTTTCACCTCAGGTGAACGACGGTTCCCGTGGATGCCAAACAGTCCGAGAACCTCCAGCCACGGTCGAGGGAAATCGTGGAACGATGACTGGAATGTTCTCTCCGCATCGTTGTTCCGATGCATGATCCCCAGCGCCCCGACCTCGGAGTGCGCGTCCATGTACCGGACCGCCTCACCCACCGCGTTCTGAGTTTGGATCGTGTCGTTGTTCAGAAGCAGAACGTATCGTCCTCTTGCTTCTCGGATGCCTTGGTTGTTTGCCTTCGTGAACCCACGGTTTTCCGGGTTAGCCGTGAACCGCACCCAGGGGAACCGTCGCGGGATTTCCGAGACTGTGGCGTCCTTCGTGGTTCCGTTGTCGACCACGAACACTTCATAGGCGATCCCTACAGTGTGTACACGGATTGACTCAAGAGCGACCGCCGTGACCTCCAACGAGTTCCATGTGACCAAGATTATCGACACGTCTGGGACGCCAGGCACAGAACACGGTGACAGACTCGATTCGATCTCGATTACTGGCGTCACACACACCTCGCCAGGAAATCGTGAGCCATGTCTGCCCAACCGTATGTCCGGAGTCGATCGGACATCGGACGAACTCGGGCAGCCCAACCTTCAATGTTCACTCGCCAATGTCGGAGGTGTGCAACCAGTTCATCCGCGTCGTCGGGATTCGGGAGCAGCAAATCGGCCAGGTCCGGCGGGTATCGCTCAGCCACGCCCGCGTCCGTCGACACCAAAGCGGGAAGACCGCAGCAAATCGCTTCGTGGACGCTGAGTCCATATGCTTCGTAGCGGGTCGGTGAGACGAGAGCATCCGCCGCTCGCAGGAGATCGGGCACGTCCGTCCGAAAACCCAGGAATCGGACGCGATCAACCAGGTTCGCGTCGGCAACTCGTCGTTCCCATTGCGACAGCTCGGTTCCCTGTCCAACAACCGCGAGGAGCACGTCCCAATCTGCGGATCGGCTCAACTGCTGCCATGCATCGAAGACGGTGTCGAAACCTTTTCGTCGGTCCCCGAGCGCGCCAACGAACATCACAACAGGGCGGTCTGTCGGCCAGCCGAGTTTTGTCCGCAACGCAACCCGTTCGGTGATGGTCGTGGGTTTCAGCCCACCTGGGTCACACCCGTAGTAGACGGTGACCGCACGATCCGGATGGACTCCCAGGCGTTCGATCACATCTCGCCTTGTCCGATTCGAGTTGCACACCACAACCCGAGCAGTGCGAACGGCTATTCGTTCGGCACGCAAATCCAAGTGATGCTCAACCCGCGACTTCAACCGGCGTGGCCATGATGCGACGGTCTTGGATCGGCAAGCGGCGTGGACATAGTGAACCCAATTCACATCCGGGAACGGACAGTTCCCCCCATTGACCACCACTCGTCCGCCAACAGTTTGCCTTGCCCGACCGGCTCGGCGACCAGTCCAGGCGAGTGGCCAACGACCGAGCAGGTACGACCCCAGCGGTTTTGGAACAACCCGGACCGTGACCCCTGGGAGTGCGGTCAGGTCTTGAGCGACACGATGGGCGACCAACTCCACCGACTGTCCGGTTCGAGCGAGATACCCCGCGAGCGCGTGATTCGCACAGTCCATCCCACCTGTGGTGACGAAATCTCCGGAAACGAACGTCCACCCCGTCACCGGGTGTCCGGCTCTGTGCATGCGACATACAGGGCGGCGTTAATCACCCAGAACATCATGCCGCCTTGACTGAGGAAATTGCAGTAACTCGTCGTGTTAATCAGGATCGACAAGTCGAACCCGGCCACGACAGCTGCCAGCGCGGCAACCGAATCATCTCGCACCCGAATGGCAAACCGAGTGGCAAGCACGACCGTTCCGATGAGAGCCCCGTATCCCGACAGGAGAAGCAGGATTCCGCCGTCGAACACCCACGCTGTCGGTTGAATCTCCGCCCAGAGCGGAGGCGAATCGGGGTTGGTCGAGGTGCCAAAATACGAATACATCATCCCGTATCGACCGAGTCCAGCTCCCATCGGGTAGCGTGGGATATCCCCGACGAGGGTCTCTTCCAAAAATATCCCGCGGTTCGAGTGGTAGACCTTCGCCGGATTGTCTTCAAGAAGCGTGGCGAATCGCTCCTCGACCCCCGCGCCTACTGCAACAGCCCACACAAACGCTCCGATCATGGCAACAGTCGCCACACCCACAATTCCACTCGCGCGACCTCCTTGGCCGCGGACAACCAGGGCAACGACCAGCCCGAAGATGCTGATCAGAGTCACGACCAGCAGAGACCGAATGTACGAGAGGTAGATGCAGAACATGCTGATGGCGACTGACCCTCCCCCGAGAATTCGCGGACCCCACCCGCGAGCCCCAACAAGGAGCAAGCCAACGAGTGCTGCGAAACTTCCGGATGCGGCCGCGCCGCCCGGTGAGTCTGTCAATCCGAAGGGGCGGTAGACCTGTCTGCCGTCGTTGAGTTGCACGAGCAATCCATCCGCGTACACACCGAGCGATTTCTTGACGAACTCGGGGTTCGGAGCGAACCGGTCGGGATTGTAGACCTGGAGGACACCCAATCCCGCACTGAGGGTGTTGAACGCCCACAACAAGAGGAGCATGTTGGCAAGAACCAACGGCGTGATCGTGATCCGAGTGACCCAAAAAATGGGTGCCCAGATTGCGAGGTAGAACGCCACGGTGGCAATCCCCGACACGGACGTATTCAGCGCTGGATGGAGCAACCCGAGGGAGACCACGCCGAGGAGGAAGACGACAATCGGGGCAAGTGGGAATGTTCTGCCCCGCCCAGGCACAATCACCAGGAGCACGATGCTGCTCGCGAAGGTGGCGCCGCGTAACATGGTCCGGCCCGCGCCCAATCCTGGCACTAACAGAGCGGTCTGGAAAACCATCTGCGAGATCACGAACCCATAGAGCCACCATGGCGACGCTCGGGGTGTCACGTCGAGCCCCCCACTCTGCGAGAACGACTCAAACCTTCCCATCTTGTGCGGAACGCTTGCTGTGTTGAAACTATTGTGAGCGTCGAAGCATCAGCTCGACGGTGTACGTCAATCAACCGTCGCCCTCGCGAAATCGACCGTCGGCCTGGCGGCTCGACGCTCACAAACAACGATCAACTATCAATTCCACAAGGCAAGGAACACTGCGATGCGAATTATCGACCGCGAGGAGTCAATAGGAGCCATTCTTGAGGGTTGCGGAACTCGCGCGTCGCTGCTGAAGCCTCATGAGAAGTCAAGAACTCCAAATTGTCCGCGCTGGCGCGAGGCCGAGAAACTACGGAGGAAACATTGTGGGTGGCTGCAAACCGAGTTCGCACTTTTTCCCCGACGCCCGGTAACAAGCTGTCGTGGATCTCAACGATGAGGGTCGCAGAGGCAATCGCCAGTGTCGATGTCTTTGCGAACAGTTCACCCTCATAGCCTTCGCAGTCAGACAGAATAAATGCCCCAGGGAGAAGGTGTCGGTTCAACCACTGGGCTGAGCAATAACCGGCTACGACAACATCTGGCGTCTGATTTGCGACAAGCATTTCCTGTATGGCTTGGCGGGCCCACCAATCTGTATCAAACGCGACGACTGGCGTATTGGGCAGGCAACGAGAGAGGCCAACCGCGTAGTATCCGAATTTCGCACCAACATCGAGGATCTGGGTGAAGTGCCCGTTTACGATGCCTTTCAACCACGGATGCAGTTCCTCTTCATATGTCCCGAGAATGAACGGCCCGAGGTGCTCTCGATGGGTCATCGGGGAGAGAGAAAGACTCTGGAACGGACCCGCACGCACGACCGACCCGAAACTCCCGATCAATTTCCGATTCAGCTCGAGTAAACCCCAATCACGATATAAGCGGTGGGAATGTGCACGGGCCCGAGCTGACAGGACGGCAGTTGTCGCCTCAGGGGCAAGAACCGTCATCGCCCGCTTCAGTAATCGTTTGACGTCGGTCAGGATTGAGCCATCTCCAATTTCAAATTGCCCAACTGCTGCCAACCAGTTGGAGAGTGATTCGACCGCGAAGTGCCTCTGCTCCCATCTGATAAATCGCCCAGTGGCTCGTCTCCAAATTTTGTCGGGCGCGATCTTCCATGAGCACAAGTCCCCAAAGTCGGGGAACAGTGATGTAGCCGGGGTCACAGACCCCGGATTACCCGAACCACTCGAAGACCCGGCCTCTCATACATGAACGGTATTGAGGGTGGATATCAGACCAACGTCTCGGAAAGCGGTTTCTCGCCGACCACCGTGGCGCTCATGTAGGGGTATCCAGTCAATCGTGCAAGCAGCGGGTCAAATACACGGAGTGGTCGAAATGGGAGCGTGATGACCCACCCAAACTTTGGGTGGATTCGATACAGTCTCAGATAACAACTGAAGAGCTTTTGTGCGAAGAAGCCGTTGAGATATCCCCGCTCAACCACCCGCAAGCCTGCCTCGGCGAACAGGCGATCGAGGTCGGCGTGGGAATATCCGTATCGAACGTGCCCACCGTCCTCGATTTCCGACACCTTCTCCCCATACACGGGGTAGTGGTCAACGGACGGTGTCGTGAGCAGGAGACGACCACCGGGCTTGAGCAATGCCACAAGGTTGGCGAGCAATCGCTCATCATCCCTCAAGTGTTCGATCACCTCACACGCGATCACCTGATCGAATAACCCCAGATCGGAACTCGCCGGACCGAGTTGCCGTAGGTCGAAGACTCGGAAACGGGCTTGTTTAGCACCCACCAATCCGGCTCGTTCGGTGGCAAGCGTCGCGTCAGCGTCCGAGGACGTGAGACCGAGAGCATCATTCCCGAGTCTGGCTGCGAGCAGGGTCAAAGCCCCAGTCCCACACCCAGCATCGAGAGTCTTCAGAGTGCCCCGCGTGAGTCGGGTTCGTACCCACGCCAACCGTTCGACAAACAGGATGTCTCCCTGAAGCGGCAGGGCTGACCAGCCGAGTAATCGGACGATCAGGTTGCGCCACATACCGGAGTACCGAAGTGAACCCGGAGGGTCTGGTGTAGTTGAGTCAAGTTGCGTCGCGGATCGCACAGGTCCGTCATGCGCCTTAACCCTGCAGTCCCGAGTGTTTGGCGCCGAACCGGGTCAGCGAGTAAACCCTCGATTGCGTCTGCCACCGCCTCCGGGGTTGGTTTGGTGAGGATACCGCAGTCCGCATCAATGATCTCCAGTGCCCCACCCATCCGCGTCGCAATCACCGGGCGACCTGCCGCAAGCCCTTCCACGAACGCGATTCCAAAATGTTCCGGTGACTCGTTCGGATGACACACGATGTCAGCAGATGCGAGTATACGCGGCATGTCTCGCCGGTAACCAACGAACCGCACTCGGTCGGCGATTCCGAGTTGAGCGGTGAGCGTTTTTAGTTCCGCGAGATACTTGATTTCTTCCGGTCGCTGAACTCCCCCGACAATCCAACACACCCAACCGGTGAGATGCCGCAAACGGCCAAGGGCGGTGAGGTGCAAACGTTGTCCCTTCCACCATTCCAGTCGACTCGCCTGAACGACGACTTGGGCGTCAATCGGAGTGTCGAGTTCGGCACGCACAGTTCGCCGCAGTTCGTCTGTCGGTTCAACCCGCTCGAAGTGATAGGGGCAATAAACCACCTCGACAGGCGTGTTCGGGAACAGAGTTGCGACGGATTCGGACGTGTAGCGACTGTTGCACACGACGAGATCCGGGCGACACCGCTTTGCCCACATCTGGTCAAGACTCTGTCCCGTCAGATACTGGTGAGTCCAGAAGACGAGTGGCTTTCCCGTTGTGCGGGCGACAGATCCGAAAACCGCAAGTGGCCACGGCGAATGGCAGATGATCGCGTCAGGATCAATTTCCCGCACGACTCGCCGTAATCCCCTTCGGGCCAACAACACCGTCCACGGCCGACTCATTCGCACCTGACGCAGCAAGTACACCGTCGCACCGGCAGTTCGAATCTCTTCAGCCAACTGGCCCTCGTAGCAGAGGCTGAAGTGTGATTGGAAACCTGGAACAACGTCCGACGATCGAGCAATGGTGGCGAGCATCCCCTCCAACCCACCGTACAGATTCCCCGAGTAGACATGCAACACCTTCACGCCCGGATGCACCGGTAAATCTCCAAGCTCCGTTCGGCCATCGCGCCGTGGTCGAACTCCGCTGCGGCCCTCGCACGTCCGCCCACCACCAGTTTCTCACGCAATCCCACTTCGTTGAGAAGACGATTCACCGCAGCCGCCAACGTATTGGGATCGTTGACTTGAACCGTCAGTCCTTCCTGTTCGTGGCGGCACACCCATGGCACACCACTTCCCGCGATCGCCGTGTTGATCGGTGGACAACCTGACGCCATCGATTCCACCTGAACGAGTCCAAATCCCTCGCTACGAGCCGTACTCGGGAACCACAATGCTGTCGCGGCACGGTACGCACCCACAAGTTGATCGACCGTCGCGGGTCCGTGAAACACTACCCGCTCGGTGACTTCCAATTCCGCCGCGAGTGCTTTCAGTCCTCGTTCCAGCGGCCCGGTACCAATCACGAGCAACGTTCCGGGAACTGATTTCAGTGCTGCCAGGGCGAGTGGCAAACCCTTGTAGTAGATCATGCGGCCGACACAGAGCCACAGCGGCGAACCATGCTTCCGTCGAAGTTCGTCTGCGAACGCCAGCGCCGTCGAATTCGGATGTTGGAACGGCTCCAAGTCGATGCCCAGCGGTAACGGAGTCACCTTCGAGGCGAAATGTTGGAGCAACTCGGAACTTTCAGCGTATGCGGCACTGGTCGGCAGGATACTCGCGGCCCGATTGTAAATTGCTGCTTCCAGTGGACGAACGACCTGCTTCAAGAACCGTTGCCGAACAATGTCGCTGTGGTGCGTGATGACCAATGGGCGCACGGCCGGGCAGGTCAGCAAGGTGAGCATCATCGTGACGTTCGGCGTGTGAAGATGCCACACATCCGGTCGCCAGCGAGCCAGCCTGCGGAACGCCGCGGACAGACCGAGAGCAATGTCCAGTTTCGCGATATTCGCCCAGCGTCCAACGCGAGTCACTCGAACGGGACCGTCGTCTTCGTCCGCGTCGGGCGTGGATGTGAAGTGGTCGAATGTGACGTCGCGCCCAGTGGCGGTGGCATGGTTCACCACCAGCACTCGCACCTCGGCCCCAAGCGCTGCCTGACCGCGAGCAAGGGTTCGCGTGTGTTCCTCAATGCCCCCCAGTGCGGGTGGATAATACTTCCCAAGATGAACGACGCGAAGGGGACAGGTCTGCAACGGGAAACGCTCCGCGAGCCTCGCGCCCGGTCCGCGGTGCCGCGGCCGTGCAAGTACAAACTCCCTTTGTAATTGCTTTTCCGATTTGGGAGTGCGCTGCCTGTTATAGTACCGACATCACTTTGAGTGTACTCACTACCACAAATCATCAATTCAACTAGACTGGTGTGTCATGCAGATTTCAGATTATCTTCTCGACGAGTCGTTCGTCGATCTCAGCTTCCATACGTGCTCCCAGAAACGACACCTCGACCACCAGCACCCAGCGGTTTGGCTTCACCCGGATCACCTTGCCCTCCTGACCGGCGAGGGAACCACCCGTGATCCGCACGCTATCCCCCACGCCCCCGACAAGACTTTCCTGCACTAACTGTCGATCCTGAAGCAATTCTGCAATACCCCGGAGTTCGGTGCGCAGTCGCTCGGGGTCTGGCGGTTGCAGCAGCTGGGCAACCTTTGATCGTGTGCCTGGGGTTAGTCGCTTGCTGGTGCGGAAGTCGGGCTCGGAACAGAACACATAGCCTGGGAACACGGGAACAATGGCTTCCCGCCGTTTACCGTGAGAGATGGTGAACCGCGACATCAGCGGGAGGAAGACTGGGATCTCCGCGCGTGCGAGAACCTCCGCGAGTTTCTTCTCCCAACGCGCCGCAGTGCGAAGTGCGGCCCACTTTTCGGTCGTGATTGGGAAGGAAGGTTGCTCGCTCATCCGATCAGTATACCTCGGTTTTCATGCCTCTACTCACCGTCCAATAGATGGTAACTTGAAGGATGCACGCCCGCTGCTTTGGACTTCAACCGTGAGTCCAACTGAAGCAGTCTCGCTGGATTTTCACCTGTTTCAGAATTACTGTCAATTTGTACTTCTCGCATCACACGGGGAAGATCTCTTCAACAAATACAAGTGTACACTATCTCGATTTGACACGAAACCCTTGGAATTCCAAGGGTTTTTGCGTTGGTGACAGGCTCAAATTGTGGTGTTGCGGCGTGTGCGGCCGTTGCAAGAAACCCCTAGGAATCGTGGAATCGCTGGGAGTTTCTTGGAATACTTTGGAACGCGACTGGTTTCTTGGAATTCCTTGGAATGCGAAAAAAACAAGGTGTTTTTCGCACGGGGGACAAACGAACAACGCCCCGAACTTCGGGGCGTGTGGGTCGATCATCGGAAGCCAGTCGCGTTATCATCCTCGCAGACCGTCGAGACGATGGAACAGCGACACGCCACGTTCCGCCCGCTCCGCCATCGCTCGCATCTTGTCGAGCGTTCCTTGCATCGCTGGCGTGGGTTCGTCGGGCTTCTCGTCGGCGGTCTCGTCAAGATCAGCACCGGGGCCGCGTCGAGTGTGCTTCGACGCCGGCAGTGGGTACAGATCACGCACGCCAGGAGTATAGAAATCTGACCAGCACAAGCCACGCGGACGGTTCACGGGTCGGGTTCCGCAGTGGCGACACATCGGTTTCATCGTCGTTCCTTTCGTGATTCTGGGAATGGAAACGGGAACCGTCGAGGTTCCCGTTGTGGTTGTCGATCATCGGCCGCGTTCACTTCCTCGCGTTGCTCACCAGATCGGCGTAGCGGACGGTTGCCCCTTCGAGCAGATCGGATAGGGCGATAGATGATTCGCCAATCTCAAAGCTGGTGTTGCCGTTGCTGGAGTGACAGAGCTTCATCAGCGAATCGGTTCGCGGATCGTTAGCCAACGCCACGATTTCAGAGCGGACCTTGCAAACCCGAACGATCAGTTCGAGGAGCGCATCGGCCTCCGATGGTGCCTTACGGTTCGTCGTCTTTGCGGTCTTCATTGTCATTCCTCATGATGCCAGAGAAGGGGCCGCCGAAGTGGTCGGCCCCGTGGTTGGGAACCGAATCACTCCGCCGTCTCGACTCCGATCAGCTTGTTCGCAATGTCGATCTCGTGACGGGCCGCCGTCCGCACGCTGTCGAATGTTCCCGAGCGCAAGAACTCATCGTTCTCCGCACACTCGTGAGCCGCCTCGACGCAACCGAGAAGGGTTCCCGTTGCACTCTTGAGAAAGCCAACGGCCGCCCACAGCTTGCGGGCTTCCGCGTTCGCCGCGTCTCGCTCCGCCTGCACCCGTGCCAGTTCCTCGCGATACAGTTTGAGAATGTCTTCCACGGTCGTAATCCTCGAAGGTCGTTAAGGAAGGGCGGACCGAAGTGAACCGCCCGTTGAATCCGTCTCACGCCACACGCGAACCGTCGTAAACCCTGAACCCGGCCGCACGCACCGACCGCGTTAGCAACCGCTTCCGGCGGTTGTCCGGGTAGATCGTCGGGACGTATCCGCCTCGCATCGACCGCGTGAAATCGTCCCACGTCCGGAACGCTGTCACCGCGTTCGTGATCGCGTCGAGGGGATGAACCCAGAGCCGCCCGCACACCGGGCAGCGGTCGCAGTTCTCCGAGCAAATACCACAGTCCTTGCACCGCGTTCCGCCAGTCGTCGCAATCATCCGACCGCCCTCCGTTCGTGGTTTCCGATCACTTCAGAAGCGAGATACCCCACCACAGCCCGACCACCAGAACCGCGACCGCACCCGCAACCGAACCCGTCGCCGCACCAACCACAACCGCCGCCACTTGTGAGCCACCCGCGAGCGTTGCGTTGCCGATGATGTTTCGCATTTCGTTTCCCCGTTCGTTGTGTCCGTTGCATCCCTCGGCAACGGTATCCTAGGTCTATTACCTAGGAGTTTCAATACTGGTTCCTAGATTTTTTACCTAGGCAATTATCAAGCCATGTGCTATGATGTGTTCAGACACGAACCGTGAGGTGAAATCAGATGGCTAGAACGAAGGGGACTAGGCAACTCGGCGTTGAAGTGAGCGAATCGCTCTTGGATGAGTTCAAGGCGTTCTGTGAGAAGCGAGGGGAGAAGGTCCGGCATCACTTGGAACTGGCGATCCGTCGGCATCTCGACAATCCGCCACTGCCTCTTGTGCCGCCCCCGCCCCCGGTGTTGCCCGCCCCCGCGTTGACATCCCCGCTCCCACCCATCACAGTTCCAGACAGCAAGCAACCTGCGAGCACGCTGAACACGCCGCTGCGGGAGATGAAGTTATCGGTGCGGACTCGTGGCAAACTTTCGCGAGCAGGAATCGCAACCGTGGGGGAACTCGCACAGCGAACGGCGGATGATTTGCTAGACCTGAAGCAATTCGGCATGACGGGACTCACGGAGGTTCGTGAGAGGTTGGCCAAATTGGGTTTGCACCTGAAGGGCGACTGAGGTCAGATCGATCCGCTCGCGGAGTGTGGTGCAAGTGGCGAAGTGGAACAGGGATCGGAGAGTGAGGGTTGCAGAGGCGTTCGAGGCGTCGAGGTGTTGGTGCACAGGAAAGAAAAAGCATTTGCACAGTCGGGGGAAGCTGTTGCAGAGGCGTTCGAGGCGTCGAGGTGTTGGTGCCGTTGCGATAACCCCACAACGGTCACCAGATGCGATAGGATCGCCGGAAGTGTGTTCGGACGTCCAAATCTGGCGAATGGACGGGGGTATACGATTCGCCTACGAAGACACCCGCGAGGCATCACCTCGCGGGTGCTTGTCATGGTGCCCGTTCCATTCACCACGACCCACGGCGCGGAGAGCATCACGCCCAACCTGCGCCGTGTTGTCGATCAGTACGCTTTCACCGCCGGCTTCCGCTTGCCCCGCTTCGGCTTCACCGGTTCTTCGCTGACGACGCTATCGAACGCCGCCAACTTCCGTTCGGTCACCCGAACCGCCTCCGAGACGGTCGCGAATTCAAACTTCAGTTCCTCGAACGCCGCCCGCTCTTCCGTTGACATCGCCACGGTAAACCCCTTCGTTGAGAACCCTGAACATCGGTAACGCACGTTGCGTTACCCGAACCAACACCACACCGATCAGGAACCAACGAGCAAAGGAGCCGGTTTCCGATCAACTACCCACTCGCCGTGCCGCATCCTCAGCCCGTGCCGCCTGGATGCGATCCCGAAGCGCCGTCACCTTGTTCACGGGCTTGCTCGCAGCTTCGCTGACAGTCTCAACCCGCGAACGTGCCGCCGGGGTCAGTCCCAACTCACTCGCCAGTTGCTTCACCTTGTTCATCAGGTCCGAACGCCACTTCACCGCCGGGTGAACCTTCAGCACCTTCTCACCTGTGGGGCGAGAGTTCCTATCGAGGGCCGGAACCTCGATCATCAGCCCGTCAGCGTCGATCCGGGCCGACAGTGCTTCGAGGTCCGCGACCGCCACACAGAACGCCGCGAGGATGTCGCGGTCTGCGTGAGTTACGGTTCCGGCCGCCACCATCTCAGCCGTAATCCGCTTCCAGACCACACGGGCCGACTTGCCCAAATGCTTCGGCATCGTCGGAACGCCGAGCGTATACCGCGTGGTCGCACCCTTCGCGAACACTGGCGACGATGCCGGCAGTGGTCGCATTTTCCAGCTTCCCGGTTTCGGTCCTCTGGCCGCCATCCCATCACCTTCCCGCCTGTGGGGGAAAAAGTTATCGAAACCTGTTCACAAAAACTCAACGCTGGCGATACGGTACACTGAGGCATAATCGCCACAATCTAACCCCTATCCCCCTGTCATCCGTCGTTCCGTCATTTGTCCATGCCATTCAGCCGAAGCGCCGCGACCGCGACCGCGCCAACCGCCTCCGCGCTCATCGTGTCCGCGATTGTCTCCACATCACCCGACGTGAACAGCAACCGGCCCGACTCGTCGCACACAGAGCGTGTGAACATCTCCTCTTCGAGGTTGGGGAGATGAGGGTTCGCTACCATCCACTTCACGAGCTTCACACGCTCGACGGCGGTCGTCGCCCGGATGAGTAACCGCACGCCATCAACCACGATCTCGACGGGTTGCGGTCGGCGCTCTGTGTCGATGCCGGCCGCCTCTAACTCCGCCACTGCGATTGCCATCGTTCCATCGCCGTCACTGTCTCGCTTGTGCCGCTTCATCACGATCACCATGCTTTCAGTTGGAGTGGTGCTTTGTCGCCACCACCGGCGATGATCCGCAACGCTCCAAGCATCGCCTTTTGGAGTTCCACCTGCTGCTTGTTGTAATCGGCGAGCTTCCCCGAAGTTTCGTTTCGAGCAACGATGGAGTACGCTTCCGTCGAGCCCTTTTGGAACGCTCCGCCGAGCTTGATTTCCTGTGGTAACTTCAGTTCACCGATTCCCTTTTTCGTGTTGTCGAACTTCGCCGCAATCGCGTCAAAATACGGGTCAACCTTTTTCACGCTGTCGCCCCAACCCGCAATCGCGTTCATCCCGTTCTCTCGCATCCTCCGACCAACCTCCGCCGTTTGGTCAAGGAACCCGTCCGCCGCCGCCGCCGCCTTACCCAACCAGTCGGGCCGGATGGCATCTGGAAGCGATTCACCTAACTCCGCGATTCCCTTCACGGCTTTCGCCACTTGTTGCAGGATCAGCGAAAGCCCCTCAACAATCACACCCGCCACAACCGAGATAACACCCGTGCCGGCTTTGATCGTATCCCAGACATAGGCGAACCCTTTGCCCACGCCTCGCAGAACGCCGAGTACAACATTCTGCATCGACAGGGATTCCGTGTTGATGTCGAGGATGTTTGCCACCCACTCACCACCGGACGAAACCACGTCGAGGATTGCATCGGCAACATCGCCCGCAATTTCGGTTGCGACAAACGCCAGGGTTGAAAGCCCGTCGAGAACCTTCACAACGGTCGGCTCGACACGCTGCCAGAACCGCATGACGACGTTGGTGAGGTTCACGAGAACGGGCGCGACCGCGTTCGCCACTTTCTGAAGCGCATCCAGCCCGACACCCTTCAGCAGATTTAGCGAACCCTGGATAGCTCGAAGCGAACCGCGATCAGCACCGCGAGCCCGCAACGCGAGGTCGTCGAACGAACCCGCGATGTCGCCGATTGCTTTCTTCGCGAGCCCCGCCCCAATCCCGAACCCGATCCCCTTTGCGACACCGCCGCCAACCGCCTTTGCGACGGTTGCGAGCTTGCCCAAATTCCCGCCAGCTTTCGCCGCGAACGTCTTCGTTTGCTGGTCAACCTTGTTGAGCCCAGACACAAGCCCGTCCGCGTTCGCGGAGAGAACCAGAACACCGGAACCGATTGCGTTATTGCCCGCCATTTGAACCCCGAGTATGAGCCGCCGAACCTGTCAGTTTCACAGAGGCACAAGCGTGTTGAAGTCAACTTGTCTGTAACCCATGAACCTGAGATAGATTTCAGGGTTACCAATCGGGAGACGCATACCGGCCCCGTTGAGCGGAACGGGTTCCGTGATCGGATTAGCAGACGGGTCCATGATTGGACGGAGCCCGGTCGCGTGTCCGAACGCGGAACCCAGATCGCCCTTTTCCCATGTCCCCGCGTCGAGAATCCTGAATATCCAGTTGTCGAACTTCACCGCGAACGTGTAACTGATTTGCCAGAACCAAACGCCGTTCTCAAATCCGGATTCAGCATCAATGCCGACGCAACGCACACACCGTGCGTCAAGCCCCATCCACGGCTTTGAGTTCACCGCGTCTTGAGTCTGCGCGATATACGACATGTTCAGGCGGGGAACGTTCTTGGTCGCCGTGATGAGTGGTCGCGAAACCTCGATTGTTGGTGGCGGATCGAACAGGAACCCGGCGGAATTCTTCACGGGCTTCGAGCCGGGAATCTGGTTGTCGTTGTCATCCAAGAGGTAGGATCGCCGTAGAACCTCCGTCGTCTGCTGATATGTGATCTTCCACTTCACAGGGCGGAGTAGCGGATTCTCCGGGATATCACCCGCGTCGAGTCCGTCGTCTTCGTCCGGGGACATCTTTAAATCGAGTTCAGTATCGTAACCAATGGTTACGATCCACCGGCGCGGTTGGTCATTGTCTTGCATCGGCCGAACCGACGTGCACAGCGCGAATACATCGCCGGGGTATGCGCTGCCGAGACGCGGAAGCAATGGACATGAACCAACCGTGATTACGTTGTCATTGTCGCTGTCCGTCAGCACCTCGAAGGTGCGAACGTATGTCCGGTGTCGCTTGAACGTGTCTTCACCCGTCCGCCCCTCGAACAACTCGTTGACGTAGGTAACCGCCATTCGCTTCGCTCCCCGTTGTGTTCCGATTCGCCGACCCAATTCCACCCGCCGCCCGATCACCTCACCGCATTGCGTCATTGACTTCGGCTACCGTCAACAATCCCGCCGACACCCAACGGCCAAAGTGCTTTTCTGCAATCTCCGGGTTGAGTGGCATCTCTTCCAGAATCGGAGCCGCGACCGCGAGAAGGCTTCCGAGATTCTTCGCCACCGTCGCCGCCGACTTCGCTTCCATCGCCAGCTTTACTGCCCGGACGTTCGCCATAGCAGATTCGCGGAGTGCGGCCAACATTGCCCGTTCGCTCTCCGCCACCGCTTCCGCCTTCTCGTTCGTCATGCTCGCCTTTCGTGTTGGAAGCCCCGACCGAAGTCAGGGCGGATCGTTCGCCAGTGACAACCCGCTGTCACTCAGTTCAGCAGGAACACGAACCGCCAGTATCCCCACGATCCCGATTGAGGCGGATCGGTTGAGAGTGACCGCGTCCCGAGTCCCGACAGCAACTGCTGAATCTGGTTATCGACGCTGATAGTGCTCTCGAACGCGCCATCCGGAACCGTCTGAAATTCGCCGCCCTTGGTCTGGCAGATCACGCCCGTAACGGTGTCCCCTGCCGTCGCCCCTGTGAGGGTGATTGCACCGGCACCAAGCCCACCGCGACCACTCGCTACAAGAACCTTCATCGTTCACCCTCGCTTGCTGTGACAGGAAACCCGGCGCGACGTTGCACCGGGTGAAGTCGGCCCGATTAGATGTCGATGCCTTCGATGTCGGACGCCGCGAGCGTCTTGTCCGCGATGAGTCGGCCGAGTTCGTTCCGAATCTCGACGCGCTCCGCAACGGGGTAATGCGTGTGGAAAAGACACCCCTTGCCACTGCCACCCATGCCCACCAACCCGGCCGCCGTCAAAGCGTCTTCGATGTCGGAGTGTCGCTTGCGTGCCCGGATGAGTTCCAACCACGCCAACGCTTCCGCACGACGGGCCGGCACCACGAGTTCAGCGACCACTTGCGGAAGAATCTCCCGCCGAGCTTGTTCGATTGCCGGAGCGATGTCGGCCGCCGCCACCTTAACCGCCGCCGCAAGTTGCTTTTCACGCTTGCGGGCCGCCTCGATACGGGCGATGGGTTCAATGTCCTTGCCGGCCGCCAGGAGTTCACCCGCCGCCGCGTCGAGATCGTCGGGCGTCGGGTCTTCCAGACCCAATCCCCGTTCCAGCAACCGACGCCCGCGCCGCTCATCTTCGAGTTGATCCACGAACCCCTGATGTCGGGCACGGGCCGCCTTCACCGTGTCGTTGTCCTCGACGGACGGGATGCCAGTGATGGCCGCCACGATTCGCGGAGGTGGCATCGGTTCCGGGTCGGGGGCCGCCGGCCTCGTTGCACGTCGCACCGGGCGAACCGGCGGAGCAACCGCAACGGAGTCGGGAAGGGCTTCGTCGGACCAACCAGTATCGTTTTCATCGTTGACCACGATCATCACTCCGAAAGAAAAATGTTCCGCTGCTGCTCCGGCGAAGTGCCAGAGCTTAGGGTTCGTGGTCTCGCAGTTAGTTCGCGAAACCAAGTTCGCCAACGGTGTCGACTTCGATGTCCAACACATCGAAGTCGTCATCGAAGTAAGCCGCCTCGACAGGCCGCGAACGCTTCGGAGCCGAGCCGCCAAGAACCGCCGCGATCCGTGCTTGATCGGCCTCGCTCGCGGCCCTGCGAAGGTCTCGGGACATTCGCCGCATGTCCGCCGCGAGGGGCGAGTTTCCCCGCGTCTCGACGTTCGTGGGTCGGCCGGCCCGACGGATGTTTGCCCGCACATCACACAGCGCGAACTTGGTTCCGTCTCGCCGTTGGATCGTCACCTTGCCGCTCGCCGTGCGTGGTTCATTCCGAACCAACCGGCAACGGTTCCGGAGCATCGTCGCCAACTCGCTATCGCCGGCCCGCTCCGCATCGGCGGCCACAGCTTCCAACTCGTCCGCGTGGTCATCCGCCGCGATCAGAAATCCGGCCCCACGTTGAACGCTTTCAAACACCGTTGCCATTCGTTCCCCCAAGTTGTGCGGCATCGGCCGCGAGCTACCGAGACTCGACAATCCTGCCACCGCGAACGCTTCGCCCGGCCGTGTTGAGCCATTCCAAAACCAAAGCCCTCGGCCAGCGAACGAGAGCGCCGAGCCGAACCGGTGCGATGAGTTCGCCACGTCGCACCAAAGCCCGAACATGGTTCGGCGAACACTGCAAAAGCTGTGCAACCTGCTCAGTGTCGAGTACCGCCGAACCTTCTGTTACCGCGTTCATGTGCCGCCCTCGGTTGCCCCGTGTCACTCTGTGTGTCGCGGTGGTACGCCTACTCCTTTGCACAAACTCGCCCCGCTCTCTCACCAGCGACCACGCCACGGAAATTTCCGTGGCGTGGGTGAAGTGCTTCGAGTTGTCGCGATGAGTCACCGCGTGCCAGCGCGGGAGTCGTTGCACACCCTGCGTGCCCCGGTCTTCCTCGACGGCTTCACCTGTTCATCACCTTCGCCCAGAATCTTCGCCGCCTGTTGCAATCGGCGTCTGATCGTTTCGAGGCTCGTTCCAGTCAGATGGCCGATATCGCGGAGATCGTACTTGTGAACGTAAAATAGATTAACGGCATCTCTCAGATCGTGCGGCAGATCGCGCACCGCCAGGGGCAACGTCGGGCCGTAGCTGCCCCGATCCGGGGCCGGCAGTGCTTCTGTGATTTCCTCATGTGCCGGCCTCGTGGCAAACCGGTGTCGCTCGCGGGCAAGAGTACGACGAATCCACATTCGGGCCGCCGCTGCCGCGAACGCTACGAACGTCCCAAGCGACGGGTTCCACTTCTTCAACGCCCACATCACAGCATCAACCGAAGCATCGCGGGCAGCCTCGCGGAGCTTCGGTTCTTTCGCGAGGTTGTTTGCGATGCCTTCTACATACCGCAACGCCGCTTTGATCTGCTCATCAGTCGGCCGATTTGTCGCATCCGCTGCCGTGCCTGCCGCCATGTGCTTAACCTCGTCGGGTGTCGGGACGCTCGTCCTTTGCGCTCCGTCCCGACAGTGACTTTCACCGTGGCGAGTTCTCGAACCGCGTGATCGTTCGCCGATACGCCAACGTCAGTTCCCCCGTCGGGCCGCTCCGATTCTTTGCGATGATGCAATCGGTTGCCCACACTGGCGATTCTGGGGGTTGATCGGGTTGCGGGTTCAGCAGCAGAACCGCGTCGGCGTGCGCCTCGATCTCACCCGATTCCCGAAGGTCCGACAGTTTTGGCTTGCCGCCCGTGCGGTTCTCGGCTTCGCGGTTGAGTTGAGCCAGGAGCAACACCGGTACATTGCACGCGCGGGCGAGTTGTTTCACACGTCGGGCGATGGTGCCGACTTGCAAGTGTCGCGGATCGCGCTCGTTCTCCGGCCGCATGAGTTGCAGGTAGTCCACAACCACCAGTTTCACACCGCGACGACGAACCGCACGGCGAACGATTGCCGCGAGACGGGCCGCCGTGAGGTCGGGCGCGTCGTCCACCTCCAACGGTTCGCCCCGGAGTTTAGCAGCAGCATCACACACGGCGGCGCTGTGGTGTTCGTTGAGTTGCCCAGACTGGATCATGCGAAGGGGAACGCCACTCCGCACGGCGAACAGTCGATCCGTGATTTCCGTAGCCGACATTTCGAGTGATGCGAACAGCACCGGGAAACCAGATGCCGCGACGTTCGACGCGATACCGAGAGCGAGTGCCGTTTTGCCACAACCGGGGCGAGCGCCGACTACGATCAGTTGGCCAGCTTTCAAACCCGCAAGGTACGAATCGAGTTCACAGAACCCGGTTTCCAATCCGTCGGGGCCACTCCGACTAGAACGGTCGTCAATCCGGGCGAGCCCATCACGGACGAGAACATCGGCAGAGCGTGGGCCGCTTGCCGCAATGTCCTGTTCACCCTCGGCGAACAATAACGCCTCACACTCCGCGAGGATGTCGGCCGCCGGTCGCCCCGAATCACGAACCCGCGCCGCGATCTCAACCGCGACGTGCCGGAGCTTCCGAACCCTCGCCGCCTCTTTCACCCGGCCCGCGAGGTAGTCGGCCATTGTGTCGCCGGGAACCTCGGAGATGAGGTCGAAGAACCAACCCGCCGGACGGTGCCCCAACTCAACCGCCGTACCATCTCCCGACATCCGTTCGTGAACGGTCACCGCCGTCACCGGGGAATTCTCTTCCCGCAAGGCGAGCATTGTTTTGAACACCAACCCGTGAGCGTGAACGGCGAAGTCGGCTACGGTCACAATTTCAGCCGCCCTATCCAGCCCGTCGCCGTTGCGTGTGTCGCTCCACAGACAAGCCCCGAGCAAGTGCCGCTCAATGCCGGTTGCCCGGTCAACGTCATTCGCACAATCCCGAAACGTCTCAGTTGCGACCACAGCCAGCCCCCGCGAGTTGTGAGAGATATTCCGGGTTCAGCATCGGGTTGTCCGATGCCCGCTTGATCCGCGTTGCTTCACCCGGCGGCCCGACCGTTCGAGGCGGTTCGTCTTCCCATCGGCGAGCATTGAGCCACGGGCCCGGATGCTTCCACGCCTGCCATTCCTGTTTCGCTGCCTTGTATCGTTCCAACCCCGCGAGGATGTCGGCGAGCATCGTGTCGTCCACGTTGAGCTTGCCCCACGCCTTCATCGCTGCCGGCTTGTCCACGCGGTTCGGGTAGGCTTCCCAGAACTTCGCGAACATCGGGCAAGCATCCGGTGCCGACCGCTTCGGTTTCGGATCGGGTTTTGGTTTTGTCTCCGGGGTCTGTTCCTTCACCACCTCCACGGCGACAGCCGGGGGGTATTTGGTAAGGGAAAGGGATAGGGAAGAATGTGGCTCACATTCCGTCCGGATTCCGTCCGCTTGTCGGTGGGATTCTGGCTCACCCTGAGCCACTATCCCGCCAGAAAGCGAACCCGCCCGCTCATCACCGGGGACGTCATCCAACCCATCCGCCCACGCTGGTACCGTCACGAAGTAACGGGCCGCGCGTCCCTTCGCACCGGGTTCGTAGTTCAACCATCCGGCCTCGACCGCCTTGTCTCGGAGACGCTTCATTCCCGCGAGGCTCAGCCCGGTTCGCGTTGCGAGGTCATCGTTGAAGAACGTCACCGCCCGCCGATAGCCGGCCGCGTCTTCAGTGTTCACGATGAACGCCAAGAGCCAGCAAGCATCGGGGCCGATGTCGCCGCCAAGACACACCTTCCCCATCAGCCGGCAAAATTTGTGGGCGAAGAACCTCGGACGTTCCGGGTAGACGCTGTTCACCGGGTCACCCCTTCCGCGAGGCATCCCCACCGCGAGACGATGTAATCTCGGAACGGTCCCGCCCGCGCGACTACTGCCGGCCGCGTCGAGTACGACGGAACCGGATCGGCTGCACACCTCCGAGCGAACTCAGCCGCAAGCCCGCCCACGAACGGAACCACAACGGGCTTCCTGATTCGTGGATGATTTGCTCTTGCGCTTTTCTTCCCCGTCTGGGATGATGTCGTCCGCATTAACGCTCGCAGTTGCCCCGGCCGGTTTACGCACCGACACGGAGTCATCGGTTCAGGGTCCGAAAGAAACGGGTTGAGTTCACACAGCGAGGTGGTTCCGGAGTGGCATCCGGAACCACCTCGCTGTGTTTCATGCGCCCATCAGTTCGAGTTCACGGCAAGCCCGCGTTGTGGCGCTCCGCTGCTCTGAGAGCGTTCGTGGTTGAGCTTCGTCGGCAGACTGTTCCGGATTCAACCGTTCGAGAAAGTCGGCTAGCGCTTCCTCGGTGACGAAACGACTCTGACCGAACCGAATGGCGCGGAGCTTGATCCGCTCTCCATTCGGAAGAAGGATTCCGTGATCCACCATCCGCCCGACCGTTGATCGGTGAGCGTGTCCACCATTGCGACCCGGAAAGCGTCGAGCGACGGCTGCGAATGTCATTGCCTTTGGTGTCGCTTCAAGCATCGTTCTGCCCCTTTGGGTTGGATCGTTGCACCGTGTGCAACCTGTCACCTATTCCTTTGCAGTTGGACCCCTCAAAAAAATTTCCGCGCGTGTGCCGCGCGGAGTGAAATTGTGTTCACATCTGAATTTGTGTGTAGATTGAGGTGGGGAACGAAATAACCCCGGCAGCGAACCAACGCTGCCGGGGTCGAAGTGTTTGAGGTCGTGTCAAGCCGGGTTGTCGAGGTGTTCGAGGCTTATCCGATCTTCTCTGCGATTGCGACCGCGAGGGCTTCATTCTTTTCGGCGTAGACTTGGGTGACGTTCGCGTGCGCGTGTCCGAGCGTGACTTGTGCGGCTTCGAGCCCGTGCGCCTTCCGCACCTTCGTGCCGAACGTGTGCCGTAATCGGTTCGGTGCCCAGCGGTGCGTGTCCTGCCAAGCCTTCAGTTCTTCAAGTTGCTTCGGTGTCAGCCGCGCCTTCCATTTGGCTTGCGTCTCGTCATCGCGTTGACACAACGGGGCTTTCGCGGGGAATGCCTTGTCGCACGCCCTGGCGATGGCGATGCCATACCGAACCGTTGTGTACCGGTCGTTGTACCGATGATTTTTCTTCAGCTTGGCGAGCTTCCTTTTCTCGCTGGCTGATACCTTCGTTTTCCGCTTCGCAGATCGGGCCGCCATCGCTTCCAGCATCGCCTTGTGAGGGCTGAACAGGTATTCGGTGTCGTCGGCCGTGCGGAACGCCGCAATGATATCCTGTGCCCGCTTGCCGATGGCGATAGCTCGCGTGTGCCCCCGGTGTTCGTTCTTGTGCTTCTTGGGTCGGAATACCCACACGTCGCCGCTGGTGTCGATCTCCGAAACGCGGAGCCGCGTCACTTCACCGGGACGCATACCCGTGAGGCGCTGAACTTCGATCAGTCCGCGAACATGCCGGGTAACGAATGGGAGTGTTGCGTCTACGATATCATCTTCGACGGGTCCGATGGGGTCGGGATCGTGCGCGAGCGTGTGCCCCTTCTGCAACCCGCCGACCGTGCTGAGAGCCTGGAAAACCGACGGCGGAATCAGTTCTTCTGCAACCGCCCACTTGAACATTCTCTTCGCGACTCCGAGCCGCTTGTTACACTCCGCCCGCGAAAGCCCATCGACTACCCAACTCTGTTGGACGGCTCGCAGCTTCAGAGGGCCGAAGTCGGTTGCGTCGATGTCGCCATAGAGTTTCCGAATTGCACGAATGACGAGCTTCACCTCGACAAGCGCCGACGCGGTTTTCCCGTCTCGGTCCCGATAGTACATCGTGGCATGCGACAGATACCGAACGAGAAGTTCCGCGAGGCCGAAAGCGTTGGGTTTCTTCTCGCGAGCAACGGCCGCCGGTGAGACGGTGCATTCCAACATGGTACGGGCAAAGGCATCACGCGATTCTTGGCTTCCAAACTCTCCGGGCAGCAACTTGTCGTGATGATGCCCGGCGGGATCAGTCCAGACAAACCGCGCCCTCCCGCTTGGCTTGTGACGTAAGTAGCTTGCTGTGGTGTTCTTGGGACGTGCCATTGGTGCAACCGGGTTTCTTGGAATGATTCCAAGATATTACCATCCGATTCCGCCCGTTGTCAATCACTTAAACGACTTGAATTTCCTGTGATTATGTTTCGTTGTCACTTTTCTGGGAAGATCTCTTCAAAAGGGATTTCCCATTCTCCCAAGCCGACGCTCACCTTCACGGTCTGTTTCTTCGAGTCCACACGCACGACCTTACCCGTCGAATTAAAACGCGACACGCGAACAACCTCGCCAGTCTTGAGATTCGCACGCGCCTCGTTCAGAGCCGCCTTCTCCGCAAGCTCGCGATCCAACGCCCCACGACGACGCTCGAATTCTTCCTTCTCCTTGTCGGCCTCGTGTCGCGCTGCCATCGCATCGACCTTTGCCTTCTCCGCTTCCTCACGGAGTTGCTGAAGTCGCGCGAGTTCGCCCGTCTTTCCCTTCCGACGTTTCAGATACTTGTGCGCTCGCTTCAGCAGTTCCTTCGGCAACTTCAGCCGGCGAGCGATCTTCAACGCGTTGCTCATGCCGAACTGTCCGATGTGCAGGCGATACGTCGGTCGCATCGTTTCCACATCGAACTCGACTGCTCCATTCTCGGCACGCTCGTTGTTGAACGCATACGTTTTCAGGTCGCCAAGGTGCGTTGTCACGATCGCACGGCAACCCACCTTGTCCAACTGATCGAGAATCGCTCGCCCAAGTGCGGCTCCCTCTGTGGGGTCGGTGCCCGCTCCGAGTTCATCGAACAACAGAAGGCTATCGGCGGTGGCTGTTTCAAAGATGGAGGCGATACGTGAGATGTGCGAACTGAACGTGCTGAGTGATTGTTCCAGGCTTTGCTCGTCGCCGATGTCCGCGAGGATGTGCTTGAACACCGGAACCAGACTCCCCTCCCCCGCCGGCAAATGCATTCCGCACTGAGCCATCAAGCAGAGCAACCCCGTCGTTTTCAGCGTGACCGTTTTGCCGCCCGTATTCGGTCCCGTGATGATGAGCAGGTTGAAACCAATGCCCAACCGTAGATCAATCGGAACTACCTTCCGGAGGGCGGAAGGCGGAGGGCGGAGGGCGGAGTCAGACAATGGCTTTTCTTCTTCCGCCTTCTGCCCTCCCCCTTCCGCCTTCGTGTGAGGTTCGTTGCGGAAGATCGCTTCGAGAATTGGGTGACGTGCGTTGCGGAGCCAGAGGCGACCTTCGGTATTCACGTCCGGCGGATACATCCCGAAGTCGCGGCTGTAGCGTGCCTTCGCGGTGATGAGGTCGAGCTTCGCGATCACGTCGAGCGAGTAACACAACGGCTTCGCTACTCTGCCCACTTCGGCACTGAGTCGCCTCAGAACGCGCTTCACTTCACGGTCTTCATCGGCTTTGAGACCCACCCGTTCCACGCTGAGATTCGCGACGCTCGCTGGCTCGATAAACACCGTTTCGCCGGTGCCGCTCATGCGGTGTACGACGCCCTGTACCTTGTGTCGATAGTTGACGGAGACGGGAAGAACGTAGTGATCGCCGTGAACGGTCGCGTTCGGATAGCTCAGAGCCTTGCGTAATTCTGGATCGCGGAGAAGTCGCCGAATCTCGGCCTTCACCTTCTCGTCGAGATCGAACAGTTTCTGCCGAACAGTTGCGAGATCGCGACTCGCCATGTCGAGAACGTGTCCGCGACCGTCAATACACCCGCCGATACTCTTGCCGACGGTGCCGAGGTCTTCGATGCCCGACAGCATCTCGATCAAGCCGTGAAGATTCTCCGCGAGCCGCATTCGATAGCGGTAAATGGCACCCGTGCAGTTCAGGCTTTCGGCCACTTCAATGAGTTGCTCGGCTGTCAGCATGGTGCCGATGGCAGCGCGACGAGCAAGTAACCTCACATCGTGCAGGCCCGCGAACGGTGGCGATTGACCCAGCCCGAGCGCCGTGACCATTTCCGTCGTGTAGCCCATCTCGGTGCGGATCGTCGGGGCATCGAGACTTGGCTCGATTTGCAGCGCGAGATCACGACCGAGCGACGACGCAGCATAGTCGGCGAGCAGTGCGCGGACCTTATCGAACCCGAGCAAATCGAGGGTGTGAGCATCCATGATGTCGGATTCAACAACAGTGAGTTCGGCGGTTGCAGTGGTCATGCACGCAGGACACCCCTTTGGGTAAAGGGGTTCGCGGCAACTGGAATTGTACGTCTGGGCGTGCGGAGGACGTCAGTCCTCCGGTTGTTTATTCGCGCTTACTGGATTGTTCGGCAATTAGGGCCCGTAAATGATTACCCGTTGCATATTAGTCAGTTTCTTGATGTTTGATCGTGTAGTTCCATTCGCCGTGGAAGTGGTGTGGATGTAGGTCTACAGTTGCCAGTTGTTCATCAGTGACTTTCACCTTGGTGGGATAGAGTTCTGTGTCCAACTCTGCCTGCACTCGCAACCCCGTTTCTGTTGTCGTAGCCCCAATCAGATTGACGACCACCTGATAGCTGATCAACGGGCGACCTCGCCAATTCATGGTGATGTAGGAGAACAAACGATGCTCGATCTTGTTCCATTTGCTGGTTCCCGGTGGATAGTGACAGACCACCACATCCAACCCCGTTTCGTTGGCCCACCGTTGCAGTTCCAACTTCCATAAACGAAGGCGGTAACCATTACTGCCACCGCTATCCGCACACACCAATAACTTCTTCGGTTTGGAATACAGCGGTTGGCCCATCTCTCGCCACCAACGGCGGATACTCTCCACCGCAAAGCTCGCCGTATCATGCGAACAACCCACCGTGACCCACCCCAAGTTGTGTTGGGGATCATAGACACCACGAGGGACTGCTTTGGGCACGTCTGGATCGGGAAAGTCATGCACATCGACCTGCTCAGGCTGACCTTGCGGTTGCCATTCTTGCCCCGAATTTGCATGGTTTCCGACCAGTTCCTTCTTCTTGCTATCGACTGAGATGACGGGCCAATTGTGTCTCAGAAAGGTCTTGCTCTGGCGTTGGATGTAGCGGAACTGGGCATCCCGATCCGGATGTTGTTTCCCCTCTTGGGTCTTGGCATTCCCTTGCAAACTGTAGTGCAAAGCATGCAACATCTGAGCGACTTTCACATGGCTCACTCGATGTTTGTTTGCCGTGAGCAGACGTGCCAAATGGCGTGTACTTTTGCAGGTCCAGCGTAAAGGCGACATGGGATCGCCCCGAGCCTCTGGGTCAATCAAAGCTTCCAAGGCTTCGATGAGGTGTGGGTCATGTTCGACCAGTTCCTTGCGTCCGGCTCCGGGTTGCCGGACCCGATCAACGGGGAGGGGCGGTTGACGAAGACTCTGAATGGCACGAGAGATGGTGGGACGAGACAAACCCGTGGCCCGGACCACGAGGGCAATCCCTCCTCGCCCCAATTGTTCCGCATCGACGGCAGCGACAAGGTACTGCTGGTGATCATTCAGGTGCGGGAACAACAAGTCATATTTCTGCTCAAGTTTTTCAACGGTAGTCATCCTGACATCATACCGTTGTGCTTGACCCGCTGGACTGGTCAAATGTAACGATTATTGATTTACGGGCACTTACCGGAGGACTGACGTCCTCCGCTCGCCAAAGAAATCACTTCACTTGCCGTGCCCACGTCTCAAGGAAACAGCCACTCGTCGCGGCGGCCTTGAACTCGGTGGGCTTTGGCTTCTCCTCAGGGCCGTAGCACATCTTCAACTGGTTGCCTGCGATTTCGTAGATGCCGTGGAGTTTCTTGCCCTTCAGCGGACCTTGCGCGAACTCAAACGTGATCGTCTTCGGGCTTGCCGCAGCGTCGAGACTGATGTTCGCAAGCGCGAGCCGCAGAACCTTCGGAGGCATAACGGACCGATCCACGAAGTACAGGTGATACTCGTTCTTGTCGAACACGCTAGTGACTTGCTTCATCACGTCAGCAGGCATCTGCGGCACGCCCTGGAATTCGCACTGTAGCGGTTTCCAGTTGCCCTGCAACGACGCGAGATCGTCTTCTGGTTTTGGGTTCGCAGCCTGTGCTGAGAACGTGAAGGTCGTTGCCATTCCTGCTATCACCGCGAAGAGTGCGACCCGCGACATCGCCCACCCCCTGTAATCAGATTCGTTCGTGATCCCGACAACTCGCGGCAGATATGCCGTGGTGAGGGTGGGGAGTCAACGTCAACCGGAGCCGTACAATTCTCGCATGGCGAAGCATCCGGACGTGGCGATCATTGGCGGCGGCATCATCGGGCTGACCTGCGCGTACTTCCTGGCGAAGGCGGGCTTGTCTGTCGAGGTGTTCGACCGTGGCGACTTCGGCAAAGAAGCATCGTGGGCCGGTGCGGGCATCATTCCGCCAGGAAACCCAGCCGCGGCAGCTACCCCGATTGACCGCTTGCGAGCGATTGGTTCAATGCGATATCCGGGCTTCTCGGAGGAGCTTCGCGAACTGACGGGAATCGACAACGGCTACCTTCGCTGTGGCGGAATTGAATTCCTCGACGCGGAAGAAGCTGCGGACGTGCTTCCACTTTGGGAGAACGAAGGCATCGCGTTCGAGAAGTTGTCGCGGGGAGCGCTGCGTTCATTCGAGCCAGCTCTCGCGGAAGTTGCGGGCGAACCGTATCTGCTGCCGGGCTGCGGGCAGGTGCGAAACCCACGGCACCTCCAGGCGTTGGTCGTGGCATGCGAGAAGGTGGGCGTGACGCTTCGGCCAAACTTGCGTATCGAGACCTGGAGACGATGCCCAGATCTCAACAACCCCGCCATCGAGTTACTGTCGGCCGGTACGACCCACCAAGCGGATCGTTATCTTCTCACTGCAGGCGCCTGGAGTGAATTGTTTCTGAATAGTTTTGGACGACCTGCCGGCATTCACCCCGTTCGCGGGCAGATCGTGTTGCTGAAGACGCCCACTCGCATAGTCACCCGCGTGCTGATGCTTGGTAAGCGTTACCTTGTGCCGCGGTTAGATGGCCACGTTCTCATCGGTTCGACCGAGGAGCCGGAAGCATTCTTCGAGAAGGCGAACACCGCCGAGGCTGTCGCCGAGTTGATCGGACTCGCGGTTCGCACCGTGCCTGCGTTGGCGTCGGCGGAACTGGTGAAATGTTGGAGCGGGTTGCGGCCGGGGTCGCCGGATGGGTTGCCGTTCATTGGGCGGGTGCCGGGATGGGATAACCTCTTCGTGGCGACGGGTCATTTCCGGGCTGGTGTGCAGCTTTCGGTCGGCACTGCTCAGGCGATTACTGAACTGTTAACAGGAAAGCCGACGTGCGTTCCTCTGGAAGCGTTCGCCGTGGATCGTCAGCCCCACAGCGGCAGTAAATCTGCGTTTCGCAGTTAAACACCAATCCCGATTGATGTTACGACGCGATCGCTATATTCTTACACTATTTCTTCCGGACGAGTGATATGGTTCCGGGTCTGAAATGGATGGTTCCGGGCGTGGGGTGGGGAAGTGGGCCGGAACCATCCGAGTGTGCTTGACAATTCGCGGAACGTCAGGCTACAGCGACATTCTACCCGCCGTCTGTAAAATGATGTGATGGAACCCACCGAACACCGTTCCGCAGTCGGGCAGCTTGCCGACGATCTGCGCTGGCTCGAAGACCATTGCCGTCGGCAACCGGAACTGTCGGCGCACGCGGGGACGCTGCGTCTGGCTTCGGCGCTGACGCGTAACGTGATTGGGCCGTTCCTTGAAGGGCAGCCTGCGCGACCGTTGCACATCGCGGTTGTGGGTGGTGCTGGCGCTGGGAAAAGCACCGTGGTGAACTTCCTCTCGGGCACGGTCGTTGCGGAAGCGAACCCGCAAGCTGGCTACACGCGACACCCAACGGCGTTCCTGCCCACCGGTCCCGCATTCCAGTGGCCGACCTACATCGGCTTCATGGGTTCGCTGAATCGGCTCAGTGGCGAGAAGCCCGCGAACGCTGACGAAGACGTCTATCAGGTGAAGCGGATTCCGGTGTCAAAATCCGGCGACGCCGATCCGCTGTCTGACTTCGTGATCTGGGACTGCCCGGACATGACGACCTGGGCCTCGTTGGTTTATGTCAACCGCCTGCTCGAAGTTGCTGCCCTCGCCGATGTGATCGTTTATGTGGCTTCCGATGAACGCTACAACGACGAGGTGCCGACGCAGTTCTTACACATGCTCGTGAAGGCTGGCAAGGCTGTTGTCGTCGTGCTGACGAAGGTTCGCGAGCCGGACGCCGCTGCGCTCACGGATCACTTCAAACGCGAGATTCTGGGCCGCCTGCCGAAGCTGCCGGACGGCACAACGCCTGCCGTGCCGGTGATCGCGTTCCCGCAGATGCCGCAGAGCGAACGCACCGACCCGAGCGGAGCCGGAGCCAAGCATCGCGTGCTGCTGTTGAATCAGATTCTCATGGCGGTGGATTCTGATGCCAGTATGCGAATCCGCACCGTCTCCAACGCGGCGAAGTTTCTCAGCACCGCTGGCGCTGGCTTGCTCGATGTGGCCCGCAAAGACCTCGCGGAATTCGACGCCTGGAAGTCGGCCGTGGTCAGTGGCAAAGCGGAATTCGAGGAGCGCTACCGCAACGAGTTCCTGTCTGGCGAGCAGTTCCACAGGTTCGATCGTTACCGCGATCAGCTCATGGATTTGCTGGAGTTGCCCGGCGCGGGCCGAATGCTGGGCGGCTTCATCTGGCTGCTGCGCTCGCCATACCGCTGGACACGGGATTACGTCGCGGGTTTGATCGTGCGACCCGACGTGTTCAACCTCTCCGAGCAAACCGTACTCACAGCGTCGCTAACAGGCTGGCTCGACAAGCTGCAAGCAGAGGCACTGCGGCGATCGAGTACGCACGCGGTCTGGAAGCAGATCGCGATTCGCTTCGACACGGAACTCGGTCCGCAGGCCCGCGAGCGGTTCAATCAGGAGTTACGCAACTTTGAGATGAAGGAAACCGACGAGTTGGAGCAAGCCGGCAAGAAGCTGGTTGAGGGCTTGGAGGGCCGGCCCGCGTTGCTGTACTCGCTCCGCAGCGGCAAGCTGATTGTCGATCTCGTGGCGGTTGGCAGCGTCGTGGCTCTGACGTGGCCGCCTGGATGGTATCTGCTCCTGATTCCGGTTCTGGTGTCCGCCACGCATCAGGCAACTGAACTGGCAGTGCGAGCGGTCGCTGAAGGTGCCCGTGCTCGCGTGCGGCATCAGCGAGAAACGCTTGTCTCTGGCGTGCTGACAACGCCGCTTTCAACGTGGCTCGCGGAGTGGCCCGCGACCGGCGGTTCGAGCATCGAGAAATTGCAGCAGGTGTTGCACCGCGTCCCCGAAACGATTCGGCAGATGGAACAGCGAGTGAAAGCGAAGGCCGCGGAGTTGGTTCCAGTCAAGCCGCCAACGCCATCAGTTCTGCCATTGCCGCCCGGTGTTCTGACCGAAGCCCCGAAAGATAGCACTACGCCATGAGCGAAGCCGCCACAGTCGCCGAGCCGCAACCGCTGCTTCGCACACTCGCTCCCCTGCTCCGCGGGTTGGAGCGGCAAGTGCGGACGTGGCTCGACACTCGCCGTCGATTCCCGCTCACGATGCTTCAGCGAGCCGAACTCGAAGGACTCGCCGACGACCTCCGACGCCAAGGCGACGCCCTCGACGTCGAGAAACCGCTGCTGACGATCATGCTCATGGGCGGCACCGGCGTCGGGAAGTCTTCGCTGCTGAATGCACTCTCAGGGGCACCGATCGCACAGGCGGCGTTCACACGCCCGACTACCCGCGACCCGGTGGTGTACTTCCACAACTCGGTACGTTCGGATCGCCTCGATCCGGCATTGCGACTGTGCAGACTCGCCCAGCACGACCGTGCCGGCCTCGAACAAAAGATCATCGTTGACACGCCCGACCTCGACTCGAACGACCTCGCCAACCGCGAGAAACTGAAGGCATTGCTGCCGATCGCCGACATTGTGCTGTACGTCGGTTCTCAGGAGAAGTACCACGACAAGCTCGGCTGGGATCTGTTCAAGGAGCAGCGGCAGCGGCGAGCGTTCGCGTTCGTGCTGAACAAGTGGGATCGCTGCGTCACCGGCGAGAGCGGCCTTCGCCCCGACGAAGACCTCCTCAAAGACCTCAAGGATGAAGGCTTCGCGAACCCGCTGCTGTTCCGCACGACGGCGCAACTGTGGATCGACTCGGCCGCGAAGTCTGGTACATGGCCACCGCCAACGCCGCCGGACCTGCCTGAAGGCGAACAGTTCACGCTGCTCCGGAACTGGCTCGAACTCGGCCTGACCCGCCTGGAGATCGAGGCGGTCAAGGCACGCGGCGTTGGGCAACTTCTGTCCTCGGTTTCCCGTGTCGTCGATGGCCTCCGACCGCCCGATCTCACTGCCGAATCCGAGAAGGTGAAAGACGCCTGGAAGCAGACGCTCGCGGCTGAAGCCGATGTTCAAGGCGAAGTTCTCGTCGGCACACTAGAGCCGTATCAGACGGAAGTGGAGCATCATTTCAGTGTCGAGGATCAGCAGCGGTATCGCGGGCTAATGGCAGCGTATCTGCGGTTCTCGACACGAATGCGTTACTCCAAGAGTGGCCTGCGGGATCGTATTCCGTTCGCGGGGCGAATCCTGCCGGGTGCGAAAGTCGAAACGCCCGTCGAGTGGAACCTCGGGGAGTTCGTTCAGGAATGTGCCCGCAGCGCCGGTGAGCGTGTCCTGGATCAACGCACGACTGCACTTGTGAACCGGTTGCTGGTTGAAGGCGATCAGCGCGGCTTTCCACTCGCGCTCTTGAACGATCCGACTTCCGCCGTTGGCCGCATGGACTGGCGTGACCGCGTGACCCGTGCCGTGATCGACTCGCTTGCGGAAGTGGAACGCGAAGCGACGAACCCCACTGGCTGGCGACGTGTCTTACGGGGCACGCTCACGACAATGGCGAACACGCTTCCGGAGCTGGCGCTGATCGTGACGGCTGGCACGCTGCTGTTCAACTTCATTGTGCATCAGATCACGCCAGGCATGTTCGAGATGTCGCTGATCGCGTTGATTCCGCTGGTCGTCATCATCGCGGTTCACTTGCTGATCCTGATGCTGTTGCCGATCCGCTGGCAGGCGATTCGCGAGCGGTTCCGCACTAAACTCGCCACGCGGATGACCGAAGAACTCGAGCGTGCCTACCTGAAGGTGCCCGTGGATATCGCTGCTGCGTTGCGTGAAGAACGCAAGCAGGTCGATGTGTTGATTGCCGAAACGAAAGTCGTGAGCGATTTCCTGGCTGAACGTCAGCAGGCCGCTCAGGTGACCGAACTGTATGGAGCGTGACAAGTCTATCCGCGAGTGCGGGTATGCTTTAAGAACGCGAGGAAGATCATGGCAGATGGAAAATGGATCAGCGGCCTGACGCCCGAGATGTCGGTTGCGGATGCGGCAAAAGCGGTGCTGTCGGCGCGGTTCGAGGTGGTGCGTCAGGAGTTGCCGAACGTCATCGAACGGCCATACCACGACCCTGAACACGTTCACCAGTTGCGAGTCGGAACACGGCGAGCATCCGCAGCACTACGCATCTTCAAAGACTGCCTGCCTCGCAAGCAACTCAAACTGGTGAAGCAACATCTGCGGACGATTCGCCAGGCTGCGGGCGACGCACGCGATTGGGATGTCTTCCGCATGAGTTTACCCGCCGCGAAGGCTCTCTCAACGCCAGCAGGTAAGCCTGCACTCGACTTCCTTCTTGGCTATGCGATGGGCGAACGCACGACCGCACAAGCGCGGCTCGCCGACGCTGCGATCATTGCTGGCCCGAAGTTCAGCGAGGCGAGCATTGAACTGCCGACGCTCGCGCGTGACCCGGAAGACAAGGAGCAGTTGCCGAACTTCGGTTCGCTCGCGGCGATTCAGTTTGGCGAATTGCTCGCGGCGTTCGACGAGGAAGTAAAGGCGAACCCCACAGAGCCGGAGGAGTTGCACCAACTCCGCATCCTCGGCAAACGTGCCCGCTACTCGCTGGAAATCTTTGTGAGTTCCTTCCCGCCAGCATTCAAAGATGCCGTGTATCCGTCGGTCGAAAAGGCCCAAGAACTGCTCGGCGAAATTCAGGACGCAGCCGTGAGTCGCGATCGGCTGACCGTGCTACGGGACAAGGTGAAGCTCGCGGTGCCGGATGAGTGGCCGCGATTTCAGAAGGGATTCGACGGCTTGATAGCGTCGATGCGTGCGAAGTTGCCTGCGGGTCGGAAGGCGTTCACCGCGTGGCGCAAGGAATGGACGAAGCTCATCGCCGGCGTCCGTTTAGAGATCGTTGCTGCAACAGTGACCGCGTGACGATCAGTTCCCCGATCGCGGTGACGGTCCCACGGGCGCACCAAGATCGGGCGGTGGAATGCGATCGGCGGGGTCGCGTGGCGGTGGTGCAGGTGTGCGTGGTCCGGGCGGTTTGCTCGGACAGACGCAATCGAGGAAGCCCGCGATTGGGGCATTGCTGCACCCAGCCAGGAAACAGACGACGGCGAGAACTGCGAGCCGTTTCATGCTCGGGGGAATAGAGCGACGACGATGGAAACGCAAGAGGAACCACGAGGAGTTGAGGTATAACGAAGTCCGTGGTTGATTCCGGCCCACTACCCCACCCCTCGTCCGGAACCAACCATTGCAGACCCGGAACCATTCCATTCGTCCGGAAGAAACTCCATCAGAATATCGTGTCTCGAAACGCATCCCTTTTCTGGGATGCCGTTTGTGGCTTTCGAGTCGAAACTTCATGAACTTGCCAAGGATTCCACCAGCCCCGGAACCAATCCCCTGCTTCCGGAATCAACGCCGTCACTTCGCGGTCTTCGTCAACTGCTCCAGCACCGACTCGATCACCAGAATCAACTGTACGCGGCGCTCGACTCGGTAATCGGCCTCCACGCACTTCTCGATCAACTCCAACACTCGATCGGGGCCGTGTCGCTGTGCAAACGCCCGGAGTCGCGGTTCCTCGGTTGTGTCGATGCCCGCCACGTCCGCCCCAAGAGCCAACCGCAACGCGTGCCGCAGCGCATCGACGAAGAACCCGATCACCACCGACGCCCGCGTGCGTTTCCCTGCCGAATCGTCGCCGGCTTCTTCCACGAACTTCGTCCACACATCCGCCAGCCTTGCAAAGTTCGGCCGCTCCGCTGTCACGCCCGCGATGAGCGCTTCACGCACTTGCCAGATCGCGTCATCATCGAGAGCCATCGCACGAGCCACGCTTCCACCCGAGAGTCGAGCGAGTTTCTCCCGTCTTGCCGGATCCGTGATCCCCTGCTCTGCCAACACCGCGGCAACATCGGTGGAACTCAGCGGTCGGAAACGCACGACCTGACACCGGGAAAGAATCGTCGGCAACTGGCGATCCATTCCCGTGGCGAGAAGCACCAACACCGCACCCGGCGGAGGTTCTTCGAGCGTCTTCAGAAAGCTGTTCGCCGACTCGGCGTTGAAGTCGTCCGCATCCTCGACGATGCCGACCTTTCGACTGCCGCGGGAAGGCTTGCGTGAGAGATGCGAGCAGAAGGCCCGCATCTCATCGACGGGCAGTTCAAGCTTTCCCTCGGGCGTGCGGAGCGTCAGGAAATCGGGGTGCGTTTCGGCTTCGACCTGGGCACAACCTGGGCATGAATCGCACGCCGTGAGCGGAGCCGGTGGGCGTTCGCAGAGCAGGGCCTTGGCAAGTTCGTGAGCGAAGAGTCGTTTGCCGACGCCATCGGGACCGACGAAGAGATAGCTCTGGCCGAAGCGGCCACTTGCGAACGCGGACTGAAACGTTTGCTTGGCCTCGCCGTGCCCGCGAACGCGATCCCACGACATGACGGCTCCTTCCGTGGTTTCAGTCATACCGACTGTGCGAATGTGGATCGAGACGTGTCACCGGTTTCGACCAGATGGCACGACGAGCATTCGCGGTTGCAACAACTGCGATTCGAGTGCCGCGATGTCCTGTTGATAGGACTTCTCAAGATCCTTCAACAATTCGATGCACTTGACATCTTCTGCGCTGGGTTGGTCGCGGGCTTGCAGAACTGTCAAAGTGTCTTGCGTCTGAGCCAGTGCCACGCGGGATGATACCAACTTCTTGTGGAGGCCTTCGCGCACCACATGTTCGGACGTTTGAAGTGCCTCAAACTGTCGCTTGAGCAACTCGATCTGCATCCTGAGTTTGAGGCTGGGGGGACGATTATTGGGGCCACCATGAATCCAACTCGCCATCACCACAACGATCTGGGCGAGGATCTTGCAACTCAACATGATCGACTCTCCTCTGCGTTCCCGCCGCACACTGAGTGTATCATGGCACCCTCTGAGGCAACAAACCCCGCGGTTTCACCCTGCGGAGCGCTGCACCGTTATGATGATGTACTTCGACGTCGGCGTGTTGCTCGTCTCGGCCACGCTATCCAGCGGAACTAGCACGTTCGTCTCCGGGAAGTACGTCGCGGCACTGCGGCGCGGGATGTCGTATTCCACCACGACGAACCGCGGCGCGACTCGCGTTTCGCCCCGGAAGTGGCTCACCAAATCAACCACATCGCCAGCTTTCAGACCGCGTTCGCGAATATCCTCAGCGTTCATGAACACCACCCGCCGACCCTGCGAGATGCCACGATAACGGTCGTCGAGACCGTAAACCGTCGTGTTGAACTGGTCGTGCGTGCGAATCGTCATCATCACCAACTGCCCAGGTTCGAGGCGGTTCGTTGGTGCCGGGTTCACCGTGAAATTCGCCTTCTTGTTCGGCGTTGTGAATTCCCGATCACGCGGACCGTTCGGCAGATAGAAGCCTCCGGGTTGCCGCACGCGTTGGTTGTAATCCTTGAAGCCGGGTATCACTCGTTCGATGCGTTCGCGGATTCGGTCGTAATTCGCGACGAGATCAAGCCACGGCGTTGTTGTGCGTTTGCCGAGCGTTGCAGTCGCCAACCGTGCCACGATGGCTGGCTCGCTGAGGAGTTGCGTGCTTGCTGGCGTCAACTTGCCTTGCGACTTCTGCACCACACCCATTGAGTTCTCGGTTGTCACGAACTGCACGCCAGTCGCTTGCCGATCAAGTTCGGTTCGCCCGAGGCATGGCAAGATCAGAGCTGTGCGCCCCGTCACGAGATGCGAGCGATTCAACTTGATGGAAACATGCGCCGTGAGCCGACAATTTTGCAGTGCGGCGGCGGTTGCGGCAGTGTCAGGGGTCGCCGAGAGGAAGTTGCCGCCGAGCGCGACAAAGACCTTCGCTTTGCCGTCGCGCATGGCTCGGATCGAATCAACCACATCGAACCCATGATGCCGAGGCGGATCGAATCCGAATTCCTTCTGAAGCGAATCGAGAAGCCACACCGGTGGCCTCTCGAAGATGCCCATTGTGCGGTCGCCTTGCACATTCGAGTGACCCCGCACAGGACACAGCCCCGCCCCAGGCTTCCCGATGGCTCCGCGAAGCAGCATCAGATTCACGACATCGCGAATGGTGCCGACGGCGTTCAGCGTTTGCGTCAGCCCCATCGCCCAACAGCAGATGATGCGATCCGATGCCGCGACACGACGAGCCACATCTTCGATCTGCTCGCGAGTGATCCCTGACTGCTCCGTGATGAAATCCCATGACACAGCTTCGATCGCGGTGCGTAGTTCGGGGAAGCCTTCCGTGTACTCCGCAACGAACGGGCGGTCGATGGCGTCGAGAGCGAACAGCGCCTTCATGATGCCTTGCAAGAGTGCCGCGTCGCCTGCGATTTGCACCTTCAGGTAGACATCCGCGAGCGGCGTTCCGAAGCCAAGCATCCCGCGAACTTCCTGCGGGTTGCGAAACGCCAGCAACCCTGCTTCGACCAGCGGATTCACCACGACAATCTGAGCACCCGCACGCTTTGCCTTCTGAAGTGCCGTGAGCATTCGCGGGTGATTCGTTCCGGGATTCTGCCCGATGATGAGGATGAGTTGGGCCTTCTCGAAGTCGTCGAGTTTCACTGTGCCCTTGCCGATGCCGATGGTTGGCCCCAGTGCGGATCCGCTCGACTCATGGCACATATTCGAGCAGTCCGGCATGTTGTTCGTGCCGAACTCCCTGGCGAAGAGTTGATACAGGAACGCAGCCTCGTTCGACGCCCGGCCCGATGTGTAGAAGAGCGCTTCATCGGGTGAAGCGAGTGCGTTCAGTTCATCGGCGATGAGCAAGAACGCATCGTCCCACGTGATCGGTTCGTAGTGCGCCGCCCCCGGACGCAGCACCAATGGCTCAACCAATCGCCCCTGCTGCCCATGCCAGTAATCGGACTGCTTCGCGAGTTCTTCGACGCTCCACTGGGCGAAGAACTCGCGGCCGATCTTTCGTGTGTCTGCTTCCCAGGCGACGGCCTTCGCACCGTTCTCGCAGAACTCCGTCCGTGAACGAACATCGTCCGGATCGGGCCACGCACAACTCGGGCAGTCGTACCCCGACGATTGATTCAGCAGCATCAGCGCCCGTGTGCCACGAAAGAAGCCGGCTTCACCCCAGACGTGCGCCATCGACTTCACGACAGCGGTGAAGCCAGCCGCGGCAACCTTGGGATGGCCGACACTGAGTGTGTCTGGCTCTGGGGGACAGGTTCCGTCGTAAGCGTTGGGTGTGGTCATGGGAGAAGCCGACCAGGGTGAGCGTAGACGTTAAACCGATTATCTCGCACGAAGCCGAGCAGCGTCAGTCCAAACCGCGTGGCGAGTTCGACCGCCAAACTTGACGGCGCACCAACAGCCGCCAGCACGGAGATTCCAGCCGCGAGAGCCTTCTGAGCCAACTCGAAACTCGCGCGACCACTGACGAGCATCACACGATCCGTCAGTGGCAACCGATCCGCGAGCAGTTCCGCACCAATCAGTTTATCGACGGCGTTGTGACGTCCGACATCCTCGCGGACAGCGAGCAGATTCCCGCAGGAATCGAAGAGCGCCGCAGCGTGCAACCCGCCAGTGCGGTCGAAGGTCTTCTGAGAGTCGCGAAGAATGCCAGGCAACTGATGGACGAGTTCCGCCGATAAAAATGGTCGGTCCGTGTTTGGGAGTGGTGAACTACGCGTGGCGAGCGAATCGAGCGAGGTCTTCCCGCAGACGCCACAGCTCGATGTCGTCGCGAAGTGTCGTTCGAGGCCATCAAACGCGACTGCGACCTCAGGTTGAAGTTCGACACGAACGGCATTCGGATGCCCGCACGGAACGACTTGTTGCAGATCACCACGACCGCGAATCACGCCTTCCGCGAAGAGGAATCCAACTGCGAGTTCGTCGTCGTTTGCAGGCGTTCGCATCGTCAGTGACGCTGTGCGTCGAACCCGATCTTCAACCGCTCCGAATTCCAGCACGATCTCCAACGGTTCCTCGACCGCAACCCAATCCGTGCGTTCCGTCTCCGCAGCGTCGCCAAGCGTTCGCACAGTGACGGCGGCAACCCCGGAATTGGCGTGGGTCGGACTCAGGAACAGGAGCGGGAGTTCAGGCAAATCACCCTCTGGTGAATCAGAACCACAACATGATGGCGGTTTGATGTCGAAATATCGACCGCGTCGAAAGTTGTGCGGGATTGTCCGGTTATGTTAGTCTATGCGTATTACTCATGAGGGATCGCGTGGAAGGGCAGGCCGGGCCTGAACCTTGGTGAGTTCAAACGAATCTTTCCGAAAACCCCACCAACGCAACTCTTCAGGATAGAATTATTGCGTATTTCGGAGCTACTGACGAACGACGTTTGTGGCTCGGCCGTTCACTCGCTCACTCGACAAGCCGAAATTGTCGCAAATCATAATGGGAGCGAAATCAACCGTGGGAATGTCGAAGCAATCGTCGGGCTCAGATCGGGTCACCGTGAGCATCTCGCACGTCCCACCAGCGACAGAGGAACAGGCTTCCACTGGGCCTGGTTGGACACTCCCCGCTCCAACATCGGCGAATCCACTCTGTTTCGGCGAATTTGAAGTGATCAGCGAGATCGGTGAAGGTGGAATGGGCCGCGTCTACAAGGCCCTCGACCGGAACCTCGGCCGGCTCGTCGCAGTCAAAGTTCTGCGCAGTCCGGATCCGTTCGAGGCGAGCCGTTTCCGTGGCGAAGCGGAGATGATCGCACTTCTGGACCACCCCAACATCGTCAAGATCTTTGCGATCGATACGACGCCCGATTGCAGGCCTTACATCGCCCTGGAATTTGCCGAAGGCGGCAGTCTCGATCGGGAACTCAACGCACAACCTTTGGAGCCACGGCGAGCCGCTGAGATGGCGGAGATCCTGGCTCGGGCGATCCATCACGCACACGAAAAGGGCGTGATTCACCGCGACCTGAAACCCGCGAACGTGTTGCGTGGAAAGGATGGGGTTCTCAAAATCACCGACTTTGGGTTGGCGAAGCAACTCGAAGTCTCGTCGGGGATGACCCCTTCTGGCGCGGTCATGGGGACGCCCAGTTACATGGCTCCAGAACAGGCCGAGGGCAAAGTCAAGCAACTTGGCCCACCGACGGACGTGTACGGTCTCGGGGCGATCCTGTACGAGATGCTCACGGGCCGGCCTCCGTTCCGAGGCGTGAACCTTGTCGATACGTTGGAGCAAGTTCGCTGGGCCGAGCCGGCCTCGCCGAGCCAGTTCGTTCCGCGACTGCATCGGGATCTCGCAACGATCTGTCTCAAGTGCCTCAGGAAGACTCCAGCACAGCGATACGCTACCGCGGGCGCCTTGGCCGAGGATCTGCGGCACTGGCTTAACGGGGAAACGATCGTCGCCCGTTCTGCTCCGTCCTGGGAACGCGCCTGGCGGCAAATCAAACGGCGACCCTGGCAAGCCGCGACAACCGTTGCGACCGCTTTCGTTGCAGGGCTTCTGGTATTTGGTGCGATCTACTTCCACAACCGGCAGCAAAAGGAAGAATACGAACGAACCCTGCGAGAACAGGAGACATCGGCCCAGACGGAACGGAACGAGTTGGAGAAGGCTGCCCGCGAGAAACTCGACCAGGTTCAGAACCAAAATGTGGCGAGACTCCGCGAACGAAACGAAGCAGCCTTGCTTGCCCTCGAAGGCATTCGCGACATGATCCTGAAAGGGAACCTGCCCAACACGAAGGAACTCAACCCCCTCAAGGCCGGACTGTTCAAGTATTACAAGGAGTTAAACAAGCAACTCAAGCATGAGGGGGCGGACAAGAAAAAGCTGGCACAAGCGTGGGTTGAAATTGGGACGATGATCCACGAAACGGGAAGCAAAGAGAACGCCTGGGAAGCGTACAAGGAAGCCGTCGAGTTGTACCAGGCGTTGGCGGAAAACACGCCGGAAGATCGGTTCAAACAGGTCGAAGCCTTACTGAAATTCGGTCGTGTCTCCTACGAACGCAACTTGGACCGCGAGGCTGAAACCGCATGCACAACCGTGGAAACGCTGCTCAACGTCAGCCAGCCGGATATGGACAAGGTCCGTGCGGGATACCTCGCGGATATGTGGCATTTACGCGGCGAATTGGACGCACGCAAACGGCGGTTGTCTGACGCGATCAACGACTACAATCGCGCGATCAACCTCCGGCTGACTTCGGCCGGCGAATACCACACAATGAGCGTGCCCCAACTGGTGGAACTCGGAAAGAAGTCCCCTGCGAAGCTCAAGATTGCCGTCGCTCATCTTCGTGGCCTTGCCCGTGGGTATGGGTATCTCGGCGACGTGCTGCTCGACGAACGCCGCCTCGTCGAGGCCGACAAGGCGTACTGGGATTCGCAACGGATCCGGCAGCGGATCGTCGAGGCGATCACCCTTGCACCACGAGCCGAAGGGCTTGCCAGCCGAGACGTTCTCACCGAGAAGGATTTGAGGGAGGCCAAACTCCAACTCTCGCGAGGCTGGGGGAACTTCACCCAAATTCAGACCTACTGCCGGGCGATTGCGACCGCAAAGCATTTCGCCGAGACGTCGCTGAAACTCCGCAAGGAAATCAGCAGTGCCAACCCGTCGAACATCGAGTTTCGCCGCGACGTGTGCGACAACCTCAACACAATCGCCGCGCTCCTGATGCTCTTAGGTGATGACGACGGCGTCGAGGAAATGCTCCTCGAATCCCGCAACATGCCGCAAGATACATCCGACCATGCGAACCCGTGGACGGCGGAGGCGTTAGGAACGGTCGCTAAGTCGCACGTTCTCCTCGCTCAGTTCTATGCCAAGAACCGCCAGCCAGAAAAGGCGCGAGAGGAACTCAGGATTGCTCTGACCCATCTGGAATCGCTTGCAAAACTCAACCCCTCCAACCCTGGTGCGGCCTTTGACCGCGCCGTGGCCTACGCCCTATCCGCCGAACTCGGTGATCCCTCGGCGGCCAGCGCCGAGTATCAGAAGTCACTCGCCTCGTTTGAACTCGCGGTGCGGAATCATTACCGCGAACGGCACCCGGAAGATATCCGGGCGATGCGAGCTTTCGAGAAACTCAAGGCCAACGAGACGTTTGAAAAGTTGCTCGGTGACCTTCGCGCCGCTCGAAAGCCGGTGAGTCAAGGATCACTTAAAACGCCAGCCGCATCCCCCGCAGGCGGGCAATAGTTTCAGCCATCAGCGCGTCTTCCTCGGCTTCGGAATGAGCGATGTACGTCACCGAGAACCGCAGGTATGCACCTGCGTCGTCCCACGGAACGCAGCAGACGCTCTGGTCGTGGATCAGGTATTGCGACGCTTCTTCAGCGTTGCCGAAACCGCGATCACCGGCCGCCACGGGTGCGTTTGTGTACAGGAAGTAAGTGCCGCCCGGCATCGAACACTTGAAGCCGACCTGCTTCAACGCCGCGACCAGCTTCTCCAAGCGGCGCTTGTACTTCGCTCGGATTGCAACCGGGATTCCAGGCGTTCGCAGTGCATGTGCTGCCGCGTGCTGAATCGCCATGAACTGACCGCTGTCGCTGTTGTCCTTCACGTCGGCGTAGGCTTGCACAATCTTCGGATGGCCACACACGAAGCCGAGCCGCCAGCCGATCATGTTGAAGCCCTTGCTCATGCTGTGGACTTCAACACCGACCTCCTTCGCACCGTCGATCTGCAAGAAACTCAACGGCTCGGCTGCGTAACTTAGCAGAATGTGTGCCGCATCCTGGACGATCACGACTTGATTCTTGTGAGCGAACTCGATCACTCGCTTGTAGAAATCGGCCGTGGCAACCGCCCCCGTCGGGCTGTTCGGGTAGTTGATGACAAGCAGTTTCGCCCGCTTCTTCACGTCGGCTGATAAGCCATCGAGATCGGGGTAGAAGCCGTTTTCAGCCTTGAGCGGTAGCCTGACGACTTCGCCGCCAAGATACCGAGTCCATGTTCCCGCGACGGGGTAGCCTGGCACAGTCATCAGTGTGATGTCGTGCGGATTGATGAAGCACGCAGGCAGCATGGCATACGCGGGCTTACTGCCGATGCAGTGACACACCTCTGTTACTGGGTCGAGTTTCACACCGAACTGTCGTTGCATGAACTCGGCCGCGGCGTCCTTGTAGTTCTGGATGCCGTTGTCGGCGTAGCCGCGGTTCTCGACTTTGTTCGCTTCGTTGGTGAGTGCTTCACGCACCGACACGTCGGCCATGTCGTCGTTTTCGCCGATGCCGAAGTCGAGCAACTTACGCTCGGGGTGCTCGGTGATCGCTTTACGCTTCGCACGCTTGATCTTCTCGAACTTGTAGATGTCGGTGCCTTTGCCGTAGTTCGCACCTCCGATGCGATCGGCGAACAAAGTCTGAAACCAAGGATCGGCAGATGCGGACGTGGCCATCGGCGGAACTCCAGGTGAAACGGCTCTCAATATGAGGTGTTGTAGCAGTGCGAAACGAGAAAGCCCACGGGTTCGCCCGTGGGCTTTTGTGGAGAGCGGGATTCGAAATCACCACTCCGGTGGCAACCGCTCGCCACCGGTAGCCGTGATCGCCGCGCGAATGTTCTGGTCGAGGGAGTCCTGCTTGATGAACCGAACCATGCCGTCCCCGAATCCAACGTTCGTGCCGCGAGCGCCGGCTATCGTGAGCGGCGGCAATGAACCCGTGGGGCTATATTTGATCTCCTGTGGGCTGGCCCACGGCACCCGCTCAGTGCTGTGAATGAGCATGATCGTGTTCGAGGTTCCGTCGGTGACGCTGTTGAATGACACGAGCCTGCCGTCTTCTTGGAACATCGCACCGCCGCCGTAGAAGACGCGGTAATGAGTCTCGCCGCTGCTTGGGTCCACATCAATTGGCGTCGTGAATGTCTTGACGATTGTGCTCGATGCCGAGCGATTCTTGGGACTGTCCCACGGGACCGTCGTGTCGAATTGCAGAGCCAACGATTGCTGTTCCATGAACGGGAGCAGAGTCACGCGAAAGCTCATATCGGTATTGATCCCGCGGTTGCCATAGGCGTAGGGAGCGGCAACTCCACGGTATGTGTCGTGGAAATTGAGCATCGCAAGGCTCATCTGCCTCATGTTGTTCTGATCTGTCATTCGGGCGGCGGCCTCACGGACTTTCTGCACCGCTGGGAGGAGCAACGCGATGAGCACAATCGGCACGACCGTCGTTCCCAAGATGCCGGTTACAAGCCCGGCTTTTGCAGCTCCGGACTTCGATTTCCCCATGGCGATCGCAGCACAGATCACAGCGGGCAAGCCGAACAGCGGACCTGTGCAGAGCGAGATGATGCCGAGAACCAGGGAGATTGTTGCCAGCCCGTTGGAGGTATCATCGATTCGATCGTCGGGAAGACGGCGACGCCGTCTTGGGCGGTCATCGTAATCATCGGGTTCGCGATCCCGAGGCTGCTCCCAGGGTCGGTCGTCGTCTGGCGTTGGCATGGGCGTTTTCCGCAGTGCTGGTTACTGGTTTGAACGAATGCCATGCCATGATATAGACTCGTCGATATTTTGATGAGCAGATGCAGACATTCCCTTGACAACAGATGTAACCGGACGAAACCTCCAACGAAGCCTGCCACACCCTTCCTCGGTTGCCTCATGAACCCCGCAACTGTTCCCGAGGGCGTCTCAAAGCCGATAGCGTTCGACACGTTTCGTGCTCGAGTCATGTTCCTGCTCGCGCTCGTGTTCCTCGTGTTCGTGGGCGGAATCGTTCACAGGACAATCAGCGGCACCATCACTCAATCCCAACGCGACACGGTGGCCGGCGGGTTGCTGATCATTTGGCCGCTGTTCATCGTTGAGGTGCTGTGGGGAGTTGTGCGGCGTGATCGGTCGCAACCCATCAGCACGGTAATTCGACGGGCCGCGCTGGTGTGCCTCGTGCCGCCGTGGCGAATGGCGCTTCCCGATTCGCGAACCGGATTAATCTGGTTGCCGCGAATGGGGTGGCATCCTCACGGCAAGGAGTTATCCGAACGCCTCGAACATGCGTTCGCGGGGCCGATGGTCCTGGTCGCGCTGATGATTTTGCCCGTGCTCGGTCTGGAGTATTTCCGCTCCTCCGACGTGCAGAGCACCCCTGAATTGAGCATCGCTCTCGACGTGGGAATCGCGGTCATTTGGGTGGCGTTCGCGATGGAGTTCATCATCAAGACGTCTGCACATCCGAAGCCCTCCAGCTTCGCGATGGAGCACTGGCTGGATCTGGCAATCGTCGTGCTTCCGCTGCTGGAGTTCGTGCTCACGAAGGGACACGTTGGTGCGCTCGCTCGACTTGTTCGGGCAGGGCAAGCACTCAGCCCGGCGCAGCTCGCCCGCATGGAAAGGCTGTACCGCCTGCGGGGAGTCGCTGCCGAGGGATGGCATGCTCTGTTGCTGCTGGATTTCATCGCTCGAATGCTTGGGCACACGCCGGAGAAGCGAATCAAACAGATTGGCGAGCGGATCGTGGAACTGGAAAATGAAATCAGCGAACTGCGTCATGACGCACGTTCGCTGGAGGAGAGGTTAGCTTCGACGCAACCGAATCAGAACCAGCCTGAAACGCGATCAGGTGGTGCGACCGGCGAGTTGCCGAGCGAGGCGGTGACGGCCACCAAGCGACCATCGGAACCATAGCTGTGGAAGGTGAAGCCGGCGCCGCTGCGAACTTGGGCGATCAGCACAACCGGAACCGTGAGACCATCGCGACCGCGAGCGAACTTCATCCAATCGGGCAGAACATCGACGGACTTGATTGTTTCCGTTCCGTCAGGAGCAACAACCGTGACGCGACCGGGATGGTTGGTGGGTTCAGCGAACATGGGCAAGACTTCCTTGAGGTCGCCCGGCGATTCCACCACCGGGTTCGCTGTATGGACGCTGGTCAGCCGCCGCCTTGCGCTGGTCAAACATTATTCAGTTGAGAAGCCGCAAGCGGCCTTACCCGCTGCTCAATCGCAACCCAATTGGCAGACTTTCCCCAAATAGCCGCGTTGCCTCTTCGCCCTCCGACGCGACCACTTCTTCCACCATGCGTTTCCAGGCTGCCGGGCATGGATGCGAACGCAACACGCTTAGCACACGATTGCGGGTCAAATCGCTGACATCCACGGCACGCAAGCCGCTCTGTCGAGCGAGTTGCGACAGGCAGAACAACCAGCCGTTCTTTTCGCTCTCGTTGCCTGGCGTGAACGGCAACAGCTCCTCGATCCACTGTTCGACGATGTCCGGGTGAATCACGGAGTTCAGCGGGCCGTACAGTTGCACTCGCGCTCCGAGTCGCGTCAGCGACCAGAACGCATACACCGGCACGGGCGACTTCTTGCAATCACGCAACAGTGCGACGCCCAGATTCTCCTTCGTCTTTGCGTCGAGGCGTTCCAGAGTTGCAGCCGCTCGCCACATCTCCGCGTACTCGTTCGCTGGCGGTCGCGAGAACGCCTTGCCCTTCCCCGGAAGCAGTGCGGGCCGCAGTCGCGTGAACAACGCCTGTTGAAGTGCCGCGTTCAAGCCACCACTGACACGCCGCCACATGATCCAGTAATCCGCGCCGCCTTCCGGAACGATCGGCGGCTTCTTTCCACCACTGAGATTGCCAGTCGGAGCGCTTGCTCCCGTCGTGATGAGCTTCCACAACGCTTCGACACGATAGCGGTCCACGGGGTCGCCGAAACCAGGACGAAGCACGAAGCCCGTGAGGTTGTACCATCGTGAGAGATGCCCCGGCGACTTCCCACGCCCCGCGGCTTGTTCTTCAAGGAACTCCCACACGCGTCGGCAAAGACCAGTTGGCCAGTCGGAACGCGGCGACTCCAACGCCGTTTCGAGCAGCTTGGGAAGTTCAGTTGTGGTGGGTGTCGGCGAACCGGCAGCGGCAGTGGGCGCTTCGCCAAAGACCTGCGAAATCAGTGTTGCGGCGACTTGCACTCGCTCCTCGGGGTACACCTCGATCAGCGCGTTCGAGGCGTCGGCCTCCTCGTCTTCCTTGGTCGGCTCACGCAGCACATCGCGAACGTTGAACTCCAGTCGCCAACGGTTGCCTTCTTTCGTTTCGCAGTACAGTTCCAGCGTGCCGATCTCGGTACACTTCGACGCGAGCGTCACGGGCACTTGCTTCACGCCGGTTCGCTTGCCGCCCCGCAACACCGTGTGCAACGGCGGTAATGGCAACAGCGACTCGGGCGGCAATCGCAGCACTTGCCCCGGCTTGTCATCGCCGCGCACGGTCGATGTGTACAGCGGGAACAGTACGGGCTGACCGAGTGCGAGTTCCAGCACCGGCGAAGGCATCTTCACTTCGTCGCCTTCCTGCATGCGCCGCGGAACCACGCATAGCACCGGAACGCTGTGAGCGTGAACGCCGCGACCAAGCGAGTCGGTTTCAATGGCGATGTAGTAGGAACGCGGAATGCCGCCACCGATTCGCCGCCCGCCGGAGTGCTTCAGCCACGCGAAGTATGCCGCACCCCACGCCACAGCGAGATCGAGCGACGGACTCGTGAGAATCAGCGGATCCCACTTCGCCGCGTCGCGGTCAAACCATGGCCGCATCACATCAACGACCCGCTCTCGCAGCACTTCCGGCTGGAACACGCCGCCATTGAAGAGGATTGCGTCAACGGGGTCGCCGGTGGGAACATGCTGCCGCAAGAACGCCGCGAGGTGCTTGCTCACGGCCGGGTCAGACACATACGGCAATCCCATCTCTTGAAGCCCAG